>CAYNJF010000039.1:0-19429 GCA_964397555.1 uncultured Francisellaceae bacterium
CGCTGCCAGGCGTTTTATTCGAAGCCCTAACGTTGTTAGGGCTTTTTTTTTGCCTGAAATATATGATAAGCATATCAACTTAACTCATGCCCCACCCTACCCCATCGTGCTATCATGCTCACCGTTTTAGTAATGGATTAACTTGCTACTTATATTAAATTAGAGCGGATGAACATCTAGAGAGATTTTTGATCATGAGTATAAAAGAACAATTTTTTGGGGCCACACAGAGGTTAAATAAAGCTTTCGATGCTTTTCATATTTTCTATCTTAAGCACGGGATAAAGTTTATGTCTGCGGCCGTGTTAACACAGCTCTATGTCCTTCATCGCAAATTTAATAGTGAGGGCTTTCCATGCGTTAAAGAAGACATCCCTGCAGGAGATGTTGCAAAGTTTTTTATGGGAAGTCTCCTTGGGATCCAAGCAATAGAGCTAGGCAACAAAGGCCTTCATTATGCGTTCGATTGTTTGTATTCGAATAGTGATGATCATCCGAATAGTGATGATCATCTGAATCCAGGTGTGGGCCCAAGTGATAATCAACCTCATAAAAAGCCTAAAGCTTCCTAATCAAATTTGATTCACAAGGATAAAGGCCATGGCTTAATGATGGGCTATGGCTTTTGCATGGCATTGTCCTAGCTCATCATACTGTGCATGCGCACCTTGTCATGGGTTATCGCAAATAAATACTTAGGTATGACGACTAAGTCAAATTGATCCGGCGACATTCTCTGTTAAAATTAGCCATCTTCAAAACTTAATAAAAGTCATGACAAGTCCGTTTCAGATCGCTAAAGCCTCGTTTAAACAGCATTATAAAAATCAACTTCTTTTGATTGGATTGTTGGTTTTTCCTGTGATGATATTGATTGGCAACAATACGTTAGTGAACATTATCGCTTATGCCGCTCTTCTTTTTGCCGGGCTGTACATCATCGATGAATCAAGAGAAAAGGAGATCAGCTCAGAGACATTCATCCGTGCAGCAAAATACATTGGGTTTTCCATCGCGAAAGCGGGATTAACGCTTGGTTGTCTCTTAATCGTTGTTGTGCCGACTTATTTTCGTTGGATGATTTCAGGTTACTCGTTCGATGCTGAGTGGATGATCCTATTAATATTAATGGTCTTATACTTGCTCGCTTCCATTTATGCCACGTATCGACTTATGTTCGTTGTGATTGAAATCGTGCACGCCCAAAAAGGGCTTAAAGCATCGGTGCTAACGAGCTTGGTCTACACAAAGCGCTTAAGAAAATATTTGATCTCGAGCTTTTTGAGCTATCTAATTATTGCGACCCCTTATCTTATTTTGCTTACCATGGTTTATTTGCTCATGTTTAATTTCGCATTGTGGGCACTTATACTTGGTGTTTGCCTTACCATGCTTTACGCGTTTCTATTTCACTATTATGTTGCTTGCTATCACAAAATAGTTGAGCGTTTTGACAAAACGATAGACCCGCAAGATCAACCCAGACCTCTCTAATGTGCCCTAGCGGTGCCTGGCGGCACCGCTGATGAGAAGAATCAAACGTTAATCTTAATATTTTGAGGCAAGCTTGGCGTAATGGTGAGCGCTGTAGTGGAAAAAGTCGATTTCTTCTTGAGTAAGCGCCCGTATTTTTTTGCATGGTCGACCAAGATAGAGGTAACCGCTTTCAAGTCTCATGTTGGGTGAGACCAGTGAGCCAGCTCCTATCATGACCTCATCCTCAACAACGGCTCCATCGAGCACAATGGTCTGCATACCAATCAGACAACGATCGCCTATGGTGCAGGCATGCAGCATGGCTTGATGGCCTACGGTCACTTCATGGCCAATGGATAAGCCTAGACCACCCTTGCAATACTCACTGTCATGGGTGACGTGACAAATACTTCCATCTTGAATGTTGGTGTATTGGCCAACCTCGATCGAGTGAACATCACCCCGAAGGACGGCACAAGGCCAAACCGAACTGTGATCACCTAGCGTGACTTTACCGATCACTTGAGCACTTTCATCGACATAAACGTGTTTATGGGTTGTGGGCATGATGCCTTGAAAGGGTCTTATCATGACATGAGCACCACTTCTTCAGAGGAGGTTGGGTGAATGGGGATCGTTTCATGGAAGTCTTTTAATGTCGCGCCCATGCGCATGGCAACGGCAAAGCCTTGCATCATTTCATCCACCCCAAAGCCTGCGCAATGAAGTCCAATCACCCTCTGTGCTTCTCCCTCGGTGATCAATTTTATCTCAAAGGTCCCAGGCTCTTCGGTCATCGACTCAAACATAGGTTTGAATTTTGATCGATAAACCTGAACATGTTGATACTTTGATTTAGCTTGTTCTTCCGTTAGTCCGATGGTGCCTATGGGCGGGTGAGAAAACAAAACGGTAGGAATTATCTCTGTCTTAAGCTCAAGAAGCTCATCGCCAAACAAGTGGGCAGCCAACCTACGCCCGGCCCTAATGGCGACGGGGGTTAAATCAGGATAAGGGGAGATGTCACCAACGGCATAAATACTAGGGATTTTAGTTTGATGCATCTCATCGGTATCAATCAGTCCCTTGTCATTAACCTCAAGGCCAAGGGCGTCTAGCCCAAGGCCATCAAGGTTTGGTTTGCGCCCTATCGCCCAGATCACACAATCAAAATCATGCAGCTGAGACCCTTGCGTTTCGATGCTTATCTGACCATTAGGTTGGGCACTTAGGGCCGTGACCGACGATTGCTCATGAACTTGGACTCCCTGATGGAGTAACGCGTTTTTTGCGTACTCAGAAAGCATAGGATCAAAGCTTCTAATCGGTCGGTCATGCCTTAACAAAACATGGGTGTTGGCCCCGAGCTCTTGGAGCATCCCTGAAAATTCAAGAGCGATGTAACCGGCCCCGATCACCGCGACTTTATTAGGAAGCGAATCTAACTCAAAAAAACCATCTGAGGTAATCCCAAGCTCACTGCCAGGGACGTCCGGTAAAACGGGATAGCCCCCCGTGGCAATCAGAATATGTTTGGCCGAGTACGTTTTATCTTCTACCTTTACATGGTGTGCATCAACAAATTGGGCGTGACCTTCGATGACATCCATATCAAGAGAATCAAAGCGTCTTTGATAAGCAGCATGGATATTTTTAATATAGGCCTGTCGCTTGTCGACCAAATACTTGAAATCAAGACTGGGCTGTATCCCAGAAAAGCCATACCCTTTGGCATTTCGAGCAACCTCAGCCACATGACTTGCAAACCACATGATTTTTTTGGGAACGCACCCCACATTCACGCAGGTCCCTCCCATGGCGCCCTTCTCAATCAGTAAAACATTGGCGCCAAGTTGACGGGCTTTTATGGCGCAGGCCATACCACCGGAGCCAGCTCCGATGACAATCAAATCATAGTTTTGAGTCATAGCTTTGCTTATTGTGAGTCAGTTGAAAGTTTGGCAGACTATGCTTACTTTAGCTCATCAACCCCATACCCATCAATCATCACTTGTCAGTTGGTATGGTCACTTTTTCGACTCGGAGAGCCTATGTTAAATCCATTGCTGATTAACTTACCTTTACCTGAATTCACAAAAATAAAGCCCGAACACGTTGAGCCAGCCATTGAGCAGCTTATTGAAAAAAACTTAAAAGCGATTGAAAAGCTTCTCGATCAAGGTAAAGCCTCTTGGGAAGATTTGATTGAGCCCATCGATGCGATGGACGATGCACTGTCCAACGCTTTCTCTCCGGTCTCCCATCTTAACTCCGTGTTAAATACCCAAGAGCTAAGAGATGCTTACAACGCATGCCTACCAAAACTATCAGAGTATGCGTCCAAGATTGGTCAAAATGAACGTCTTTACCAGGCCTATCAAGCCATTCACGATTCCTCTGAGTTTAAAGACTTTAATATCGCCCAGAAAAAAGTGATCACCAACGCATTGCGCGACTTCAAGTTGGCAGGGGTTGCTCTTGAAAAGAGTGATCGTGAGCGCTTTAGTGAGCTCAAGCAACATTTGTCCAAGCTGCAATCAAGCTTCTCTGATCATGTGTTGGATGCAACTGATCATTGGTCGATGCTGATTGAAGATGAAAACCGTCTAAAAGGTCTGCCAGAACACGCCATTGAGTCCGCAAAAGCCTCAGCAAAAGACAAAGGTCAAGATGGGTTTCGGTTTGGCATTGATTTTCCTAGTTATCACGCCATCATCACCTACGCTGAAGACAGAGAGTTGCGAGAAACCATCTATCGTGCCTTCACTACCCGAGCATCCGATCAAGGCCCCGATGCAGGTAAATTCGATAACTCCGCCTTGATGGATGACATCTTGGCCACTCGCTTTGAGCTTGCCCGCCTCCTTGGGTTTGACAATTATGCTGAATACTCGCTTGCCACCAAAATGGCCAACACACCAGACGAAGTCATCGGCTTTTTAGAAAATCTGGCGGCC
Organism: uncultured Francisellaceae bacterium; assembly: GCA_964397555.1. Taxonomy (GTDB): domain Bacteria; phylum Pseudomonadota; class Gammaproteobacteria; order Berkiellales; family Berkiellaceae; genus CAYNJF01. The sequence goes on from CAYNJF010000039.1 coordinate 4,434, forward strand.
AAAGCTAAACCCTTCGCTGAGCGTGACTTTAACGAGCTGAAAGCCTTTGTCAAAGAGGACTACAACAGTGATGACGTTGAACCTTGGGATATCGCGTTTTATTCAGAAAAGCTAAGGCTCAAACGCTACGACTTGTCACAAGAGGCTCTAAGGCCCTACTTCCCGTTGTCTAAAGTCACCGATGGTCTGTTTGAAATCTTGAGCCGTCTTTATGGCATGCATGTTGTACGAAGAGAAGACGTCGATACCTATCATGAAGATGTCGACTTTTTCGAAGTACAAGACAGCAACGGCCAGGTTAGAGGTCAGTTTTATTTTGACTTGTTTGCCAGAGCTCATAAACGTTCAGGGGCCTGGATGGATGAGTGTCGTGTGCGCATGGTCAACCAGCATGGCTCCCAGACGCCCGTTGCTTACATTACGGCTAACTTTACGCCTGCCGCGCCAGGAAAGCCTGCTCTTTTAACCCATGACGAAGTCATTACTTTGTTTCATGAAGTGGGTCACGGCCTTCACCATATCCTGACTCAAATGGATTATCCAGGGATCTCTGGGATCAACGGCGTGCCATGGGATGCGGTGGAGTTACCGAGTCAGTTTATGGAAAACTGGTGCTGGGAAAAAGAAGCGTTGTTGCTGATCAGTGAACACATTGAGACCAAAGAGCCACTTCCAGACGATGTACTCCATAAAATGAAGCAAGCGAAAAACTTCCAAGCAGGGTTGTTTATTATTCGACAACTTGAGTTTGCTTTGTTTGATTTTAAAATGCATCACGGTTACCAAAAAGGCATGCAGATTCAAGCGGTGTTGAATGACGTGCGTGAAAAGTATGGCGTGATCCCTGCGCCAAGTTACAATCGTTTCCAGCATAGTTTTAATCATATCTTCTCCGGTGGCTACGCCGCTGGTTATTACAGCTATTTGTGGGCGGAGCTTCTCTCTGCAGATGCTTTTTCACGATTTGAAGAAGAAGGGATCTTCAATGCCCAAACCGGCCAAGCCTTTCTGACTCAAATCCTTGAAAAAGGCGGCAGCCAAGAGCCCTCAGAACTCTTTAGCGCGTTTCGTGGACGAGAGCCTTCCATTGAGCCACTGCTAAAGCATCATGGCCTCACTGAAGCCGCCTAAGCCTCAGATCTCCCTTCGGGGAGATCCTTTTCTAAAAGATTTTTTGTATAAAGGTTAAACATCTGTTAACGTTTGCTCGCAAAATATTGGGGGTGATTATGCGTTGGCCAGCTCGAATTCTACGTGGTTTAGTGTTGATATGGGCCGCTTTCATCTGCTTTGCCTCCGTGCTTATGTTTGGCCTTATTTGGCACATCCATCAATACACACATCACTCAATCAGCAACGCCTTCGATAGCTTGAGGGATTGGCTCAAATGGCTTTCTCCCCCTTTCTCTTTTGGGCTGCGCTTAGTTTGTGATGTGTTTCATTGCATGATGCGGCTATATACGAGTTTGAGAGAGTTGAGCAATGAGCATGTTGGCACTTTCATTATATCATCATCGATGTTTTATGAAGTTCATCAAAGCAGTTATCCGCCTACGGATGGTGAGGATAGATGGCAATTCAATACGGTTGAATTAACTCAAGCCGCTCTCTTAGGCAGCGCATTTACCTTCGCCATGTTCAACACTCCCTTATTTTCACAAATGTTAGAAGCAGCAAAATCTGTGCGTTGGTATGGTGAAGATGAGCCTATGAGCACCAAGCCAAAACACTCACTTCGCTAACAGGGGGCAGGCGAGTTTTCTCCGTTTCATTTCAGTAATGGGCACTCACTTACTTAGAAGAGCTCTTGTTTTGATAAAAATACCTACGAATCTGGGTCCAGTGATGGGTCAAAAGGGGGGCATCTTTTCAGCTATACTTAAAATGTAATTGGTAAAATTGTATGAAATCATATGCTTATCAATATTCCCTTGCTTGTGCATGACCACTGTTTTTTTTAGCATCAAGCCGTTATGATGAAAGTGTGTCTTGTCCCGCAACGGGACATTTATTTTGACTAAAACGCGAGGTCGATGATGAAAGGAACTAAGCGAAAACCAGAACAAAAAGCCTACAAACAAGGATATCAACAAGGCATTAAAGGACACTCTCAAGAAAATTGCCCCTATAGAAACAACGAAGTCAGAGGCCAATGGCTCGGTGGTTGGCGTCAAGGTCACGCTGATTATGTGGCTGGATTTCGAGGGGATGAAAGCACGATGCACTGATAAAACCGGCTTAGCCGGTTTTTTTTTGACTACGTTCTAAGTGTTTTAATAGAGATATCAGACTCAGTCGGTTTTTGACAAATGGCGTGACCGTAAATGGCCTCCCACGTTTGTGAAAAAACCCCTTTGGCTTGAACCACCTCCTCAAATCGTTGTTTGAGCTGTTTTATCTTCGAAGGTGGAGTTAGACCACGGCGACGATTGGCATGAAGGTTGCGAGCTCCGGTGTTTTTTAAATCACCCATGCAGCGAGCAAAGTCGGTATAGGTGACGTTTAAGGTATCTAAATCCATCACAGGATTTAAAAAGCCCATATTCCCCAAGGCGTCTCCTAACGCATCGTAATCCACAAACGGATGCACATGTTCAAAGTCGTCGACTTGAGACCAAAGTGTTTTCATTTCTTTGAGAGTTTGTGGGCCAAAAGTTGAAAAAAACAAAGTTCCTTCTGGTTTTAAAACTCGCTTAATATGGGAAAAGACCGATTCCAAATCCGTGGCCCATTGAAGCGTACAATTGGAGAATACCATGTCGACGCAGGAAGGTTTTAATGGTAGCGACTCCATGTCCGCCTGAATAAATTGTATTTTCTTGGTGAAATGGCGCCAAAGTCCTCGTGACTGTTGGTTGCGCTCAAGCATTGGGTATGAAAGATCTAAGGCAATGACTTGAGCCTTAGGGAACGCTTCAAAAAGCATGTCGTTCGTGATCCCTGAGCCCGCACCAAGATCAAGAATGACACGAGGTGAGGCTTTGAGCATGCGCGCCTTCTCAATTAAGCGTCGACCAATTTCTTTTTGCAAAAAAGCATGTTCTTGGTAGGTGCTAGCAAACCGTGAAAATGAGGCTTGCACCTGGGCCTTGTCAAACACATCAACGTAACTCATACGCCTACCATTCCAAGCTGGGTCAAAAGCTTATGACTTTCATTGTCTTTTGGGTTTGGGGTAGTCAACAATACTTCTCCGACAAAAATCGAATTGGCTCCGGCATAAAAACACAAGGTTTGCATGCTTTTATTCATCTCAGTACGACCCGCCGACAATCGAACATGACTCTGTGGCATCATGATCCGAGCCAGGGCAATGTATCGTATAAAATCAAGCTCATCTAAATGAGGCTGCTGGCCAAGAGGCGTCCCTTCAACTTGCATCAGCTGATTGATAGGAACACTTTTAGGCTGGGGATCCATGTTCGCCAATTGTACCAAAAAATCTAAACGATCGCTCTGAGTCTCCCCTAAGCCTAATATCCCACCGCAGCATACATGAATCCCCGCATCTTTGACGTGCTCGATGGTATTCAGTCTATCTTGATAGGTCCGGGTGGTCACCACAGAACGATAATAATTCTCTGAGGTGTCTAAATTATGATTATAAAAATCAAGGCCAGCCTCTTTTAGTTTGTGAGCCTGGTCCTTTTTGAGCATCCCAAGGGTAACGCATGTCTCAAGCCCTAACGCTTTCACCGCCTTCACCATTTCAATGACTTTATCAAGCTGATGATCTTTGGGGGAGCGCCAAGCGGCTCCCATGCAAAACCTGGAAGCCCCTTGGGCTTTGGCGGCTTTAGCACGCGCCAATACCTTATCAAGATCGACAAGCGATTCTTTTTGAATGTTGGTTTTGTGGTGCCTTGATTGAGAGCAATACCCACAGTCCTCGGGGCAACTGCCCGTTTTGATGCTGTATAAACTTGACAGCTGTACTTGATTTTGATTGAAATGACGTCGGTGAATGGACTGGGCTTGATGCAGTAAATCCATCATGGGCTGTGCGAACAGGGCATGGGCTTTATCTCGGGTCCAAACTTCTTCACTCATGGAGCCTCCTTTTTAAGGAGCTCATCATCACTCAAGAGCCAATAACGATCAAACTAAATGACTAAAAACTGAACGCTTGTATGGAAAATGAACACCAATTTACGTAAGACAAAACAAAGCTCTTTCATGCATCGTCTTATTGATCAATGGATGAACCTTCGGGTTGAACAGTCGTGCTTGCTCTGTGAGCGTCTTCAAGGGGACTTAGTGTGCAGCTCGTGTCAAAAAAAACTGCCTGTGATTGAGCACCACTGTCAGCGATGCGGGCTTCCACATAGCTTCGATGTATCGTTTTGCGGTCAATGCTATGAATATGGTCCGCTTTTTACCACAAAACCGCTTTGGCGCTATCAAAACGACATTGAAATGATCATGCACCATCTTAAATTCAAGAAGCGACTTTATTGGGCAAAATTTTTGGCCCAAACGTTTGCTGAGCGCATTCACGTTGATCCACCCTGCGCACTCATACCTGTCCCAACCACCCGACAGAGTTTTAAAAAAAGAGGGTTTAATCCCGCTCTTGAGTTGGCCTTGGTCCTTGGCCAATGCTGGCAAGTGCCGGTTATTGAAAACGTGTTTATCTGCCAAGAAAAAAGAGTCAATCAGGCCAAGCTCAACAAACATCAACGCAAAGCCAACATTCGCCATGCCTTTGCGTCTGTGGGTCATTTGCCGCCACTTAAGCGTGTAGGGATAGTGGATGACGTGTTAACCACAGGTGCCACGATAAACGCCCTTAGCCAATTGATCCGCCAACAGACCGAGGCTCGTATTCAGGCGTTTGTCATGGCTCGATCTATCCTGAACCACCCCAAAATGAGCTAACCTTATAACATAGTATTTTCTGAGGTTGTTGCACCATGTCAAAACTGCTCACGGTCACCTCCATGAGCTCATCGGGCTTGGAGAAGGGGTTGCACCACCCTGAGTTTGCCACATTGGCTAACGCAGGCGTCATTCAAGGTCTGCCTGATGGTTGGCAAAACACACAGGGCTTGATTCGCCTGGACATTCGTTCAGAGCTTAAGGCGATGCCTGAGTCGGATCTCTCGTTGGCCGTTAAAGTACCCACGCTTGGGTTTAGTGATCCCGTGTTTGATTTTGATATGAGGCCTTGGTTTGCCACCCCTTTAGCCGTCAACGGTATGGGGGCTACAGAGGACGCCCAGGCTTCAAAGCCGGCCCAATTATTTGGGGTGGATTTTATGGGTAATCAATACCCTCTTTTACTGGACGCGAATGGGTTTATTGATTATCAGGCCATTGCACAGACGATGGGTGAGCAGTCGGTATACACAACCTTAGAGGCTGTGATTTATGTCTATTCACAAGAGCAGCTTGTGCAAGGTAAGGATCTCCAACGACTAGGGATTGATGATTTAGAAGGCTCGATGATCTTTTTACCTCCGACCTTGGTGCCTGAAGGGTTTGAGATAACCTTAGGTTGGTTTGGTGAAGATTTTACCCCCATACGAACGGAGCACGTCGATGTCTTTCAAGGCAGTGATGGTTATTTTGTCAATGACATCACGCTCTCGCATCAACAAGGTGAGGGGCAAGGGGAGTTAAACCTTGTTATGGATGCTCAAGTCCAACCGTATCGTCTGCCTGGTCAAACGCAAGTTCGTTTGGAGCTGGATGCCAATGGCATCGAGGGCATGCCTGTCAAAGAGGGCAAAATATTGGTTGAACAATCACTTGGACTCACTCATCAAACAACCGTAAAGGTGTTAACGGCTTTGGTTCCGTTCCATGAACTTGCTAAAAGCTTAGCTCAGACAGCCCCTAAGCAAGGATTGAATGATTTTTCAGATCCGATGGTGGTTGAAAGTTTTTATGGCAAAGTGATCGAAGGTTTGGCGAATACCTCGATTCCACTGATGGCCATGCAGCCTAATTTTAATGATGATGATTCGCTGTTTGAGTGGGCCCAAAATTTGGATTGGAACGAAATCCCTCAAAGCGATGCCCAAATTTTATCAGGGTGGATTGAGGGGCATGCGGACTCATTGAGTTTTGAATTATCCGATGCCATGGATGAAATGCTGTCGGTCGAGCAATTTTACCCACAAACACATTTGAATTTGACGACAAACAGTGAGTTCCAATTCAGTGACTTTTCGCTTCAATTAGATCTGCAGGCGGAAAACTTTACCATACAGAGTCAGTGGACTGCGAATGCAGATGGTTTTGAGTCGATGCAAAGCCTCTCCAATCTGATGGATATGAACAGTCTCGATTTTCCTGATACATCAATGGAATCTTTACGTGAACAGTCTTCGCAATTTGAAATCTCCGAGCATACCCTGCTTAAGGGCGCTGATGTGATTGAGGGGTTTGATTGGGGCAACCATGACACCGTTAACCTTGGTCCATTGCTTGAAAAGCTGGGTCCAGACTCGCATCAGGTTCGCGTTGAACGTGTGGATTCTGAGGCGCATGTCTTCGTTGATAAGGTTGATGAGTTTGGTCAAGCCAGTGAACAAATGCATGTGGCAACCATCCCTAATGCACCGAGTGATGGAAATCTCGATCTCTCGCAATTTATAGAGCTTGGTTAATGAAAGCGCAACCAACCATTAAGCTGACCACGGCAGCCTATCGAGTCCTTGGCTTGCCGATGGGGGCAAGTTTAAAAGAGTGCCGAGTGGCGCGCAATCGTCTGATCCAAAAGTTTCATCCAGATAAACACGCGGCCCAGGATAACCCTCAAGGCATTCGTTACGAGGATCAAGTTCATCACGTTCAAGAGGCTTTTACGTATCTTAGAGATAATTTTAAAGCCATCGAAGCGATGCTTAAAGAGCTCAAAGGCTCCAAGCTAACCAATCAATTTGGATCAGCCCATAAGAGTCATTGGGTGTATTCAGAGATTCAACAAATCAAAGAGGATTAAGTCCCTCTAACGCTTGGATTTTATCTCGTAAGGATGGTTCAAGCTCAATCGAGACGCCCTTCTTATAATCCATCATAACAATGATCCCAATGCCCGTTGCGCACAAAGCACCGGTTGTCTGGGAGACAACTTCGTAGTGTTGAGTGATGGATTTTTGACCCAGCTTGACAACTTTGGCGCGCACTAGCACCTCATCTGGAAAAGTGACCGGGGCTTTAAAGTCACAGGAGGAGTGAGCCAAAATAGGACCCACACCCTCATTGGACATCAAAGAGCCATGATCCAGGGCTTTAAAGTATTCGATACGAATGTGCTCAAACCAGCGGAAGTAGCGCACATTGTTGACGTGCGCAAAAGCATCCATGTCGCCCCAAAGCACTTTAAGCCTATCTTCAACTGGCCAGGTCACAGCCTCACTCATCAGGCTTTTATCGGGGTCGCAAAGGACCATTCATAGCCAAAGGGATCACGAATACGGCACATACGATCTCCCCAAAAGGTATCCACAGGCGCTTCGAGCACATGCATACCAGGAAAGGATTCCACTCTTTTAAAATACGTATCAACCTGATCTACGTACACATACAATGAAATAGGGGTCGGGCGCTTTGCAGTCGATGGCGATTGTTTCGGATCACCCCAAGCTCCCTCGGTGGCGAACATAATCTGCGCTTGTCCATAAAACATTTCAGCTTGTAAGACCTGATCACCCTCAATCAGGGGATCTTTACAAAGCTCAAAACAAAATGCCTCACGATAGACATCAATCGCTCGCTGAGCGTCTGGCACAATCATGTACGGGGTAAGAGCGGGCCTGTAGCTAGGTTGATGCGTGCTCATAATGACTCCTTTGAATAAATTCACACCACTATAGTGAAAAATGCATACTCAGTCATCCAAGTTACCGTATTGACTGATTGCATGGGTGGTCACAGTGGTCTCAAATTTGCTATTTTTAAGATACCTTTTGATTTAGAGACTGAATATGTTCCAATCCACCATCACACGTTGGCACTTCATTTTTGGATTCATTGGCATGGGGTTAATCACTGCAGGCTTTGGGTTCATGATTTATGGGTTTGTCAGCGACTCGCCTGAAAGAAGTCCCCTACCTGAAACTTACCCCAGAGCGGAAGAGATTGTCCTTTACTGGTTTGGCGATCAAAAGGATGCAAGCACAGTCACCGAAGAGCGTTTAAGATTCTGGTCCAACTCATCCCCTGAAAAGACCAAAACGCTTGATATGAATTTTCGTACTGACATTGAGCAAGCTGTTGGCGATAGCATTGATCATTGGGCCCTCCACCCAAGAGGACGTTTGGCTCTGATCATCTTGCTCGATCAAATGGCACCTGAGCTTAAAACTACGATTAAGCCTTCTTCCGACTACCAGGAAAAAGCGTTAACGTTAGCCACCCAGGGGATCCGAATGAATCAAGATGCGGATCTTACCCTCATTGAGCGTGCTTTCTTTTACCATCCCTTGATGCTCGCAGAGTCATTGGAACGTCAATCAAGAGCCTTAGCACTTTATGAGCGATTGACTCAGCTGTCTAATCCTCAAGCCAAACCGTTCTATCAAGCCTGGTATGAAAAGGCTAGAGAAAATCGTGAGGTCATTCATCGATTTGGTCGCTTCCCTCAGGACAACGAACGACTAGGGCGAGAATCCACGGTGGATGAAGTTGAATATTTAAGAAAACTTTCAGAAAAGACGGCCAAGGAGACCGGCGAATAACTACTGCAGCTGGCGCCAGTTTTGGCGACCAGATGGGCCGCTGTTTGGGTTCTCTACGATGGTATCGAGTCCGGTTGAGCCTGAAAGCACTTTGATTTCTTTGCGCTTATCAGCGGCCATAAAAATCGCTGGGGTTGGGGTAATCCCAACCGTTGATTTTTGCCCACCAGCGGGCACTGAATCAGCCACTCCATCACCATCCATATCTGGCACTAAAATGTAATCGGCTCTCGTGAACTGACCATCTTGATTGACATCAAAGGGCGTCACGGAAATCTGCCCGCCATTTTCGGCCGAAACTTCCATCACCCAGCTGTCACCACCAAAATCACACTCTGATTGAGAAGGCAGTAAGGTATTGAAGATAATATTATCGTTGCGCAGCAGTGGCCTGAAGATGACTCGTTCACCACGATTTTCAGCTGAGCCTGCGACAATGAGATCCATCATCCATCCTCGGTGCTGAGCTGGATCAGAAGGGCTATCTGGGGCTTCCCATTGAATGGCGTTATCACTCACTTGTCGATACTCATAGGTGGTATCAGGGCTGCCATTGCCATCGGTATCTACATTGACGGACACTTCGCTAAGGATGGATTGAGACAACAACTGGCTTTTCGAAACACTGCTTCCATCCAGTTTATCCCAGATGCCATAAAACGTTTGAGTGGTTGCGCCAGTTGGATCATTGTCGCTGCTTTCAAGATACTTTCCTGTTCCGAAATATACCATCACACCTTCATTGAGCCCATTGGGATGAGGGCCAACGATTGGGGAGGTGGTGATGGGTTGATCGCCAGCGACGTTTTGTGATGCTTCGAAAAGCGCATACGATTGCCAACTATTTGGATCTTGTGCACTTAAATCAAATTTCCACATGACCCCATTTAAATCACCAGCATAGACTGCATCGACGATGTAATCACCATCCGTATCAATGGCGTATGGAGCGGCTAGACCATTCGGGTTTGCAACATCGGAAGGACCTACTTCGAGCTTGACATAATCGCCCGCACTCCAGCCATCTAAGCCTTGTTCAATGAATAAAACAAATAAGGATGCCCGCCCGGTTGTGCTGGCAAAGCCATCGGCTTGAGTGTTGTTATACCCATTGCCAAAGATGAGTGCCCAGCTTGAGCCGCCTGCGCCAGTTCGCACCTTTGCGATGGTGACTTGTCCATGAATATAACCAACATCAGGATCATCTTCGTCTGAAAACTCAAACATATAGATCGAATCGGCATTGTTTTGAGAAAAGCTTGAGGGATCCGTAATATCAAGTGCGTAAAGCCCTTGAGCACCATTTCTAAGGCCTGCAGCCAAAATGGTACGCCATGCGCCATCCACGAAAACATCGTTCTCTTGAGCGCTGCCATCTACGGTGTATTGGTGGGTGTAATTGGTGGAAGCAAAATCACTGAGTTTTCTCCATATTTCTCGATGCCCTGGGACGTAAGCCAGCAACTCTTCACCCGTTAAGGCATTAAATCCATGGAGCATGCCATCATTCGCACCCGTGTAAATCATAGGGGGACGACTTTGCTTAGAAGCTTTAAATGCGGAATATGGCGATGACTCCAAAGAGTCCGGATAAAAGCGCAGAGGAGCTGGGACGTACAATGGATCGGAATGAACAATGTCCCCAAGGATTGATGCTCGATCACGGAATCGATACACGCCGTTTTGAGACTCTTCTTGAGTTCGCACTCCACGAAGATAATCGGTCAATGCTTGACCGTAAGCGGCCACTTGAGAGATTTCACTTGGGTTGGTCGTGTTGGGGTCAAAAGGGGCGCTTCTTAAATAGTCATACAAACGAGTGGGCAAAGAACCGCCGGTTTTGAAGGCATCATAACTACTTGGCAAATCAAAAGGGACGCCTTGCTGAGTGCCATCAAAGGCTCGAGTAATGATTACACGTGAGGAAGGTGATTTGGCATTATGCGTCCCGGCTGGTAATGTGCATGTGCCCCCCGTGAGTAAACAGCTTGCGTTCCAAAGTGGTGTATTTGATACCTCACCGTCTAAATCAATCGGGTAAGCCAAGAGCTCACCTTTCCAACTGTCGCTGTGAAAACGAGCTTGATATACCGCCGAGGTTGCCTGGAGTGTTGTGGAGTTTTGAGCCACACTGGCCGATGAGCTAATGCGTTGCGAAATATTTTGAAGCGCCTCAGAGAGCTGAGAGCCAATATCCTCTGGGGTTTGTGCGGAGAAATAAAACCCTTTTGAATTAAACGCGGCGTGCCATAAGTCATCAACTTTGGCGGCGTTAGAGGAAAAAGGATTGCCCCAGTTTGATGATTCACCAAGCACAGGGTTCGGCCACCCATCTTGATCCGTATCCACTAAAGAGCCACGGACGCCAAAGGCGACGGTAAAGGAAACCATGTGCTGGTAAGTGGCCGGATCAAAGGGATTGGCCACCACTTTGTTATCGAGGGGAGACAAATCACGCAAGTAGTAATGCCTGGCCACATCCGCCACGGTGGAGGCAATGCCATCACCATCAACATCCCCAGAGACGGTACTTGGAGCCGGTCCGTTCCATAACCCATCGGTGAGTAAGACCGTAAAGTTCTGTTGGCAGGCATCGGTAATCGGGGTCGTTGGGTGCGAGGCTAACGTTCCCTCGTAGTAACGCCCTGCTCGCTCTAACCCTTGGCGTAAAGGGGTGCCGGCCGCTGGCCACTGAAAATCATACAACGAGGCTAGAAGGCTTGCGTTATGGGTGGCGATGTTATCATTGGCCCCAGGCATCTCGACGAAAAACGACTCATCATCATTGAGCACGCTGATCCCATAACGAAAGTCTGGATAGTCGTTCAAAATCTCGCCGATGACGTGTTTGCCGACTAAGCCACGTCGCCGGTGATAAGAAAACCAATTCGCCGCATTGGTCTTGGCCTCATCGATGGTTCGACAGCCCGCCGAGCCGGTGCTAGTCACACTCAAACTACCATTGGCAATGTCTCGAACGTTGTTTTGAGGGCCTAAAGCATTGTAACAAGCCGTTGGATCATTCAATGTGGCCAGTAATGTGGTTGTTTGGTTCAAGCCACTGGCATTGGGGTTATACGTAATGCTTGAGACTCTTACTTCAGTCGCATCAAACGTCACATCAATGTGACTATCCCACAAGTCAACTTGGCCATTAGGCGTTGAGGTGGCATTACTGTTCGAGCCTCGACGAGGTCGATTGGAGCTAAACCCCCTATCATCAATCCACACATGATAACTTAAGCCATTCAGATTTCGAGTGCTCGAGTAGCCATCACTGCCTTCTCGTGGATTCGAGCGAGCGCTTGTAAACGAAGCATTGGCGCATAAGGTGCCATCTAAGAGGCAAGCTCCTTGCCAGGGCGTGTAATCAGTGGATGGATTGTAATAAACCACGTTCAGATCTGAGCTTAAAACTCGCCAGTCCTTATCTAAAACGGCTGGGCATGACTCCACAGCGTTAGCCGAGCCACCAGAGCAATCATCGTCGTATCGATTATCTGAATGGGCGTATATGTATTCAAAATATCGATAACCGCCTGAATAAGATCGGTATAAATTTTCAGTGATGATCCAACCACAGTCAGAGCTGGAAAAACTATTCGAGGCATTGGGATCGTAACTGCAATGATGCCAATAAGGGTTCGTCAAAATTTCCCAATCAATGGAGCCTGAGTCATCAAATACGAAAAAGATGTTGGGTTGAACATTCCCACTCAGATACATAGGCGTTTGGGATAGGTTTAACGCACTCGCAGGCAATGGGCTCATCCCAATCACAGCTGAGCACAAAGCACCCCATAGCGTTAGGGGTGATATGGATAGGTCACGTGGCATGCAAGTCATACATTATATATAGTCCTCTCACTAAGATCGTGCCTTATTGTCGAATGCCTTTGGTCGTCCAAAAGCGCTTCCAGTCGGCTCTGTCTTCTAGGTCAGCAAAAAGTGCAGATGAACTTTAGAAAATCTTTGTGTTAGGATCAGCTGTTTTCACAAAAAGGGACCCGGTTCAATGCGCTGTTTAAAAATCGAGGAGTGCTGTGGCGTTTCTGCAGCAATGTCGAATTCCGCTAAGCTTTGTTTAGAGGGCGGCATGGTAGGGGCCCTGATCGGTGGCTTTGCAGGTGGCCTGATCATCTCCCCATTTTACCACCACTTGCTGAATCGTAATGGTATTAGTGCCTCACACTATTTGATGGGCTCCATGATGTACGGAGCAAGTGTTTTTATCGGTGGGGTGGCCGGTTCATTCGTCGGCTCAGGCAGCAGCTGGATGGCTGCATGTTCAGTATCAACAGATCAAGGATTGAGTGATGGGGCAGGCGATTGACAAAGAATGGTTTGATCAAAGCGATTATGATGTTTTCCGTCAACAGCTCTTGGAGGACTTGCGTCAGCTCAAGCAAGTGCTAGCCTCTCCCAACTTTTCACTTGGGCACAGGATGCTCGGCACTGAGCTTGAGATGAGCCTTATCAACGATGAGGCTCGTCCATGCCTTGCTAACCAAGCCATATTGAATGCCTTGCAAGACCCGCTTTGCCAACCCGAACTAAACCAATATAATCTTGAGTACAACTTTGCCCCTCTCGAATTAAAATCCAACGTCTTTGATAAGCTGGAACAAGATTTTATTCGAGCCATAGGAAACGTCGATAAAATAGCCCGCGCCCACAAAGCAAACGTCATCCTCAATGGAATATTGCCCAGTCTTCGTTTATCGGACCTAACGGGGGATTGCATGACCCAGCAGGCGCGTTATCGAGCCTTATCGCGAGGGATCAAAAAGACGCGTCAAGGCCCTTTTGAAATTGATATCAAGGGCTATGAGTCCTTGGCATTATCGGTGGATGAGCTTACCTTAGAGGGGGCGAACACATCCATTCAGATTCATGTCCAAGTCAAAGATGAAGAGTTTTCCAGTTGGTATAATGCCATACAAATGGCAACCCCTTTAGCGGTGGCCATTTGTTCAAACTCACCTATTTTTTTAGAGCATCTCTTGTGGCATGAAACACGCATTCCTTTATTTAAACAATCGGTAGATACCAGACCGTTTCGCCACGATTCTACCTACCGAATTGCAAACCGAGTCAGCTTTGGCTACGGGTGGAATCGAAAAGGTGCCTACGAGTATTTTGATGAGCTTGTCTCTCTCTACCCTCCCTTACTGCCTGTCCTTGAAGACGAATCCAGTTCATATGGGGCCCCGTCGTTGAGTGCCCTTCGCATGCATCAATCCTCCATTTGGCGTTGGAATCGAGGGGTGTATGATCACCATCACGATGGTCATTTACGCATAGAGATGAGAGCCTTGCCCAGTGGTCCAACCATCAAGGACATGATCGCAAACACGGTCTTTTTACTAGGGCTTGCAGCCTACCTTCGTCATCATATGGACGCGTGTATGGCAGCCTTCCCTTTCATGTATGCCGAACATAATTTTTATCGAGCTTGTGAACATGGCATGAACACCCACCTGCTCTGGCCTGGTACTAATCAGTGCTCACCGGTGTCCATGAATGCTCGTGATTTAGCACTGAACCTATTACCCCAGGTACAAGAAGGTTTAAAAAGCCTGTCGCTTGAGAAAGATTCAAAGCAATGGTTAAATATTATTAAAGACCGATTAAAAAACGGTCAAACGGGAAGTGTCTGGCAATTGGCCAAAATCCAACAGCTTGACCAGTCAATGGGTCGAACCCAAGCATGCCAAGTCATGACGATGGAGTACCTTGAACGAATGAAATCGAACAAGCCGGTTTCAACATGGAAGCTTTAGGAGTTTTTCATTGAGCCTAATTAAACGCATTGATAAGCCGCCCAGAGATTGGTTTGAGTCCGATTTTGAAAGCTTTTTGTCTCACCTTGGCGGGCCTACGTTGATTCGGATTGAAGGGGAGCAACAAGGCTGTCGAGTGGTTTCAACGCTTTTGCATGGCAATGAGACCTCGGGGGCTAAAGCCATACAGCAACTTCTCAAATCAAACATACAGCCTCATTGTACGATTTATTGCTTTATCTGCTCTGTCCAAACCTCCTTAACGGAGCCTAGGTTTAGTTTTCGAACCTTGCCAGGCAATGACGACATGAATCGTGTGTTTGGCCTCAAAGGCGCACAATCCGAGCAGCGCCGAGTGGCTGAAGAGTTTATGGGCATCGTTGAAAGCCTTCATCCTCAAGCACTGATTGATTTGCATAATACCTCGGGATCAAGCGCCGGGTTTGCGATCAGTGTGACGGATCGCCATGAAGATGCAATGCTGGCGTCGTTGTTCACCAACAAGCTCATCATCACGGATTTAGAG
>CAYNJF010000040.1:0-19176 GCA_964397555.1 uncultured Francisellaceae bacterium
GACGTACATGGTCATCATTTTGGTCAGTGAAGCTGGATCAATCGACTCATGTGGATTTTTAGCGGCTAAAACCTGGTGAGAATGGTAGTCAACTAAAATGTAAGATGACGCATTGAGATCGGGCGCTGCGGGGACTCGTGCTTGGACCATGCCGGAGAACAGCATTGCAAGGACAGTAACGCCTAATGTAAGCAACGACTGCTTATGTTTTAGGTAAGCCATGTTGAACCTCTGTTTCTTGAATTGATGGTATTGTATCAGATGACGCTATATAACCTAACGGCTTTTCTAATTATAGCGTTTGTAGCGCCGACCATTGATTCGAAAATCGCTATACATTTCGGCGACAATCACTCAGAGATGATCGTCGGCGAAGGTAAGTTTGAAGTCAAAATCTGGCTTTTAAGGTTTTCTAAGTCGGTGCGGGTGTAGACCGGCCCAAATCGCACCCGATACCAATCGCGGCGGCTAGAAGGGTAGACATCGACATTAAATCCTTGAGTGACCGCTCTTGCCGCGTCCGCGAGCAAATTGGCGTTGATCTCGTCACGAAATGCGCCTAACTGCAGATAAATAGGCTTTGTAGGGACTGGAGTGCTTAAGTCATTAACCGGCGCTTTTGCTTTTGCAAAACGCTTGGGATTAATCGCGGTGATTTTGACTTTACCCGTCCCATGCTCATAGATGCCAAGTTTTTTGGCAGCAGCAAAAGACAGGTCTATGATGCGATCTCCTACGAATGGGCCACGATCGTTAACCTTTACGATGACTTCTTTGCCATTATCGATGTTTTTCACTTTCACGTAAGTGGGTAGAGGTAAAGTTTTGTGCGCCGCCGTCATTGCATATAAGTCGTATGGCTCACCACTGGAGGTTCGACGGCCATGAAATTTCGTGCCGTACCAAGAGGCCACCCCTTTTTCAACAAATCCCTCTGAGGATTGCATGGGGTAATATCGTTTGCCAAAGACCTCGTAAGAGCTGGGATTGCCCCATTTGCTTAAAGGCTCGTCTTTGGGGACGGCATTTTTCACATGCGCAACACTTTTTGGGTTTTTTGGGGCACCGTCTTGCGTCTCTTTTTTCTTACCTAAAGAACATGACACCAAACTCACGGACAAGCTGGCTATCACCAAGGCGTTAATAAGCTTATTGGTTTTCATGACATACCTCACATTTTTTGCCAGTGTACGGATTCTTTAGAAGAAAATACAGATAAGTGATCATACACAGTAAAGAAGTTAATTACCTTATAAGAAGTGTTTTGATTCACTGATTTTGAGAACTATCTGATTGTAAGTTAAAGCTTGCCGCATCTTTACCATGCAAGAGAAGGGCTAAAGCATGCTCCAGCCGTCATCGGTGACTTGCGTGCAATAGGTTCTATGGCTTTGTCGGGCCTGCGAGCATGTTCATGATTTCAAATCCTTATGCATAACGATGCTCGCGTGCCGATTGGAACGGTAGAGAGTTAAGAGCGGGCTTCTTCTTTGGCTGATTTGAGTCTTTGTGACAACTGATACACCGCCATCGCGTAATGGTTGGAGTGATTGTATCGAGTGATCACATAGAAGTTATTCAGACCTAAAAAGTGTTCTTCACCGTCTGAGCCTTCCAAGGTCACCAACGCTAACTTTTCTTTGGCCAGGTTGACGTTCTGTACGGGCTTAAACCCGGCGTTGTTCACCTCGGTTAAAGAGTATTGAGGCTTTGGCGCTTTCTTGGATTGCTTGAGAGTCTTGGTGGCCTCTTTTTGGGTGGATTCGGCTTTGTAGATCACAGAAGCCCCGGGCTCCCACCCATGAAGCTTGAAATAGTTGGCCACAGAGCCAATGGCATCATCCACATTGTTCATCAAGTCAGCCGAGCCAGAGCCATTGAAGTCGACGGCGTAATGGCGGTAGCTGCTGGAAATAAACTGAGGCACTCCCATGGCGCCGGCATACGAGCCCTCAATGCTGGCTGGATCTAATTTTTGTTCTTTGGTGAGCAACAAAAATTGCTCGAGCTCGGAGCGGAAGAACTTAGCGCGCTTGGGGTATTTAAATGCGAGAGTTGATAGTGCATCGACGACGGCATGCCCACCTTTGTGTTTTCCATAACGAGTTTCTACCCCTAAAATGGCCACGATGATTTCAGCTGGGACTCCGTATTCGCGCTCAGCACGTTCAAGGGTACTTTGATGTTGGTTCCAAAATTCAATCCCTGAGGCCACATGCGAGTCGGTGACGAACAATTGGCGATAGCGATGCCAAGGGAGGGCCTCAAACGGTCTTGAGATTGCTTTGATGATGCTTGGTTGTATTTGGCTATTTGTAAATAAGGTCTCAAGCTCAGAACGATTGAACTGGTGTTTGTCGACCATTTCATTGATGAATACTTTGGCTTCGTCGAGTTCGATGACCGGTTGCTTTTCTACGGCAAAAGACGATTGCGAGAACATGGCTGCGGCAAACAGCGTGCTAAAAATCCATCCTTTTTTCATCCTGATTTCCTTTGCAAAAGAGGTGTGTATCAAGCTTAGCAATCTCTAGGGGGGCCCACAACTTTGATTTATAAGGTTGTCCTCCCCTTAAAAAAAACATTACACTGAGAAAGCATCCATCAGCACGATGGCAAAGCCTAACAAGGAGGTTGTTGAATGCTCGATAAAGTTGCTCTTCCATTTATATACGGGGTATCCACTCTGGTTCATGGTTACCAAGGTCTTCTTGCTAAGTTAGCTCGTAGCTATTGTGAAAGCAGTTATGTGTTTCATGACGTAGAGTACAAGGATATGGCGGATTATATCAATCCAACCAATTGGCTCCAGTCCGTCAGCGATGCCAAAACTCATATTGATGCGTCCGCCCATTGCGAAGGGATCAGTGCCTATGTTTACGAGTCTAAATGGTTGGGGATGAGCTCACTCCTCGTTGGGGCTGTCGGCGCAAGTACCATTCATTATGCGTTTCGACGAGCTCAATATCGAAACTACCTAAACAAAGATGAACGCGAGATCGAAAAGTTAGGCGAGCCCCTCAGGAAAGCGTTTCAATCTGGGATGGACGCTTACAAAAGCAATCTCACTTATGCACGCAACTTATTATCATTGAATGCTTGGCTTCACCCAAAGGCGTATGCCGCCGGTTATGAGTCGGCCCGAGATGACAATGATCAGTTGCAAGAGAGCGTTTTAGAAAGACGTTTGCCAAGGTGAACTTAAGCGCGATGATAGGGGTGATTCGTCGCTAAACTATACACGCGATACCACTGCTCTAGAAAAACCACGCGGGCCAGGTGATGCGCCATCACCATGTTAGATAATGAAAGTTTATAATCCGCTCTTTGGTGCAGTTGCGGATCAAACCCATCAGGCCCTCCAATAACAAACACGATGTCTCTGGATTGATCCATTTTGTCTTGGATAAATTCAGCAAGCTGTTCGGTTTTGGGTTGTCGTCCGCGCTCGTCGAGTAAGACAACAAAAGACTTAAGCGAGATGTGTGCCATGATTTTTTTAGCTTCGCTTGCCATGGCGGATTGTGCGTTGTTGCCAGAACGCTTTGGCGTTGGTATTTCAATGATGTTGAGCGCGTACGGGGCCCTCAGCCTTTTTACGTAATCATCGGCCGCCGTTTTTGCCCAGCCGTTGACAGAGCCAACGGCTATTAAGGTGTGACCCATCCTAGGCGTTTGCAGCTTGTGCGCTTGGTTCTTGAGACCAGAGCTTTTCTAAATTGTAAAAGTCTCGAACGCGAGGTTGCATGATGTGGATGACCACATCGCCTAGGTCCACTAAAACCCATTCTTGTTCGCTATCGCCTTCAACCCCGACAGGCTCAATGGCACGAGCTTTCATCTTGGTCACAAGATGTTGGCGCATGGCATCGACATGACGTGACGAATTACCCGTCGCAATGACGACATAATCAGCAAGGGGAGTTAAATTTCGAACGTCGATAGGGGAGATGTTAACAGCTTTGAGATCATCAAGATCATCAAGGACGAGGTCAAGTATATTGTTTGGCGTCATAATAACCCTTCTATGGTTAGTCACCGATCTATGAGAAACTTCCCACGATTTCGTTGAACAAGTTGCAATTCCTCCTGTTTTTTCCACACTTCCATTATTAAATATAAACCTAAAACAAGGATCTTGTCTTGTATTTTTATCCAGCATCGGATAAATGGTGCACGTGTGGTAGTGCACCAATCATCATTAAGCACAAATTCATGATGTTTTGCCAACAAACCTGCGTTTGGCCGGTTTTAAACTGTTGTTCGATGTCTGAAAGCATGCGAATGAATGAATGCCCTTTTGATTCATCAAACAATCGGATCAGCTGATTAAACGCTTGCGTTTCTTTTGGCCAGATCCCTTTGGCTTTTAATTCGGGGCCACTCAACGGACCTTTTAAGCTCAACATCAAAGATTCAATCAAACGGTTGATGGTCCAAAGCACCAAAGTCAACTCCTGTTTGGTTTGCTTAAGGTGGTTAAGCACTTCAACGACTCGGCTGGTGTCTTGGTGGAGCAACGCCGATTGAAGGGCGAAGGCATCAAATTGGGATTGAGAGTCCATGTGCGATTGAATCTGCTCAAGCGTTGGGGAGGTGCCTGCAAGCTTAGTGATAAGCTGTGAAAGCGCGTAAACCCGTTCACCGTAGTGGCCAGCAAGCAAATCGGGCGCCCCTTGGGGAAGCTCAACGTTTAACGCTTTGGCTTTTTGTAGAGTCCAGCTGACAAGCTCATGCTTTTGCATGGGCCAATGCTGCACCACCAACCCCGAGGATAGGGGCTTAAACCAAGCCGCGTTTAGTTGCGCTTTCGTCAAGTAACCAGCCCGTATAATGAGCACGCAATCGCTAAACTCAAACGGCGCCAAAGCTTGAATGTCTTTGGTTGGAAGCTTATTGGTCTGCCATACCCATTCGACGATCATTTTATCGGCAAACATCGGAGGGGTGTTCAAGGCTTCGGTCAAGCCTTGCCAATCAAAACTGCTCGCACTTTCCATGACGAACAGCTGATGTTGCTCAAAGCCTTGAGCGCGTGCTTTTGCTTTGATGAGCCGGGCCGATTCTTGAACCATGAACGGATCTTGACCGGTCAGCACCACGCAAGAGGGCACCGGATTTAGCTTGCTGGGCAACTGCTTAGCGGTAAGTGTAGGCATCAGCTCCTCGGCACACTTGAATCAAAAGTTGTGAGATCAAATCCTCTTTCATCTCATGAGTGATGATTTCATACTCATACTGAGTGGCAAGTTGGGTGTTTGGGTTGATGGCATGTTGGCGCATGGTTGACGCGCTGGTGTCCAACACGCGCTCACCTTGATGAGTCAGCACAAAAGGCAAATCCATCCTTATGGATTGGCGAGCAAGCTCACCATTGGGCGCGTAGGCCAAAGGTTGAGTCTCAATGCTAAGTGCCCCAAGACTTAAATGCCAATCACCCGAGCGCACGTCAATCCCATGGGCTTCAAATCGCTCTTGGATTTGAAGCCCAAACCGATCGGCGGTGGTGGCCTGAGATAAAGCCACTTGGTCCACAGAGCAATAAAGCTTGTGCCCCCGTAAGGCAAACCCGCAGCCTGAGAGCAGACACACCATGATGAACAGCCCTAAGTGTCTCATTAGTTGGCAACCACGTTGACCAAACGATTGGGCACAACGATGACCTTACGTACGGTCTTGCCTTCGGTATGTTTTTGAACCGCCTCATGGCTTAAGGCTTGCTGCTCGATGCTTTCTTTATCCGCGTGAGCGGATACATCAATATTAGCTCGAACCTTTCCGTTGACTTGAACGACTAAGGTTAGGGTATCTTTGACCAACGCGGACTCATCTACTTGCGGCCAATCATGCTCCATGATTGGATGCTCATGACCTAATAGGTGCCACAACTCATGCGTCACATGAGGAACAATTGGGCTGAGCATCAATAAGACACTTTCTAAGACTTCATGACGAAGGCTTTTGTCTTGAGCGCTGACCATCGGTGCATCAGAGAGTGCATTCAATAACTCCATCACGGCAGCAATTGCGGTATTAAAGGTATAGCGACGCGCATAATCATCGCGAACCTTAGCAATGGTCTCATGAAGCTTACGGCGCAAGGCCTTTTGCTCGCGAGTGAGACTTTCAACCACTAAGGGTTCGTATGGTCCTTCGTTGATGTGCGTGGCCACAATGCGCCATAGACGTTTTAAGAAGCGAAATGCGCCATCAACACCGGAGTCAGACCACTCAAGCGATTGCTCAGGTGGCGAGGTAAACATGATGAACAAGCGCACGGTATCTGCGCCATACTTGTCGATCAAAGATTGAGGATCCACGGTGTTCCCTTGGGACTTAGACATCTTTGCCCCATCTTTGAGGACCATGCCTTGGGTCAGCAAGCGCGTGAACGGCTCATCGGAGTTAACCAGCCCTAAATCGCGCACCACTTTGTGGAAAAAGCGAGAATAGAGAAGGTGTAAGATCGCATGCTCGATACCGCCGATGTATTGATCGACTGGTGCCCAATAGTTGGCTCTATCGTCAATCATGGCCTTGTTTTGATCGACACACGCATAACGTAAGTAATACCAAGAAGATTCAACAAACGTGTCAAAGGTGTCTGTCTCACGCCTAGCAGGTTTTCCACATTGGGGACAGGCTACCTCAAAAAATTCAGGCATTTTAGCCAAGGGCGAGCCTTGGCCTTCTAAGGTGACTTCTTCGGGAAGGACCACGGGTAAGTCCTTCTCTGGAACCGGGACGGAGCCGCAGTCCCCACACTCAATCATGGGGATAGGAGAACCCCAGTAACGCTGGCGCGAGACGCCCCAATCACGAAGTCTAAAGTTCACTTCACGTTGACCGCAGTCCAAAGCCTCAAGCTTATCCATGATGGACTCACGAGCTTGTTCGGTGCTTTGACCATCAAATTCACCAGAGTTCACTAAGGTGCCTTCGCCGGTGTAGGCCTGCTCGCTTAAGTTGGCATCAGGCGCATCAATCACCTGAACAATCTCAATGCCGTATTTTTTGGCAAATTCATAATCGCGAACGTCATGACCAGGAACGGCCATCACCGCACCCGAACCATAATCCATTAAGACATAATTACCAATCCAAATGGCAACCGGCTCGCCCGTAATTGGATGGATGGCTTTCATGCCTGTGTCGATGCCTTTTTTCTCCATGGTCGCAAGCTCAGCTTCGGCGACTTTGATGTTTTTGCACTCATCAATGAAGGCTTGAACTTCAGGGTTTGATTGACCCACCATGGTGGCAAGCGGGTGCTGAGGGGCTACCGCGCAAAACGTAATGCCCATAACCGTGTGCGGGCAAGTGGTATACACGTCAAAGCTTGGGACTTGCTCACACTCTTTAACCTTGAAAGAGAAGGTAATCCCTTCGGAGCGCCCAATCCAATTGCGTTGCATGATTTTGACTTGTTCTGGCCAGCCGTCAAGTTTATCCAAATCATCCAACAACTGCTGAGCGTAATCGGTAATCTTAAAAAACCACTGAGGGATCTGACGACGCTCAACCGGAGCGCCACTTCGCCAGCCTTTCCCATCAATCACTTGCTCATTGGCCAACACCGTGCAATCAACCGGATCCCAATTCACCATGGATTGCTTTTTATACACCAACCCCTTTTCATACATCTTGGTGAATAACCATTGCTCCCAGTGATAATAGTCCTTATCGCAAGTCGCTAACTCTCGGGACCAATCAAAGGCAAGCCCTAAAGATTTGAACTGGGCTTTCATGTTGGCGATGTTTTGCTTGGTCCACTTGGAGGGGGGCACTTGGTGTTTGATCGCCGCGTTTTCGGCGGGAAGGCCAAAGGCGTCCCAACCAATCGGATGCAGGACGTTTTTGCCATTCATGCGCTGAAAGCGGGCAATCACATCCCCGAGAGTGTAGTTTCTGACATGACCTACATGGAGTTGACCCGAAGGGTAAGGAAACATGCTTAAGCAATAAAAAGGATCTTTGTCTTTGTCTTCTTTGACTTCAAAACAAGCATGCTTATCCCAGTAGGATTGTGCTTTGGTCTCAATCTCACCTGGGTTGTAATATTCTTCGATGGTCATAGTTTATCCAAGGTCAATAAATGCTCAAAAGAATACCATGAGCCCCTAGTTCAATGCATGTTTTTTGCCCAAGCGAAGACCAATCATAGACCTTTTGGGTCATGAATGTGACTCATAGTGTGTGGGTTAACTAATTATATGGGAGGTAGGCGATAAAGAGGCGGGTTGAGCGCAGATTTGCTGCGCTCAACTGGAGAGACACCGACTACTTTTTGGACAAAAATCGTTGGCCAAAGGGGATGCCAAAAGAGAGAAGAAGAAGAGCGGTGATAATCCAAGGGCCATATTTAGTCCAAGGGGTTTGGCCCACCATCGGCTCGAAACGGTTGAACAGGACCGTTTGTTCAAACTGAGGTGCAGCCTGTTTGATGTCTCCGTTTGGTAAGATAATGGCCGTGATCCCGTTGTTGGTGGCTCTAAGAACGTATTGACCGCTCTCTAGGGCCCGCATTTGAGCAATCTGAAGGTGTTGATTGGGGCCGATGGAGCGACCAAACCAAGCGTCGTTGCTGATGGTGACGATAAACTGACTGTCTTTGGCTAGGCGACGTACCAAAAAGGGATACGCAATTTCATAGCAGACCGTGGGGGCGACTTGGTACCCTTTGGCAAACATGGGCTCTTGTTTCGGCCCTTTTTTAAAAGCCGACATGGGTAAATCAAAAAATTCAATTAGGCCGCGTAGCAGGCTTTCAAAAGGGACATACTCGCCAAAGGGGACTAGTTGGCGCTTATAATAAACGCCTTGCCCCTGGCCGATACTGACAATCCCATTGTAGAAACTATCGTCGTCCGCAACGACGGGGACGCCAACGATCAAGGCCGTTTCGGCTTGATTCGCTAAAGCATTCATTCGCTCGAAAAAGGGCTTTGAGTAAGGCAGGGCTAACGGAATGGCCGATTCTGGCCAAATCATGACATCCGCATCCAGGTAATCGTTGCTCATTTGCACGTAAGTGTTGGCGATGGAGTCAATCATCTCATTATCCCAGCGCATCGATTGTTCAATGTTTCCTTGAACAAGGGCGGCACTAAGTTCACCATTGGATACAGTCCAAGGGTGCCCCTTTAGCAAGAAGGCAGCCAGCCAAACCGAGAAACCACAGGCGAGTAAAAGCCCAAGCTGCTTACGGTTCTTTTTGGCCAAATGCACATATTGATAAATTTCAAACAACACCGCGCAGGAAAATAAGACGGCCCAAGAGATAAGGTAGACACCGCCGATTGGGGCCAGCCAAATCAATTGAGTGTCAGTTTGTGTGTAACCGATAAACAACCAAGGGAAGCCAGTTAAGAACCAGCCTCTTAGCATTTCAAAGACCACCCAAAGCGCTGGAAAGGCAAACAAATGCTTGAGGATCGTGGGTTTAGGAAATACTTTATTTAGGGTATAGACACAAGCAGCGGGGAATAGGGCAAGGAAAAGGACAAACAAGGCGGTGATCGCACCGCTTATGATCATGGATTCCCCGCCATAGGCATAAATGCTGACGTAAATCCAAGAGGCCCCGAGGCCAAAGAGCCCTAACCCAAACAAATAACCGTTTCGAAAGGCTTGCTTGGCAGACTTGTCATGAATTGAGTACAAGAAAAAAGTCATGCCCACGAAGGTCATCATGGCCAAGTTGAAGGGAGCAAAACTTGAGACGATGAGTCCACCACACCCTAGCGGCAATAAGTAGGGCCAGGCTTTTTTGAATGTTGATTTAAGCTTTTTGAGCACGAGTCATTCCTTGTCATCATGATATGCCAAGAGTTTAGCGGACATGAGTGAATAAGAAAACGCCCGATGGACTTAGAAGCTCAACTTATCAGGGCTTAGGCCGTATCTCTGGTTAAATCTTGGGCCACAAGCCAGGCCCCATCAAGGGTGCTCAATGGGGGCTGGTAGCGTTAGATTAAGGACTTGGATGCGTCTTGAGTTGGCTTTTTGAATGGTAAAGGTCATACCATTGATGTCGATGGTCTCTCCTCGTTTGGGCAAGTGCCCAAAGGCTTTTAACACCAACCCGCCGATGGTATCAAATTCTTCGTCGGATAAGCTTTGCTCAAAGTGTTCATTAAACTCACGGATGGGGGTGAGGGCTTGAACGCTGTAACTGGAGTCGGTGTGTTGTCGAATCATCAAGCCTTCATCGACGTCGTGCTCATCTTCAATTTCACCCACGATTTGCTCTAAAACGTCTTCGATGGTGACAAGGCCTGTGATGGAGCCGTATTCATCGACAACCATGGCAAGGTGGTTACGATTGTTGCGAAATTCATTGAGCAAGATATTAAGTCGCTTACTCTCTGGGATAAACACGCCAGGTCTTAGTACATCCCTTATGTTAAAGCGCTCTTGGCGGCTTGCATCGACTTGGAACTGCAACAAATCCTTGGCGAGCAGGATGCCAATGACCTCATCTTTGGAGTCGCCAATGACTGGAAATCGAGAATGAGCCGAGTCAATCACGATGTCACAAATGTCTTTAAATGGGGCGTCTTTGGGCACGACAACCATGTTGGAGGTGGGCACCATGATTTCGCTGACCTGCATTTCAGAGACATGCAGTGCCCCTTCGATCATGCTTAGGGCCTCGCCATCCAACAGTTCTCGTTGCTGGGCGTCTCGAAGAAGGGCGACCAGTTGCTCGCGATCTTTAGGCTCTCCCAACAACGCTTGAGAGATTCGTTCCAACCATGAGCGTTGAGCGTCATCAGCCATGTTTTGCCTCATAGGGGTTATCCATTCCAAGTTCGTTTAATAAAGAGATTTCCAGTGCCTCCATGGCACTCGCCTCGCTTTCGGTTTGATGATCAAACCCTCTTAAGTGCAAGGTGGCGTGAATCACCATGTGCGCAAAATGATCTTCATAGGTTTTGCCTTGTGCTTTAGCCTCGCTCATGACCACGCTTGGGCACAAGAGGACGTCGCCTAGATAATCATCGTCATCAGGCGTCATCGCTTGATTGGCAAAAGAGAGTACATTGGTTGGTTTGTCTTTTTGACGATACTGGCGATTGTAAGATTGGATGGCCGCTTCATCGACAAACACCATAGACAATGAGGCGCTTTGGCCTTGAAGCGCCTGGGTGACCCAGCGGGTTATCAGGGGATCTTCAGGAACGGCTAAATCTGTCTCATTCACAATATGAACTTCGACGTTCATGACTTGTCACCTTTCTCGTCGTCGTAGGCATCCACAATTTTTTGCACCAAAGGATGTCGGACCACATCTTTGGATTCAAAATGATTAAACGAAATCCCTTGGACTCCTTTCAATACATCAAGGACATGGATGAGCCCTGAGCGCTCCCCTCGGGGCAAGTCAACCTGAGTGACATCACCGGTGATGACGACTTTGGATGAGAAGCCAATTCGAGTCAAAAACATTTTCATCTGCTCTTTGGTCGTGTTTTGAGCCTCGTCCAAAATCACAAAGGAGTCATTTAAGGTGCGACCTCGCATGTAAGCAAGGGGCGCAATTTCAATGACGTTGCGCTCAATGAGCTTGTAGGTGCGTTCAAACCCTATCATCTCGTAAAGGGCATCAAAAAGAGGGCGCAAGTAGGGATCAATTTTTTGGGCCAAGTCGCCCGGTAAAAACCCTAGTCGTTCACCAGCTTCAACCGCGGGGCGAACCAAAAGAATGCGTCGCACCTCATCGCTTTGTAAGGCTTGTACGGCGCAGGCGACCGCCAAATAAGTTTTGCCTGTCCCAGCCGGTCCTACACCAAAGTTGATGTCATGCGCTTCAATGTTCTTCAAATACGTGGTTTGGTTTGCGGTTCTTGGCTTGATGGTTTGATATTTCAAAGGAATGGCAATAGCCGGCTCATGCGGACCTTTTGCTTTTTTTACGCTGATTCCCTGAGTGCTTTCTTGAATGGCTAAATGCACTTTATTAGGAGTCAAGTCTTTGTCTTTTTCTGTCTGGCGATACAACGATTCAATGAGCTTAGAAGCCACTTGAACAGGCTTATGATCGCCAATGATTTGGAATTGATTACCCCGGTTATGGATTTCGACGCCAAGGCGCTTCTCGATGAGTCTCAAATGCTCATCAAATCGACCGCAAAGGCTCATGAGCCTCTTATTGTCACCCGGGGTTAGGGTTATGTCTGTTGAACTAATAATCTTTTCGCTCAATGTGTTTTCATTCGCCTATTAAGACGCCTTACATATTTAAGCATATCAATTGTTATGCTTTTTTGAAGTGTATCTACAAAAAATAATTTTTTTCCAATAAAATCAGCTCGTTAGTTGATTAATTCGCCTCTCAAAGAGTTTGGCAAAGCGTCGGTAATCTTCACATTGATGAATTGACCAATCAAACTTTGGCTGCCTCCTGGAAAATTAACCACTCGATTATTTTCAGTGCGACCACTCATTTCCATCGGGTTCTTTTTCGAAGGCCCAGATACCAATATAGACTGGGTGGTGCCGACCATTTGACGAGAAATGCGCTCAGCGTTGCAACGAAACTCATGTTGCAAACGAGCAAGACGCTCTTTTTTCACGTCCATGGGCACGTTGTCCTCGAATGAGGCAGCCGGAGTGCCTGGTCTTGGGCTGTAGATGAAGCTGAAGGATTGATCAAAACCAATCTTACGGACCAAATCAAGCGTTTGCTCAAAGTCTTTATCCGTTTCACCCGGAAAGCCTACGATCATATCGGTTGAAATCGTAATATCAGGTCTTACTTGCTTTAAGGCATGAATTTTTTCTTTGAATTCGAGCGCTGTGTGGTGTCGAGCCATTTGAGTTAAGATGCGATCGGAGCCACTTTGGACCGGTAGGTGCAAATGATTGGCCAGTTCAGGCACATCTCGGTAAGCCAAAATCAACGACTCTGAAAACTCATTCGGGTGCGAGGTGGTAAATCGAATTCGACCAATGCCTTCGATTTGCGCGATGTAGGTGATCAAAAGCCCCAAGTCTGCTTGGGTGCCATCGTGCATCTTTCCTCGATAGGCATTCACGTTTTGACCAAGCAAGGTGATTTCACGTACTCCCTGGGTAGACAGCTCGTAGACCTCAGCAATGATGTCATCAAAGGGGCGATCAATTTCTTCGCCGCGGGTATAAGGGACAATGCAATAGGTGCAGTATTTATTGCAGCCTTCTTGAATGGACACGAAAGCGCTGGGGCCTTCAGCCTTGGGCTCCGGTAAATTATCAAACTTCTCAATGGCAGGAAACGTGACATCAATCGCTGGTTTGCCTTCGTGTTTCACGGAGTTGAGCAAAGCTGGCAGGCGGTGCAACGTTTGCGGACCAAAGACCACGTCAACGTAAGGGGCGCGCTGTCGAATCGCTTCCCCTTCTTGAGAGGCCACACACCCACCAACCCCAATAATGAGATTTGGGTTGGCTTCTTTGAGTGGGCGCCACTGGCCTAATCTTGAAAAGACCTTTTCTTGTGCTTTTTCGCGAATCGAACAGGTGTTCATAAGCAGCACATCGGCTTGCT
Source organism: uncultured Francisellaceae bacterium (assembly GCA_964397555.1). Taxonomy (GTDB): domain Bacteria; phylum Pseudomonadota; class Gammaproteobacteria; order Berkiellales; family Berkiellaceae; genus CAYNJF01. The sequence continues at coordinate 13,532 of CAYNJF010000040.1, forward strand.
CAGGTGAGTCAACCTTCTCCAAACCATGAGAGGCATTCAACAAATCGAGCATTCTCTTGGAGTCGTACTCATTCATCTGACAACCCCAGGTTTCTATGTATAGATTCGGCATATGTAGCTTGATAACTTATAACGTATAAAAAGGTGTCCAATCATACAAAGTTTTGGGCATACTGGCTAGGAGCAATTTCCTTGAAGAAAGAAAGGATGGGGCGCCGAGACATTATCTGCCTCGGTTGCGCCTTTGCGGTTGAGAGGGCTTGACGCTTGGTGGGGTTTGAATGGCCTCAACTTTGGTTAACATTTTGGCCAAAGAGGTTTTCTTGGTTCCTCCGAATCGACCTCGAACCTCCATTAAGCTCTCAAATTCCTCGCGCTCTCGTTGGGGGATCGAGGCTTTGGCCATCTCGAGGGTCATGTTTTGATCGTGGGCAAATGCCGTTTCAAGCTGGCGAATGAAGTTGAGTTGTTTATCCCATGATTTTCTGTCCCGAACTTTAGAATGAGAATAAAAATGCGTGGTTGATTTTTTTTGGGGTCCCGAGAGCTTTACGCTTGCCTCAAGCTTTCGACGCAGCGCTTGAATCTCTCTGAGCGATTGCAGCTGTCTAGAGTCATCCTGAGCCTTTTCAGTCAAAAGGATATCCACACTTAAGCTTTGAATCGACGCTTGCAGTTCCTTTTTTTCATCATTATCAATAAGGATAATCGCTGGATAGTTTTCAGGGTGTTCAGATTGGCTGCGAGCGACTTCGGTCATCGAATCTGAGATGGATTCGCAAACGCCTATGATCTTCTCTTGCACCCCTTTGAGGCGTGAGGGGTTCATCTTGGCACGGGCTAAGTCAAGCTCGAGCATTTCAAGCTCATTGAGGTGTCTGATTTGATCGCTCTCACTGATGTTTGCGGCTTTGGCAATGGCTGAATATTTGGTTTTAACTTGCAAAAGCCAGGCTTGTCTGTCACGGATAAGGTTCACATGATAATTCTCAAGCTCTTTATCATAGCGCACCTGCTGACCATCTTTTTTGAAATACGTCAGCGGTGAGGTCCAGTACGCTTGAGCTTCTCGATGTAAATAGTCTTGCTCAACCAGTTGTTCGTTGGTGGGGATGGCTTTTTCACATTTTTTTGCTCGCGCTATCTGGAGTGGATTAAAATCATGCTTCTCATAAAAAGCATCCATATTGTCCACGCGATGGTGTTGAATGTAGGCTTGATACTCGGAAAGCTTTGACTGGTCGACATCCTCATTGAGCTTGAGCTTATGTTCTACCTCAGCAAAACGATCCATCATGGCCTCATCGAGAAAGTATGTTTGAAGTAGCTCGTCGATGTTAAGCACCTTATGCTTTTTCAGTAGGGTAACGTAGGCGCTGGAATCAAGAGCGCTGTAGGCGTCTGAGGACTCGTTTTGTGCAAATTTAATCCTCGCTTTTCGAATGTCATCCGCAGAGGTCTGCCACTTGTGATATGAAACTTCTTTTTTCTGGGTTTTCTTTTTTCCGAACAAGAAAAATTTGCGGACCGTCTTGTAGGACATAAAGCGTTTTTTTGAACCATGGACGGCAACTAAGTCCAGAGCGTCCATTTTCTTCTCTTTGCTGGACTTGCGTTCTTTCCATGATATTTTATCGAGCTCTCGGCGTTGCTCAGGGGTGAGAAACTCCCCCATCATTTCTACCGCTTGGTGCACACAATTGTTGCGGGTAAAGGTATATTTATCGGATTGCATTTGTTGACGATGAAGCTGTTGGTATCGTTGAGCGGATTTTTTCACTCGTTCAACCTGCTCTTTGGATGGAGGGTTTTTTTCAGAAAGAGATTGCTGAGCCTCCAAGTAACTGATTTCTATGGCTTTCAGTTCATCCAGTTCCTTTTGAATGCGTTTTCTGATTTGATCATCAGATAAGTCATTCAAATTGTTCAAGCGTCGATAGTTTTCAATCTGTTTGTTGTAAAAATGTTGGCGCTGAGCCACCATACGTTCAAGCTTTTCTTTTTGTTCTTTGGATATTTCAAACGTGATGTGTGAGTTTACCCCAGCTTTTTCAAAATAGCGTAAGCTTTCTTTTTTGAAGGTTCCTACGCTGACCGGATCAAAACCGATGGCTTTCCCTATGGCTGAATCGGCTACCGAATAAAATCCATAAGCCCCCAACGCTTGCACGGGGCTATCTGGATCGACCTCGCCTTGACCATTGGTCGGTGCTTTGGACAGCACAAGACATCCGTGACCAAAACCCAATCCACCTTCCATCAGACAAAAACTGACAAAATACTTTTCTTCCTGAGTGGAGTTGTTATCTTTTGGTGATGGGTCAGCCATGCAAGCCTCAAAATTTTCTTAAATTACGATGATGTCTAGACATTCATTGGGGATGAAAAGTTGCGATGGTCGCATATGCACGCAAAAGACGAATATAGAAAGATACCCTAAAGCGCGGATGGGCGTGTGTGCCCATCCGCTCTGGTATGGTCATCTTGGATGGTTAAGATGAGGTAGGATAAGCGAGCGTCACATGACCGAGTTTTCGACCTTTTCGTGCCGATTTGCCGTAGTAGTAAAGGTTGGCACTTGGGTCAGATAAATAATCATTGAAATGACTTGGATCACCAATGATGTTGTCCATCTTGATTCGACGAAAGCTCTTGGTAGAGCCCAGCTCCAACCCAAGAATCGCTCGTAGATGATTTTCAAATTGAGAGCAGTCGCATGCATCCAGTGTCCAATGACCCGTGTTGTGAACACGAGGTGAGATTTCATTAACCATGAGTTTGCCCTGGTAAGAAAAAAACTCCACGGCAAAGACGCCGACATAATCGCAGGCATCCCCAATCTGTTGGCATATCCTTTTGGCCTCGTCGTATTCTGGCGCATCTGGTCGGTTGATGGTGGAGGACAAAATCCCCTGAACATGAGTGTTTTGGCACAGATCATAAGTTTCAAATTCACCTTGAGCGCTTCGAACACACACTAAAGAACACTCAAACTCAAAAGGGATGAATGATTCAGCGATGAGATTTGAAACCTGGGTGGGTAGTGCCTCTAGATCGCAACGATCACGAATGACGTATTGGCCTTTGCCATCGTAGCCATGCTTTCGCTGCTTGAGGACAAGAGGGAGTCCCAGCTTTTCAATGGCGGTTTGGAGATCGTCGAAAGAATCAACTGGGCAGAAGGGGGCGCAGTTGATTATATGTTCCGATAACAGCTTTTTTTCAAGAAGTCTGTCTTGGGCGATGCGTAATAGAGTGGCCTTTCCTTGGTAGGGCGCAAATTGCTCAAAGATGGATATTTCGCTGTCAGGCATGTGTTCATACTCAATACTGATCACATCATTTTGTTCACAAAAATGGCCTAAATCTTCAATGCTTGGATCCCAGCATGGTCCAAGTTCATGAGTAATCGCAGTCTTCGGATCGGCCCAAAACTGAAAGGATAAGCCGAGCTTTAGCCCTTCGATGGCCATGAGCTTACCGAGTTGACCGGCGCCAATGATCCCAACCTTTTTATGCCAAGGAGTCATGCTCTAACACCTCTTGCGTTTGTTTTTGGCGATACCCATCGAGGGCCTCTCGAACGCCTGGATCATCATTAGCCAGGATGGAGGCCGCGAATAAGGCGGCGTTAATCGCCCCTGACTCTCCAATGGACATGGTCGCCACACTGACGCCCTTTGGCATTTGGACTATCGAGAGAAGGGAGTCAAGACCATTGAGGGCTTTAGACTGAACGGGTACCCCAATGACTGGAAGGGAAGTCTTAGCCGCGACCATACCCGGCAGATGGGCGGCGCCTCCAGCTCCTGCGATGATGGCTTTAAACCCTCGCTCTCTGGCGTTTTCGGCAAAATGAAACATTTTATCGGGAGTTCGATGAGCTGAGACAACTTCAGTGTGATGGTCGATACCAAGACTTGATAACAGCGTCGAGGCAGGTTTCATGGTCGCCCAATCAGATTGTGAACCCATGATGATAGCAATGTGTTTGGTCATGATACGATTCCCTGTAAAAAATTTAAAAAAATCATATCATGACTGATACGCTTAGGTTAACCCAGAAGCTACAAGTTAATTGCCTTAACTGTTAAGATCCAGTTGGCTTAAAGATAAGCCCAAGACGTTTTTGGTGTGAAGTAGGAATAAGCCAAAGGAGAGTAAATCATGACCGTGTTAACCATTCGACGAGCCGGTGATCCGGTCCTCAAAGCACGAGCAAGCGAGGTAAAGCTCAACGACATCAAGTCTCAGTTTATTCAAAGTTTAATAAGCGACATGTTCGAAACGATGAAACAGGCTCAAGGAGTTGGGCTTGCGGCCCCACAAGTGGGCCATAGCCTTCGAATCATGGTCTATGGTTTTGAAAAAAACTTAAGGTACCCCAATGAGGGCCCCGTGCCATTGTCCGCAGTCATTAATCCTGTGGTGAAGTCTATCGGGGATCTAAAACCATCGGGCATGGAAGGGTGCTTGAGCCTTCCGACACTCAGGGGGCCAATAAAGCGCTATGACAGACTTCATCTTGAGGGGTTGGGTGTGAACGGGGAGAGCATCCAAAAGGAAGTCAGTGGCTTTGAGGCACGCATTATTCAGCACGAGCTTGATCATCTTGATGGCACGCTCATCGTTGAGCGTGTTCATGATTTTACCCGTTTTGGATTCACAGACGAGTTAGAGAGATTTGGTCACTTATGAACAAACAGATAAACCATGAGATTGCGTTCGTTTGCAAAACCTTAGGATTAGGCGATTTGACCCAAGAGGTCACTAACCTTTCAGGAGGTAACCTTCATTTAATGAGTGCTGCTCATACAACGAAGGGAAAGTTTGCCATAAAGACACTTTCAAAAAGCACAAAAAAATCCATCGAAAGGTTTGAGCAAAGTGAACGAGTTGCCAGAGCCTTTCAAGATCAAGGCGTGTCTAGCATCTGTGCTATCTTAAACGATGGACACTACGTTCATCTCATTGAAGGTGAACACTACTTAGTTTATCCCTTGATCGACGCCAAGCCTATACCAAAGAGTGCTTTAAGGGCTTCGCACTTTGAGTCGGTGGGTCGAACGTTTGGTCAGCTTCACCAAGCAGACCTACCAAACCATTTAATCGATCCAAGCTTGTACCCCAAAAGAGACTTAAGTGAGCTTGTCCAAGAGCTTTCTGCCTATGGTGCTTCTTTTAACGATAAACAATATCAGTGTATTGAGGCATGGGTAGAGCAGCATGAACAGCTTAGCTTGCAATCCGACCGTCAAACCATTGTTTCCCACAACGACATGCATGCACATAATGTTATCTGGGATGCAAAGGGGGAAATGCATATCATTGACTGGGAGTCTTGTGGTCTGATTAATCCATGGGCTGAAGTTGTTGGGTATGGGCTTGAGTGGGTTGGGTTGACTGAGGGGGCCCCTAACTTTAGTCATTTTTCAATCCTTATGACAAACTATCTTGACGTCACAAAAGCGTCATGGCATGAGGAAAAAATAGTCCATGGGCTTTATGACTGGTTAGGAAGTTGCCTTTTGACTTGGGCTCTTTTTAATTTAAGGCGAGTGAAAGATGATGATGCGCCATCCTTTGAGCACCTTCACGCCAAAAAAGTTCTTGATGAGAGAATGCTTCCTTTCTTGGATTATTTT
>CAYNJF010000041.1:0-18683 GCA_964397555.1 uncultured Francisellaceae bacterium
AAAATTCAATACAGTCTTTTCTTTGGTTACGCTTTCTATTGGGTTATTCTCATTTACTTTATTTTCTTTGCGTTAACCGTCCTTAATATTCCTGGCATAAAGGCGTGGATTGCTCAGTTCACCCAATTCATTCCAAATGTAGTTGGGGCAATCATTATTATCTACGTTGGGTTTGTGTTTGGCGCACTGGCTCAAAATCTCATCAGCTCGAAGTCAGGCCCTAATCGCGATGAGCACTTCTTTTTATCCCAGACTTTACGATTTGGTATCATTACGTTGTTTGCGGTCTGGGGTATCGGACAATTGGGTTTTAATGTCTTATTGTTGACAAGCTTTATCAATATTGTGATCGCAAGTATTTTTGGTGCTGCCGCTTTAGGGTTTGGCCTTGGGTCCAGTACCCATGTAGCAAACATGATAGGAGCCTTCCAAGTTAAAAAATCGTTTCAAGTAGGTGATGTATTGAGTTTAGACGGGCATCGAGGAAGGATTATTGACATAACCAGTCATAATATTATTCTTGATATAGAAGAGGGGGCACTGGTTGTTCCTGCTAAAAAAGCACTTGAACACATTTGTCAAAAAGGGTCTTAATGGACAAGCTAGCTTCGCACTTTTGTCAGTCACATCCTCAACAAGCGGCATCGCTTATTGATACTCTTAATAAGGACGAGCTGATTGAGCTCATCAGTGAGCTTGATGCGGATTCAGTCGGCATTTTGACTTACGTTTCTCCCATGAAGCTCGTTGAGTTGCTGAGTTTGGCGCCCCAAACCATGATCGATTTCATATTAGAGGCTATCTCGGACAGACAGCTCAGTACGTTGCTTAATTTGATGGACTCAGAGTCAAAACAATCGACGATAAATCATCTGGCCAGCGAACGCCAATTCCGGATCAATCGAATGATTGAGTATCACAACAATCAGATCGGTTTTTACGTTCAGAAGCCAAAGATGGTATTGACTGAAAACCATACGGTAGGTCAGTTGCTGGATGCGTTGGTTGATGTTCGTGAATCAGATTTACCGGCCTATGTCATTGATCAGGATTACCGCTTGATTGGCACAGTAGATACTTTAAAACTCATTCATGCAAGAGGTCAGACTGAGTTAACTATTGGTAATGTCGTGCATCGAAAAACTCGCACGTTAAGTGCTCAGTCTCCTATCGAAAGCGTGCTCGAACAGTCTTTTTGGAATGGTACTGATGGCATCGCTATTGTTGGGCAGCAAAACCAATTCTTAGGCATTCTTTCAAAAGATATCCTAAAGCATCGAGCATTCATCCATCAACAGCCTGACGTAAGCTCACCTGCGGATGAATTTATTTACTTTTCTGAGATGCTGTGGAGCGGGCTCAATAAATTTTGGGGCACCATTAAGTGAGGGATAGAATATGAGCGTGTCGCAACGATTAAAATCAAGCTTTATGTTGAGGTACCCTCAAGAAGCGGCCGCGCAACTTGATAAGTCAACCGGGGAAGAAATCGCAGCATCCATTAAGGATGTTCAATGTTCCGAAGTGGTGGAGGCACTGTCTAGACTCCATCCTGAACGTTTGTTTGAGCTTTACCAACACATTGACCTTTCATTGTTTGTTGAGATTTTAAAAAGAGCAAAAACGGAAAACGTTGCCAAAGTAATCAGCAATCTTGCCCACCAAGATCAAGTAAAGGTGAAAACACACCTCCCTAAAACACTCTTAAAAGAACTTGAAGAGATTTTGAAGTATCCGGTGGGTACGGCAGGTCATCTGATGGATCCAGGGATTATTTATTTTTTGCCCACCCTAAATGCCAAAGAAGCAATTACCAAGATTAAGGCACGGCAAAAGCGTGGGATTCGAGTCATTTTTGTTGTCAACCAAGATGATACCCTTCACTCGATGGTTACGATTCAGCAATTAGTCATGGCCGATGACGACACGCCTTTGGAAGCCATTGCTCAACCCATACCATGCGTCTTGAACGACATGACCCCACAAGATGAAATCGTTCGCGAACTTGAAGAGCATCGCATGACCGACATACCCGTTGTCGATATTCATCAGCGGTTTGTTGGAGTTGTCCGTCACCAAGCCATTATGCAGGCTACAAAAGAAGAGCTGACCAAAGACTTACAAAAAATGGTGGGGGTGAGCGAAGATGAAAGGGCTTTATCAAAGGTAACTTTTGCCGTCAAAAAGAGACTACCATGGTTACAGATTAATTTGTTGACGGCCTTTTTGGCGGCCTCTGTTGTGGGTCTTTTTGAGGGTACAATTGCTCAATATACGGCTTTGGCCGTCTTGCTTCCGGTCGTGGCAGGACAATCTGGGAACACAGGTGCCCAGGCACTGGCTGTAACTATGCGAGGACTTGCTCTGAAAGAAGTCCGTACAAGTCAGTGGGCCCTACTTTTATACAAAGAGTTGCGCGTTTCTTTTCTCACAGGGCTTGCGGTTGCGCTAACAACCTCTATCGGCGTGTTGTTTTGGAGTGGCTCTTTTGGGTTGATGCTTATCATTGGCATCTCTATGGTCATGTCCATGATTCTAGCAAGTGTCAGCGGCGCCGCCGTCCCACTCATTTTAGTTCGACTTGGTCAAGATCCCGCGGCCTCCTCATCGATATTATTAACAACGGTAACCGATGTGTGTGGATTTTTTAGTTTTTTAGGCATAGCAACCCTCTTAGCCAACCTCATTTAATTTAAACCAAATAGGGTATTTTTATGGATAAATCGAAACAAATCAAAATTGGCTGGGAAGAGTGGGTTGCTCTACCAGATCTACATTTACCTGCTATTAAAGCAAAAGTTGATACGGGTGCAAAAACCTCCTCACTGCATGCATTTAAAGTCGAAAAGTTTAAAGACGATGGGGTTGATAAAGTTCGTTTCGGGGTACACCCCATCCCTGAAAGGCCTGAAATTGAAGTATTTTGTGTGGCAAATTTGGTCGAAGAACGTGAAGTAACCAGCTCAAATCAACAAACTGAGTTACGGTATGTGATTCGCACCATCGCTAAATTTGGTAAAGAGTCGTGGCCGATTGAGCTCACCTTGGCCAATCGCGAAGAAATGTCTTATCGGATGCTGCTGGGTCGTAGCGCGATGACCAATAAGCTTGTCGTGGTCCCCGATCAATCTTGCATGCTAGGAGAGCTTTCTGCAGATTCCTATTCGGACAAGCACATCACTTCAGAGGATAAAAAGTTAAAGGTATGCATTCTTTCAAGAGAACCAAAGTCTTATTCAACTGAACGACTTGCTTCGGCGGCTGAAGCGCGGGGTCATGAAGTTGATATCATTAACACAACTAAATGCTATGTGGATATTGCGGCGCACAAGCAGGCGATTCACTATCAAGGTGAGATTCTTAAGCATTATGATGTTGTCATCCCCCGAATAGGTGCTTCAATCACCAACTACGGGTTAGCGATGCTTCGCCAGTTTGAAACTCTAGGAACGTACTGCCTGAATAGCTCAGATGCGATAAAAAATTCCCGAGATAAGTTATTAGCACATCAATTATTAACCCGCGGTAAAATTGCCATGCCTCGAACGGCGTTTGGGCACTCCCCCGGAAATACCAAAGATTTGATTAACATAGTCAATGGCGCGCCTTTAATTGTGAAACTTCTTCAAGGCTCTCAGGGAGAGAGTGTTGTTCTTGCGGAAACCAACAAAGCAGCTCAAGCCGTTATTCAAGCGTTTCGAGGGCTTGGGGCAAATTTCATTGTCCAAGAATTTGAAAAAGAGAGTGCTGGTAGAGATATTCGAGCGCTTGTGCTCGGAAATAAAGTCATTGCCGCCATGGAGCGACGCGGAGCGGAGGGTGACTTTCGGAGCAACATTCACCAAGGTGGTAAAGGTTATGCGGTTAAACTCAGCCCTGAAGAGCGGAAAATTGCTGTTAAAGCGTCCAAAATCCTAGGACTCAAATTCGCTGGTGTTGACATGTTACGAACGGATGATGGCCCTAAAATACTGGAAGTCAACTCAAGCCCTGGCCTTGAGGGGATCGAAGGTCTGACTAAAAAAGATATTGCGGGTAAAGTGCTTGACTACATCGTAGAGAACGCAAAACCTACCTTAGTTCGCCGTATCGTTGGATAACTATCTGAAAGCCTGTTTATCAAAAAGCAGGCTTTCAACATTAAACCATAGAAACGCTTTCTTTTTTTGCTTTTGAATCTTGAATTTCAATGAAGATTATCGGAATATAAACTTCGCTCATGTTGTGTGTGTGTTAAATAGCTGAGGTGTTAAGTGGATTTTTGGGCGAACAGCGTCATTAAAACAGCCATTGTGATTGTTGCGGTGGTTGTGGTCGATTTGGTGATAGAGTTTCTATTGTTGAAGCGCATTGCCAATAAACGCAAGCGCTCAAAAGCAAAGGTAATTACTCGAAATGTTTTGATCGTCGTGCTTCTATTCTTTTTAGTCAAAATTTGGGTGGAAGGATTTTTGCATTTTTTGGCCCTTCTTGGTTTCATTGCGGCCGCTCTTACGATTACACAAAAAGAGAATATTCTTAATCTCACAGGTGGGTTGGTGATCATGTGGCGACAGACGTTTGCTGAAGGTGATTACATATGCATTGCGAATCACTCTGGGATCATTCGAAACTTAGGACTTTTCTACTTTACTGTCGATGAAACGCTATCTCACGGCTTCCAAGAGAAAACAGGTCGCTCGGTTAAGGTGCCAAATAGCTTCGTCTCTCTTCATTCATTTGTTGTATACGAATTTGATCATTTTGTGTTTTTGGATAAAAGCTATTATTTTACGTTTGATACCAACTGGGGCAAATTAGAAACACTGCTTTGCGAACACCTTAAAAGCTGTAGGGAGCACTTGAAGTCCATACAAGACACCATGAGTGCTGAGTCGTTAAAAGACCTTAAACGAATGCAGCGTAAGCAACGATTTCATGAGATTTCTTTCGATTTATCCATTTCCCAATCAACCATCCATGGCATAAAGGTAAGAGTATGTGGTCACTGCCCAGCTCAAGAAGAGGCTACCATGATGCATAAGCTTGACTTACTGGTGCTTGATTTAACCAAACACAAAGATATTCATCTCAAAGATGACTCTTAAAAAAATCTGGGCTACTTTGATTTCATGAATGCGCGCCGTCATCTCTTGATGGTGCTTTTTTTAAAATAAACAAAATAACAGGCATTTGAGTCAATTTAATGCTTGAATTAAACTGCATTGCAAAACAAGTAGACTTTAAATTTATGCTCTAATATGTTTACATATAAGCGTGTTTAATGAGTCGATAACGGAGAGTACGATGATTCAAAGTTTCCACTCCAATAGCTCAAGCATGTTTTCTCTTATGATCCTATTTGCCTTTCAGTGCCCTTCATCACGGCGGCCTAGTCTCTGATTCAACAAAGACTTATGTCTTAACCCATCATCACCATATTAAATTGTCAATTATTTCTCGCAAATAAGGATATTGCTATGGAAAACACACTGCTATTATTTCCAAATATAACGACAGCCAAAAAAGCCCATGATCAACTCTTAGACATGGGAGTTGAGCCTGACGAGGTTCACGTTTTAACCAAAAATCAGATGGGCTCTGAATTTTTTGAACACAAAACTGCCTCTCTATCGACCTATACCGATGTCTTGCCTGCCTTGTGCAAGGGTTTTTTGATGGGGGCATCGGTTGGCTTTACCGCTCACCTCTTTTTTGAAAATTTTATAAATTTAGCTCAAGTTCCATTTGGCTCTACCTTTGTATGGTGCATGCTCTTTGGGGGAATAGGTGCATGGTTTTCTACCTTGGTGGGCATTTCAACCTCTAAGCCAAGATTTAAAAAATACTTAAAATTTATTCAAGCAGGTCATGCGCTTCTTATACTTAAAAATGCGAACTCTAAGCTTAAGCACCGTATTCAGCATGAATTTCCGGTCGAGCTTTCAGAAAGCTATGCCAGTGTGATTTCATAACGGTCTGGCCATCGTAAAGATCCTTTGCGATGGCCTCGGGCATCAAAAGGGGCAATTTTAGTGATTGGCTCATAGATAAGGTTTTTAAAAAAAATAATTAACTCTTGATAAGCGTTTTCATCTTTTGCATAATAATCGGCCGTTCTCAATAAGCGACCATGATGAGCAATCCAAAACCACCCCACATTTTAGCTAGGGCCGCAATTATCGACCAAGGGCATGTATTAGTCTGCAAAACTCTCGATCTCGAACCACCTTTTTATTTTCTCCCGGGCGGTCATGTTGATAAGGGGGAATCTATTGAACAGGCTCTTCTTAGAGAATTGAAAGAAGAGATCGGGATAGAGGCCAAATTGGAGCATTTTTTAGGCTGCCTTGAATACGAATTTGAGCCAGGTCACAGCAGCATTTGTCATAATCACGAATATAATTTTATTTTTAAAATAGAAACGGGCGAAATGAGCGCGGATGTTCAATTGTTAAGTCGCGAGAAAAATCTAGAGCTTTTATGGTTACCGATGGATCAATTAAACGAGGTGGATTTTCGTGCAGAGCCTTTGGTTGAATTACTCCCGAAATGGCTTGGACAATCTGATTCCGAAAGGTTTTCAAGCTCCATGCTTGATGGAAGGTCATAGTTAATAAGGTTTCTCAGAGAAAGCTTACGATGATTTTGTCTAAACCTATGGTTGGTTTAAATCCTCTTGACTTGCTTCACATCTTTTTCAACAAAAAAGCCGAGGCTCAGTGCTCGGCTTTTTTATGGTTGCATCCTACGGTCTAAGTCTCGTTAGGTTAATATCGAGAGCAGGTTGAGTTACCTGGGCGCCATTAGGCTGGTAAGTAAAGGTAACCAGGTCTACTTGAGGCTGCGGATATTGGCTGAAATTGTTTTTAAATTTTGAAATAAAATCAGCAGCGGCTCCATCAAGCACCAAATCAATGACCAACTGCTCAAAGCCGTATTCATCTAGGGTTTTGCAGTGTTCGATGAGCTCTAGGTTAAGCTCAGGGTGATCTAATAATAGTTCTGGTCTTTCAAGATCTTTTGCCATTTTAAGCAAGCGAACCAAGTGGTCACAAGTATAACCCATGGGGATCACATCCAACTTAATTTTATCGTGATGTCCAATAGCAAAGACCGCCTCTATATTATCTTTTGTAATATCCATGGTTGTGATAATGATTGGCTCTTCAAACAAAGAACAAGGTAGCTCACCATAACTCAATAATTGATTCACGAACTCAACCGTGGTGAGGGTATCAGTAACCTGATCATCAAGTCGACCTAGAACGGCTCTTTTGATGATTGAGCGGATTCTTGTCCCGTTTTCACGAAGGGCCCATAGATTTTGGTCTCGCTCATCGTCCCTGTTATCAATTAAACTATCGTTATCTCGGCCAGCCAAAGCATCTTGATACGCTTGATGAATGATAGGATCACTAATATCGATGTTTCTGCTATAGTCATCAAAAAGTTTACCGAATACCTTTGGGCCTACGAATGAAAGATGCTGAGGTTGGTTCACACATAATTCCACCATTTTCCATAGATATGACTCGTTAAATTCAACTTCGACATTGCCACAAGTGGCATTTGCCATAACCGCGTCAAAGTTTTTAGAATTTACCTGTTCAGTATTAAGTGTTGGTCGTGCAAATTCAGTTGCCATAGTTTTATACTCCAATTAATTATCTTGAATTAGTATGCTAACTAAATACTTGGTTTTATTCAATGATTTCAAGATAGGGGATAGGCCTAATCCGATGAGATGATAAAAAAACATAAGCGATGAAATAAATTAAGTACTAATAAATTTTGACGCTTAAGTGCTTTTTTCGTCATAAACTTATTAAAAAATTTAAAGCAATTCACCGATATATTTGCATTAAGTGAAAGCAGTTGGCGGATTTAGTTTCCATGAAACCTTGTTTTTTTATAGATCCATTTTGGCGCGATGAGGGTGGTGGTAAGCCTGTTTCATGGTCATGGTATGGGAGCGCGCTGTAAACGTTAAGCATCATGCATGGGCACGTTGATTCACTCGCAAGGTTTTCAAGTAAGCAAAAAGGATTACCGTGCTTAAATTCGCCATGAGCGCAAATAAGCACACATTTATACCAAACAGTGATTTTACGCCTAGGGCGATAAACATAAAGTAAACCCCTAATCCTATAAGGATACCAAGACTATACTCAAGGGCATTGAATCGAGTGACATGCAAAGAGATGACCATAGCGGGAAAGCATTGAATAAGAAGCTCGAGTTTCAATTCAATCAGACGCCATAACGTGATATCTCTGAAAGAGGCAAAACAAGCAATGACGACTGTCAATGCGATGATGATGCGTTTTCCAAGTTGTGTTTCTTTTTTTGTTCGACGAGTTCGTCCAAGCAGATCTCTGGTAAACAAAGAGCCAAACGATAAAAGGACGGAGTCAGCGGTTGACATGATGGCAGCTAGGCAGGCAATCAAAAAAAGGACGGCACCGAAGGACTGATAGACACCTGCGTTGGCATATTGGATAAGCAGTGCTGGTAGTAGTTGATCTTGATGCGTGATGGTGTTGGCATCTATGATTGTGATAGCACCAATCCCTATGAACACAATCATACTGGTTGTTAAGCATGAGATTAGGCTAATCATTGAAAGAGAGCACTTTAAGACCTTTGATGATTTAGCGCAAAACACCCGTTGAAGTGCTTGCGGGTAGACGGCACTCGCAAGACCTATGTAGAGCATGGTAGAAAACCAGCCCAGCCCAGTTTGAGATGTGGGTATGGTGGTTGCATCAGGGTAATCGCTTGATAGTTGATGCATTAAATGGTCAAGGCCTCCAACTTGGTGATAAACCCAAATCGTAAGACTGGTCAAGCCCACGAGCATTAAAATCCCTTGAAGGGTATCCGTCCAAGCAACTGCTCTCATTCCACCCATCGATTCGTACCATAAAATGACCAGGCTCAGTCCGATCATGCCCATTTTATAAGTAATCAGCCCACCACTGATAAGCTCAGCCATTTCTCCAAGGGCTTTAAGTTGCGCAAAAAGAAAATTACTCAAGGCAAACAACATGATGAGAGCGATGAGTATCCTTAATAGCTCCAGTGAGTGGTCACCTTCAAAACGCACTCTTAAGTAGTCGCCTGGTGTGATAAATTGATGTTTGCTTGAAAGAATGCGCAATTTGGGTACAACAAGGTGCATCATAACCACGCTGGCAATCATAAAGCCGATGGACATAATCCATATAAGTCCCCGTTGATAGCCCTCAGCCGGATGACCGACCAATGAATTTCCTGAGTAGATGGTAGCAAACAGGGTAAAAAATAAAGTGAAAAGTCCGAGTTTTCCGCTTGCAATGTAATGCTCGTCAGGTAAGCCACTGGATTGCACTCGATTAGAGAGTATGCCGATGATAAAGAGGAATACTAAGTATACGCTGAGTCCGGTTAAAGCGATGACACTGATCGAGCTCATGATTGGGGACCCTCAAGATCAACAATCAGCCAAAAAATGGCATTGATGATCGCAATCAAGATAAAGCAACCCACTCCAATAAGAGCCCAGGCAGGCATGGCGAACAGGGTAATTGAAAGACGTTGATAGATAGGCCATGGTGCACTAAAAAAGTATAAAGTACAGCAAAGGCAAATCACTAAGAAAGGATAAGCTTTTAAAGCCATAACAAATCCATGTGCGTCACTCCCTGTCACAAGCATTCAGTTCGTCACGAGCGTTCATCTTTAAAAATTATCTTCATTCAAAAAGTCAGTCCAAGATAATTTTGATTGATAAAGCATCGCACTCGCGTGCCATAGTTTGATCCATCGTGTGTAAAACTTCAATGATTTTGACGGGCCTTGTGACTAAAGTGAATATGATTTACAAATTAGCTTTTTGCCAGGAGCTCAGGTGTTCCCGAATCATCATTTCGATATTGAAATCTTAACAGACAATGCGAAAGTTAACTTAATTTATTGTGATGGCTGCTGAGCTATCTAGCCAATCATTTCTTAGCACTTGTGTTCATTTCACCTAAGATCTTTGTAATTAAAATGACTTTTGGCTAGGTTTACGTATAATGGCCACCATTCTACTTATAGCTTGATTGGTCTTAAGGTATGCGAATCGGGAATTGGGAAATAACATCAGAGAATAATGACACTAACGTCTATTGGCATTTCAACCATTTGTTGCATCGGCATCCTGGCGAGGAAGGTGAGCCAAGGGTTGCCTCCATGAACGTCCAACGGCGACCTGATGGATGTTATGTACTAAGCGTTATCACAATGAGTCAAAATGCGTATGAGCTACTCCACCAAGCAACCTTAGACAGAGGCTTTCCACGACAAGTCGGTCTAAGAAGAAGTGCACTTTACTTTCAAGCCAATTGCTCAAGATTAATCCATACCTTTATACAATGTTTGCGCCCGCACGAACATACGCTTGCCCAATTAGAAGATTGGCTAGAGCGTCATTTTGGACTCTCATATTTAGACCAGACTCCAATTCCTCGGTGGATTCAATCAGGGGACATCAGCCATCTTCCAGGGAGGTTTTCAGAAGTCTATACAACCCAAAGTGATCTTATTCGTAGCATTGAGTTCTCAGAAGGAGTCTCCTTTGGGCCAAGGAATGTCACCATTCGGGTGAGGGGGAGTAATGAAGCTCTTACGAGCTTGAAAGACCTATCTGAGCAAGACAATCTTAGAGTACTTTTCATTCAGTCCCCCCCAGAATCAAGGCTGATTATCACAACAAGCACTGCACAAGTGGCTCAACGATTTCTAGAAAAAGTGTGTACCCTCGAGCCAACATTCGTGCAGACAAAAGACCTAATGGCTGAAAAAATAACCGAATTTTTAAATCAGCCAACCGTTGTTTATGAGAGGGGACTTCGTCCAAGGCTTGAGCAAGCTCCAACAACCACGGTCTCACCACTCGATAGGAGCACCCACCCTGGGCCGGATTTTGTTGCATTAGTTTTGCGATCTCAGTACCAAACGACAACAAATGCCATAAGGACTCTTGTTCAAAGCACTCTAACCTCGCAAGCCTATGTTATGCCTGTACCAAGCGTTATGAGAAGACCAGGGATTTTCTTACCAGCTTTACTGCTTAATGGAGGCCCGCTTCCTCTCAATCCTTTGCCGCCACAAAACCCGAGCGCGACTCTTGAGCAGGTTTTAAACGCTTCTTTTGAAGCCTCTCAAAGAAGCTCGAGCCAGTCAACGCTCACTATCCAGTATGGCAGCAACTCGGAACAACTAGAGGCGTTGGGCCTTGGAACACAGGTACCCAAAGCGTATTGTTGCAGCATCAGCTTGCACATCATGACCGAGCCCATGATAGACCCAAGGTGTCCTAAATACCCATTTGAGCGAAAGGTTATTGAAGAGCATCTTCGACTCAATCCGACTCATCCTATTACCCGACAAGCTCTAAGTGATACGGATTTAGTTTTAGATCTGGAGAAAAAAAGAGAGATTGAGCGTTATATGAAGGTTATCACTAAACCTCGTAAGAGTGCCGACGATAAGGCCTACCTTGAAGCTCATGCGTTCCTTGGCTTTCAATATCCATCGACAAACTCAGAAAATGTTCGAGAACTTCGAAACAGAACGATTCGTAAAACATCAGCTCGACCGTAAACAACCTGTGAGAACAGCCTTATGATGATTCAGCAGATACCCTTTGAACGGGAAAGCCACATGGATTGGATGAGAAGAAAAGGGAGTGAATTTCGGACTGGGGCCATGAAGCTTGGCTTTTTTATGTTTTTAGTTGGTGTTGTTATCTACATTAAGCTTTGCGAATTTTGTGTGTGGTTATTACCAAGAAGTGGGGAAAGCGCTCAATCCTTTATTAATCCCACGCAGGCGGCCTCTGGTGATGCGGGTGAGCTCGTGGCTCAAGCTGATGCGAATCTGCAAACGTCTGAGCCTACTCGGAACTCTCAATCTACCCAGAACTCTCAACCTACCCAAGACTTTCTCTATGGAGAAAACAGCGATCGCTTGGAGCAGGCTGGTTTTACCGGCTTTATTCCTCCCAGCTTTATTTGTCCTTTGAGTCAACAAATTATGACGGACCCAGTTTTTCCTGTTGATACACCATCTCACCGGTTTGAACATTTATGGATTCTGAATCATCTTGAGCGCTCACAAACCAACCCGCTTAATCGTCAATCTATGACCATTGAGGATCTGCGCTCTGATGAGCCACTGAAGGCGTCGATAAAGCGATTTGTGGGAATTGTGACGAAACCTATAAAAACGACTGATGACTTAGCTTTTCTTGAATCAGTGAGTAACAGTAGTCTCGCTGAGCTGACGGCTCAACACTCAAAGCCATTGCCCAATCGCCTTAGAAAATGCGCCGGTGGGTAAAACAAACGAATTGCAGAGTTGAGTTTAGCCAGTGATGATAGTAGTGAGATACCTTCTGTATCGAAACCTTAGTCGCCACATCACTGTTCACCATCATCAAAACGAATTAAAAGAGTCTATCGGACACGTGCTCATGTAAACCTACTTTTTCAATTTTTAGGATTAAACTCACGCTCGTTGGGGGCTCAGGTTCTGTTGCTAAGATTGCAGTTTGGATTATATGAATCTAGATAGGTGGGAGATTTGGTGGCTATGGGTGGACTTGAACCACCGACCTCAGCATTATGAGGGTAAAAAATAAATATTTTTCAGTATCAAACAGTAGCAAACCATATCAAATAATTGCTTATAAAACAATCAATTACACTTTTTTTGTTTTCCCCCATGTGTTACAACTAAGACTACTTTGTAACCAGTTGCGGCTATCAGGCGGCTATCAGTATGGGTCAGAAAATTACCACAAATCTAGTGCTAGGGTTGGAGCCTCGGTCAAAAATCTATGATGTGACCGATGAGCAACTGCCCGGTTTTGTGGTTCGAGTGAACCCCAGTGGGTTAAAAAACTTCTGGATTCGATATACTTTACTCAATGGCAAAAGAGATCGAGTGATGCTTGGTAAGGTTGGTATTACTACTGTTGCCCAAGCTAAGGCTGAAGCTAAGAGAATTCTTGGACAGGTAGCTTTAGGAGTTAATCCCAAAGCACCAAGGGTTAGCCAAGAATCTTCTATGCCGACATTACGTCAGTTTATTGAATCAGATTATAAACAATGGTCAGAGGCTCATCATCAATGGTCAAAGTCCCACCTTGATAGCCTTTATCGAATGAAAGTTTTTCTTGATTTCCCCCTTGATGAAGTTAACATCCAAGCAGTGGAGAAATGGCGCTCTGGATGTTTAAAGCAAGGACTTGCTCCAGCAACGGTAAATCGTAGAACCGCTTTATTACGCTCAGTGCTATCAAGAGCAGTGGAATGGGAAATCCTTGAGTCGCATCCACTAGCTAGGCTAAAACAGCTCAAGGTAGATAGATCACCAAACATCCGATATCTATCTGAAGAAGAAGAGAAGAGGCTTAGGCTAGCCTTGAATGAACGTGAAGCAAGGCTAAGGGAAGATCGCACCAAGGGTAACGAGTGGCGAGCGATAAGAAGGTATGAACTATATCAAGATTTGACTGATGTCCCCTTTGTTGATCATCTAAAGCCCTTAGTACTACTATCACTGAATACCGGGGCAAGAAAAGGCGAGCTTTTCAGACTTCACTGGGAAGATGTAGACTTTGATCGCAAGAGCATAGCGCTAGTCATGCGTGGTAAACGGAAATCTCATACTCGACATATTCCTCTCAATAAAGAAGCTTATCAAGTTCTAGTAGATTGGCGAAGGATGCGCCCCGAAGCTGATAAGCTAGTTTTTCCATCAAAGAATGGCGATAAATTAGATAACATCCAAACCTCTTGGGAGAATCTTCGCAAAGAAGCCAAGATAAATAATTTTCGCTGGCATGATATGCGCCACCACTTTGCTAGTCGGTTGGTCATGAAGGGGGTGCCATTAAATACAGTTCGTGAGCTACTTGGCCATACTAATCTAGAGATGACCCTGAGATATGCTCATTTGGCACCTGAGCAGAAGGAAAGGGCTGTAGCGGTGTTAGAGCGATACTAAAGTTCCCAACCCAAAGTTAATATGTGTGTTAGACTGTTCGTATGGGCCAATTAATAAATCCTGTGTTTGTTTTATTGTAGCTATAAAGGATTATGCTATAGATGAAAACCTCCCATATTATATTTTTATTTACAACATTATTATTGCTGTTAAGCACTGCTCATGCAAACATTAAGCATAATTCAGATCAAACAAGCGTTGAATACAAAAACAAAAGATATTATGTAAATTATACTGTGGAGGTGCAATCTTCCCCAGATGTTATTGTTGAGACATTAACAAATTACTCAAGTTTGAAAGACCTTTTACCTTCGGTTACAAATTCCTATCT
This sequence comes from uncultured Francisellaceae bacterium, assembly GCA_964397555.1. Lineage (GTDB taxonomy): Bacteria > Pseudomonadota > Gammaproteobacteria > Berkiellales > Berkiellaceae > CAYNJF01. The sequence continues at coordinate 14,351 of CAYNJF010000041.1, forward strand.
TTTAGAGAGTCATCATGATTATGATTTGGTGAAGACTCATTTTTATAACTGTGTACTATTTTTTTGTAAAAAGGCTGTTAATACTCAGAAGATTTATCACAATGCTAAGTATATCAAAGCGGTTACACTAGACGAACATAGCGACTTTAAATATGGATTGATGACTTGGGAAATTAAAAACATAAACGGAGTGACGTATATAAAATATCATGCAGAAATCGAACCTAAATTTTGGGTTCCTCCATTCATTGGTCCAGCTATTTTAAAACATAAGCTTAAAAAAGAGGCAAAGTTGTTTTCAACAAGAATTGCAGAGCTTAAATAATCATTCTATCGGCTAATGTTCATGATTATGCCCATCATCATGTGTTACTTCCCCAGGATCAAAGATACTATCATGATGATTAATCCCTGATTCTTTTTGTATTTTTCTTAACTCAGGTGTCGATTTTACTCCAAGCCCAAAATCATAAACGAGGCTACCACCCTTATAAGCTGTGACGGACAAGGTTCCTAAAAGTGCTAGAAGAATGAAATGGAATAAGATGCTTGAATAGTCATTGCTTCTAAAACGCTTTACGCTCCAAGCTGCAACAATGAAGAGGACTAAACCTGTAGCTATAGCCCAATATCTATGACTAACCATTGCGAGATGGGAGCCTGCGTCGTGTTCAACCGAAATGAACTGTAAGTATCCAGTTACTAATGTAAAAATTGTTGCTATTGCCGAAGTAATGAACATCCAAGAGGAGCTGATATGTAATGGTTGTTTCCAACCTTTGTTAGTTGTTATGGTAGCTAGAAAGTGAGTTAAAATAGCCGTCACTGTTAATCCAACAGTAAAGTGAACAAAAATTGGGTGTAAGGGGTGAGATAACATTCAAATTCCTTTTAAATAAGCATTCTAACTGCTACTTGCCAGTATAGTTCATGGCCAAAAATTCACCATCAAGTGTAAAGAACAGGTAAAGCTCGGTTTGTTTTGAGTTTTCAGCAGGGCTTATAAGTTTAATGACCCATTCATCAGAGTGGTTGGTAATTTTGGTTTGAGCTTCTACAATTTGAGAATTAGCCCAAAGCTTATCAATTTTCTTTTTACTGATAGCTAAAGAAACAATATCTCTAGCTTTGATTGAAATTTCATCTTCACTCAGTACATTTTTATGAAGTCCATCATGCGCAAACGCAGAGTTTGTTAGAAACAAAACAAAAATGATTGTATGTAAGATATATTTCATTTCAAGAGTCCTCAGTGACTAAACGTCCATTTTAAGCAAAATAGTAAGTTCTGCTCTATATCACCAACCAAGTATGACATACTAAGATATAACATATTCAGTAAACTACTTGTTAAAGGGCTGTTTAATTTATGCGATATTTTAGTGCAAATAAGCTGAAAAGCTTATTTCTATTAGCTGTGCTGTCATGTAGTAATGCTCAATTACTTGCAATGGATTTAAATGGTGCAGTGCATGCTGCTTTAAGAAATGCACCTGAGATTAGAAAAACAATTGCTAATCAAAATAAACTTTCCCAAGAAGCCATTGCTGATTCTCAATTACCAGATCCGATGTTTACAGCTGGGATAATGAATCTACCTACTGACTCCTTTGATTTTGATCAAGAGCCTATGACTCAAATCCAAATAGGACTACAGCAGAGTTTTCCAAAGGGCAGGTCACTAAAATATTCAAGAGAGAAAAAAGAACACCTTGCCTTGGCAACCAAACAATTTGAAGAAACTTTGAAGCTTCAAATTACTAAAAACGTTAGGTTAGCATGGTTCGAACTATTATTTTGGCAAAAAGTCTTAGAAAAAACAAATGAACAGAAAAAAGTATTTGCTGATCTTTTAGATGTTACTGAGTCCTTGTTAGCAAACAATAAGGCTCAACAACATGACGTTATTAGAGCACAACTTGAATTAAGCGAATTAGATGTTCGTATTACTGAAGTTGAAAAGAATATTGATGTTGCTAAAGCAAATTTACTACGCTGGATAGGTCAAGAATATAGAGGGCAGTCATACTCATCACTATACCCTACCTTACCACAATTAGCGGAATTTAAAGATTTACAAATACAACTACATGAACACCCGATTCTAGCGGCAGACAACGCAACTATTGCTTCAGCTAAGAGCAACCTTAAATGGGCATGTGAGCAATATAAACCTGGTTTCACGACCGGTTTAGCTTATGGATTTCGTCAAGGACGTAATATAGATGATTCTCGAAGAGCTGATTTTGTTTCAATGAACGTGAAAATGGATTTGCCATTTTTTCGAGCCAACCGACAAGATAGAAGAGTTTTAGCATCAAAAGAATCTCTCGTCGAGACTCAAGAAAAGCAGGATATTGATCATAAAGAGTTATTAAGAACGTTAGAAGAGGAGTATTCAAAATGGAAACAATTTTCATCAAATCTTACTCTCTACACTAACAAGCTTGGCCCTCAAGCAAAGCAATACTCTCAGGCGACAATGTTAGCTTACAGAAATGGTAATTCGGATTTTGCAACGGTGGCTCGAAGTTATGTTCGAGAGCTTGACACGATGATTGCAACTGTAAAGACAAGAATAGATAGAGACAAAGCCCACATCAACTTATTATATCTAATGGGGAATCGTGAAAATGCATAATAAAGGAGTCGCTTTAGGTATTATTGTTGGGGTTTTTATCCTTGGTATTCTTGGGGGGAAATTTCTTTTTAGTGAGCGAGTTGATACAAAAAGTGGTGAGGCAAAAGGTTCAGATCGCCAAGTTAAATATTGGGTAGCACCAATGGATCCAAATTATAGACGAGATAAACCAGGTAAGTCACCTATGGGTATGGATTTGGTACCTGTCTATGAGGAAGATGAAATTGTTGATGATATTGCTGTTAAAATTTCACCACAAGTAGAAAACAACTTAGGTGTAAAAATTGCTGAAGCTAAAAGAGGCAATGTTTCAAAAACGATTAGCACCGTTGGCTATGCAACTGTAGATGAAAACAAGATTGAGCATATTACAACCTATGTTGATGGGTGGATTCGAAACCTCGTTGTTAAAACAACTGGAGAAAAAGTTGAGAAGGGGCAACTATTATTTGAACTCTATTCTCCTAAATTAGTTCAAGCTCAAGAAGAATATGTATTAGCACTTAACTCAAATAATAGAGATTTAATTCAAGCTGGTGAGAAAAAGCTAGAAACTTTAGGTATATCGCCAGATCAAATTAAGACTCTGAAAGAGACCAAGAAAGTTAAGAATGAGATTAAGTTCTTTGCAAATCAGCAAGGTATTGTATCTAGTTTATCTGTTCGCGAAGGCATGTATGTAAAACCGGATAAACAGATTATGAGCATAGAGGACTTATCTAGCATTTGGGTGATTGCTGAAGTGTTTGAACGCCATGCTAATTTGGTAGAAGTTGGACAGCATGCAGTGGCAACCTTTCCTTATATGCCTTCAAAGGAATGGATGGGGATGGTCGATTATGTTTACCCATCTTTAGATAAGAAAACACATACATTAAGAGTTAGGATAACATTTCCTAACATTGACATTCTTATCAAACCCAATATGTATGCGAATGTTAACATCCATGCAAGCCCAATGGAAGATGTGCTTACAATACCAAATACAGCACTTATAAGAGCAGGTAAGGGTGACAGAGTTATACTATCTCTTGGTGAAGGTTTATATCGTCCGCAGCCAGTCAAAATTGGTTATCAATCGGGTGATGATTATGTGGTTTTATCTGGTCTTGAACAAGGTGATAAAGTTGTGACAACTGCTCAGTTCTTAATCGATTCGGAATCAAATATTAAAGCCTCATTCTCAAGGATGAATGGAGATGAGGAACCTAAAAAGGTTGAGCTTAAAGAATATATGGCTATGGGCATCGTCAAGAAGATAAATAAAGAGAAACATACTCTATTGTTAGAGCATCAGGAAATACCAGAAATAGAAATGCCAGCGATGAAAATGGAAATTTTAGTTGAGAAGCAAGTTGATATAAGTAACTTATCAGAAGGGGATAACATTCACTTCATCTTTATTATGAAAGAAGAAGAAATGTTAATAACTCAAATCCACGTTATGTAAGGGATTAACCTCTTTAAGGGTAATGTAAACATGATAAACAGCATTATACGTTGGTCCATTAATAATCGATTTATTGTGATAACAACCACAGTATTTTTGTTTGTTTTTGGGATTTATTCATTAAAAACAACACCAGTAGATGCCATCCCAGACTTATCCGATGTTCAAGTGATTATAAAAACATCTTTTCCAGGTCAAGCGCCTCAAGTAGTAGAAGATCAGGTCACTTATCCTTTAGCAAC
>CAYNJF010000042.1:0-17608 GCA_964397555.1 uncultured Francisellaceae bacterium
AGTTCTTTGTATCTTGGGGAGCCAGGCCGATACGCATGATAACTGTTGGTGTGCATGACATCTTGCGTTTTACCCATAATGAGAAGAAGATAAGCATTGAGCTGTGTAAAATCATATTCTTCAACCATTCTTTGGTATTGCATGGTAAGGTTATGAAGCCCCGGTGATCTTGGCTCGATTAGAATGAACTCTGAATTTTCTCCGATGAGTGGGGATACAAAGGAACCAGTCACCGTGGTAAAATTGACATCCCTTTCTATGATGTACTTTTGTCCGTTAATATGGCAGCCATATTCAAAATCAAGCACTTCCCTAAGTTCTTTCGTTCGATCACCGGATATTGGATAAGCACTCGTCATTTTTTTAACCTGTGATGACAACAACTTCCCGTGTTTATCTCGGCTTTTTTTCATGATGAATAATGGCTTAAAACGTTTTTTTTCAACGCGCTCGCTGGGCGTGAGCGTCGGAGTGTCCAAACTTAGGTTTAGCTGACTAAGGTTAATACCAAGAGCTCTTAGGTGGATGCCAAACCTTTGGGGCAATTGATAAAAAAGCGTTTGATCTCGATTTTTCGGATCTAGGAACGCTTTAGTGATGGATAAAACCTCATCAAGTCTGTATGGCTTGCCTGGAAAAAGGGGGTAGTCACCGTCACACTCCATATGGATACGCAAGATAAGAGCGAGAAGCTCATTGGCCGTTTCACACTGTTCGACTTGACGAGTATAGATGGCCTCGATGCTTTCTGTTTTTGTGGTGGAGGGGCCTTTTGTGAGCATGACTTTAAATACGGTAAAAATTTATCCGTATTCTAACGAACAATTAGTTAAGAAACAAAACTTAAGTCATACTTAGCTCAGAAGGGCTATAAAATAAAGTTAATTGACTTAATTTGACTCGTCTGTCGCATCGTTTTGCCGTTGAGATGGCCGCTCACCCGCTTGTTGTGTGTCTTGATAGCCATCACCGACTAATTCTTGAATGCTATCGGCGCGAGGTGTTTGTGGCTCTTGCGCGGATTCATCGGCCTTTGGAAGATCATCTTTTATCTGGGGTGAGACGGGTTCTTTGTCTTGGTTTGACTGGGTGGAGGTCTCATTCGCCCTGGTTTCTTTCAAGATAAAATGAATCTCATTTCTTTTGAGCCATGGAAACGTCCATGGAGGGTTGTAATAAGCATAGATAGGTCCTTGGGCCACGTCGATGTCTTCTTTTTCAATGTAGGCTTCGAGCTTTTTTTGATGTTTGTTAAAGTTGGATGCGCTTGCCATGCCGCTAAAACGAATGCTGATTAGATTCAGCCCAGGACGTTCGCTAATCTTGACCTGCTCGTTGTTGGGGGTTGGAAGGGTCTCTTTAGTGAAGCTTGGCGGCATAAAGAACTGGATCACCCATCGATTGTTTTCCAGCTGAGTTTGTTGCACTGGTGCCGTCATGGCTACTTTTTCCCCTTGAGTGACTGGAGCGGTCATATCAATGGTTTGTGTGCTTAGGTTATTGCCGAAGATGTAATCGGCGAGCAGTTTAAATCCTTCACCGATGGCTTGCTTTTGACTCCCTTGGACTTCCACTTCAGCGACCAAGACTTTTGGGTATCGGCGTATTTCAATAGGACCGGCCGATTTGATGACTCGATATTCAGGAGTGGGTACATCTGAGATGACTAAACTGTATGTAATAAACGCAGCAAAAGCGATGACTAAAGCAGCACAAAGGACAATAACTCGTGACATGATATTACCTAATTACGGGATATAAACTATGATATGATCATTCAAAAAAAAGGCCCATATGCAAAGCATCATATCCATCAAAAATGCCTATAAATCTTTCTATGATGGTAACCAATCTCATGCGGTACTGCAAAACTTATCGCTTAATGTGGCCCCAAATCAAAGTGTAGCCATCATTGGTCGAAGCGGCAGTGGCAAAACCACCCTGTTAAATTGCCTGTGTGGCCTCGTTGTGCCTGAGCAAGGACAAATCGTGGTCCATGATCATCGCTTAACGACCATGAGTGACTCCAAGCTTACGGTGTTTAGGCGCTCTACCATTGGGTATGTGTTCCAAGACTATCATTTGATTGACTCGTTGAGCGCTCGGGAGAATGTGGAGTTTATGCTTGGACTTAATGGCTTGGGCCCAAGCCTAGACGCCGTGAACGAATTAGCCTCCTTGCTTGAAATTGATCATATCCTAAACAAGTACCCTTACGAGTTATCAGGGGGCCAGCGCCAACGCGTTGGTATTTTAAGGGCTTTAGCGTTTGAGCCTCCCATCATTTTGGCGGATGAGCCTACGGGTAATCTTGATCAACAGACCGGGAATGCGGTGGCTAAGGTTTTATTAGACATGGTGGAAAAGAAGAAGAAAACCTTAATTTTGGTGACCCATTCTAACGCTTTGGCCAACATGGCTAAGTTTCAATATGAGCTCAAAGAGGGCGCTTTGCATACAGTAGGCGCCCAATGAGTGTCCGCACGATATTCTTACGTTTTTGGCTTGAGCATCGTTGGCAATATGCATTTCTCATGTTCAGCATTCTTATAGGCCTGACTGGCTTTGCTCTGATTGACACCTTGATTGAAAACACAAAACGTCAACAATCGATTGCGCAAACCCAACTGCAAAACCAATTTGCGTATGAACTTGTATCTCCCACGGGCAACATTGCCCCATCTGCGTATGTTCGACTCTCGAAAGAGACCCGTTTGCATGGGGTGGCCATGATGGATGAGCAAGCCACACTTACGATGGGCAGGACAGATCAAGCCATCCAAGTGCAAGTCGTTGGGCTTGATATGGTGGCCCTTCTTAGTGAGGGGGATTTTAATCAAACCAACCAAGTCGATGGGATTTGGGTGTCTCCCAGGGTTTATGATGCCCTAGATACCGGGTATGAGTTGTTGGTCCAAGATGTAAAAAAAGACCTTTCATCCATGAATATTCTTGAGGGTGAGCCTTATCAGCACAGCTATGTGATCTTGGGCGATATTGGAACGATCGCCCCATGGTTTGAGCGCCAACCATTGAGCAAAATATTGGTGCTCGACACCTCATTAACCGATAAGGATACGAGCTTGATTGAAGAGCTTGGGCTTAGCGTTTTAGATGGGCCAACTCAAGTTCAAGTCCAAGAACGTATGACTCGCTCATTGTTTATCAACCTTTTGGCCGCAAGTCTGATTTCTTTGGTGGTGTCACTGGCACTTATTGTGGCTAGCATGCGGTTCATTTTGCATGAAAAACACAAACTTCATCATAAGCTGTATGTGCTTGGGGTGCAAAAGAGTCTATTGAAGCGATGGCAGAGCTTAGAGTTTGGGATCATCGTCTTTGTGGTCACAGCCTTTTCACTGCTTTTAGCCTATGGGCTCTCGGGCCCCATTCAGCCCATGATCAACCAATTGATCAACAACCATTATTATCAAACCGTCACAACGGTCAACTCGCTTTCTTGGCTTACGTCCCTTAAAACTGGAGTCTTGGCTTTTTCGGTGCTAGGGATCAGCGTTTTGTTTAACCAAACGATGCCGCGTTTGGCACGATCAAACGCTATCATGCTTATGGTTGGGCTTTTCTTGCTTGGAGTCTGTGGCGTTGTTTTAACACAAGATTTAGTCTTTGGCTTTGTCTTGATTGGGATCTGGTTGATCGTTTGCGCCTTGTTTTCAATCCCATGGAGTCAATTTATCCTGTCTTTTTTTGCATCAAATCGGCGTCCCTTATGGATGTTAGCCAGCGCTCACCTTCGTCATAAAAACAATCATTTATTTGCAAGCGTCACTTCATTGATGCTGACCATTGCTTTGATGATTGGATTGAGCGTTATGTTGGGCTCATTTCGGATCGAGGTTACCCAATGGCTTGATAAACGTCTCACCTCGGATATCTATGTGGGTCAATTACCGGCTAACTTTAATTATGCCACGGTAAAACAAGATTTACTCATCGCCCCAGACACTCAATCGGTCATCGGCTATAAAACCCTCGATTTTTTAACTCAAAGTCGCATCGCTCAATGGATCATCACTGACTTAGAACAATCTGATCTCGACGGTTATACGCTGCTGTCAACCAATACGGATCTGCTCAGTGCCAAATCTGGATTTCAAACCGGGCAGGGGGTTTGGCTAAGTGAAAGTTTTGCTTATCAAAACCAGTTGTCGGTTGGTGACATGCTGAGTATGCCTTCGGAACATCGCTTTCCTATTCTAGCTGTCTATCAAGATTATGGCAGTGAACAAGGCACGGTTTTGATGCATGCAAGTGCTTTTGAGAAGGCTTACGAACCCTTTGTGCCTGATACCCTTGGCCTCAAGGAGTCCACCGATCATGAGTCCGTCGTGAAGGCGATTGGCGGTGGTCGAGTCTACGATAAGGAATTTGTGATTGATGTCTCTTTAGAGATTTTTGATCAGACCTTTGCGATCTTAAATACAATTAAAGCGCTTTTAGTCTTTATTGGGGTCTTGGGGATGTTGTCTGCTTTTTTAGTGCTTCAACTGCAACAAACCAAGCTCAGAGCATTACTTCATACCCTTGGTGTCACTAAGAGACAATTTTTGCGTCTGTCCATGATCCAAATGGGGATGATTAGTGCTTTGAGCTATCTAATCGCCTTAGTCGCAGGCACGGTCGTGGGTTACTTTCTGCTATCGCTCGTTCATAAACGAGCCTTTGGCTGGAGCATTGATATGCACTTACCGGTGGGTGAGTATCTCATGATTGGAGGGATTGTCATGTGCTTGATGATAGCCTCAGGGTATGCATGCGCTTATCTTGTCCAAAAAAGAGCTTATGGAGCGCTGGCGCATGAATAACTCATCGTTATCCAGGCATGGTATGTTCCTCCTCTTTGTCCTGCTTTTTGGCACTCAGACTTGCTTGGCTGGTTTTGAGAAAGCGTTAGGCCCGAGGGCTTTCTCATTTCCTGCCGATCATGGCTCCCATGATCAATATCAGGTTGAGTGGTGGTATCTTACCTACAACGCTCACACAGATCTCAAAGAGCCAATTTCCGGGCAATTTACGTTGTTTCGTTTTGGTCTTAAGCCAAGTCCAACGTTACCCGAGAGTTGGACGATGCATCATGTTTACATGGGGCATGCCACTTTGATCCGTCCCGCTCGACAAGAATTTATTTTTAATGAGCTTTATGCAAGAGATTCATTTGGGCTGGCTGGAGTCACAAATCCCCCGTTCAGATCATGGATAAAGCATTGGCACCTACAAAGCACGAGTGAGTCATTTTTTCCCATGCATCTTAAGTATACGGTCGATGACTATGCAATTGATTTGATACTCGATGATCCAAAGCCCATCGTCTTGCATGGTCAGGGTGGGTACTCTCAAAAAGGTCAGACTCCAGGGAATGCCTCATATTACTATACGATTCCTCGATATCAACTCAAGGGGACACTATCCTCAGGCCAAGAGGCTTTGACGCTGGAAGGCCAAGGGTGGCTTGATCGCGAGTGGAGCACCAGTGTGCTGGATGAGTCCCAGGTCGGTTGGAGTTGGTTTGCCTTGCAATTTGACGATGGAACTGAGCTTATGATTTATCGCATGCTAAGAGCCGATGGTACGATGGACCCAAATAATTACGTAACGTTCATTAATCAACAAGGCATGAGCAACCCCTTAGATTTTTCCAAGATTACCATCAACGCTATCAGTCAATGGACAAGCCCTATTGGGGTTGACTATGGCACTCGATGGCAGATAAGCATCCCTGAAAGGAGTCTGGATATTGAGGTGATTGCTCGCATGGATCATCAATGGAATAATGGTCGCATCCCTTATTGGGAAGGCAGCGTTGATATCCGTGGTACCCATAAGGGGCAGGGGTTTGTTGAACAATTTATCTCAACCACAGCGAACAACCCTTTGCAATAATGACGGTGCACGTGCTAAATGCTTTTTGCGTACTTGGCGTATTTTTTTGAGAAATCGAGTAACAGGAAGTAGATGATTTCACAGGTATTAATGACAGGCAAGACTCCCGCTCTGGCATCAATGTTTTCAAGAGAGCTGTCGTTGAGATAGAGCTCTCGCATTTTGTTGACGCCGCCATTTTTGCTGACAATGACTTGCTCTAAAAGATCAAAATTTTCTTGAGTAGGTTCTTGAATATGATCATAGACCATCATGGTGATCACATCCACACTCTCAATGGCAGCCCGATAGAGATGATTGTATTTATGATTTTTTTTAAGTTTATATAAAGACTCTGAGAGGTTCATTAAACTTGTGTAGCATTGTTCAATGATGTGTTGGATGACCAATAAATCATTAAGTCGCGTGTAATCTTCAATGTTTAGCTTTTTCTTTTGAACGAGTGTGCCTATCTCTTCACGAATGGCCTTACTTAGGGTGTTGGTTGATTTGGCAAGTTCATGAATGTTTTGAAGATTACCGCTTCTTCGCATTTCATCCATGTACATCGTTAAAGTTCGCATGATTCTTATTTGCTCGAGCTCGATACAGTCGAGAACGATGGAAGGTTCGAGTAAGTTCGTATCGGTGAGAAACTGTGGTTTGGAGTAGATGTCCTCAATGCTTTTGGCGGAGTTTTTCTCAAGAAAGGCTTTTATTTGACCATGTAAGGGGATCATGAATAACAAGGGCGTCGCATTCAACACAAAATAGACAAAAGTGGCCTGCATCCCAATGTTGTCCGAAATTAAGGTTGAAAGATGGATCAACAAGGGAACATGAAAAAGGACCTCAATAAAAAACAACGGGATAAGTATGACAAGCCCAAAGAATTTATGGAGATGCTGGTAGTGAACCAATTGTCGAACCTCTCCCTCTGCTCTTCGCATTTCTAACTGAAGTAAGATACCAGTCCCCACACTCGAGCCATAGGTAATCATAACCAGATGCTCAAGCTCAAACAGACCACTTTTTGCCAGAGAGATGGCAAGCACAACCACAAAAATGGAGGAGTGACTTATCAACGCTAGAACTACCCCTAACAAAAAGGTAGCCGCGTAATATTCTTTGGCAAAGGCGATGAGTGCACCTGCCTGCGTCATATCCTGAGCCAGTGGCGTTGCCCCCAACTGGATGTTGTAAAGTCCATAGAATAAACAACCAATCCCAAATAGGGTGCCTGATGCCACCTCAAAACTGCGGCTCTTGCTTAACCCATAAATGATACCGGAGATCCCAAGAGCGACCGTGACCGCCGTAATTAAATCAATGGACAATAAGAAAATCATAAAGTAGGAGCCGATGTTAGCCCCGAGGATTAGAGCAAGCGCTTTGTTTTTAGGTATCACATTGGTTTTGACCATCCCAATAATGACCATGATGAGCGCGGTAACGCTTTGAGTGATGGTGATGAGGCCAGCCCCAATGAAAAAACCGAGGATTTCTTTTTGAACCCAACGTTGAATACGTGCACGAAAAGATTTAGTGAAGACAGAGCGAATGTAGGTCGCCAGGAATCTTACCCCAAACAGGAATAAGCCTAACCCTAACATTAATTGCACTGAATGAAATTCCACGTGTTCGCCGTATTGATACCTTTTATAAGGTATCGGCGATCCGACTCAATAGTTAAAAAACTAGGTATTCAAATCATGAGGATCATTGAACCCACAGTGCGGTTATTTTTTCGACGTTTAGCTGATTAGATGATGGGAGCTTTTAGAAAACTGATTTGATTTAAGTGGACCATCAAGACAAAAAAAAAGCCAAGCTAATGCTTGGCCTTTTTTTTAAATCACAATGAACTTATTTGTACATTGGATCTGCGACTTCACCGCCTTTACCATGATGATGGTCTGGAGTACCACAAAGGCTACAACCAGTAAGAACTAATAGGCAAAGTGCGATAGGCGCAAATAATTTTTTCATGATGCTTTCCTTGATTAATGACCTTTTTGAATGATAAACCATTCGTTTTAAAAAAGACAACCCATCCTTTCAGAAAGATTGTTTTGCATTGAACAATAACCTTGATTGCCCAACGCAATGGTTACATTATACATGATAAAAATCCCACTTGTAGGTAATTGGAGTCATAAATGTCTGAAAAAAATGCCTTAGTCACTGGAGCAAATCGTGGTTTGGGGTTAGAAGTGTCAAAACAGTCGGCCGAGCAGGACTATCACGTCTTTATGGGCGCAAGAAACTTGAGTGCCAAGCATCGAATCACTCTTGCAAAAAGGTCATCAAGTGACGGGCATTGAGTTGGATGTGACCAATCCAAACCATGTTGAGAAACTCAAATCAGACTTTGATTCTATGGGAATTCAATTGGATGCGCTTGTTAACAACGCAGGCGTTATTTTTGATAGTCCTGATGGCGGTTGGTGTGAGCAGCCAAATGGACTTGACGTTGAGCTTGAAGTGATTGAAAGGACCATCAACACCAATGCACTTAGTGTTTTACGCTAGGTGCAGGCTCTACAAGCGCTATTTAATCAAGGTGCTAACATCGTAAATGTGTCCTCAGGGGCCGGTGAGTTAAATCCAAATCCTGGAAACGTATTTGCCTATCGATTATCCAAAACGCTCATGAATGGGATAACCGTCTACTTATGTGAGCTTTTGCCTCTTAAGGGGATCAAAATAAACTCGGCATGCCCTGGTTGGGTAGCCAGTAATATGGGGGGGGCAAATGGCGCCACGCTCTTTAGCTGAAGGCGCTCGCGGCATTGTATGGGCCGCTGGCCGTTACCTTAGAAAAGGATGGGCCATCAGGCGGTTTTTTCAGAGACACTCAGCCTATTCCTTGGTAATAGGTGGAACAATAAGGGCTTGAAGCTTTCCACAAAGCGTTAACGAGGGTACACTCTCAAACTTTTGAGCGAGGCAAATATGGAATCAGAATATTGGTTAGAGCGCTGGCGCACAAATGATACCGAGTTCGATCAGCAAGAGCCGAGTGCTTATTTGGTTGAGCATTTCCCTAAGCTTGGGTTGGCCAGTGGGGCTCATGTTTTTGTGCCCTTATGCGGTAAAAGCATCGATATGGTTTGGTTAAGGAACCAAGGTTTTCGAGTAAGTGGGGTTGAGTTATCCAAATCTGCCTGCGAAGCCTTTTTTGAGGAACATCACATTCCATATGAAGTCATACAACAGGGGGATTACGATGTTTTTCAATCCCAGGGCATAACCCTGTGGTGTGGTGACTACTTTTCATTAAATGGTGATCAGCTAGGCAAGATTGATGGGGTATACGATAGAGCCTCACTCATTGCTTTACCCCCGAATATGAGAGCCTCTTACGCGAGTAAAATGCTCGAACTTGTCCCGCATTCTCCGTTGTTGCTCATTTGTGTTGAATACCCTGAAGATCAAATGTCTGGACCTCCTTTTTCAGTACGTACAAAAGAAGTAGATCTGTTGTACAGTATGAAAGAAGCTACGACCTTGATGCATGAGAAAGTGGCGGAGATTCCCGAACACTTTGCGGCTGCGGGCTTAAAAGAAGCCGCTTTTTGCGTCTATCATCTGCGATGATTAATACCTGATTATGACCACAGGCGTTCGATGATGATTCATGCTTTTATATGGGTGAATCATGGTCGGCGTATGGTTTACACTGGTAATCATTGGACTTAAAGGAGACATGGATTGGACCCGAACACGATTGCTTATTACAACAGTGGTATCCGGCTTGGGATGCCAGTACGTAAGTTAGAGTCCATCGATGGTTTCTCTCTTGATATAGGAGGCCAGCATTACTATTTTGCTGGATCAACGACTCCATGCAATCTCTCCATCAGCGCTATCATGGCGGCCAACAAATCGGCCACTCACCGACTGCTGGGCGGTGAGGGCGTTCCCGTGCCTAAATTTGCCACGATCATGAAAGATGAGTTGTCATTAGAACATCTTATCGAAATCACCAAGCCCTTAACGTACCCACTGGTGGTGAAACCGGCTTACTGGGCAGGGCTTGGTATCGATGTTCATTGCAATGTTCTGAATGTACAATCGCTCTACGAGCATTGCAAGCGCCTATTCGAGGGCCACTTTGATTTACTGATCGAAGAGTATCATACAGGCCTTCGGGCATTTCGTGTGTTGATGTTCCAAGGTAAGGTTGTCTCAGTCATTGAACGCTTTCCGGCCCAAATTGTTGGTGATGGTCGTTCTTCTATCGAGCATTTAGTCGAGATGACCAACCAAAAACGTGCCACTCAATCAGGATTTTATGCACCCATTGAGTGGGATGTGGACGCTATCCAGTGTTTGCAATTGGCTAAAAAAGTCAAAACGGATGTGTTAATGGAAGGGGAAACACTTCAACTTGGCTACGCCTGTAATGCCTCACGGGGCGGTACCATCTTGTGTCAATCTAAAAAAATGTGCGCGGAAAATAAGGCTCTGTTTCGTCAAGTGACTAAGCTTATGAACCTTGAATGGTGCGGAATTGATGTGTTGTGTCAGTCTATGAGCATGCCTGTGGCGACTGGCAATGGCATTATTTTAGAAATCAACCATAACCCGAGCATTCGTATTCATGAAGAAGGGGTAGGCGGGCGAAAGGAAATGGTGACGATGGAGGTGATGAAATCATTCAAACGCAAACATCGCCTCAGTTACTGGTGGCATCGCTTATTTGGCGCATGATTTGCCATTCACTGAATCCTCACGCTCAATCAAATCATCTTGGAAATTTGCATATAGCGTGCATATGCAATCATAAGGGTGTGCTTGAACTTTTTACGTTCAACAAGGTCAATTAAGAATCCATAATATAATGAGGTTCTTAAGATGCCCGAAATTCATGAAGACGGTGACCTTGGAGCTTTGCAGCCCCTTGTTGAGGATGGGCCCAAAAGCCAGGTGTCGTCCACTTTCTCTCATGATAACTCCGAAGATTTTTTTGATAATCCGTTCAAAGAGCTCATTGAGACTACTCAAAGAGAGCAATCAGAGTGCTTAGTGGCGCACTTTATGGCATCGGTCGTTTCTCGATTGAGCTATCCCCATTATAAGCCAGACGATTATCTTGACGCGAACGCTGATGTAAAACAATTAAAAGCAAAGAAAGTATCCACGTCAAACTTCTTGAGCGATCTCGTCGAGCTTAGTGAGCGTTTGTGTGAAGAGGAAGTTAATGAAAGACCATCGCTCGAACCGTTCACTTTAGAGCTTAATCTTGCCGGTGGTGTGGTGCGTACGTTGCTTGCTCATATGTATAAAACCATCAGTAAAGATAAGGATGCAAGAAAACACCTTGATGAGAAGCTTGTCGCTCTTGTCGATAGGACGGTTAGGGATGCTATTGAAGCGAATACCCCCACCAAGGATGTTAGTCAAGAACAAACGGACAAAAACAATAAAGCGATTGAGAAAGTCGTGAGAGAGCAGGCAAAACGAAAGTCGATGCTATTTACCAGCACAAAAGCAATGATGGAGCAAAGAGTCAGGCGAGATGGGCTGGATGATGAGCAGCTTGTTGCCCCTTTTGTGCTGGGAGTAGGAAGTGATATTGACGTGTTCTACTCAGTGATCAGCGAAGGTCAAAAAGTTTCAGACTCACAAAAAAAAGCAGCCGAGCGAGTCGCATTCAAGCTTAAAGACTACATCAACTCGGTTGAAGATACGGCCGGTCTTCGAAACAACAAGGATATGATGAAAGGATCTATCTTGCCCGCTGCGGATGTAAAAGACTACGAACACCAACTTAATCGGGTGTTAAAGCAAGGTGGAAGCATGCTAGATGCCTTGGCTTTGACCATCAACCCCAAGGGAACCTCAGATGAAGATGAACGTATTGTTCATGTGGAAGGCCAAGATCCTCAAAAAGCACCATTGAATATTCGTAACATGCATCTGGTGTCCATGAAAAAAGCACCAATGGAGCTCAAGTTTGCAAAAGGCCAAGATGAAGTAATTCAAGATTTTTTGCAAGGGTTTTATGAGTATGTTTCACCCAAACAAGGCCAATCCTCTTCACAAAAGCAAGCAATTCGTGGGCTTAGGCCTCTTATTGAGATACCGTTTTTAAATCTTAAAGATGATACGTTGCTGATGGAAGAGTTAGAAGCCATGTTAATCGCCATCGAAAAAACTCATCAAATCGATGATGATGCTGTCGCGCAATACGCAAAGATGATTAGAAATGCTAACTTTGGTGGAGGGGCGAATCGTGCTTATCGTGAGCGCGGTACACCTATGGCAAAAGGACTAGAAATTGCTCGTTTGCTCTTGAAGCTTGGCGTTCAGGATGAAAACTCAAATCGACTTAATCATTTGCTGCCCCGTTTCTTACAAACCACACCAGAAGTTCAGGTGGACGAATCTTTATTAGAAGGGAAGCATTACAAAGAGATCAAAGAACTTCTCATGAATGAGCAAGACTACCTTTCAAACTACACGGACGAGGGGCAAGTCTACCACGGAACGTCGGTAGCGGGTGGCATGAATATATTGAGAGGTGGGTTCATCACAAGCACCGAAGAGTCAGGTGCGGCCATTTATGGGCCTGGCACTTATGTCGCAAAAGACTATCAAGAAGCGTCCACGTATGCAGGGGCTCAAGGCATTGTTTTGCCTGTTCAAGTAAAAGTCTCTTCCGAGACAAAAATCATTCACTACAATGATCTCCTTAACCTAGGCTGTTATCGTCAACTGGTTGAAGAGGCCAAACCTTTTCAAGATAAAAACTTAACTGAGGTCGAGTCCGTTGTCTTTTTATTGCGCGATAAGAGAAAGTATGGAGTCGATATTATTGTCAACGACGAAGGGCACTCCATACTTCAAAATGCAAACGCTCTGGATATGTCGATGGACTTAAATGTGATTGCCGATTGGTTTGAATCACAGGCATTGAATCACTTTGAGAAATTCAGATCGGATGAGAACGCTTTACACGAAGCCTCACTCTGGAAATCGGTTAAAACCTATCTAAAATACCAACGACTCATAGAAAGTGTTGGTGTTAAAGTTAGGCCCAAGCATCTATTTTCCAACAATTATATGAGTGACTTCAAAAAAGCCATCGATGATGAGAGCAATATCCGTCAAAAGATCAAACTTACCACGCTCTATTGGTTGGCTTTTTTTGATGATGATTCGCCCGAGTATGGCCGTGATTTGGTTCAGGGGCTCACCCCATTAAACAAGCTCTCGGACCTTGAGGTTTATTGTTTAGCTATTCTTTTGAAAGAAGTCATGACCAGAGGGGATAAGCCTGCCATTGAAAGCTTTTTAAACAATCCATCATTAATGGAACGCATCGTGAAGCTTGAGCCTGATGTATGTAAGTCCGCCTGTCGCAAGGGATGTTATGACGTGCTGGAGGCCATTGTCAAACAAAAGAAATTATTCAAAGAGTATGTAGAAGGAAAAGACCTCCTGTTGATTAATGCCATTGTGAGCGGTGATAGCAAGATCGTTGACTTTTTACTCGAGCATACGACGATGGATGATAGAAGAGGCATTTATCACGAGACGAAAGTTTACACCCTGATGATTGCTTTGAAATATAACCGTACAGACATCATGAAAAGCCTACTGGATGCAGGGTATAACCGTCACATTAATGAAAACTTTAGACTATGGGGATATGGCACTCCCATGCATCTGGCCATCATCCAAGGGAACGCCGATATGGTGGAGGTGATCATGAACTGTCAAGAATGGTTTCCTTTGACACCTGATGATGCAGGACGCACCCCCTTTATGCTTGCCGCGTATCAAGGTCAACTTGATTTGGTAAAAATGATCTACGAGAAAGAGCAAAGCAGGATTGGTTTAAGTGTATACTATGACAAGTATGATGCTTTAATGGCGGCCTGTCACGGTGGGCATTCTGATGTCGCTGAATTCTTATTGAAAAAGGGAATCGTTGATCCAACGAAGACTGATAACGAAGGACTTACCGCTTTATCGTATGGTATCGTTTCAGGGAGCGTCGAGGTTGTTCAATTATTACTCAACTATGAAGCATCACAGTGTGACATTAACAGCACCGATGAGAAGGGTAGAACTCCCCTTATGGAGGCTGTTGTTAGAGGCCAATCTGAAGTGGTAAAGCTACTTTTAGAGCATGGTGCTTGTCCGCAGATAACCAATAATAATGGGTATGATGCTTTTGATTTGGCGCGTGCAAAAAAACAGCAAACGTGTCTAGAACTACTTGAACAAGCCAAATCTAAAATGACATCAAGCCCTAAACGTTAAAAGATAGGGCGAAAGACTCTAGGCTCATTGTTTTCCCGTAAACTGCTCACTTGAACGACTAGCTTGGCAACCATCTATCGCCTTGAACCTGTCAAGCTATACAGACTCACCTAATTAGCTTGCATCTTTGTGGGTCGAATAGTTCTCTATTTTTACTATTTTTGCATAGACTTATAGTAAATATACCCTCGGAACAGTGGCAATGGTTCAAAGCCTAGTCTCTACGTGGCTTCAATTGATGTGTCAGGCCATCCCTCATACCCGCTACGCTCGCGTTATCCTCGAGCATGAGTGCTTTGAGCCAAAAACCATAAAGGCGTGTTGGCCCAATGTGAACGAGGCTAAGAATCAAGAGCTTGATCTCAATATTGAAATGGTGCAAAGCGCAAAAAGCCCTATGTTTGTCGGCCCCATGATGAGTCACGATGACAGTGAGTCCATCCTACGCGCAGCCCATCCGTTGACCCTGGATGGTCAATTCATCGGGGTTGTCGCCATTGAGTTAAAAGCCAACGATCAGAATCAGCAATCCGATTTGCTTAAGCTCATCCAGTGGGGGAATGCATGGCTCGCTTTAGTCCTTGGTGCCAGTGCTCCGCCACAGAGCACTCAATCTACCCATGATCATATTCAACAGATCTTACTTTGTGATGATTTTCAAAAAGTCGCCATCAACACCATTGCCTTACTCAACCAAGAGTACCATTGCGCTCGTCTAAGTCTTGGTTTGTTTAAAAAAGGGCAGGTTGAACTGATTGCTACCTCGAACAGCAGCACTATCCCTCATAACAGCGAGCTATCGGTGCAGCTTGAAAAAGCCATGCTTGAGGCTCTTGAGGCAAATCAGCCGGTTTTCTGGGATAAGCAAGATGAGCACCATCAAGCCCACCATGCTCTGGGGTATGGTCAGTGCCATCCGACTATCGTTACGATTTTACTTAAGGACAAATACGGAGCTTTTGGGGCCCTGACGTTTGAGGGGACCAATCTTCATCAAAAAGACTTAAGCGATAACCTTGAATCCCTTGGTCTGTGGCTTGGACCGCTGCTCAGTCTAAAATACCAAGAGTCATTGAATTCAGTTTCAATCTTTAAAAAAGATGCATTGAGGTTTCGACGATGGCTGTTCAAACCCCAATCAAGATTACGCTACTTGAGTATGGCTACAGGCGCTTTTTTAGTGTCGGCCTTCTTAGTATGGCCCGTCACCCATAAGATAGGTGGGGAGGCTCATGTTCAAGGGAAAGTGCAACGCGCGCTTATAGCCCCTTTTGAAGGCTATGTATCTGAATCCTACGCCAGAGCCGGTCAGATCATCGAACAAGGTCAACTGGTTGCAAAGCTCGATGATAAAGAGCTCATGCTCGAGCAACAAGAGCTTATCGGCGATAAGGATGAACTAAAAAAACAATATCGCCGATCATTAGCTGAGCTTAATCCAAGTGAGGGTACTATCATCAAAGCTCAGCTCGCTCAAAAAGAAGCTCGTATCAATCTTATTGAACAAAAACTGAGTCGCACTGACATTTCGGCTACTTTTGATGGGGTCATTGTCGCAGGCGATCTAACCCGATCAGTGGGCAAGCCTGTGAAAAAAGGAGAAGTTTTATTTGAAATTGCCCCACTCAATCGTTATCGCGTGATCATAAAAGTCAATGATCATGAAGTTCACCCCATTAAAGTCGGTCAAAAGGGCAGTCTTGTCTTGTCGTCGCTGACTCATCTAAGCATTCCTATTGAGATCATCAACATTACAACCATTCAACACGAACAAGACAATGCTGGTATGTTCAGCATAGAAGCAAGCATCCAAGGTGATGTTGCCTCCTTGAGACCCGGCATGCATGGCTTTGCGAAAATAGAGGTGGGTCAAGCTAGTCGACTTTGGGTGTGGACCCACGAGCTTATCGACTGGTTGC
The DNA here is from genome assembly GCA_964397555.1 of uncultured Francisellaceae bacterium. Classification (GTDB taxonomy): domain Bacteria; phylum Pseudomonadota; class Gammaproteobacteria; order Berkiellales; family Berkiellaceae; genus CAYNJF01. The sequence continues at coordinate 16,077 of CAYNJF010000042.1, forward strand.
GTTTTAAATTATGGAAGTGGACACCCTAGGGGATAAGTATGACCATCGATGCAATCGACCCCTGGCTTGAGATAGCTCACCTACGGCCCAAGTTACAGCCACATGTATCATGGCATGCGCATCAATATCGTCAAAACACCTGGTGTATCCTACAAGACAGCGCCAATAATCAATTTTATTACTTTACCAAGGCCTCTTATGAGCTTATTAGCCAGTTCAATGGACTCAACCGGCTCGAGGATATCATCAATAGAATCAATGATGAGCATCCAATTTCTCATGACGATGTTCTAGCATTGATGACACGCCTACAATTGGCCAACCTCTTGGTCCTAAACGAGTCACAAAACGTCGATGGGTTGTACGAACGCTGGAAGAAAAAGGCTCGCCTGGACAAACTCAAGCCCTTGTTAGGCCCCTTAGCCCTTCGGTTTAAGGTGGGGAACCCAAGCTCTTTGATCGAGTCGATGTTCCCATGGTTTAAACCCCTGTTCTCAAAAAGCTTTTTTATCTTTTGGTGCCTTGTGATGGCTTTAGGGCTAATCTTGGGGCTTATGCATGCCGGTGACTTAGGTGCCTACGCCAAAACCAACTTGTTCAATCCTTGGAATCTATTGCTTTTGTTTATGGTCTACCCTGTGGTCAAACTGTTCCATGAGCTTGGCCACGCCTTGGCTCTAAGACGATTTGGTAAAGACGTCCACGAGATTGGACTCATGTTGCTTGTCTTTATGCCTGTGCCCTATGTCGAAGCCTCTGAGACCATGGCTCTAAAAGACAAGCATGAGCGCATGCTCGTGAGCGCCATGGGTATTATGGTCGAGCTCTCTTTAAGTTTTATCGCACTGTGCGTATGGCTCATTATCGAGCCTGGCCTTATCAAGCTACTCGCCTTCAATGTCATGCTTATTGGTGGGGTATCTACCTTATTGTTTAATGGTAACCCATTACTTCGCTTTGACGGGTATTATGTCTTCTTAGACTGGCTGGAAATACCCAACCTTGGAACGCGTTCTCGCACCTACTACGCTTATCTGGTCAAACACTACCTACTAGGCTTGAAGCATACACCATCCCCCATCGTCGCTAAAGGTGAGAGCAGTTGGTTTATTGTCTATGGGTTTAGCTCGTACCTCTATAAAATCTTCATAAGCCTTACGATTGCCCTTTATCTTATCAGTCATTTTTTCTTTATCGGGGTCATCTTGGCATTTTGGTCGATTTGCATGCAATTTATATGGCCAATGTTCAAGATGGTAAAATTCTTATTCACGGATCCAACCCTGACTGAACGTCGAAAACGAACCTATCTGGTATCGATGACCACCGGGGCACTCTTTGCTGCTTTTTTATTTATCCCTTGGCTTCCTTTTAATACGGTGGTGCAAGGGGTCGTGCTTATGCCAGAATCCAACATGGTACGCTCAAATAGCGCCGGTGAGGTCACAAAGCTATATACCGAAAACGGTATGACAGTAGAAGCCGGCACCCCCCTGATCCAACTGCATGATCCTGAGTTAGTCCTTGAAAAA
>CAYNJF010000043.1:0-16447 GCA_964397555.1 uncultured Francisellaceae bacterium
GTAAGTTTAACAACAAAGTTACTGTGGATTGGTTTAAGAAGATATATTCCATCAAATTAATGACATTAAGCTTAATTGCGGAATTGAGCTTGAAGTATTGTTCTGGATTTTTGTATATGTCTTTTTTAGCGTCTCAATTTAAGGAGTCTACCTTACGATTTCAGGAGATCCACTCCCCCACGGTAATCACCACCCTTAAGCTTGAAAACCACATCAACAAAAGTACGGCGGATTTAAGAAATCTGGTCTTGGTTCAAGATCCACGTTATGCCACAGAGCATCTTCGAAGTGTCTCGAACATTGACAATACGTTAAACCAACTTGGTGATTTAACCAAGAGCTGGGAGAACAAGCAAAGTATTCGTTTGTTTTACGACATCAAATCCGATCTAGATTTGCTGATTCATCAACAAAAAGATATCCGAGTTCTGGCTCAAAGCCCAGAGAATAACCAAACCAATCAAATCTTAGACAACCGGGTCCACCCGAAGACGGTGGATGGCTCGTATTTTGTCACGCAGATGATGGTCGAAGAGAATCAAAAACCAAAGCAAACCATTGAACCTATGGCTTTACAAGCTATGGCTGATTATCGCTTTAACTTAAATGCCTCGAATGCGACGATATCCATGTTTGCGGCCAATCAAAACGCTAAAACCTTTGAGACATTCCAAAACCACTGGACGGCGGTTCAAAAGGCTATTTCAGAGCTTTCAAGTTTTAAAGATCACTACAACGTTCAGCAATCGGCGCATTTAAAGTCCATCATCGAGACGTCCATGCGTCTTCGAGAAGCGTTTGATGAAGTCATATTAAGTCTTGATGAGGGTCGCAATAACCTATCCATTTTGCAAATGACTCAAACGAACATCCCGCTTGCTAATCGGATTATTTTGAATCTTAGAACCTTAGAAGAACAGCAGACCGCATCGATTGATAAGGAAATGAAAACCAGTTATACGTCAGCGTCAACGGCCTTAACAGGGATCTTTGTGATTTTATTGTTTGGCACCGGCTTATGCTTAATCACCACGATTGTGATGTTAAGTGCTCTTTTAGGGCCTATTCGTGAAGTGGTGGATGTTTCTCATCGTGTGTCTAGAGGGGATTTTAACATCGACATTGATGACGGTGGCCCTTATGAAATCGTGAAAATGAAAAAAGACATGAAGATGATGGTTGAGGAGTTGCGTGATATCTCTACACGAACTGAGGTGATTGCCAATGGGGATTACGAACAAAGACTTGAGATCCACTCCCAATACGATGTCTTGTCCAAAAGCATCAACCGGATGACCAAGCATCTTTCGACATTGAGCCACGACACGCAACTACAGGTCTGGATGCTTGAGAGCGCAAGAGAACTGATTGCAATGTTTGAGAACCTATCCTCCGAGGAGCTCCCACAAGAACTTCTAAGATGGATTACGAAACAGCTAGACAGTGAGCTAGGAGTCTTTTACTTAGGGAATAAGATAGATAATGAGATGTTTGACTTACGTTCTTATTTAGGCGTGAACCAAGAGGGTCGTTTAACCCCTAGAATTAGCCCATCGTCTGGGTTTATTGGCCAAGCATTTGAACAACGACACGCCACACTCATTAAAAATATGCCCTCGAGCTACATGAGAGCCCAAACTCCCATGGGCTCCGTTCATGCCAAGCAAGTGATTATATTGCCCTTGATGCTTAATGGCCAACGTTTAGGCGTCATCGAGGTTGGCACCATCGAGGGGTTTGAGGGCAAAGATTTGCGATTTGCTAACTTTGTCAGAGATTGCATCAGCTTCTTACTTGTAGCAAGCTATGCCATTGACAAAGACAGGCAAGAAACTAACTCCAACGTATCGACAAAACCATCTAAGTTCGACAACATCAAACACACCGACTGATCCCACTTTGACTCAACCCATAATCCAAGACAAGTCGCCTGATTAATGCTATTTCGATCCTAGAGACTATCTCTATTATCAAATCAAATGGAATAAAACACCATCAACCGATAACAAAGTTATCTTAGTTCATGCTTTAAACCCCGGCCCCTCATCCGTAACCTAGTAACGTGCGATGTCTTAAGACATACCCACAAAAATGTTTCCATCAATTATGGTCGCTGTGAGGTTGATGACCTGGGTATAGGGACCGATTCACTTTGCTCACGAGGTTGCGTTATCGAACCTTCAGTCCCCCTTAGGCCTGAACGCTGTTGGGAATCATTAGCTGAAACTGCAGGCATCCCAGGTTTTAAATGATGAGTGCCTTGCGACATGGAGCCATATAACGTCAAAAAGGTTTGAGGGTAAGTGTTAACCGGAGGGTATTTTTTAGCGATGTATACTTTCATGGGAATGACCAAATCTTTCATACTTTTAAGCATATCAATGTATTGTTGGCGAAGATCATCAGCGGGTATCTCACCAAATTTTTTAACGCCATCACTTTGCACATAACTATCCACAATCGGCTCGACAACCGTATTGAAGAAGGTTTCCCAGTCTTCGATTTGCGGTTCATCACAAACCCAGCGTAAAGCCATGAATATTGAGAAAAATTGATCAACTCTTACGCCCTTCTCCATGTTTAAGGAAATGAGTTCAGAGTAAGCATTGATAACGGTTGAATGAGACATAACAACGCCAAACAAACCAAAGCAAAGACTTCTCAATAAATCTAGGTTTTGTTTAATTAACGAACCAAACAAATTATAATCATTAATGAACGAATCTAATGCCCTTGAGTAACTTCTTAGACCAATACGGTAGATATGGTGAGCACACGTGTCAATGACATGGCTTGACAATGGACCTAGATAATATCGAGTCGATAGTCGCAAAAATCTCATGATTCTTAAAGGATCTTCTTGCAGAGTATTTTCCAATGCCAATTGAAGGTTTAGCACAGGATTTAAATCGGTTTGGACCAATGCATCTTTATGATGGGGCATGGGAATGAGCTCAATGGTATTTTCTTTGATTTTATTCAGGTATCGTTTGGGCGTCATCAATTCATAGTTTTGATTAATCAACATTGCATTCACATTGATGTCAAAGGTCTCAAATATCGTTCGAATATTAAAACGATTATGAAAACACAGATCGATATGACTGTTAGATTTGTCTTTATATAAGGTTAAATCACCGTCTACCCTATCAAATCTGAAGTTTTCCTTAATAAATTTTATTGCCCTTAACTTATCCTTGTCATCGGTGGGTTCATCAAGATAGGATGCTGGCATAGCTACGATGACATCAACATCACTGGCTATGAATGGGCGGTCCGCACCAAAAAGCATTTGTTTATTCGCTTCTCTGGGAAAACCCCCATAGATATAAGCTTCAATCCCAGATCTTTTAAAATGATGTAGCAACATATGCACTTCGTGGGGTATGTAAATGCTAACGGGTAAGGGCTCGATTTCATACACACTTTCGATAGGAGCTAGCTGGGTGGTTGGTTCTTGTTCAGCCCTTCTTGCATCACTAGTCTCAGTATTCGATGGAATAGAATGAACCTCGGTATTGGAAGACCTTAACAAAAACTCCTGATCCACATTGAATATATCAAACCGCTTAACCTGAAAAGGCTTGTTAGACTTTGACGTGGCGTCACTTTCTGAGTGCCTCGCGTTTAATTGTCTTTGTCTGGACGTTTGAAAAAGTTGTTTCCTAGACTTGTGAGCAAGCGAGTCACGAGGGGTTTGAGATGCAGCTTCAAAATGCTGTGCTTGAGACTCCACACTTTCTCTCTCTCTTTCTATTTCTCTTTCTCTGATGAGGTTGTGATATCTCTTCTTCAGGGTATCCATTTTATTCTTAAGATTTTTGTTTTCTTTTCTTAAGCGTTCTAATCTGGTATTTGATTTATTAATTTCCGCTTTGGTCGGATTTGTCTTTTTTTCAAGTTGTATGGACTTGTTTTTTCTCGGATTGGGTTTTACTTTACTCGTCACGAATCCTTGTTGAGCGACTGGCTCTTCTTGCAAACGGTTGGATGCTTGTAAGCTCGATAGCTCTTGCTTTAGGCGCTTGTGCTTAACCAATAGGTTCTGATACTTGCTTTGCAAACCTTTGCGAGCATCTCCTGAGTTTGACATCACGTCAACCATGGTTTCTAACTGTTTTATTTGATTCTGCTTTTGTCTATTTTTTTGTTTTAGCTTTTCGCGCTGGTCAACAAGGACCAGTATTTCATCCTTCAGGGATTTGACTTTATTCTGTTCTCTTCTTATTTCAGACTCCATTTCATGAATTTTTAGCGCGTAGGAACGCACTATTTCATCAACTTTTTCTTGTTTGACAAATACCTCATGAGAGGCCTGACTAGGATCTTGTCTCTGCGAGACTTGACTTGTACTTGCTTTATCAGAACCTGAAAAAGGGTGAGTATCTTGCATGGCTTCTTCTGAGTAAGTCTCATCATCCTGCATCAAAACACTTTGAAGAGCCCTCATAAGAACGTCCAAGGGCTTAAGGTGTTGTTCCATGATCGGATTGCTTTCGCTTACATGGGCACAATATGTGACCAAATTAAAGGCAGAACTTAGAAAAGTTTCGTGTTGTTGCTGACTGAGTTTATGTTTAAACCTGTGAATGTCGTTTTGAATCATACTCTTTACACAAGAGACGATAATCTTTAAATCGGCTTTTTGCCCATCTTCAATTACTAATAATTCACCATACAAAACCAACAGATCTTTAACCAAATTTAAGGCATCTACGATCACGCCAAATCGAACCTCATGATTGATGTCTAGCCCAAGATGCTTTAAGAGTAGAGCGAAGTTCGTCTGAATGACCAGCGACGCCCTAAGAATGAACGGTTTGCGTTCACGTAAATATATCTCCATAACGGCAGAATGGATTTCGATTAATTTTTCATAGAATAGGTTACTAACCATTAGCTTTACAGCATCATTTTCTTTTGTGATATTAGTTAGTAAACGTCGGGTATGGTCGTCGATTGACTCAAGTAATTCTGGGTGTTCAGTCAATTGTTCTATCACCATCTCAACATTCTCTTCATACAAGAGCACCCTCTTATAGTCATTTGTCTTGACCATTAAACGAGCAATCTGTGTAGGAAGTTCTTTGATGAAGTGAGTCTGAAGGTAGGCATCCACAATGCTTGAAGGGTTTGAACCACCTAGAAAGGCATCTTGAGTAATCGCCTCTTTCATGTAATTTGTAAAAGATTCATCATTGAATTCATTGATACTAAAGAGCTGGGTCAGGAAACTTATGACGGCATACTCTAATGTCAATGATACGAGCGCTTCGCACTGTAACTCAACTTGTCTAGATGAGGTAAGCTGTGGCGAGTGCTCAGCCATAGCCTGTAAGAAAAGCTGTATCAATCCTTGCATTTTTTTTAGGTTATGGTCAAACTTCAAAAAATTATGATTTTCCTCTAAGTGTTGAATTTTTTTTGCGACATATTTTTCAGCAAACGACTTGATTGTGCTTGCAGTCAACGTAGCCATACTCATGACACGATGTGATTTTTGGCTTGCCGGCTGATCAAACATGGTTGTTTCATGCTCTTGAACAATGGCTTTAAACTCAGCCAAGCTTACGCAGACACAAAAAACATAAAACCGCAGTTCATCATAATGCATATCATTCGTGATGTGTTCTTCAGTGACATCATCGATGTTGTTTATATCATTACGAGTTTTGTTAAGTCTCTCAAAGGCCAGCTCTTTAATTAAACTCGAAGGATTGTCATCACTAAGGTAATGGAGGATGATGTCGTCATCTACAAGTTCGAGGCCAGTTCTATCCCGAAATTCTGCAATAAATTGTTGAGATTCTTTTAAGGTCATATTGTGATTTGGCCAATTATTGGCGTTAAGATAGTCAATAATACCCACGACTTCTTGAATATTAATCATAGCTAACTCAGTAATAAAAATGGATTAAACTTTACTACTGAAGTCAGATGAATAAAATACGCACCGTTTAAACCTAATACTTGTCAAGATACCTGGCTTTGTCTTATTTTTTTTGATTAACGATTCGGACTAGAACTCTTATTGATATGTATGCGTATAAGTACACCTCTTACTAACTTTCATACGAACGGCTAGTGCAATCATGAGTAAGTATTGATGCATGGAAATGATTTACTCTTTCTTACTATGCAAAGCATCGATAGCAAAAAGAAAATGGTAGAAAAATCTTTTGATGCCACCTGCTGAATTCTAGAAACCATTAAAGCGTGAGCCTGAGCGATTTAATAAAGGGATAAATCATAGAATCACTTATCATTAGCAAGGAGAAGACACCAGGACTGAATTACTTAACAAAGCATCCTCAATGGTTGCACGCGGTAAAAACATATGAGTTTCATCCCCAGATGAGACAAAGCCATATCGGCGGTAATACTGAACCAGAGCGAGTGATTTTGCGTGCAACTCAATCGCGTAAAAACTTCCCCGCTCTAAAGATTTCAGGCAGGCGTGTTTCATAAGATATTGACCCAGGTCTTTTGAGCTGACGCGTGCATCGCGTCCCATTCGACCAATCAACACGGTCCCTACCGAAGGATAACGTGGTAGACGTTTTGAGAGTGGCTTTGGCAGGAGCTTTAATGACATGGCATGATTCGATAAGGTAAAGTAACCAAGGATGGCTGAAGGGTCTTTTGTATCCGTTAGTACGAAAGTATCCGACAAGCCAGCCTTATGTTCTTTGTTGGCTTTGGCTCGAATGTAATCTTGGATATGGATATCACGACATTGAAACGAATCCCTGTCATGCACTTTTGAGTCTAGTAGCTCAACCTGATATGCCATATTGTTCTCATTTTCAGCACGTTTTGATTAATGTACACATATCTAAAACAACTTGCTACTGGTTTGTCATGACAAATGGATGGGTTTTTGTTGATTATTGTACCAATGACAACTTATCTCAATTATACTTGTGACTTATTTGATTGGATTAGGTAGTCTACGATGAGCGCCGACAAAGACGTTCGAATACAGTTTCGGACCACGCTTAAAGAAAAGATGCTGTTTGAGCATGCCGCCTCTTTGTGTGGTTTCAGCGACCTTTCCAAATTTTTAAAAGCGTGTGCCCACGAAAAAATAGCCAGAGAGGCATCTTCTCTAAACGCTTCTGTTTTTAAGGATTCCACAGAACTTTCAGCAAAGGCGTCTTTAAAGGTAGCCCAGCACCTGGTGTCGCCAACCCCTGCCAACACGCTGCTTTGTCAAACCCTAGAATTAGATTAAAGCGCCTCTGAAAAAAATCTTGTCCAAAACTGGGCCTTCAAAGATTACAACCTGCGATGAATTCGTTATAGTGCATGCAAACAAAATTGAGGATTCATGATGAAACAGTTAACCCACGAAGAATGCAAGGTAATCAGCGGCTCAGTAGCCTGGGTGTCTAACTACGGAGCTTTACTTGGCGGTGCTCTAGGCATCTATGGTGGCTACTGGCTTAGTGATAAAGCCGTTGCAGGGGCTACCAGCTATTACCCTGAGCTTGAAAACTACCAAACAGCGCTTACCTTAGGCGTAACTTTGCCTATCGCCCCATGCACAGGTTTCGCTGGGTTTGCACTGGTTTATTGTCTAGGTGCCATGATATAAGTCTTAAAGATTTTGTTGAGTGAATACGATATAAGTAAAAGTATTCACTCAATTGTGTCAGAATAAGCCCGATTCAACCCTGTCAATATTTAAAGGTGTAAAATGCGTGACGGATCTGCGACTAAAAAACGACTAGAGCAGTGCTCTATGGCTTTATTTGTAGAGAAAGGAGTAGTGGCGACCACCATCAAAGACATTGCCCAAGCGGCGGATGTCGCCGAAGGGACGCTTTATCGTCATTATGCCAGCAAAGAGGATTTAGCCACTGAACTTTATATCAAGGCTTATAAAGACTTGCATGCGAGCGTGTCTGAGCGCATCGCTGGGGTTGATAATCTTAAAGATGTGTTAAAAGTCATCTTTCAGTTGTCTGGGGCATCCTACGATGAAGATCCTATTACCTTTAACTACTTACTGATTGCTCAGCATCACCAGTTAGCGATAATCAATCAACAAGATTACAGCTTAAATAAATTCTTATGCGAAATTTTTGACATGGGAATTAAGCGTGGCCAAATCACCGATAGAGATCCAAACTATTATTCAGCTGTCGTGATGGGGCTTTTAATACAAGCGGCGGTGGCCCGTACTTATCATCGCATTGATAAGCCGCTGACCGATGACATACCTGATTTGTATCAGGCATGCCTAAGAGCTCTAGAAATCTAGAGCTCTAATCCTTTCAAGCCAACATTTTGTTTAGGCTTTCATTGATTTCTTTGATACGTCCTTGCGTATAGGTCTTAGACTCGTCTTGTTTCGAGACTAGGGCCATCGTCAAGTGTTTTCTGGCCAAGTCGTAATTGCCCTTCTCAACCAAATAATCACCGTAGTAATAATTTGAATCAAGCCCTTTAGGGTTTAAACGAACCGCGCTTTGTAAGTGATAGGTGGCTTTTTTCTCGTCACCAAACGCCATGGGCCAACCAGGGACGCGAGCATACAATGCACCTAAGACACCATGAGCCAAACCATGCTCTACGCTTGGATCTAATTTTAAAGAACTTTCAAGATGAGCTCTTGCACCTTTGGCGTATTTTAACGCGCCTACACCGCCTTTAATCCCGGCATAGCTAGCAAGGATGGTCCCATGCCATAACTGGGCTCTAGCATCATTGGGGTAACGCTGCGTTAATTTATCGGCATCGTGAATAAGCTTTAGAAATACCCCGTGTTGCTCTTGAGGTGAGGTATCGTATTTCGCGATGGTCCAACGTTGTTTTAGCTCTTCAATGGGGTCTTCTTTGGCTTGAATGGAGCCACTGAGGCCTAGCATCAAAGTAAGGCTTGCAACAAATACCGACACGGTTTTCATAAATTTAGACATAATGATCTCCATAACGGACTGAACTCAAACGAGTTCAGTCTTATGACAATTATTTTAATAGGCAAAAACTTTGCTTAGTTTTGCGCAAAGATAAGATGTTTGAGCTTATTCTTGAGGAAGAAGATCATCGTCGTTGGGTTCGTCGGCGCCAATTAAGAGACTTTTCATTTGAACTTTTTCGACATCATCGAGTACGACATCGTCAGAGGCTTGTACCTTTGAACTAATAAGAATCATAAGAAACACAAGTGGTCCAATTAACCACAGTGACATAGCACGGTTGGGTTGATGCATGACTATCTCCAGTCTTTGTTATAATCCAAGGTAAAATCCGATAACCAGAGCAAATTTTACCCATACTCAAATGGTCTTGAGCTGCTCTTACCACCTAGGTTGATGGTTTGCTTTAGTTAACATATCAACTTATTTTAGAGTTGATTCTTAACGTGGTGCGAGCTATTTTTAGTTTGCATGAACACTTTACCCAATCCCAGCTTGGTTGCCAACATTCTCTAGGATTGATGTCGAAGACCCAACACATATAAGCCAAAAAGATGACTAAACGGAATTTTATTTTTGATTTTGACTCCACGTTGTTACAGGTCGAGAGTTTTGATGAGCTATTGCGTTATGTGCTGCGGGATCAGGCTGAAGGTCAATCGTTGATTGAAGAATTTGAGCGTATGACCGATCTGAGTATGAATGGCCAATTTAGTTATTCTGAGACATTAGAGCTTAGAATGAAGGGCTTAAAGATTACACGGTCTGATGTCGAAGTCGTCACCCGTGAACTTCAATCCAAGGTGTCGGAGTCTTTTTTAAAGTACCAAGCTTTTTTCGAGGCGAATGCGGACAATGTGTACATTTTCTCAGGGGGCTTTTATGAAATCATTGAGCCCATCGCAACGCAACTTGGGTTTAAGTCAGAAAACATTTATGCCAACCGGTTTTTGTATGATCATGCTGGCAACATTGTGGATTTTGATCGCAGCAACCTGTTGGCGCAGGACATCGGAAAAGTCGCTCAGCTTCAGTCACTAAACCTAGAGGGTGACATCATTGTGGTGGGTGATGGTTATAACGATTATGAAATGAAAAATGCTGGTGTGTGCGACACCTTTTTTGCCTACACCGAGCATGTTCAACGTGAAAACGTCATGAATAACGCCGATGCGGTCATCAGTGAATTGGGTGGACTGTTTTTGACGCTCAACATTGAGCCGCCTAAGGTGAGCGTGCCTCAAAAAGCGTTGTTGCTTGAAAACGTTCATCCAGCCGTGGATGCTTTATTGCACCGTCAAGGGTTTGAGATTACTCGCATCCAAGGTTCTTTAAGTGAACAAGAACTAAGCGAGAAGCTAAAAGGGTTTGATGTGTTGGGCATACGCTCAAAAACTCAAGTCACTGATAAGGTGATTAGCAATAACCCTCAGCTTAAGGCCGTTGGGGCGTTTTGTATTGGCACCAATCAGATTGATTTGAAAGCGTGTTTGATGCAAGGGGTGGCCGTCTTCAATGCCCCCTATTCGAACACACGCTCGGTGGTAGAGATGGCTGTCGGTGAAATCATTGTCTTATTGCGTCGTCTGTTTGAGGCAAGCACGAACATGCACCAGGGTCGATGGAACAAAAGTGCCAAAGACTGCTTTGAGGTCAGAGGCAAGCATCTTGGGATCATAGGCTATGGCAACATAGGCTCACAGCTTTCTGTCTTGGCGGAAAGCTTAGGTATGAATGTGCTTTATTATGACATTGAAGAAAAGCTGCCATTGGGGAATGCAAAGCCTTGTCAGAGCATGCAAGAGTTAGTCGAGATTTCAGACATTGTCACTGTTCATGTGGATGGGCGCCCTTCCAACAAAAACTTGATAGACGCCAATGCCTTTGCGCTGATGAAGCCAGGCTCTTATCTTTTAAACTTATCTCGCGGATCGGTGGTGGATTTGCCGGCGCTCAAAGACGCCATTGAGTCGAAAAAAATCTTTGGGGCTGCGCTTGATGTCTACCCCAGTGAGCCCAAATCCAACCAAGATGAGTTTGATTCGCTGTTTAAGGGGATGCCTGAAGTGTTACTGACCCCTCATATTGGAGGCTCGACGCAAGAGGCTCAAGATAACATTGGTCAGTTTGTGGCCGGTAAGTTTATCGATTACATTGGGCTTGGTACCACGGTAAACTCGGTAAACTTTCCAGAAATAGGCCTGCCTGCCATTCAAGGCTCTCACCGGATTATCCATATTCATGAGAATGTGCCGGGGATTTTGGCCAAAATAAACCAAGTTTTTGCCAACGAAGAGCTCAACGTTGAGGGTCAATACCTAAAAACCAACGACGACATTGGGTATGTCATCACCGACGTGGAGGCCAAAAATGGCGCTGACTTTGTTGATGAGCTGGGCAAGATCGAGCACACCATTAAGGTTCGAGTCCTTTACTGATTAGAGGCGCACTAATTCAAATTCAGATTGGCTGCCATTCAGTTCAGGACGATGCCGGTCTAATTCTGGCACCATGAGATCTTGTTCTGAGTCCGCTCTTTCATCGAGCCCGCGCTCAACATCGTCTGCTCGTCTAATCCTTTGGCGTCTTTTGGCTTCGTAACAGTGGGTTCCATAGTAGACAAGCAGGCCTGTGAGTGCGACTCCGACGGCTATCCCAGTAGCCCAAACCACCGGAGGGATGCAATCGGCTGCGCTAATTTCAGGAGTTACGTCTGGGATGGTAACGTCCGTATTCACTTTAATGTCTGCCAAGGCTTGTGCAAGGGTTTGATTGGTGTTGACTGAGTTAAATCCCAAAAGGGAAAAAAGGGTTTGCCCATTCGGCAGAATAACATCTCGGTCTCGAATGGAATTGATGAAAGCGTCAGAGATGTTAACCTCAGACGCATCGATGCTGACATCCACATCGGGTTCAATGGGTGGCACATCAATACGAATGCAATCAAAGCCTTTTGAGGCAAGATAGCCTGCCCCACTCACAACCCCGGTCACCACAGAGCCGACTAGAGCAGAACTAATACGCAAACATTCCCTGATTCGATTCATTATCTATCCTTGATAATGTTTCATTCAGGCTATCGACCCTATGGGTGCTCTGTCAAGTTGCATAGCACGCTAACAAAGTCGCTCACCTCATCAAAAGTGACATCCTTGTCAGCCCCCTTAAATTAGGGTTTCTGAATTTATGGACAATGATAACTCCTCCATGCTTAAATCCGTTGGGCCATAGCTAACCGAATCAACTGGTGTTAGAACATCTTGAGCATCGTTACCAAGATTCAATAACTCCTCTTCTGAGGATGAGCTAATTAAGCCATCGTTGTTATCTTCTTCGGCTGCAAGCAATTCATCAAGTCCATTATCAATAAGCACATCATTTGGCGTGAGAGCTAACGATGAACCCCCTGAAGACTCAGCCGGTGAGCCACTGAAGCCAATTGGCGCATTAGGGGCAAGGGTTGCAATAAGATTAGGGAAAGGCCCATTAAAGTTATTTGGGTTAGCGGATTGTGTTAATTCTACGAATAATTGATTAGGATCTTGCAACGATTCGGCAAATATGGCTGTACCTGAAACGGCTGTATTCTGACCAAAATTGTTTGATTGTACAGAAAAAGCATCAACGTCACTCTTGAAATATATACCGCCTCCAGCTTCTGCTTCATTATTGGACAAATTATTCCCTGCGATAGCGGTAGTAAAAGAGTTGCCAACGTAAATTGCCCCCCCTTCAAGGGCTACATTATTACTTAGTTGATTCCCGGCAATTGCACTAAAGAAAGGATTCGAATCGTTATTGACACGAATACCTCCGCCCTCATCAGCAACGCCATTTAGGATGCCAAACTGTTGAACCTCAGATTCAGAATGTAAATCAAACACTCTATGCTCTTGTTGGGCATCAACAATAACATTAGAGCCAAGTAATGCCACTCTGACGTTGTTTGTGTTATTTATGTCTAAATCCCCTACTGTGTTATCAATAATGCCGCTCTGCTCATCAGACTCAGCACTTAAGAATATCTGATTACCATTGCCAACCCCTAAGTTAAAGTCAACCGTTATTATTCCAGGTTGAACTAGAACACCAAAGTTATCGAAGACAGCATTACTCACACGAGAGTTATCAATATTATTCGCTAACTCTATGGCCTCCCTTAAAGTAAGACCATCTTGCTCATAAGCTGTTCGATTTTGTTCAAATGTAAGGTTGGTGTCATAAGCATTAATAGCAAAGTCCGCCGTTGAGGTGACTGTTAATGCACTAATTTCAACAGGAGGTGGCACATCATCATCGTTAATGGTTAAAGTGGCAGTAACCCCTGCAACGTCGATGGCCGTGTTGGTTGATGACAGTGATAAATCAATGGTTTCAAGGCCCTCAATGTCACTATCATCGATAAGAGATAAATTTATTGAGGCCGTTGATGCCCCATCGGCGAGTGTGAATGATCCTTTCGATGCGGTGTAATCATCTCCCTGAGTGGCCGTTCCACCTGTAGTGAAATTAATGGTTATGGCAGAGCCTGTATCATTGATATCACCAAAATCAAGGGTCACTGTGACAGAGCCAGAGCCTGCATTCTCATCAATCTCAGTGATGCTGGTATTGTCTTGACTGAATGTAATAGTAGGCGTAGCAGGAGGCTCAGTCACATCAACCGTTACGGTATCATTATTAGTATCAACCGTAGCCCCATTGGTAGCACTCACTAAGTTGAGAACTATCGTTTCAGTGCCCTCAATCAAATCATCATCAAAGACTTGCAGTTGGCCCACTGATGAGTTCTTCTGTCCGTTCGCAACCGTAAGAAATTGATTAACGAGGGCAAAATCACGTTCATCCACAGGAAGTAAACTTGCCGTACTGGCTGATTCATCTACCACGATGGTACCTGTGATGGCTGAACCTGAAATATTTTCTTCAGAAAGTTGTATCTGGTAAGCATTTAAAAACGATAATCCATTATTTAAGGTCCCCTCTTCAATGCTGCCATCTAAAGCCTCACCTACCAAGACTAGTTGAGCATTGACTGTATCTTCAATGGTTACTTGTCTTTGTCCAACCGGAGATTGAGTACGACCAGTGGAGGTGTTTAAAACGCTTTCAACATTGGCATTTGATAAATTAAGTCTTATGGTTTCATTAGCTTCATACCCTAGGTTATCCAATACTTGAATGTTGACTATCTCACCCATATCTTGATTTGGATCATAACCATCAAGGAAAGCTATTGTTGGATTGTTAAATCCCCCCCCCCATATAGGATGCATCATAATCTGATCCTTGCGAGGCACTTCCAATTAAAGATAGATCGACCGTGACATCGGCCCCAGTACCATTGATCTCGTTTAGCTTTACCTCAAAATCAAAATTAGGTGAATCGTCTTCCAAAACTGTACCTGAGGCTGTTCGAGTCACGACGAAATCAGGTCTATCAATGATGGTGGTAGTTGCAACTCCAGTGTTTGAATCAATGGGCAAGAGCACTGGCTGACCACCAATAGAAGTCTGGGCACTAAGAATCGTCAAACTGAAGTCTTCGTCATTCTCTAGAATGCCTTCGTTTAGAATGTCGACATCAAAGGAAAGCGAAGTATTGCCTGCGCCAATAACAAACTCTTGTGTAGGTTGACCATTTGAATTTTGCGCCCAATCGACATCATCGCCAAGAAGCAGTCCTGAGAGTTCAACTTCAACAATGACATCTTCTGCTAGAGATGAATCTAAATTAAGAGTAAAGGTGGCTGAGTTATTAAGTCCTTCAATGACAGTGGTGTTATCTGCGGTTATGGAAATTGTTGGGAGCGTTATGTCATTATCTATGATTTGTGTCGTAACGCTTGAAGCATTGGAAAGCGTTGCACCACCAACAGGATTGCTGATGAATACCGAATAATCCTCATTAGGTTCATCAGCTGCATCATCTTCAATAGTAACAATAAACGTTTGTGCTGTTACATTTGGTGCAAACGTGAGCGTTTTTGCTGCAGCATTAAAGTCGCTTCCTTGTTCTGCAAACCCGTCAGTAGTCGATATATCCACGGAAATCTGACTCGCCGTTGCCTCACTCAACGTCACCGTGTATTCAGCGGTTCCTGCATCTTCATCAATGGTTGCAGGGCCAACGATTGATATTTCTGGGATTACGTTACTTCCGTTAATCGTCAAATCAATTTTGCCAACTGAGGTAGATTCTCCATCGCTTATTTGATAAAAGAATGTCTCAATCTCCTGCTCACCAGCATTCAAACTGTTGTCCGTTAATAGGTAATTAACCGTACCGTCGCCAGCAAATCCTATTGCGCCATACGTTCCAAAAACAGCCAAATCAAAGGTTGAGTTTGCATCATTGGTTAGACTAAATCCGATGATTGAGGATAAGGTTAAGTTGTCATCCACATCAGAATCATTCAAGAGCAAGTCCAATACTAGGGGGGTACCCAGATCAGAGGCTTCATTGACTACAAAATTATCATCGGAGGCATCTGGTGCATCATTCACTCCCACCACAGTAACCTCTAAGGTTGCGGTGTCACTCAAATCACCATCGCTCACCTCGTAAGAAAACTCATCGATCCCTTCGACTCCAGCTTGTAATGCACGTGCCGCCTCATTGATTGAATATGTATATCCCCCATCAGCTTGCACAATTAAAGAGCCAAAGTTACCTTCGATTGTAGTCCCAACAGATAAACCACCCGCTTCCGTTATCTCTAAGTCATCTCCATCAATATCTGAATCATTAGAAAGCAAGCCATCAGAACTGCTACCAAAAACAAATACGGCATCAGAGTCTGCTGTAAATCTTTGACTATCATCTTCAGCTTGTGGGGCATCGTTCGTCCCCGTGATGGTAATAATCACAAGATCACTGGCCGTGCCATCTAAACTCGTGAATGTAAAACTCTCGGTCAGGGTATCGCCTAAGCCCAAAGCTTGAACGTCGGAATTCGTATTGTCTAAGACATAGGTCCAAGCTCCAGCGCTGTTAATCGAGAAGGTTCCAAACATACCCGCAGTATTCATTTGTTCTATAACCTGGTCTTCACCCAGGTCAACATCGCTAACCGATACCGTGCCCGCATCCGTCGAGGCGTTCCCACCATCTTCGGTGACATTTCCTAGGTCCCCAATCACCTCAGCCCCATCATTCATCCCCGTGATGGTAATTTCTACAACGTCACTGGCCGAACCATCCAGGCTGGTCACCGTGAATGTATCAACCGTAGTATCGCCTTCGCCTAAGGCCTGAACGTCGGCATTCGTATTGTCTAAAACATAGGTCCAAGCCCCAGCGCTGGTAATCGAGAAGGTTCCAAACAGACCCGCAGTATTCATTTGTTCTTTAACCTGGTCTTCACCAAAGTCAACATCACTAACCGATACCGTGCCTGTGGCTTGAAGCAATGTATCCTCAGTCACTTGTCCTTGGGCCCCGGTCACCGTAGCCACATCATTCGTACCCGTGATGGTAATAATCACAAGATCACTGGCCGTGCCATCTAAACTCGTGAATG
>CAYNJF010000043.1:16547-17507 GCA_964397555.1 uncultured Francisellaceae bacterium
TAAAACTCTCGGTCAGGGTATCGCCTAAGCCCAAAGCTTGAACGCCGGCATTCGTATTGTCTAAGACATAGGTCCAAGCCCCAGCGCTGGTAATCGAGAAGGTTCCAAACATACCCGCAGTATTCATTTGCTCTTGAACCTGATCTTCACCCAAATCAACATCACTAATGCTCACATTACCCGTATCCGAAGAGGCGTTCCCACCATCTTCGGTGACATTGCCTAAGTCCCCAATCACTTCAGCCCCATCATTCGTCCCCGTGATGGTAATCACTAATTCTGCAGTATCAGTCGCTTGCCCATCACTGATGGTGTATGTGAAGGTTTCAGTCTCGGCTTGCCCCTCACTGAGGGTTTGAGCATTCGTATTAAGCGTATAGGTATAAGAGCCATTGGCTTGGACCTCTAGCAGTCCATAGACTCCAGATAAGATCAACGTGCCCGTATTGGGAGCCCCTGTCGTGGATAATCCCACCACCGTTAACGGATCACCATCAGGATCGGAATCATTGGCGAGCAGCGAGTTTGGATCTGAAGCACCAACAACCAATGCTGGATCATCTTCACCAAGGCTGTTGGTATCATCCACAGCCACAGGAGCCTCATTCCCACCGGGTTGGTCGATAAAAGTTGTGCTGTCTTGGACTTCCGCAATTGAAACGTTTTTAAGGTAGATACCTTCGGTAGGAGATAGCTGGATAAATGTGTCATTACCTTGAGCGATGTATTGTACCTCATTGGGATTAAAACCAGAGATGACGAGCTGATCAAACCCTACTTCAAAGTCATGAATCGTATCAACCCCATCGCCGACCGTGAACTTAAAGGTATCGACATCATGATCACGTCCCCAATAAAGCTTACTGCCCCATAAATTATCTCCACCATGAATGGTCACTTTTGGATCATGCACTTCTTGGATGTCAAAGATGGCATCGTTAAAGTCGTTGTCTCCGCCAC
>CAYNJF010000044.1:0-17497 GCA_964397555.1 uncultured Francisellaceae bacterium
CAAGAGCTTGAAGACGATCAAAAAGCGGCCCGTCACGTTCAAAAGCAACTGCTACCCATCGAGAGCTATGACCATAAAGGGTACCACTTTCAATATCGAATCATCCCTTCACTGTACCTTAGCGGTGATTTTGTCGATTTTTTCAAAATTAATGAAGATATGTTTGGTTTTTATGTTGCCGATGTCTCTGGGCATGGTGCTTCAAGTGCGTTTGTAACGGTACTGTTAAAAAGTATCATGAGCCAAGCCATATCAGCTTATAAATCAGAAAACTCGGACATGATTCAACATCCAAAAGTAATCTTGGACATGATCTCAAAAGCCATGTGTCACAATAAGCTGGGTAAATACTTGACCATGGTTTATTGCGTGCTTAATACAAAAACCAATGAGCTTACTTATTCTGTGGGGGGGCATTACCCAAGCCCAGTCTTAAGCTCAGACGGTTGCTCCAAGTTCTTAGATGGACAAGGGTTTGCAGTTGGTATTTATGACGAAGCAACGTTTAATGAGCAAACCATAACACTGCCCGAATCGTTCACACTCTCTATGTTCTCCGATGGCATTATGGAGGTCATTGACGGTGAGACTTTAAAAGAGCAAGAGGAAGCATTGCTTAAAGCTACGGATAACCACGCTTCTTGCCCAGACGAGATTTTAGAATCGTTAAAAGTCGATTTAAATGAGACGGCGCCAGACGATATTACCTTATTTACGCTGAGACGAGGGTGAAATGAAGCAAGGTATTTACTATTGTCATCATCATGAAGCTCACTATGTGAAACTGTGTGGTGAGATGCGTTATACCGATGCGGTTAAGTTTCATGAACTTAGCCAACATACACGCCATGATATGGTGAGTGATCTCTTCATTGATATGTCTGAGACCACCTTTATCGATAGTACGTTACTTGGAGCGGTTACTCAGCTTGGACTCCAGTTTCATCGTCGAGGCCATAAGCCGTCCTTGGCTTGTCAAAATGAGTACATCCGCCATACAATTCAAACGATGGGGCTAGACCAGCTATTTAGATGGGGTACTATGCCTAAAGCCGACATGACTTGGCAAATCATGTCAGGAGAAGAGAATTCGTTAACATCCAGTGATGTTCTAGATGCTCATCAGAGCTTAATATCAGTGGACGAGAAAAACAAAGAAGAGTTTGGTGAACTGGTAGAACAGTTGAACAATCAAGGTAAGCGAGAGCATGAGTAATAAGGATCACCCTAAAAACCAAGAATCACAAGCTGAGGCTAGTGCTTCTGAGGTTGCAGGTAACATTGTTGAAGATGTGAAACAAAGTACGCAAGCGACGGCGTCGGTTGAGATCCCTGAAGAAGACATGTGGGAAATTCCCCCTGCTCATCATATCTCCCATGATCCCTTATTAGGATGCCTCATCATCTTAACTCGCCTTGAGCACAATCCTTTTTCACCAGAAACCCTGATTGCGGGTTTGCCGCTATTAAACAACAAGCTTACCCCTGAGTTGTTCATCAGAGCTTCAGCCAGAGCTGGGCTATCTTCTCAAATTGTCTCGCGTGAACTCAGTGATATCTCAAACCTTGTGCTGCCTTGCGTTCTCTTGTTGGAAAATCGCCAAGCGGTTGTCTTGATTGAGCTTGATGAAGCCAACCAAGTAGCTAAAGTCATTCAACCCGAATCGGGGACAGGGGAAACCGAAATCCCATTGAGTGAGCTCGAGCATGAGTACACCGGCTATGCAATTTACTCAAGGCCAACTTATAAATTTGATAAACGGACCGATGAAGGCTTCAAAGAACGTCCAAAATCATGGTTTTGGGGGGTGCTTGCTACCACGTGGCCACTTTACTCTGAAGTGCTGGTAGCCTCGTTCTTTATTAATTTATTTGCCATCGCTTCCTCGCTGTTTGTGATGAATGTCTATGACCGAGTGGTGCCTAATAATGCCATTGATACCCTCTGGGTATTAGCCATAGGCGTATTGATTGCCTTTAGTTTTGACTTTTTAATGAAGTTATTGCGAGGGTATTTTATTGACATTGCGGCCAAGAAAACCGATGTTATCTTGTCATCAAACATTTTTGAGCAAATGCTTGGTGTGAAAATGGATTCGAGACCAGAATCTGTTGGTAACTTTGCCAATAATTTACAGCAGTTTGACTCTTTTCGTGAGTTTTTCACCTCCACCACCATTACAGCGCTGATTGACTTGCCTTTTGTCTTTTTCTTTATCGCGATTATTTATTCAATTGGTGGTATGGTCGCCATTGTTCCGTTGGTTGCCGTACCTGTCGTCATTGGGTTTGGCTTAATCCTTCAAGTGCCTCTAAACCGATACGTCAAAGAGTCTTATCAGTATGCAGGACAAAAGCATGCCATGCTGATCGAATCCCTCGCTGGGGTTGAAACCTTAAAATCCCTTTCGGCCGAATCTCCTTTGCAAAAGAAGTGGGAGCATGTCATTGGCATGGCGGCTAAGATCGGGACAAAGGTGAGAGGTTTGTCGCTAACCATCATTAGTTTCTCAGCCTATGTGCAACAAATTTCAGGGGTCATTGTTGTGATCATTGGGGTATATCTTATCTCAAATGGTGAAATGACCATGGGGGCACTCATTGCCTGCACTATCTTGACAGGTCGTGCTTTAGCCCCCCTTGCGCAAGTCGCTGGTCTATTAACTCGTTATCATCAGTCTGTGGCTGCTCTTGAATCGCTGGATAACGTGATGAAGATGCCAACCGACAGACTTCGTGGTCGCACACCGCTGCACCGTCCAGTGTTAGAGGGTGACATCGAGTTTAAAGAGGTATCGTTCCTGTACCCACAACAAACCGTCCCGGCTCTGGATACCATTAACTTTAAAATCTCGGCCGGTGAGAAGGTTGGGATTATTGGTCGTATCGGATCGGGTAAAACCACGATTGAAAAGCTGGTGCTCGGTCTGTACCAGACCACAGAAGGTAAGGTTTTGGTCGATGGCACGGAAATCTCCCAGCTTGATCCGGCCAACCTTAGAAAAAACATTGCTTATGTCCCACAAGATGTGACCCTATTCTATGGCTCGGTCAAAGACAACATTGTACTCGGGGCCCCATACGCGGACGATCAATCCATTCTTAAAGCGGCCAAAGTAGCCGGAGTCACCGACTTTGTAGCCCGACATCCACAAGGATTTGATATGGGGGTTGGAGAGCGTGGTGATAGGCTATCTGGGGGGCAGCGTCAAGCGGTTGCTATTGCGCGTTCGTTGATTCTCGATCCTCCAATCCTAGTCTTCGATGAGCCGACGAATATGATGGATAATCGAACAGAAGAGTTGTTTAAAACACAACTAGAGCAATATGCCAAAGACAAAACACTGATTTTAGTGACACACAAGGGATCGATGTTATCTTTGGTCGATCGTCTTGTTTTGATGGATGGTGGAAAAATCATTGCTGATGGTCCAAGAGATTTGGTGCTCAAAGCATTAGCAGAGGGTAAGCTTCATGCTAGAAAAAATTAAGCAAAAATGGGCGAAGCGTCCACAAAAGGAAGTTCGCGAGGTTGATCTTGAGTACATGACCGATACCTCATCGGCCATGATGCAAGGGGCTCCCATCAAGTTCCATTTAATCCTTTGGACCTCTGTGGCCTTTTTATTCATCGCCCTTATATGGGCTGATTTTGCGGTGTTGGATGTCATCACGAAAGGGGAAGGTAAGGTTATCCCATCAAGCTCGACACAGGTTGTGCAAAACTTGGAAGGTGGGATTGTAAAAGACATCCGTGTCTCAGAAGGGGATGTGGTTGAAAAAGATGAAATCCTCATGGTCATTGATGACACACGCTTTTCATCGTCGTTCAAAGAAAATGAAGTACAAATCTATTCACTGCAGGCTAAGATTGCCCGCCTGACCGCCGAAGCTCAAGGCTCTGAATTAGTGTTCCCATTGGAGCTTAAAACCAAGTACCCTAACTTTGTGAATAATGAGACTAATCTTCATGACGATAGAAATCGTGAATTAGCCAAACGTCTTGAGATTTTGAAAGATCAAGTCCAGCAACGAAACCAAGAGCTACTTGAAATCAAAGGAAAGCGTGAACAACTTCAGCGCTCTCTTGATTTCCTAGAAAAAGAACTTTCTTTAACTCGTCCTTTGGTAAACGAGGGCGCTGTCTCCGAAGTGGAGCTGTTAAGACTAGAGCGTCAAGTGAATGACATGGCCGGTGAACTCGACTCCACCGTTGTGTCCATTCCTCGTTTGGAGTCTTCATTGGCGCAGGCCAACAAACAAGTCGAAGAAGCCGAGCTGACTTTTAAATCAGAAGCTCGAAGCGAGCTCAATGCGGCCAAAGCTGATTACAATCGCCTCGAGGAAACCATGAAGGCCGCAGAAGATAGATTTACTCGAACTCGAGTACGTTCTCCGGTTCGAGGCACGATCAATGCCATCAATAAAAATACCATTGGTGCGGTGATTCAACCAGGTGAAGATTTGATTGAGATCGTCCCTCTCAATGATACGCTGGAAATCGAAGCATTCATCAAACCCCAAGACATTGGGTTTTTGCGACGAGGTCTTGAAGCGACAGTGAAGATTTCAGCCTTCGATTTCTCCATCTATGGTGGACTCAAGGCTAAGGTAACTCATATTAGTGCGGATACCTCGACGAATGAGCAAGGGGAGTCGTTCTATACGATTCGTGTCCAAACCACCGATAAGAACTTCTTGGTCGATAAAAAGACTGGAGAGAAGCTGGAAATGTCACCAGGTATGAGTGCCCAAGTTGATGTTCTTACCGGACAGCAAACTGTTTTGGAATACCTCCTCAAACCAATTATTAAGGCCAAAAAAGGCGCCCTAAGGGAACGCTAATGTTGTTAATTGCGTGCGAACATTCACCTCTTGCCCAGGGTTGGCAACGCTTGTTGTCCAACCGCTGGCCGATGTATGAGGTGGTTGCGCAAGATAGACGACAGCTTGAAATATGCCTTAAAAAGAATCACTTTGATGCGGCCATAATTCATCTTCCGATTCTTGGAACCGAAGGGGTGAATACCATCTCGGCCATTCAATCCATTAGCCCAGAAACTAAACTAATCATAATGAGTACACAGTTCATCGAACGCGATGAGCTATCAGCGGTAATCTTTGGTGCCAAGGCTTATCTTCACGACCAAACTGAGGATGAATTACTTGTCAAAGTGGTCGCCAAAGTATTAGCGGGTGAAGTCTGGGTCGATAGGAAGTTTGTAACTAGACTACTTGAAGAGATTGAAGATGTAGCAAAGGTAAACCATGAAGAGGCCATTGAGATTAAAAAAGGAGTGTCTCTTTTAACACCAAGAGAGACTCAAATTGCCGAGCTCATTTCGACAGGATCATCCAATCGAACCATTGCTGAAAATTTATCCATATCGGAACGCACCGTAAAAGCTCATTTAGGTGTTATCTTCAAAAAAATAGGGATCACAGATCGCCTTCAATTGGCGTTATACATGAATAAGTATCACCAGTTAAACGGCTCAAACGGACACGAGCCTAATTAAACCTATCTTTGACAATCCTCTAATCCGTTTATTTTTAATTGATAAGGCGTTACAATCTGGAAGTAGAAATTTCTGTCCTTCTTTGACGGATGGACATGGATATCTTTCTAAGCTATATCTATTGAAATAGCTGCTGGCTTATTTTGAGCCAGATAACCAGTAATAACCAATTAACGGATTTAGGTCATGGCAAAAAATAAACTTTGGAAATGGATATTACCTGTCTGTTTGGGGCTAAGCCTTTCTTCTGCTGCAAATGCTCATACTGTACAAGAAGCTGTGGCCCATGCCATCAAGACTGGCCCAGACATTCTAATCTCTGCCAATGCTCGTGAAGCGGTCGAAGAGGAACTAAGAGAAGCCTATGCAGGCTACTTGCCAGTGGTTGATTTGAATGCCGGTTGGGGGCGTGAACGCTCAGACAACACGACAACTCGCGGTATCAACGGCACTTTAGGGGCTCGTACTTTATGGCGTACTGAGTTCGGGATCAATGCTCGTCAAATGTTATTTGATGGCTTTGCTGTGAAAAATGACGTTGAAGGTAACATGGCTCGCGTCAGAGCAGCTTCATGGCGTGTCAACAACGATGCTCAAGAATTGTCGTTGCAAGTCATCACAGCGTTTATGGACATTCTTCTTGAAAAAGAATTGGTTGAGTATGCTCGTCAAAACTTAGCTGCTCACCAAAGAATCTATAGCCAAATTCGTAAAAGAAGCGACAGCGGTATTGGCTCTAAAGCGGATTTAGACCAAATTGAAGGTCGTTTGGCTTTTGCTAGAACGAACCTTTTAGCTGAGCAAGCCAATTTAAGAGATGCGGAAACCACTTACCTTCGCTTGGTTGGTATTCCAGCAATTTCTTTGACCAAGCCTGAGGGGCCAACGGTTGGATTCCCAGAAACTTTGCGTTCAGCGATTGCTTTAGGGGTGAATAATCATCCAGAGCTTAGAGCGGCTGTAGCCGATGTAACGGTTGCTCGCGCTGCAAAAAGAGCGGCTAAAGCTTCTTACTTCCCAAGAGTGGATTTAGAAACAGGTTTCAACCAAAACCATAACATTGATGGTACTCGTGGTGACAACGATGACTTGTTTGCCATGTTGAGACTTCGTTGGAATTTGTTTAACGGTGGTGCTGACTTAGCTCGTGTTAAACAAGCGGCTTGGAGAATTGAAGAAGCGAAAGAAGTACGTAACCGTGCTCACCGTCAAGTTGAAGAAAGTGTCCGTCTTGCTTGGAACTTCTTCACTACGGCTCGTTCGCAAACTCGTTACTTCAGACAGTATGTGACTTCTACTGAACTAACTCGTGAAGCTTACCAAAAGCAATTCAACATCAACCAAAGAACGTTGTTGGACTTATTGGATGCTGAAATTGAATTGTTCAGTGCTCGTACAAGCTATGCTGGTGCTAGAAACGATGAACTTGTTGGTCGTTTCCGCGTGCTTCAATCTACAGGTGCTTTATTGGATTACCTAGGTATTCCTTTACCAAGAGCGGCTCGTTTGAACCCTCCAGGTATGTTTGACTACACCAAGCATGAGCCTGAGTACTATGATCATTACGACCGCACTAACTATCGTCCAGGTGATGCGGTGATGCATACCAAAGGTGGTGTTGTCGTTGAAGACGCCATGCTAAACAAATAATCGATGATTTCGATTCAAAGAAGAGGCCCTATGGGCCTCTCTTTTGCTCAATTCTTTTTACTCATCCTATCTTTTTCATTTATTTCAACTTCATTCTCTGATTCAAAAATAAAATTCACCAATGATTATCTAGACTCGATCGAACAAGAATATGGTGACTATGCTAAACGTAGGCTAGTTTCTTGGGTAAAGTTGATGGATGAGGCTAAAGACCTATCAGAGGATGAAAAGCTCAAGCAAGTGAATGCTTTTTTCAATATGCTTACTTTTCGTTCCGACATCTCACACTGGGGGGATAAGGACTATTGGGCTACGCCCTTAGAGCTGCTCGTCTCCGGTGCTGGAGATTGTGAAGACTACTCAATTGCTAAATATTTTACGTTGCTACAGCTGGGTGTGGCCGACGAAAGAATGCTCATTACATACGTTAAAGCCGTTGAGATCAATGAAGCTCATATGGTGCTGACTTATTACGAGAAGCCATCCGCCATTCCTTTAGTGCTTGATAATTTGATTGGCGAGATTAAAACGGCAGACAAAAGGCCAGATTTAGTTCCGGTCTACAGCTTTAACGGTACTGGCCTCTGGCAAGCAAAGCAAAGAGGGCTGGGCCGAAAAATTGGTGAATCAGATGATTTGAAGCGTTGGTCTGATTTAGAAGAGCGCATGAACAAAGGCATCATCAGAAAGTTTCGTTAACAGGGAGTGAACCATGACACTGGGTCGTCAATTGATCATAACTATCCTAATAATCCTGATCGGACTGTTCTGTGGCATGCTCTTGTTCACGGTCAAAAATACCCAACTTTTTTTGAATTCACAGTTGGCGGCTCATTCCAAAGACACCGCTACCGTTTTAGGGCTATCCCTTTCCCATGCCATGAAAGACAACGACATCATCGTGGCTGAACGTATGGTTGATTCCATTTGGGACGCAGGCTACTACAAAAACATCAAAGTGGAATCGCTCGATGGGGCCCCTTTAGTCAAAAAAGAGATGCAAGTTCGTGTTAAAGACGTTCCAGATTGGTTTATCCAAGCTTTTGATTTGAGAACCACTCGCCAAGATGCGTTTATTCAATCGGGGTGGATGCAGATTGGTAAAGTCTATGTGGAATCTAACCCGGGCTTTGCGTACAAACAAATATGGAAGACCTTCACAGATTCTTTAGTCTGGTTCCTTATTATGGCGGGGGTCTCGCTTGCGCTTACCTTGACTTTACTGCACTTTATTTTGAAACCTCTCAGAGACATTACTAAACAGGCTCGAGCGATCTGCGAAAAAGATTTTCAAATCCAGGATAAACTTCCGTGGACCATCGATCTAAAACAAGTCGTACAAGCCATGAATACCATGTCTTCTCGTCTTCAAATGATTTTTGAAGAGCAAGCAAGAGACAGTGAACACCTTCGTCAACAAGCTTTTCAGTCACCGGTGACCCAACTAGGAAACCGACGCTACTTTGACATTCAGCTTGAGAACATCATTCGAGATTCGCAAGGCACCTCTGGGGTTCTTTTGTTGATAGCCTTGCATGAATTTAAATCGTTTAATGACGAACATGGGTATGAAAAGGGCGACGAGCTACTAAGAACCACGGCGGATGCCATCGTAGCTCAATCAAAAACGCATGAGAACGCTATATGCACTCACCTTGGTGGAGCTGACTTTGCGGTGATGGTTCCAAACCACTCGTTGCTTGATGGTCAATCTTTAGGGGAGGACATCATTCAGGCTTTTGATAAATTTATGGAAGAAGGGGTGACACCCAACAAGGATGTGGGTCATATAGGGGTCACCGTCTTTTCTCCAAGACTTGAGACCAAGGAAGTATTGGCACAAGCGGATATGGCCCTTCGAAAAGCGCAATCCATGGGACCAAACCAAGTTTGCCTCCAAGAAGAGCAAAACCAAGAAGACATCCATGGAGCCCGAGAGTGGGGCAAAATCTTGGATGAGGTCATCGCCAAAGAAGACATCGTGTTGTATTTTCAGCCTTACAAAATATTTGGCACCCTCAAGGACAAATTCCATTACGAAGCCTTACTTAGACTCAAAGATGAGGAAGGCGGCATCATCCCAGCTTTTGAATTCATGCCCATGGCGCAACGACTTAACAAAATGCCTGAATTGGATATCCTTGTGGCAAAAAACATCGTACAGCGGATTCTTGATGAAAAAGGCACACATACCTATTCCATCAACCTCAGCGCCAAATCCTTAGACGAATCAAGCTTCGTCTCTAATTTGGTTGGCGAGCTTAAAAAGCTTGGCTCGCACGCCTCAAAGCTTTACATCGAAGTCGCCGAATATGGGGTGGTAAGTCGACTGGATGCCTGTAAGTCTCTTTTTGCCAAGCTGCGTAAAATTGGTGTCCATACTGGCGTAGATCACTACGGTAAAAACTTCACCACCTTTGGGTATCTGCATTCGCTAAACGTCTCCATGCTAAAAATTGATGGAAGCTTTATTCGTGGTATCAAATCCGATCCGGAGAATCAGTTCTTCATCCGCTCACTAATCAGCATCGCCCATAGCCTGGATATCATGATCATCGCTGAGGCGGTAGAGACAGAAACTGAGATGGTGGCACTCAAGCAGCTCAAGGTTGATGGCATCCAAGGGTACTTCTTAGGTCGACCTGAGCCAACCATTGAGTCGCGCTAAAGTCTTGAAGATATGAGTGTTTTTTTCTGACAGTACGTGTTAATAAAAACAACTAGCTTGAATTTCAAAACGGATTAAGATAGATTTTCAACATGAAAAGACAGTAACTTAATCTTATGACTTAAATAGCTGGTTGTTGATTGGTTTACTGACACACTGGAGAATATTCTGTCTTCTAGCCCATTAAATCCTGAAATTGCACAAACTCAACCTCATGTTGGCCGATGGTTACCTTGGTTCATCTGTGGTCTTGCTGCCCTTTTTTATTGTTACGAATACTTGCTGCGCATTGCCCCTTCGGCGATGGAATCTGAGCTGATGGCCGCTTTTGACATCACCTCGGCTGGGGTGGGGCTTCTTTCCTCTGTGTATTTCTTTGCCTATACCCCCATGCAGTTACCCGTTGGGGTTTTGATGGATCATTATGGGCCTCGACGTATTTTGACCTTGGCTGTGTTCTGCTGTGCTCTAGGGTCAGCCTTTATGGGCATGTCCAGCCTATTTGGTCTAGCCCTAATTGGTCGCTTTCTCATTGGATTTGGCTCGGCCTTCGCCTTTGTGGGGGTGCTCAAGCTGGCCAGCATCTGGTTGCCCCCTGAGCGATTTGCATTCATTGCGGGTCTGACAACCTCGCTAGGCATGGTAGGTGCCATGATCGGTCAAAACGTGATGACCTCCATGGTGGACGAGTTAGGCGTAAAATCAACCCTAGTTTATGCCTGCATCATTGGGGTTGTGTTGGTGCCCTTAGTTTGGATGTTAGTCAAGGAAAAGGCCCAGGAAGGGGCTGAGTCCTTTGATGATTTTAGAACCTTAAAGACGGACATCATGCTTGTGTTTTCCAATCGTCAAATTTGGCTGATTGGTATGGTGGGGGCCTGCATTATTTTGCCAACGACCGTCTTTGCTGAATTGTGGGGTGGGCTGTTTTTTAAAACGAAGTACGGTTATAACCCAAGCATGGCAGCCACAGCGACCTCCATGGTATTTTTGGGTTGGGCAGTCGGGGGCCCTTTGGCCGGTTTTATATCCGATACCCTAAAAACTCGAGTCCTTCCTCTCAAAATAGGAGCCCTAATAGGGGCCGCCATGATGGCTTATCTCATTTTTGGGCCAACGTTAAGCTCTTGGCAATTGTATGGCTTTTTGTTCTTCTTTGGCGTGATCTCAAGCGTAGAAATCATTTGTTTTGCTGCGGCCAAAGAGAATAGCCCCACTCAAGTCGCCGGTACCGCCATTGCCATGACAAACTTTATTGTGGTGTGTGCAGGGTTCTTTCAATGGTTTGTTGGAAAACTACTTGATATAAGCCGTGCTGATGCCGTTAATGAATTAGGGTATCCTTTATACCAAGTCAAAGATTTTGAGTTTGCGCTGATGCTGTTGCCAATAGGCATGCTCTTAGGCTTTGTTCTATGCTTTTTTATCAATGAGACCCAGTGTCGCCAATCATAAAAGGATACGGTTGTGAAAAAGGGATTTATGCTCGCTTTGTGCTTATTGTTTGTTCAAGGATGCGCTTTAGAACCATCTTATCGGGGCTCTCAGGTCAAACCGGCTTACCCTGAAATGGTGGTTGAGTGCTCTTTGCTTGGTGGGGTGACAGGCCAAAACGATTTGGCGTACACAGCCTATGGACTTCAAAAGGCTCGTTATCATGCGATGGATGAGGCCGCTAAACTTGGGGCGACTCATATTGTCTGGGAAGATTTAAAACAAGGCATCCAACCAACTGCTGTGGGTAAAGCGTATCGTTGTCCAACCGTGCATCAGCACTATAACGAAACTGTATACCCAAATTGAAAATTCTCCGCAGGTAAATGATTGAAAAAGGGACTTTTTTGGTCCCTTTTTTGTATATGCAAGTAAAAAGATTGACGATCTGCACGGATAACACGACCGCCTGGACTATAGACCCAGTGCCAGTTCGGTATAATAGCCACAATTTCTAGAAAAACATTAGGATGTTTGGGGTTATTTAATATGTCGGACTTATTTCGCAAAGAGGCGATGGAGCACCAAAAAGACCGCCTGATGGGCGATGTTATTTTGCTTCAACCTCTTTCGTTGGCGGTATTAACTGCCATTGCCTTGTTGGTGGCCGCTTCCATCGTGGGTTTGTTGTTCTGGGGATCTTACGCCAGAAAAGAAACCGTTCGTGGGTTTTTGACCCCCGATCGCGGGATCGTCAAAATCTACCCACAAAACTCTGGTACGATCACACATGTGTACGTCAAAGATGGCCAAATGGTTGAGCAAGGTGACCCCTTGTTTACGGTGGTGGCTGAGCGTTCTTTGACGGATGGTAACGATGTTGATAGTGTCCTGATGGAAGAGCTTGAGAAAGAAATGCGTGAGATTGAAGTGCGCATTGAATCCGAAAAAGAAATCAGTGTCGCTGAAACCCATCGATTGGAGCAGCAGACTCTATCCATCGCCAAAGAGATTAAAGCCCTCGAGTCGGGGATAAAACTGCATCAAGAACGCATCCAAATATCTGAAAAGCGCCTTGAAGATGTGCGCTCTTTGTTGGAAAAAAAGCATGTTGCCCCTCACGAGGTCAGAAAACTTGAGGAAGAGCACTTGACCTTGAAGCAACAAGGGCAAGAGCTTGAGAGAAACTTATCCACCAAAGAGGCTCAGCAGATTGAGGTCGACTCTCAGCTGATTCAGTTACCCTTGCAAACCCAAGCTCGTATCATTGAGTTGCAGAAAAACAAATCAGAGATTCGTCAACGCCTTGTGGAAGTTCAAGGGCGTAAGTCTGGTGAAATCAAAGCGCCGATGACCGGCCTCATAGATGGCATGCAGGTCAGTGAAGGTCAGTGGATCAATCAAATGCAGCCCACGCCCATGGTCGCTTTGATCCCCAATGACTCCTACCTTCAAGCGGAAATCTATGTGCCTACGCGCGCGGTGGGTTTTTTGAAAGAAGGCCAGAGTGTGAAAATTCGATACGATGCTTTCCCTTATCAACGATATGGAGTCTACCAAGGAAAAGTCTTGTCTGTATCCGCTCATATCTATCATCCAAGCGAATTACCGGTCCCGATGGAAATCGGTGAGCCCGTGTATCGAGTGATTGTTCAGCTCGAAGAGCAGGCAATTTTAGCTTATGGACAGCAAGTCGCCTTGCAAGCAGGGATGTCCGTCGAAGCGGATATCATTCTCGAGCAACAGAGTCTGTTTGACTGGATACTCGATCCTATTTACAGCCTTAGGGGGCGTGCCTAATGGAAAACGTATTATCCTTACTTCAATTTAGTGGCTCGCAAAAACTACCCGTCACCCTTCAAACAGAAGTGGCCGAATGCGGACTCGCGTGTTTGAGTATGGTGGCCTCCTATCATGGTCACCGCATTGATTTAGGCACGTTACGTCGTCAATACCCCATTTCGATGAGAGGGGTGACGTTGGCTTCTTTGATTGAGATCGCCGATAAGATGCAATTTGCGTGTCGACCCCTTCGACTTGAGCTCGAAGAGATGGACCAGCTTCAAACACCGACGATTTTACATTGGGACATGAATCACTTCGTGGTGCTCAAGAAAGTCACCAACGAACACATCATCATTCATGATCCGGCCCAAGGGCTCAGAAAGGTATCATTAAAAGATGTTTCTAAGCATTTTACTGGCGTCGCCTTAGAATTGACCCCAACGCCTGACTTTGAGAAAAAAGACGAAGTAAGAAAGATTCCGTTTTCAACGTTTTGGAATCGGATGACCGGTCTTAAGCGCACCATGTTCAAGGTGTTCGCTTTGTCGATGGTCTTACAACTATTTTCACTGATTACGCCTTGGTACATGCAGGTTGTGGTTGATGAAGTTATTGTCAGTCAAGATTACCATTTGCTGACCGTTCTAGCACTTGGGTTTGGGTTGGTGATGCTGATCAACATCGGGAC
The DNA here is from genome assembly GCA_964397555.1 of uncultured Francisellaceae bacterium. Taxonomy (GTDB): domain Bacteria; phylum Pseudomonadota; class Gammaproteobacteria; order Berkiellales; family Berkiellaceae; genus CAYNJF01. The sequence goes on from CAYNJF010000044.1 coordinate 13,745, forward strand.
CACCGCTTTGCGTTCTTTTGTCGTGCTTATCTTCTCAAGCATGCTTAACATCCAAATGGCGACAAATTTGTTCCGCCATTTATTAAGACTGCCGATGACCTTTTTTGAAAAGCGTCATATTGGTGACATAGTGTCGCGTTTTGGCTCTCTGGCTTCGATTGAAGGGTTTTTAACCCAAGGGATTGTTCAAGCCATTGTCGATGGCATCATGAGTATCGCAACGTTGATTATGATGTTCATTTATTCGCCCACACTTGCCATTGTGGTGATTTGTGCCGTGGCTATCTATGCCTTAATTCGATTCATTTGGTATCGTCCGTTTCGAGCGATCAACGAAGAGACCATTGTGACCAAAGCCAAAGAAAATTCAAATTTTATGGAAACGGTCCGTGGCATCCAGTCCATTAAGATATTTGGCAAAGAGTCCCAGCGCCAAGTCGTCTGGCAAAATCGATTTGCCGACAGCATTAATACCGGGATCCGAAAAGCAAAAATGGGGATTTGGTTCTCTTCTTCAAACAGTCTGTTGTTTGGCATTGAGAACATTTTAGTCATCTTCTTGGCTGCGCGCTTAGTGATGTCTCCTGAGTCGGCTTTCTCTGTTGGGATGATGTACGCTTTTATTTCTTACAAACAGCAATTTACTCAAACCGCAGCCGCCCTTATTGAGAACTTGGTTGAGTTGAAGATGTTGGGCCTTCACCTAGAAAGGCTAGGTGACATTGCGTTGGAAGAGCCTGAGATACAAGATAGCCCAGATTTGAGTGAGCCTGTCGTGCATGGCGACATCAAGTTTGATCATGTCTCTTACAAATACAATGAAAATGAACCTTACGTTCTTAAGGATATTTCATTACACATCAAGCAAGGTGAGTCGGTGGCCATCGTTGGCCCATCGGGCTGCGGTAAAACCACCCTTATGAAAGTCATGATGGGACTTTTCCAACCCACCCAAGGGCAAGTGATTGTCGATGGGGTTGAGCTGGGCCAGCTTGGTCATCGCCACTTTAGAGATAATTTTGGCGCGGTGATGCAAAATGATCAGCTGTTATCTGGCTCGATGAGCGAAAACATCGCGTTTTTTGAGACCCAAATTGACCAGGCTCGAATCGAAGCCTGCGCTAAACTTGCGGTGATTGATCGAGACATCGCCATGATGCCTATGGGATATAATACGCTTATTGGTGACATGGGTACTTCTTTATCTGGTGGTCAAAAGCAGCGAGTGCTGTTGGCAAGAGCGCTTTATAAAGAGCCTAAGATTTTGTTCTTAGATGAGGCGACCTCGCATCTTGATGTGGCGCTTGAGCAAGCGGTTAATCATGCGGTCAAATCGATGAACATGACTCGGGTGATCATTGCTCACCGACCTGAAACGATTGCCTCAGCCGACAGAGTCCTCGTACTCACTCCCAATGGGATCATAGAGCAGCCCAAGCCTCAAGGTCGAAATCTTGAGGGTGGAGAAAGCGAAACCTCAAAGGGATGATAAAAGGTTGAGCTAAATCTGAGTACATGGTGCTCTTGCAAAGCCTCTTCGCATTCTGGGAATGACGTGGAGGCTGCTTCACAGGCCTCATAGTCACGCAGGTTGCCTTCGGTGGCCTGCTTTATCCCTTCAAGCTTTCCACCAAGAAAAAGTCGTATGGCGATTCGCTCGAAAAATCCAAACGCGCTTAAATCCAATTGACTTGAACTGTCCAGCACGGTTTGTAAATGTTCAACTAAGCATTGAGCCACCTTTTGGCAGCCTAAATCTTGAACCAAAGGCCCAGGGTAGGGTTTTTGTCGACGGTTTGATTTACTTATCCCGTCGTCCATTTGATCTAACATGGCCTGAAAACCTTTTTTTAAAAAGGCAGGATCATCGGCCACAGGGATTGCTTGCTCTAGCAGTTCAAGGTAGAGAGGGGCTCGCCCATGAGAGGCCTCATCGACATCCTGTAAAATTTGAAGCACATTGACTCTAAGGCTTTCGAGTACATCTTGAAGTGTGTAGGGCTGGGACTCATCAAAATAATGGGGGTATTGATTCATAAGCTTTAAGTGAATTTAACTACATTTATTCAATCTTAAGCTATCTTCATGTCACTCGAATTAAGTTATTTATCCAAGAATATGTAATCCTATTCGTATCATCAGTACCGTCTTTGGCCTCACCTAGGAAGCAGTCTCTTCCATGGGGTCTGCTCGTTACAACTGAGCTAAGTTGCTATACAATGGCAAAAAATTTTAATGACGGATTCTCGACCATGATTGTAACCAGATTTCCTCCCAGCCCAACGGGCTATCTTCATGTGGGCAGTGCCCGTGTAGCGCTTTACAATTGGTTATGGGCTAAGAAAAATCAAGGTCGATATGTCCTTCGTATCGAAGATACCGATCGTGAGCGCTCCACGGACGAGGCTGTCGAAGTTATCCTAAATGGCCTTCGTTGGCTTGGTCTGGATTGGAATGAAGGGCCTCACTTCCAAACGCATCGATTTGAACGCTATAAAGACGTCATTCAAGCGCTTTTAGATAAAGGGCTTGCTTATCGATGCACTTGTTCCAAAGAACGCCTTGAGAAGCTTCGAGAAGAACAAATGAGCGCCAAGCTCAAGCCTCGCTATGATGGTCTTTGCCGCGATAAAGAAAACCCAGACTCTGGTGAGTACGTCATTCGATTTAGAAATCCAGTTGAAGGCTCCGTTATCTTTGAAGATGTCATCCGTGGGCCCATCGAAGTACGAAATAGTGAGCTGGATGACCTAATTATTGCGAGGAGCGATGGTACCCCAACTTACAACCTAACCGTCGTGGTTGATGATTTAGACATGGGAATGACTCATATCCTTCGTGGTGATGATCATATCAACAACACGCCGCGCCAAATCAATTTGATGAAGGCTATTGCACCCGAGGCCAAAGTGCCTGTCTATGGGCATATGCCGATGATTTTAGGCTCAGATGGTAAGCGCTTGTCCAAACGACATGGGGCTGTTTCTGTCCTTGAGTACCAGGCTAAGGGCATTTTGCCAGAGGCGCTTCTTAATTATCTGGTTCGTCTAGGGTGGTCTTATAAAGATCAAGAGATTTTCAGTCTTGAAGAAATGATTGAGTTCTTTGATATTAAGGATATCAATAAGTCACCATCGGCCTTCAATGATGAGAAGCTATTATGGCTCAACCAGCATTATATGAAGACCTTACCTGCGGATAGGGTCGCCAGAGCATTGGTTGGGCACTACAGCAAGCGAGGCATTGATATTGAGAATGGTCCAAGTCTAGCTAGCATCATTGAAGTCTATGCTGAGCGCTCGAAGACGTTGGCGGAAATGGCTGAATCTACTGAATATCTGTTTAAAGAAATCAGCGAGTACGATGCAAAAGCTTACGCTAAGTTTATCAAGGCTGAGACCTTGGGCGTACTTGAGTTGGCTAGAACGCGATTAAATGAGTTAAAGGACTGGACATCCGAACACATCAGCGCTACTATTAAGCCTCTCAGCGATGAGCTGGGTTTAGGTTTAGGCAAAATCATGCAACCTATTCGAATTGCCGTCACAGGCAGTACGAATGCACCTTCTTTAGATCAGACTCTGGTCTTAGTTGGTAAGCAAAGATCCATCGAACGAATTGATGCGATAATTGCAAAAATAAAGCGTGATGCTGCTTGACAAAATCCCCGCTGAGATTTAATATTCTTGCTCCGTTAAGGGGCTATAGCTCAGCTGGGAGAGCGCTTGCATGGCATGCAAGAGGTCGACGGTT
>CAYNJF010000045.1:0-17235 GCA_964397555.1 uncultured Francisellaceae bacterium
TGATTGTTTTTGATGATTTTTTAAAGTCTACGAAAATACCTTTAAGTGCGAATTCTTTTGCCTCTAAGACACGGTTTACATGATAAGGGGTGGTTTTTGCCTCAGGACTTAAGGAAAATATTACTTGACCTGTCTTAACATCGTACGAATCCACCTTTAGAAGTTCGCCTGATGTAATGCCCGCGTAAATCTCTTTTGCGGTGAGCTGTTCTTGCTTGCAAGTCAAGCCTGACTGTATGGCGCTTAGCACTTGTTCAGGGTGAACCAGGTGTGACCGACAATCAGCCCTCACGGTTAAGCTCAATGTTCCTCTTGATTGATTAAAGCCTTCAAAATTATCTTTAAGTGCGAATTCGTATCCCTTTAAGGCACGGTTTACACTATAAATTGTTGCTTTAACTTCAGGATTTATGGAAAATATAACTTCACCTGTCTTAACATCGTACGAATCCACCTTTAGAAGCCCGTCTGATGCAATGCCCGTGCGAATCTCTTTTGCCGTGAGTTTTTTTTTGCTTGAAGATATACCTTTCTGTAACGCACTTAGCACGTGTCCAGGGTGGATCAGCTGTGACCGACAGTCAGCCCTCACGGTTAAGATCACTGCTACTCTTGATTGATTAAAGTCTTCAAAAGTATCTTTAAGTGCGAATTCTTTTCCCGCTAAGGCAATGTTTACATGATAAGGTGTCGTTTTAACCTCAGAGTTCAAGGAAAATATTACTTGACCTGTCTTAACATCATAAGTGTCAATACTAAGAAGTCTGCCAGATTCAATACTTTTGCATATATCATCAGTGGACAGCGTTATTGATTGTTGAATAGAACCTAGCATTAATGTGCGAACCTTTAAGAAAAACTAATATGCTATTTTGCAGATATACTGAGGTAAAATTTATTAATGTTGAACCAATCTATGAAGCTAATTAGCTTATATAATTTATCTCTATTGTAAATACTAAATACTGCGTATAGTGGCTCCTTAGAAACTAACAAGCATAAACCCTGCAATTAACAAATAGAAAAGAAATCATGCGAGGGAATGCAACTAAGCATCCATAGAAACAACTTCACCGGTTTCATTTGTGTTTTTATACAGTGGCTAATAAGAGAAAGTAGTGTCTAGAAGAAATTTTTTTAGCCATATGTGGCCGTCTTGTTTTTAGTGCGAAAACATTGGTTAGGTCATAGTTATTATAAAACTCTCAATTAAACCAGACTACCTACCTATGATTCACGCCTAGTAATTGGACTAAACTCATGCCTTCAGACAACTCTAGATGTGTTTACCCGTTCTGAATAGCCACGCCATTGGGCTGTGTATAAAAAGTAGCAGCATGAATATGTAAATTCCATACTGCTTCAGAATTTATCATCTTCTTTTTTTCGGATCTTAAAAATCAACATTTGGAAACTCGCCTGATATCATGCCTAATCGTGTCTCTTATTTGTTGAGTTTTTTTGAGCTTGATGCGGTTTTTTACTGCAAAGTTTTTAGTACCAGCTCTGGATATACGTATTACTCCAGATAAGTCTGCTTAACCCTCAAGTTAATCTTTATTTTTGAAAGAATAAATTCTGTAAATACATCTTTTAGTAACAATTTGTTCCAAAAGATTGCATCGTTAACTCTAAATTTAGTGGTTTTAGCTCCCTCACCTCATTCAAACATCACCAAACCTGAAATAAGATTGTTAGAATTCAACGTAACATACTTGCCTAATTCAATGAATTCTCGAATCTCTTTCGCGGTTATTTTTTTATCTGTTACCTTATTTACAATGCACAACTACCACATATCTATGGTTAGTGGGGCATGGGACAACATGGTGCACGTAGTAGCATTCGTAGGAACCATATCTAATACTAATGAATTGTGGGGTTTTACAAACAAACCATTTTAGTGTAGTTAAATCATTGTCTTGAAATGTCAGAATATGCAAATACCGGCACTCTTTTGCACGCTGTGTAAATAATGAACATTAAGTATAATGAATTCTATTGATGGATCAACGAATTACTTTCACTCTGCAAGAAATATTTAAGAGGCATGAATATTATTCATGAAGATCATGCTGATTTCATTTATTAATATAAAGAATGGCTCAACCTACTGGTCATAGGTACTAAACGCTTTGCAGGTATTGGAAAACCGAGCTACGTATTGGTGACCGTCCATTTCACCATATTTGCAAGCCTTCAATCGTTGGGTCGTGATTTTTTAAGGCGATGAAGTCGTAACCTCAAGAGATGAGCATCTATTGAATTGAGAAAGCTGCAGCTCAAAGCTGCAGCCTCTTTATTATTGTAGCTTTGATTTGGATGGACCTAAATCATCATCATTATCACGAACTTGGTCCACAACATCATTAGTCTCACCTTCGCTCCCTTCGACAAGACTGTGTTGCCATTTACGAATATACAACTCAGAACGAACCTTAGCGTATTCGCTAGCCATCGCTCCCAATAAGTAGGGCGTAGCTCCAGTGCTTCCTAAATACCCATCCACGGCTTCACCTAAACAGCGCCCAGCCGTCGCAGCACATACACCTACCACTGCGCTCATCGTTGAAGAAATAAACGTAGGCCTTGCATAACCAACTTCATCTGATACCACAAGATACCCACTCGAATCGACCGCTTGAGCCATCACGGCACCGCCTCGTTTACCGGCATTACGGCCTACCCATTGCAACGACTGAGTGGCCGCAAATGTTTTAAAACCTTCCAACATAACCTTCACCCTCTGTTAGTTAATTAACTTGGTAATGATTATCAAGTCATGGAAAGTGAATGTCTATTCATTAATGACAAGCGGAGTTTTTCGATGGCTAAATGGTCGATGGTTCCAAAAACAACAGAAAATGCATATTAAGGATGTCAATATTTTCGGTAAAATTCATGAACGGTCGCTTGGATGAATTAGAGGCTTAAGGTCTCATGAGGCTTTGATAATAGTAATGACTAGCGTTGGTGGAGGATGAGGGGGTTGTAGATTTATATGAATCTGATTGAGTTTGCCAAAGTGGGGTCCAGGGTTGATTAGGCCCATCTAGAACTGGACGACTTTTTGATTGACAAAAGGTATATAGTGCACAGCAAGAGATGGGTACACAAAGGAAAGAGAATATAAGCATAGCGGCTTCAAATTCATCTAAATCCATATATGTACCCTACTCCTTAATCTTGGTAACGGCCTTAGCTGTTTTCCGTATTGGCCCGACCTAAAGCCTTTTCTAAAGCCGCTCCAAACGGAGATGGCGCTTTAGGGGCTTTTTGTCGTTGCTGCCCACGAGGTGCATTGGATTTAGTTTTAGTAGGCTTTCCCTTGCTCTTTTGAGGTCGTTGCGATTGCTCTGACTTCTCTTTCATCGTCAATTGGATACGCTTTCTCGAGACATCAACATCCAAGACTTTGACGTTAACGATGTCGCCAGCTTTGACAAGCTCGGCTGGATCACTGATGAATGCATTGGACATTTCAGAGACATGAACCAAGCCATCTTGATGAACACCAATATCAACAAAGGCGCCAAAGTTGGTCACGTTGGTCACCACCCCTTCGAGCTTCATGTCCGGTTTTAGATCAGATATCTTCTCAACCCCTTCTTTGAAGGTAGCCATTTTAAACTCAGGACGAGGATCACGACCTGGTTTTTTAAGCTCTTCGAGGACATCTAAAATGGTCGGCAAACCAAATTCATCGCTGACAAAATCTTGTGGTTTGATTTTTGCCACTTTATCGCTGTTGCCGATAAGCTCCGCCAAATCGGACTGAGTTGAGGCAATAATTTTCTCAATCAAAGAGTAACTCTCAGGATGCACCGCCGATGCGTCCAACGGATTGGTACCATCCATAATGCGCAAAAAACCCACCGCTTGTTCGTAGGTTTTCTCGCCGAGACGAGGAACTTCTTTTAACTGTTCACGATGCTCAAATCGACCGTTTTTCTCACGGTACTCTAAAATATTCTGAGCGACGGTCTCGTTTAGACCCGAAATGGATTTGAGCAAGGGCACAGAAGCGGTATTTAAATCTGCGCCAACCGCATTCACACAATCTTCAAGAACAGCAGACAAGCTCTTATCCAGCTTAATTTGGTTTACGTCATGCTGATACTGACCAACACCAATGGATTTTGGATCAATTTTAACCAATTCAGGCAGCGGATCTTGAAGACGTCGAGCAATGGAGACTGCCCCTCTAAATGAGACATCCAAATCAGGAAACTCTTTACCGGCAAGCTCAGATGCTGAGTAAACTGAAGCCCCTGCTTCGTTGACCACAATTTTAGAAAGCCCAAGCTCTGGGTTGGATTTTATCAACTCACCTACCAACTGGTCAGTTTCACGAGATGCCGTACCATTACCAATACTGACTAACGATACCTTATGCTTTTCACACAAGGCTCTTATGGCCATCATGGACTGAGCCCACTTCTTTTGAGGAGCATGCGGGAAAATGGTGGTATGTTCGAGCAGCTTACCGGTTCCATCAACCACCACAACCTTTACGCCAGTCCTTAGTCCAGGATCTAGCCCCAAAACATTTTTATTGCCCGCAGGAGCTGCCATTAATAGGTTTTTAAGATTGGATTTAAAGACGTCGATTGCGACCACCTCAGAACTCTCTTTCATGCGCATGATGAGTTCTAAATCAATCTTAAGCTTGATTTTAACCTTCCAGGTCCAATCAACCACATCCATAAGCCATACATCAGCCGCTCTTTGTTGATTTTCGATGTTAAAACTCTGAGCAATCTTGTGCTTTGAGTGAGCGTGTTCATCGTCGCTAAGCTCAATAGCAATTTTCAAAAAGCCCTCTTTGCGACCTCGCAAAAGCGCCAATCCACGATGAGATGGTACCTTTTTAATATTTTCATTGAATTCAAAGTAGTCGGAGTATTTTTTACCGTCTTGCTCTTTTCCATCAACCACGCTCGAGACAACAACGGCATGATTCCAAACGTATTCACGAAGGTATTCAAGCAAATCAGCACTTTCAGAGAAACGCTCCATAAGGATTTGTTTCGCCCCTTCAAGCGCATCCTTGATGGATGATACGCCTTTGTCTTCGTTGATAAAGTCATTCGCCTTTTCTTCGGGGGCCAACGTTGGATCAGATAGCAACAGATCAGCAAGTGGCTCAAGCCCAGCTTCAATGGCGATTTGTGCTTTGGTACGGCGTTTTGGCTTATACGGCAAATATAAGTCTTCAAGACGAGCCTTATTGTCGGTCTCTTCAATGGCTTTTTTTAGCTTATCAGTTAACTTCCCTTGTTCCTGAATGCTTTTTAAAATGGTTTCTTTGCGCTCAACCAATTCGGTCAAGTAGCTGAGTCGGTCTTCTAATGTCCTTAGATGTTCGTCAGTCAAACCTCCAGTCACTTCCTTTCGATACCTGGCTATAAAAGGCACCGTGGCCCCTTCGTGGATCAAGTTTACAGCGGCAGTGACTTGTTCAACCCGAACATTAATTTCATCAGCAATTTTTTGATTGATATCCATCTAAGACTCTCAACTAACATAAAAATTATTCGCGAATAGAATACCATGAATAGGTTAGGAGATCAGTTTTATCGCATTGCTTCATCAAAAAGTGGTTGTGAATACGTTTCGAACTCACTAGTATTTGACCTGCTTGCTCATGTATGAAATAGATAAGACAAATAGTTGTTTGAATAAGGATTGTCAGTGCTCTCAGGGATGTTCAAAAAAATCACAGCTCTACCCACAACCGTTGGTCATGCAGTAAGCTCTGGGTATCACTATCTATTTGGTTCGGATGAAAGAAAAATAAACCTTGGCCGCGGGGCCAAAGATGTCACGATGGGCATGGTTTCGACCATACCTACGATGGCTTTTGAGATGCCGGCGCATTCTCCTTTAAGAGAGGTCGCAACGCACATCTTTTCTAATAACATCATGGGTTATGTGTTGCCTGTCCTTGGTTACTATGGACTGGCCAGGCCCAACATTGAAGCTGCGTTAGGTCCTGGGACAGCGATGGTCATGGTCGATGGCCTTATGACTGTGTTTTTTATTAGGGCCGCTCTCAATAACTATCTTTTGAATGCCTTCAACCAATCAAACATCACTGCCATCGATATGTCTGAGCATAACTGCGACGGACCTAATTGCCAGCATTGCTCCTACCCAAAACACATCAAAGCGGCGGCGATGAGTCCCATTTTGTACAACACGAAGTTGGCTGTGGCTTTTATGGCTAAAGGGTTGAGTGCGGGCTTGACCAAATTTGTGAGCATCAGTCCTCTAGGGCGAAGGCTTATCCATATAACGCCTATTCCTTATTTGGGGGCTCTCATTGATGCAACGATTATGCCGTTGATCTATGGAGAGTCCATTCATGAAATCAAGCTATCGGGCCTTTGTTATGATCATCGAAAAGAACACCAGGCTCGACACTTTTTATCAAATTGGGGCATCGGCCTTGGCCTAATTGGAGCAGTGGCCTTGACCGAGCTTTTGATATGGGAAGCCACAGGGGCTCACAGCGCATGGCTGAATGATTCTCTTTTTCTTACCTATTACTTGTTTGTTCTAGCTCACTATAAAAATCAGGCTATGAGAGACTACCGAGGAGCTGAACCAAACCATTACCCTCTTGAAATCGCCAATAAGATTGCTGAGCGTTTGACGAAAACAATCTGGAGACGAATCAAGGCCATGAAAGCGGATGGACCAGCCATTGATTTATCAACACTGCCAAATCAAATTGATGACGCTCTAGAAAAGCCTTTCGTTAAAGCGCTTAGGAAATTATTCTTATATTCGCCTTTCAATGGAAGGTTTAGGACGTGGCATAGGTCCGGGCCGGTAAACTTATCGATAAGGCTTAAGTCTGAAGTGATTGCTATGGCTGACAGTTTTACGGACACCTATCAAAGATACTCAACTTTAGTTGGGGCATTTATGAGTGTTTGGCGATGGAGCCCCATCAAACCACCTAAAGACTACATCGTCACTATCGAAAGAATGATGCGAGCGAATCCAAATATCGTGAGGTTGGTTAAAAACTGGGTCAAACATGTCGTATGGTTGGCAAACTCTCATAATCGGAGTCAACGATTTGGTTCAAGAGTGCCAGAACATGTCGAACCAGTTGGAGGGACTTTTGTTATGGTTGGAGATGAGCCTGAACCAGAACAAGAGCGATCACATCCTGCAACCATTCCGCCAAAAGTAATTTGTCATTTACTCGAAGAAGCGATGAATACGCCAATGATTGATCCATCCTCTGAGGGAGCCAACAGTCAGCATATGCTAAATCAACAATTCGCGCAGCAGGCTCATCACCCTCATAGCATGACTCCTCATTATGAGGGGCTGCGCCATCGAGGTCTTACTGCCAGGGTTATCCAAGATGATGGCGCAGATCCCGATTTCGATAATGGTTTTGTTTTGGTCGATAATGGTCAGAGCGCAACATCAAGCACAAGCGAAGTAGGCAACCCAAGGGATGTGACTGTTCGCTCATTAAAGCCGTTCACCATTACAGATAATTACTTTTAAATTCTTGTAAGGTTTGAGTTGTCAATGAGTATTATCAAGGTACATCACTTCAGGAGACTGCCATGAAATATTCAAGCCCCTTTATCGCCGCAAGTCTGGCTTCATTGATGCTGATGACCCCATCGGTTGGGTTAGCTAATGAGGGCAATCAAGAGTTGCGACAACAGTTAAAATCCATGAGTCAGGAACAAAGAGCTGCATTTCGTGAGCAAGTTCGCGACCGGTGGCAGGCATTAACCCCTGAGCAAAAACAAGCGTTTAAGGATAAAGTCGATGCCAAATCGAAAGAATCTGATCGACGTTACATTAAAGCCTATGGCATGCACTTGCTCAAAAACGGAGAAATCAGTCCATAAGAGGCCCTATGCATGAGGACAACGATGATGAATGGATGCGTCGCATCGCTCAAAAAGATCGGCAAGCCTTTGATAGGCTTGTCCGAGCTTACCATAACGCAGGGTATGGCTATTTACTGCGAATGGGTCTCCAACGTGCTCAAGTGGAGGATATAATGCAAGAAGGATTTATCAAAGTTTGGCAAAACGCACATACGTTTAAGATAGGACAACCTTTTGCCCCCTGGTTTTACACGATTTTACATCATCTGGCGTGCGATGGATTCAAAAAGCAAGCCTTACTCCCTCTAGAAAAAGAACCACAAGGGCATGACCGTCCTGAGGATTTGTTGACTCAAACCCAACACCACCAAGCCATTGGTCATCATATAAAGCGTTTAAATGAGCAAGAAAAAAATGCGTTTGTTTTGTTTTACTATCAGAACATGAGCATTCAACAGATAAGCCAAATTCTTGACATCAAGCCTTCCACCATTGAAGTCACTTTATACCGTGCCCGAGAGAAACTTAAAGCTTGGTTAAAGGGGGTAAAATGAATAAGTTATTGCTTTTAAAACAACTGTTAACGTATGGCACCCACCCTAAACGTTGGCCTAAACAGCAATCGAGTGAACTTGCAGCATTCGTTTCAGCTCCAGATGACTATCATAAACGCATACAATTTGAACAAGAATTTGATAAGTTATTGGACCAGGAGCCAAACTGTGTCCCTGAACTTGAGCGCACATCCTACTACCGAGCTCTCAACCATGAATTAGATGTTTTGAGTGCTTTTGACAAGGCACTGGTGATCACCAAAACCAAAGTTGCCGCCCTTGTCTTGGCATTTGGTTTAGGCTTTGGGGCAAGCGCCTTGAGTCCAGAATCCATGGATGACATCGACTTCATGGCGCAATCGATAGAAGAACAGGACTGGCTATGAAAGCAAATACCAAAATAACGGGTGTACTAGCCGCATCGATTATCCTGAACGTATTTCTTTTAGGGTATTTGATAGGTGAAAAACCATGGCAATCTAAGCCTTTAGTGAAAGGCCCTTTGATGGAGCAAAGAGATCCCCCTCCTCAGATGAGAAAACTCCAACAATCCATACAACATTTGCGAACCGAAATCGCGCAAGAGCTTCGAAAGAGCGATCTGGATCAAACGAGACTAGAGACTCTGTTTGCTCAAATGCATCAATTACGGGCGCAGGCAGGAGCAAAGAGCCATCAACATATGCTTAAAAAGATACAGAGCATGCCCTACGACAAACGAGTCAAGCTAGCCGATCGCATTGAAAAGGGCCATAGACCACCTCGACCCAGGCGCTAATCCTAGCGGCTTAATCTAAGAGCAAGGTTATAGACCAGCGCGACTAAAAAGCCACCGACAAATCCATCGAGTAGCGCCCAACCAGCTCCTATGAATGAGCCGACCAAGGTGGCATCAAACCCTACGTACATGGAGCCGATAAGCGCAATCAAGGGGGTCTCCCAAGCCGTGTAAGTGGCCATAAGACCTACCAGCAAAACAGAAATCGACCATATGGTGCCAATCGAAAGCCCTAACGCTAATTTGCCAAGCGTGCAGCCTCCCTCACAACAAGCGCATGGGTGTTCTTGCATATCTTCATCCTCCTTTTCTCTTAGATGCTTGTAAGCAGGATAAGTTTCCAGGATGTTGTGACCTATCTTCCCAACGATTAAGCCTCAAATACCATTCATCGCAACGCCCCTACCATTAGTAGAACTTAAATAGCCACATTATAAAGACTGGACTATGCTTGGGACACTTAGTTAATAGAAGGCCTTAAGACCATGCGGTTAAACTTATGGAATCGATTCACCCAACGAGTCGAACAGAAAATTCAGCAAGCTTCGATGAGCGCTCAAAACGCGTCAAGAGATTTCTCATTGCAATATGTAGACGGCTTTGAGAGTTCAGATGATACGCTTGATGTCGTATACGTTCATGCACTTCAATGTCAAACCAAAAGAGCAAACCTTCGTTAATCATAAAACAAGGTTTGCTTTCTCCCCCCCTTTTTTTTCCACTCATCATCGCCTACAAAACCACTTATCAAAGGGTTCACCATTCATCAGCTAATCAAGACCAGTCGGAGCCTAGCAGTTGAACAAGAAAGTCAACTACCCTACCATAATTCGTGTGAATTAACTTAAACCTAAGAGGGTAAATATTATGATGGGATTAAATGAAGCATGTGTCGCTGCTGGTCTTTGTGAAGCCGCTAAAGTTGTCGATCCAACTATTCTTGAGCAACTTTCAAATGCAGTTGCAGAATATGCACTGCCTGTTCTTGGCACTGTTGCTGCTTTTGGTCTATTGGGTGCTGGTGCATACCAATTGATGAAAAATAGCGAGCAAGCTGCTGACGCTGTTGGAGCTGATAATGAACGTCCACGTCGCAGTAACGCAAACTATGAGCGTGGTGCATTTAAGAACATGTGTAATCGATAATTCTTTGTTATCGTAAAAAACCACCTTCGGGTGGTTTTTTTTTGCCTAGGACCAATACCACCCCTAGCGGTATTTAATCTCGTTGATAAGGGGCATCTGCACACATTCACTCCCCAAAAAAATCAATAACTTGGATTCCTTTCTAACCATTAGTCACCTCAAAAAAAGAGGCCATCTGAATTGACTTGCCCACTAAGCTAGCAAACTCATATAATACCAATCAAGCATGATATCAGAACCTATGAGGACGGCATGAATACTCTTACGACACAAGGTTTCCAAAGACAAAAGCCCTCTCTTTATCCGATGCTCATGCAAACGCCATTAGGGACATGGCTAGGTAAGCGTTCATTAATGCTGCCCATTATCTAGTGACTTAAAAAAGGCACTCAACGCAAAACGAATCGTTTGCAAGAAAAAGAATGAACAAGAGAAGATAAAAAGGTAGAGTATGATAGATGGCGCAACAACGAATCATGAAGACACAACGACAAAACGAAGTGCGTTTAAAAGGGTCTCAAAGCAAAACGATCAAGAAAAAACCGGTCAAGCCCCTGCTCCTGTGCAGCCACCTCAAAGACCGAAAACCCCCGTTCTAGCAGCTCATGCTCAATTGAGTCTGATGGAAGGTGACTACGATGGATTCATAAGCAATTTATTACAGCTTTTAGATAATATTGATTTCACACAACTCAATGACGTTGGCGTTCATGATGCCAAAATGGCTCTAAAATTTATCGAAATATCGACTCGAAGCGATGCTCCTGCCCAAATTCAGTTAGACATGGATTTAGAACGAAGAATCGATGTTTTCTTTAGGTTTACTCCTTATTTTCAAAGTGCGGCCCACCATACTAGCTCGAACGATCGCCACTCAAAAATCTTTGCGAAAATGTATAATGCTTGGGTTGATACTCATTTACCTGAATTCATGGCGCTAGATGACGAGGGAAATCGCACACTTTTTGCTGCACTTAAAGATAATGATGGTTACAACAAAACATTGGCAAACGTTTGCTATCACGCAGCGAAAAAAGCAAGAGCAAAACAAGGAGAAGACTCAAGCACCCAAGCGATGCTAATTTTAAAATTCTATCTGAGCCTCACTGAAGATCTAATAGGTGACTGTGATTTTTCAAAAAACATCTGTGTTTTATACCTTGAGTATCTAGAGTTGTTAAACATCCATAACATTGAATTAATCAATCAAGAAACAGGAAAAGAGGTTGATCTTTGTCGCTCTCTTCATGGGAATTTTATGCACTTAAGACACAACTGCGAGCTTCCACAAACGACATGCTTAATCGATGCAGAGCTTGTCTATCATTTCTTACTTGATTACAAACACAACCAAAAGATAACCTCTTTGCGCGCCGCGTTAGCTCGAATTGAGCAATTGCCAATCATCGATTCAAGCCAAACCATGAGTAGAGCATTAAACCCTGTCGTTACGCTCACAGAGCTGAAGCTTATCATCATCGAAATTTTAAAACATACTCTATCCACTAGCCCATCAGAGGATAGACTTCAAGAACTACATAGCACCTTGGGAGCCATACTTCTCCGTGGTGGAAACACCTTTGCTGATCTTGAGCTGTTACGATGGAAACAGGTGCTACCCGAAGACTTTGAAGAAGCTTTTGAAGCCTCATATGGTGAATACGAAGCACGCTTTAAACGAAATGCTGAACTCTTAGTTGACTATACAAATCAAACGAAAGACGCTGGTATAACTGCCTCACAAGAGACTAAGCAAGGGAACGAGCCAACATGCAAGTTAACTCGCTAGGTTTCAAATTTTTGAATACATATACCATATTGGCTAGTATGCCCGTTTTAGGTGAGAATCACTGATGGCAATTACTGGAGCCCAGAGCGGACTTTCAAGTACTGTAGAAGCTCTACTGGGGCCAATCTTTGATGCTTTTGATCAAGGTGAGCACCAGCAAGCTTTTGATAAAATTGATGAATTGAACATTGATATTAACCAAGGAAAGTTCAGCGAAGTTACCAACCCCCTAATTCATCTTATCCATCGTATCTACACCATTTATCTAATAGATCAGAGCCCATTCGAGTGGTTGGATGAATGTCACTCGAGAATAAAAAGGATCCATTTGATGGATCCCATACGCACAGCATCTCTATACAGTAAATGGGTCAATCATCTTGGAGAGATATTCACCGAAGAGCTTCGTAGTCATACACGCGAAACGAACAAGCTTGCTCTTAAAAAGTACCCACAAGCACAGCCTGTCCTGTTGTCTGTTTATTATCAACTAAGTGAAGCTTATAAACACCAAGATTCAACATTATTTTCCCAGAAAAAAGAATACGATTGTCTCAATAGAGCATTTCGTTGGTCGCTGCTTATGCCCAAAGATAACCCAAGTTTAATGAGAAGCTATCTTGCCATGAGACTTGGCGATTTGCTCAGCTTAAAAATAGGGTCCACTGAAGAAGGGAAAGAAACCTACGTAAAGCTTAGTACGGTTATCTACGAGCATGCCATCCAATGGGCTAGATTGGAACAACAAACAAGTGAAAGTCTTGCTCTAAAGGCCACCATCATACATTGCTCGCTCCAAGTTCTATATTTGATAAGAAATGAAGAGACGAATGAAAGCAATTTCCTCTTTGAGAAACATTTGAAATCATTGAATGATTACTACATTGACGATAGCGACAACTTGTTATTAAGTCAAAAACTTGAACTGATTTTAGTCAATCTATCGCATCCTGAGAACAGTCAAAGGCTGCCTTTTTTAGTCGATGATGCCATCGAAGCCTATGGCAACCTTTACCTTTTGGGCAATAAAATTCACGCCATGGCCTTACTCCTTAAATGGAAAGATGTGCTGATAAAAGCCAGTATTTACCATGATATTAAACTAGACGCCGAGCTCATTGAAGTTCGCCAAGAACTTAAGTCACTCATGTTGAGCACCGCATCTACCCTTCCCAATAGGGCACCAACACGAGCTCCCTCACCAAGCAGCCAAGTGGATCAACCTGACCCTGAAATCGATGGGATTCAACAAGGATTTCAATCACTGCTTTGGAGATCACCCTCTACCAGTCGTTGCAGCACACCTGCACAATCTCCTTCCCCAAACAGTCTGAATAGAACCTCTCCAGTACCGCGCTCAACGTATTAGGGTCCATTTAACCAATCATCTGAAGATAGCCACCGACCATCTTAAATTCATGCGTCTGACTCATAGAATGCGATATGATGAGTCAACGAAAATTTTTCATGATGGAATGACTATGGCTTCACACGGACCAACAACACAAACTTATATTCAGTTAAAAAAGGACATTCAAAATAGTTTCAGCGATGCATCATATCTCGAATGCAGACGCTCTCTTGAGAAATACAAAAAAGCCAAGAAGCAACTTGTTGATGAGCATGCTCAAGAGCCTATTGAGGCCATGGATGATCTTATGGAACAAGTGCAATGCTACATCGATACACTTTCTGTTTTAGTGGAACAGTACAGCCCCCATGATCGTTTAGAGGCCGTCAAAGAGCTTAAAAGAGAGCTTGAAAAACACACGAAAGAAAATGGATATGTATGTGATCAGGCATTTAAAGAATATCACGAAGAATCCATAAACTTGTTAAGACAAATACGTCCAACGGTTCGTTCATCTTATGATAATGGCCTTATGCGTTTGGGGCAACTGCATGATCCAAAATCGCATTATGAAACAACAGTTGAAACCACACCGGCTAGCAGTTCGACGCCATCAGAGGCCGTTGATGGAAACTCAACTGTGGGTGACGCTCAAGCTCCAACTAGACCAAGTCTATCGGCACTTTTTACCGACTTTGAAAATACAACACAATCTAGTGGGCCAGTCGTAAGGTATGATTCACTAGATGATGTGACTCAGCAAGATATTGTCCAATCGGGCGCTCAAACAGCGGTGTCTATTGCTGCCCAAGCCCTACCAGCAGAAATTAAACGTCAATTAATCAAAATGGACAAAAATGTCCTCGATGTCACTGGTAACGTTTTACTCAACCCATTCGCACCTGGTTACCTTGACCTTCTTGATTATCTAGTCAATCAAGGAGATATCTTACACCGTATGCAACAATCGATCTTAATGGATGCGTTGCAGCGAAAACAAGATTTTAATGACTCAAGCGAAGAACGCAAGAGTATTTCCACGAATGATGCACTTCGCCCTATTATTGGGGCACACAAAGAAGATCGTATCAGAGCGACTCACAAAGTTATGCGTGATTTAAGAGAAAAATTAGGTCTAGTCAGTGATAGCCACGCGTACTACTTTGAACAAACTATTGAAGTTGAAGAATTGGCTAAGGCTTTTATTTCAACGATGTACCAAAATCCAGACATCGCCAATGCTTTATTAGTAGCACAACAATCGAAGACCCTTGGCCAAAAAGAATGGGCCATGGATGAGTTAAATGCGGTTCTTGGAGACGGCGGTTATGTCCCGGCTACGACTGAACTTACGCAAGCGGATGTAACCAGTACAGCCCTTGGCTACGCCAAAGATAAAATGGCCTCAATGCTTACGAAAAAATCACAGATTCATCAGATGAATCAGGTATTTTCTGAATCAAGCCATGATGAAGAGTCATTACATACAAAGCAAGTCTTAGCTACTATATTGAGACAAAAAGAAGCGAACAAAGCAGATGCCTCAACGTTAAATGAGAAATCTGCTCAAATGCAAGAAAGATTGAAAGAACTTTCTAAGAAGGTTTTAACGGCTGAGGTGCGTGAATATGCTTCCCTTAAAGGAGTCGAACTTACCCCAGACATAGATGGCATTGTTGCCATTGAACCATTGCTTCAATTGGTTGAAATTGCACAACATCTTGATAATTGCGGAACGGTTGAAAGAAATGCGCTTCAAGAGAAGAAAGTTGATATTCTTAATAAGATGCTAATCGCGAATGAATCCGCTATTCTAGACTGGCTTTCAAATGAAACCTCGTTTCAAGCAAAAGACATAAAAAAACTAAAAGGAGAAAAGAGAAAGAGAGCTGAAGAAGCAAACGCTAAAAAAGAATTGGCTCATTGTCGAAAAGCATTTGGTAAAATTATCGAAGATGTGGATAACCCCTTACATCAGGACTTAATAGCGCGCCTTGAAGAAAATAATCTGACAAGCGCTAAAGATGATTTCTTAGAGACGTGTCGTGAAATTGCAGCGATAGACAAAATCATTGACAGCGAAAATGGCCTTAATAGCCATGTGCTTAGATTGGACAAAAGTGACGACAAAAACCCTCTTGAACCCGTTAAAGCGATTACCGACTATGTTCACGAGTTTGTCGACCCAACTTTTACGTCGAGTTTACAAAAACATCTGACTTCAGGTCATAACTTAAACTCGTCCATTAAAAAAGCAGAATCAGGTGGAAGTTTTGCTTGCCTATCGCTCGTGCCTGTTCACTTTAATCTTCGTGGTCAATCAAGAAAGATTTGCTTTGTGGCTATGTCCGGTCTTGGGCAGTTTGATTCCCAAGCCGAGCTTGCTGCTGCGCAAACCGCCGTTCGAGATTATTGTCAACAAATGAATGAAGGCGCAACGTCTGAAGACTATCAATTTGCATACATCAACGATGCATCGCCTGAAGTGGATTTCTTGCTCGATCAAGTCAACAAAAGTCTGATGCTTGGTCCTGATGGTCCTTTAACTAAGTTGCCTCAAATGAAGCACGACTCGGTGTATCAGCAGGTCTCAAACAACCCTTATAAAGGATGCTCTGAGAAAAAGCTAATCTCTGAACTTATGAAATTAGCGGCAGTCCATGGCGAAAACATGAAAATCATGGGTTGTGCAAACATGGCCCTACCAAGAAGCGTCGATGCTGATGAGCATCATCAGCAATGTATTCAAAAAAGTTTACTTAATAAAGTTATCGACCTTAAGGCTCGTGATGGTATAAGTAAAAAGAAAGCCAAAGCAGATCATGAAAATAAATCTGCGATTGAACTTTTTGAAATCCTTCAACAGGAACATAATGCGCTCGAAGAGAAGTTAATCATAGATCATAAGATTCAGTCAGGGGCCGACTATAGAGATGCGACTAATGAGCTGAAAAATATGAACGCAGAACAACGCGCGCAATATCTTAATGACCATGACTTTGATCATCAAGATCTTATGAGACAAAGAGATATTCAAGCGTATGAATCATCGATGTACAGCTTAGCAAGATTACCGGATGGCAGAGAAGTGATTCTTGAGTCCGAATTCATTAAATGTTGCGATGCATGCAAAGACAACAAATGCTCAGCACTATCTGTCTTAAGTGGCGCCCAACAACGGGCCATGAAAGACGAAGTCCAACATGAGCACCACGCTGGCGACATGCATCACGCACATCAACAAGCAGGTGCGCCTATTGTTCACGCTTGTGGTCATGAGGTTAAGAAGTCTCTTTTGTCACCAACCAAAACAGCTGTTAGTTTCCCATGCGTCCCCGTCGCAAGGGCTTAAGGAACTAGGGCGAAGCAAGGATGCTTCGATGTTCAGCGCCCTGCTCTGCGGATCCAGCGTCCTGAGAAGCATCGTCAAGAAGATACTCGGAAGCTGCGTTGGCTGAATCATGGCGTTCTGTTGAGAGCGAGTCACATCTGGCCATGACTTTTTGATGGATGGGTGTAAAAAACACCTCAAGGACTTGGGTTCCAAAATAAACAATCAAGTCATTGTACGATTCAAGCTGATCTGGATCCCAGCGTACATGATTTGGCATTAAGAACCGGTCGCCATACCAGTCAAGACAGTGCGCCAAAAAGCCATCTAAATCAAGTTGCGTCAATTGAAGGCAATCAAGTCCCGATGTTTTCTCTTGCATGATGGCGTATTCATTCAACTCTTCACGAAATGA
>CAYNJF010000046.1:0-4162 GCA_964397555.1 uncultured Francisellaceae bacterium
GAGTTTGCAACAATTAAGGTTGCACCGTTATCCGGGCTGAAAATGGCAGCCCCTTCTTGAGCCGATGTATTGCCATCAAATAATGAATTAGTAATGACAAGCTGTGAATTTTGTTGTTGTGAGATAGCCCCACCGAATATATCTGAGTGGTTGTTCTCAAAGAGGGTTTCATTGATGCGCACATCCGAGCTATTACCCTGAATAAAGATGGCCCCTCCCTCTTTATTCACCTGGTTATTTGAAAAGACCGAGCCCTCAATGGTGACCGTAGAGTCGTCAATATAAAGCCCGCCACCCAATGAAGTCGGGTTGGTGCCATTGCCGTTTACTAAAGTATCCTTAAAGGTAACATTATTTAAATGCACATCAGATGAATCTTGAATGCGCAGCATGCTGCCTGCACCATCTTGGAAGGTTAGATCATTGATATTGACCGACATATCTGCATTAACAATATCTAGTGGCCTACCCACTATGCCCGTTGGGACAGTTAAAACAGTGTCGACCCCACCTTGAAGGGTAATTTCGCGGTTGCTGACACCGCTGTTGTTGTAAATATCAAAATCACCAACTGCATTGGCTTCATCACCACCAGCAGTGCTCAAAGTGAACGAATAGGTCGTGTTATCAGCAAGTTGAATGATGACATCATCAGTGGCATTATTGGCAAGTTGTATAGCTTCTCTGAGGGTAATCTCCCCATCTTGATTGTAGAAATTGAAATCACCATTAAAATCAGTCAAAACTTCATCATTAGTGGTTGTGACTTGAATGACCGTCGGTTCATTCCCATCCGGAACATCATGAATGGTAATGCTTAAAAGTTGTTTATCGGTCAAGCCAAATTCATTGGTGACCGTGACTTCAAGCTCATATGTATTATCTCGACCAAAATCAAGTGGATTTTCAAAATCAGGACTTATGAGTGAAAATTCACCGGTAGCTGAGTTTGACACGCTAAACAAGTCAGCGTCAGCACCACCAGTAATGGTATAAGTGACGTCAACCTCACCGCGACCATTATTGTCAGAGTCAACATTGAAGTCTGCATCTTGTGCAATTACTGACTCCGACAAACTTAGATTTTGGATTGAAGTTATAGTGGGGCCTTCTTCACTATCTTCTACCCTTACCGTAATAGAAATAAACTCTTGAGTTTGACCATCAGAGGCGACAACGGTTAATGGGAATTCATTAAATAGCGGACCATCTCCTTCTTCATTTTGTGTAATATCTTCATAATCAATTAGTTTTGAATTTGTAATAACTCCCGTATTTGCATTAATGTTGAAAAATTGACTGAAAAATCCAGGTTCAAGTGAATACGTGATCCCACCACCATTTTCGGTTGAGCCATTTCTATCAACAGCGTTGATATCGGCCACCATGGCATTGCTGTTTTCAAGCAGTTCCGACTCACTGACCACAAAGGTAAATCCAGTCTGGGCAGTTTGACCTGGGGTCAATGCTCCAGGACCTTCGGCGGTCAAAATGGGAGCATCGTTCGTTGGATTAACGACCAGAGCCAGTGTGTTTAACCCATCAAACTCCCCATCATTTGATAGGTATTCAGCTAATACAGTACCTGAAAAATTGCTAACTGGTTTAAAGATCAAGTCAAGCTCATTGAGAGCCGAGGTTAGTAAAGGCGTATCAGCGGTGACCGTTTGCCCTGTTGTGGTTTCAAAAATGCCCTGAGTCACTGGATCTGGCAAGGTGACAAATCGGAACGTATCAATTTGATCACCAGCATCAGGATCTGATCCTACAATCGTAAAGCTTGTGTCCTGATTTTCATTACCTAACACAGACACTGAGCCCGAGTTAGGCGCTTCATTGACATCAAGGACAAAGATACTCACACTTTGAGTATCCGTAAATCCAAATCCATCCGTCACAATGATATCAATGTCGTATTGATTATCATTGTTTGCATCTAATGGGCTTTCAAAATCTTGTTTAAAGTCAAATTGAACTACACCACTATTCGGATCAATCCGGAATAATGCCGCATCAGCACCACCGAGGCTATAGGTTAAACCGCTGCCTTCTGTCTCTCCGTCAATATCTGTAGCATTAGCATCAAAAAGTACTGCCTTAGCTTCCGTATTCTCATCGATATTGAGATTATTGATAGGATCGAGTACCGGTAGATTTCCTGATTCTTGAATCGTACCTAGGCCAATATTGTTACCAATCGTAGGCAGATCACCATCACCAAGCCCAATTACATTATTAATTGTAATTTCAAGCGTTTCAGGTGATTCAAAGGTACTATCAGAAACAACTTCAAAATCTAAGCCAATAAACTGAAGTCCTGGAGCGATAAGTACAAAATACGGATCTGAGGGAGTCCCAGAGCCTTGAATATTTGATGAAAGTTTATAATCGGCTCCCAGAGAAGCTGTTCCACTCAAACTTAATTCAACTTTCAAATCGGTCGAACGATTATTAACCTTATCTAGACTGATTTGGTAGCTCAGCGTATTATCAGCTGGGTTATTTTCTAAGGCAATGCTGTCTCCCCCGGCAAGGCTAGTAGCATCTGAGATAGATAGAATTGCACTATCATCCGAAGTAATGGTCGCTGATGCCGTGGCTGCACCCGCATCAATGCTCACCGCTGGATTAGATGAACTTAAGAGCGTAAGATCAAGGCTCTCTATCGACTCAATCAACGCATCTTCGAGCACCCCGACTGTTAAAGTTCCCGTATTGGACCCATCTGCCATTACAATTTGAGCCGGTAGGTTACTGTCATCATAATCCGAGCCCGCCAAGGCATCACCACCAAGTGAATAATTAAAGCTGATGGGTGCGCCCGTATTATTCACCCTATCGAGTGTCACCGTAAACTCGATGTCGGTGGGCATGCCTGCGTTATTTTCTGCCCCATTCTGGCTAACACTAACACTTGCCACCGCCGTATCATTATCCACAATCGTGGTCGTTAGCGACCCAGGAACAGTTCCTATCAAGGTATTGGTTGTACCGTCATTAAACGCCGATTCACTCAAGACAATATCAAAGTCCTCAGGTCCCTCAACTTCATTGTCATCGTTGATGAACAGGCTAAAGTTCAGCTCGGTGGCAAATTCGTCAAAGGTGAGCACTGAGGTACCACTGTCATAACTAACCCCAAAGACAGAGTCCGCAAAAGCCGTCAATGCATCACTAAGAAGCTGAGTATCATCAAGGATTGTATCACCAAGCACTCGCTCTACTTTGACTGAGACCGTCTGACCAGGTGCCAAAGTCAGACCACTGTAGCCGATGGTGTATTGAGCTTGAGTGCCCTCAACTGGATTCGGGGTTGAGCTGGTAAGCGACCAAGTGAGCCCTGAGGCATCATCGTTATCATTGATAACACCAACCCCTATGTTGGCATTGGTATCTATCGCACCGTCACCCTGGGCATTGGTAAGTGTCACGGTAAGCGTTTCATCTGACTCGATGATGGCATCATCTACCGTCTCAATGGTGATGGTCTTTTCCGTCTCACCCTCAGCAAAGAAGACATTACCAAACAACTGTCCGCTTACAAGGTCGTCTACACTCACTCCGCTAATTTCATACTCAACCGTCTCAGGGAAGACCGCACTGCCTGTACGGGTCACCACAAACTCAAAGGTGGCACCCTCAGTTTGTGGACTCACCTGCGCATCCGATATGCTGTAGCTGCTGTCATCATCAATAATGTTAAACGTGGCGACACTAGAACCACCAATCTGAACATCGCCTGGACCGTTATAGACAATCGAGTCAAGAGTAACCTCTACCGTCTCATCGCCCTCAATAACAGCATCATTAATCACATCAATATCAATAAAGGCCTGCGTGGCTCCAGCGGCAATCACAACCTGCTGAACCGGTATGTCTGCATAATCAGAGGCCTCTGTAGCCCCACCTCCTAGGCTGTAATTAATGGTGACATCATCAGCCAAAGGCGCACTAAGGCTTACCTCAAATTGGCGCACCCCTTCGAACTCAAGCACATCCCCGGTCGAGAACACCGAGATAAATGCTGTATCATTGTCATCAATCGTGGTCGTTAGCGCCCCAGGAACAGCTCCTATCAAGGTATTGGTTGTGCCGTCATTAAACGCAGATTCACTCAAGACAATATCAAAGTCCTCAGGTCCCTCAACTTCATTGTCATCGT
>CAYNJF010000046.1:4262-4711 GCA_964397555.1 uncultured Francisellaceae bacterium
CGAACTCAAGCACATCCCCGGTCGAGAACACCGAGATA
The DNA here is from genome assembly GCA_964397555.1 of uncultured Francisellaceae bacterium. Taxonomy (GTDB): domain Bacteria; phylum Pseudomonadota; class Gammaproteobacteria; order Berkiellales; family Berkiellaceae; genus CAYNJF01. The sequence continues at coordinate 4,301 of CAYNJF010000046.1, forward strand.
AATGCTGTATCATTGTCGGTGATGTCGGCGGTCGCAGAGGCGGTGCCAATGGTGACAGACCCGTTGGATGGGTTCGAGATCGTCGCCTCAAGGGTTTCAAGGGCTTCTAAATCCGCATCATCTAAGACCGGAACCACCAACGTGCCGGTGGTCGCACCTGCTGCCACACTTAACACGCCCACACCAGAGACATCCGTATAATCCGAGCCTGCGGTCGCATCGCCGCCAGTAAAGTTAAAATCAAAGGTAATGGCAGAGCCGGTGTCGTTCGGTGTGGTCAGTGTGACCGTATACACAATGTTTTGAGGACCCGTCTCATCACCGTCTTGAGTCACACTCAAGTTGGCGACGGCGGCATCATTGTCGGTGATGTCGGCGGTCGCAGAGGCGGTGCCAATGGTGACAGACCCG
>CAYNJF010000046.1:4811-16126 GCA_964397555.1 uncultured Francisellaceae bacterium
CATCACCGTCTTGAGTCACACTCAAGTTGGCGACGGCGGCATCATTGTCGGTGATAATATGGGTTGCGCCCGCGGCGCCAGCATTGAGGGTGACGTCCGCATCACCGCTGACACCCGTCAAGGTCACCGTCACATCCTCGGCACCCTCTAAAAGACTATCGTCGATCACCGTCAGAGCGATCGTGCCGCTGGTATCGCCGGCACTGATAACCAAAGGCGAGGCATCAATGCTAAAGTCGCTGCCATTGCTGGCCGTACCGGTCACACTATAACTGATCGTGGTATCGGTCGAGGCCGCATTGCTAAGGCTGACCGTAAAGCTGCGAGAACCCACCGACTCGTCGGCCGTGGTCGGACCATCGGCCACAATCGAGACCTGAGCACTATCATTATCGATAATCGTCACCTGAGCATTGCCATCACCAATGGTGGCTCCACCGGTGGCATTGCTAAGATTCACATCAAAGGTTTCAGTGAGCTCAACGAGGTTGTCATTAATAATGGTAATGAAAATAGATTTTTGCATTTCACCTTGGTTGAAGGTGAGGGTTCCATTTGAGCCTTGGTAGTCATCGGGGCTCACAGCGGTTCCATTGACCAATTGGTAGTCAACCGTCTGGGTGACTTGAGCATCTTGACTTCGAGTCACGATAACCTCAATGATTCCAGCATCTTCATTGACGGTTAAGTCCTGAACACTGAACTGAGGCGTTGGCTCGTTGTCTTGGATGGTCGCGGTGGCTTGATTGGTGTTGATGAAGACGGGATCAGAGGTTGAGATTTCTGCCGTGATGCTTTCAGGGCCTTCAAAAAGCAGATCATCAAGCACCTCAATGGTTAAGGTACCCGAGGTGGAGCCAGCGGCTACTTCAATTTGCGCGCCTGGGGCAATGCCTAAATAGTCTTCAGCGACCGTAGCGTTGCCAGTAAAGATGTCCACGATGTCGAAAAAGAGAGCGTTCCCAGTGTTGTTGGCTTGATTGAGTTCAACCTTAAATACAACATCTTGTGAGCCTTCAACTCCATTTTGCTCAACAACTAAGTCAGCGATAAGGTTGTCGGGTTGGTCGACAAAGATTATTTTGCCATCAATGTCTTCAGGTTTAATATTGAGAAGGAGGATGCCATCGGTGGCCGAAAATTGAATAAAGGTATCTTTGCCTAAGTTTACAATGTTGACATCGGAGGGGGTGTACCCACTAATCTGTAAAACATCAATATGAGGTTCAAAATCATGAATGGTATCAACCCCATCACCAATGCCAAATTTGAAGGTATCGGTTTGCCCATCACTGACGGTGACTTGATGATCGTGGGAGCTAGAATAAGAATGTGAATTAGAGCCTGAACCATAGCTAGTGAAGTTAGAGCCACCCCAAAGATGATCTCCCCCTTCGATGATGACAGAGGCTTGGGACTCCTTAACACGAAACAAGGCATCATTGAAATCACGGTCACCGCCACCAACTAAATCTTCCCATTTTTGCAGACCATGATAATTTTTCACATGGTCAAATCCACCTGGGTTTAGACTAGCGTCGCTAAAGAGCGCTGGGGCGCCTGTCCCTTGAAGAGGCTGTCCGTTTAAGTAGGGTACCCATCGGCCGTTGCCGTCCTGCTGAAAAGTTACGGCATCGCCGTTTTGATAGTTATTTAACCCTCCTCCGTTAGGGATAAGGAAAAAGCCCACTTCGTCCAGTGAGTAGCCTTCAAATTTTATGTCATCGCCATTGCTTTGGTTTTTGACATTGGCAAAAAGAATGGTGCCTTCGATGGGATTGCCGTTTTCATCTTTGAGATAAAAACCGAGGGTATTTTTGTAGGCCGCAGAAGAGCCTTTGAACGTAACAGAAATGTGTGCCTCAACCACGGTAAAGGTACCGTTGTCTTTGCCTCCTTCGATGTGATCTTCACCAAGGCCACCTTTGATGATGTCATCACCCTCCCCACCTTTGAGGGTATCATCACCAGAGCCACCAAGAATTAAGTCATCGCCTTGACCACCTTCGACTTCATCGTCGCCGAAGCTTGCGAAAATCGTGTCATCACCTTCGTTACCTTTGATGATGTCAGCCCCAAGGCCACCTTCGATGTAATCGTGTCCTAAACCGCCCTCTATGTTATCGTCACCAGAGCCACCAATGATGATGTCATTGCCAGCATCTCCGAATAAGTCATCGTCTCCAACACCACCAAAGAGTTTATCCGAGTCATCACCACCACGAAGTTCATCATTACCACCGTTTCCGATGAGGGTATCCCGACCTTCACCACCTTCCATGTGGTCGACTTGACCTCCCCCCACAAGGAAGTCAGAGCCGGTGCCTCCGATGATAGTCGCGGACATTGTGACACCACTCACAAAGACCCTATCATTCCCGGAGCCTGCATCGATATGGACTTTTCCATCAACGGAGTGCACATGGATGGTATCTCTCCCAGAGCCAGCATCTACGGTGACGTTTCCGTCGACATCAGAAATAGAGATCCGGTCATTACCGGAGCCTGAGTCGACCTCAACTTCACCAGTGACGGCTTTAATCGTAATTCTATCGTGCCCTGAGCCCCCATCAATGGTGACATCCCCGGTGTGGCGGTTGACACTTATCTTGTCATTGCCTGAGCCGCCATCGATGTCGATGGTCCCTTTAGTTCGGTTAATGTTCACACGGTCGTGACCTGAGCCAAGATCGACAACCACATTGATTTCTTGGGTTGCGCCTTTAACCTTGATGCGATCGTTGCCGCCTTTGGTGGTAATCGTTAAGTCTTCGGAGGAGTTCCAGAAGGTCTTTCGATCCCCACGGTTAGTGCCATCGTAAACTTTCGTCATCGATGATCTCCTGTGGTGTTATGGTTGGCCACCATAAAATCGAGGCCAATCAGTGGGTTATTATTGGTTTTAGTGCAGTGGAATACGTCTATGTAATGAGCAAGAGTAGGCTTGAGTGAGGGGTGTTTAGGAGGGGAGAAAAAGACAAAAAAAGATCGTGAGGATGCAATGATCCCCTGAGCGAGAAGGTACACGAAGGCATTACCAGAACTCACAGGCATATCCACGAAAATTTGAGAACCTTTATATAAAAGCACACTTAGTTAGATAAATAAATACTGTATTGGTTTCACGAGGAAAAGAATTGGGACGAGGTCAAAAAAACTTAAAAATGCCGGTATAAATAAAACAAAATTCACTTATATCGAAGTCTTTTTTTTAAGATTAGAGACACTTAAAGGGTTGACAGGATATAGCAACTCCCAAATTAGCGATTGATTCACCTACACCATCAAAATCACAGTGTTCACCACTGATCTCGATTGACCCGGAAACTTAACTTCTTCTCTAAGTTTGTGTCGTTGAAAGTGATGAAAAGCTTAGAATCAAGCTGTCAGTATGAATGAGCTTTAACTCACTCAAGCATCATAGAGCCTCTCAAATGCCAAAGGTTAGCAATAAAGATAAGCGGCTTGGAAGACTTGTTAATTGCGAGGCTAAGTGAGGCAGGCTTTCGTCAAAGGTGACCCATTACATCCTGCGCAAAGGCGGTGAGATTTGCATGGGAAAATCATCATGCATGTTAGCTTTTCTATGAGTATTTAAATCCCACAACTGCGTTAAGGTTTGGTTTACCTCATGGTAGGGGTAAACGTGAGATTTATCTTCCAGTCTTTTCAGAGCCCTTTGATACATCATCTGCTCTTGAGAGGGGTATGATAGTGCAGCATCATACCTGTTGAACCTATATGCGGCAAACGGATCCGAGCTTGGATCACCATCTTGTCCCATGAGTCGTTCCAGAAAACACACATGAATTTGGCTTTTAACCAGGATTGCTGTAGAGGAGTGAAGCTGAAGAGCGTTGAACCTGTGGACTGCCACTTCTAGTGAATGAATCTGGTTAGAGCTTAACCATAGCCTAACCCACCAATTAAGATTCGCCGAATCATGAATGAACATGTAGGTAAAAAGGCCGCAACGCCCATTTGCGTTCTGAGAAAAGCCCAAAGAGGCCATGGATGTATGAAATTGCTCTTCGAGGTAAGATTGGGCTTTAGCAGAATAATTTAAGATAAGCATTAAAGCTCGTAAGTCTTCCTGCTGAGACTTTAGTCTAAGCTTCGAATTTTGCACAATCAATTCGCGAATGGTTATCGGGTGATGAGCCATGGAGGCGGATCTCAAATCGGTGATAACCATACCCAGTGCCTTTGATGCATTCAGACAAAACTGGGATACCTGAGTTAATTCGCTCTCTATGGGTTGCCCCAACAACCTATCCCCGAGTAAAAGCGCATTAAGCCTCTTCGCTTCAGCTGAGTAAAGACTATATCGATTTGATAACATCAACGTTACGGTCTGAAGCGCTTCAGGCTCAAGCCTTTCAAGGTATCGCCTACCACGGAGCGTCGAGCTAGATAGCTCAGAGGGTCTAACCAGGGAGGCAAAAACGCTTGCTGTGATCCCATAAACCAGCTTATGAAGGCCAAGATTGATGGCAAGATTGATAACTCTTGTTATTAGGAGTGGGTGGTCTTTGCAAGCAACTATCAGATGAGTAAAGCCATCTTGGTTGTTCATCAACGCAACTTTTAAAACTTCTTTTGAATGGATCATCTTTACCAAGCATGAGAATACTTGAGCATGGCTTAAGCGAGAAAAGACTCCGGGTGCAATCAGCACCAAAGAGATAAGGCTTGTGTAAAATTTCCTATCTGCACATTGGCGAATAAGTTGATTGAATTCTTGTTCGCTGATTCGAACATATTGACTGCTCTGATCGGGGCTTTGAAGAGGTCCTCCTGCCACATACTGACGAATCACTGGCAATTTCATGAGTATAGTGGCTAATTTTTCATCGTGGTCAAACTTATTCTCCATAATCCCTTGTTTGAATTCCTTCAACAACTCTAGAGGGGCATAACTTCGAATGGGTGTTTGATTTTGATGGGTTGATTTCATCTCAAGAATTCGCTGTTGCTCAATCAGTTGAACTACCTGATAGGAGAAAACTTCAAAGTTAGGATGTGCTTGGATTCCCTTACTCACCATCTCATGATGCACTTGGGTTGAAAACTTGAAGGATGATCCATAAACCAATCGGAACAAATCGGCTCGATTCAAACTGGCGGCGATGTGGCTCAGTCTTACATGAGTTTTGTGATCCATATTTAGGTAAGCTGAATTAGTAAAAATCGGCATACCCGCCATTAACATTCTTAAATGATGATTTAAATGATAAGCATGCATGAACGCATTAACATTCTCATGATTGGGTTCAGCAAGAAGGCGGTAAAGGAAAGGAAACATAATCATGCACAATTAGGGATTCGCGCGAATATGCCATTATTTGAGTTAAGTATCAACCCTTAAGCTCGCCAACTACCTTCTCCTTATTGAGGACTTAAGGGGATTACAAACCATCCGTTGATTACTTACTTAAGCGACGGCTGCTTCTATTTTTACTGTTCTCTTCTTGCATTTTTGCCGTTTTGAGTCTGGCTCCATTCATAATGGCTTGCTCCACATCAGGGCTGAAATTTGCTTTTTTAAGGCTAGGCTCTAGGCCATTCACCATAAACTCAGACATGATCTTCATACCTAGATTCACGTCTTGTCGGATTTGAACGCTTAGTTTCGGCTCATCATCAAAATGGGATTGGTATTCTTTTTTAAAGACGATCACTGCTTCAACTAGACGCTTAATCTCCTCTGGGTTGGTTTCATCAACATCCAGGGCCAAGTCAATAATGACTCGCGAATACTTTTGCTTATCATCATGAGATTCCTCGGTGGACTCACTTAAGATCACGTCCGTATCCTGAGTCAGGCAGAATCGAATAAAACGGGAACCCGGATGGGTATCGAGCACGAGTGGATCACCCGCATCGGGTGCCATCGCACGCTGAGTGGCCACATCAATGGATTCATTACTCATCAGCTCACTGGCGTTCATGCTGACTCGCACGGGTTTACGAAGCTCCTCGTCGTTTTGGGCTTCTTTGCCTTTTTCATCAGGGACTGGCACTTTGGCTTTGATTTTTAGGGCATCAAACTTAATCGGGAAAAATTTCTGAGGCGGTTTGGGAGTATTTTTAGGCTCCGGACTAGGCCCTTGAAACCCTAACGCCTGCTCGATTTCCCAAATGGGACCTTGAGGCATATTTTCATTGGTCTTCAGCGCGTTATCAAAGCAATGCTCACGAATGGTTTCAAGGGTATGCTTAACAAACACCAAATCTCGCTCAATGGCTTTTTTTTCTTCCTCGCTCAAGCCTTTTGCAGCGTACTCACCTTGTAGGGTTTTGTATTCTTGGATAAGGTAATAACACAACCGCTCCACACCCGATTCAGAGCTGTATTTAAAGACTCGAGCATCAAGCTCAAGCAGCGCTTTTTGAGTGCCTGATTTTGGAGAGGCGCTTTTTTGTCGATTGATTAAATATGCATGGAGCTTTGTCTGCTCCGCATGGTTAAGACCGGTAAGCTTTTGAATACGTTTACGCGTGGCTTTAAAAATTTTGAAGTTTGATTTGCTTTTTTTTCTTTGGAGGAAGTTGCCAATCTTTTTACCCAAATAGGTCCCCATAAAGGCCGTTGCCGCAGTGGTGACAAGGGCACCAATGCCTACCACCAAACCTGCTCCAAGACCTGCCCCAAATATTCCCCCCACAAGCGCAGGCAGGGCGGGCAAGGCAAACACCGAGATAACCACAGCTGCGGCCACGCCAAGAACAAGACCAGTGAGAACGGCTGCGTGTTTAACCGGACGACGCCCTTCTTTTAAATTGTAATACGATTTTGCCAAATTCTTTAGTGAGTAAGTAATAGCCCCTTTTAATCCCTCTTTGGCTTGTTTACCAAGCAAAGGAGAGCGACCACCTACCTCAGAGACCACATCTGCGGTGTACAAAGCACCAGCCAGTTTGGAACCTTTAATCGGATCACGCAAATCGTCTTGATATTTATTTTTGGTCATCCAGGCGAGACGTTCTTTCTCTTCGTTTCGGTTGAACCAGTCAATTTTTTCTTGATTGCGACGACCAATCTCGTTCAATTCTTGACGAGTGAGTTTCCCGTAGGATGTCTTAGCTTCGTAGCTTGGTAAATTATCATCAGGTCCTGTCATGCGTGCAAGCGCCCTTTTCATCGTAGTTATGAGCTTTGAGATCAAACATGAGCTTTAAGTTCCCCCCCTTTTCTCATCTATGCGATGAGTTGACCAATGAGGTGATGTTTTATCCACCATCGTTCACTATCTTCTTCTGCGTGGTGGCTTGGGCTCTGCCGTTGCATTCAAGTCCGAAAGTCCAGGCGCATCAGTCGGCAATTCTTCCAGATCTTCTTTGTCTTTCCCTTTTGCAGCACGTGCCCGCAACGGTTTACTTTTCTTAACGCCTTGCGAGTTCAGTGGAGTTCTGTTCTCTTTGGGTCGCATGTCGACATGCTCACCAGGAGCTGTGTGAGCAAGAACATGCTCTACAATATCACTCATGACAAGCTCTGGGACTAAATGCTTAGCACTTGAAAGGATTAACTTCGCTTGGATATCTTTTGCAAATTCCTCCACCTGAAAAAGATCAACTTGGGTTGAGAGCCTATCAAGATAGGATTGATGAAGTTCAGCACGCACGTCCATAAAACCAGGGATGTCATCAAACTCGACTTCTTTGGCGCCAGGTTTCTCGTAATAATTCATCATCTCGGGAGCCAAATCGGTTTTTGTCGCCATTAAAATAACAGAGAGAGGATCCTCTGGGTCGTAAATTGTACTTAAAAATTCAGCAGCGATTTCGAAGCTTTCCACATCGTCCATCGCAAAACAAAAAATAAGGGTGCGAGAATCGGCCTCACTTTCATCGAAATAACTTGAAAGTATTTTAAGGTTTTGTTCATCGAAGAATCCGTCTTTCTTGACTAAAAATGAACCTGAGGTGTCAAAGCCATCAAGGCTGAGCTCTTTTTCACCGGTCAAGGCCCTTTTAATGGGATGGATGTAATTAGCGCCAATGGTGGCCTCTTCATAGGAAATCAACTGGTTAGCCTGGTTAGAGTCTCTTATCAAGCCTAAACGTCTCACCAAGGAGGTTTTACCGGTCCCAGATTTGCCCATCAGCGTCATTTTAGCTTCATAAACGGTTTTTTTAGATTTGCTTGGCCCATGATCCATACCTGTCTCCCTCATAAATTTGACATAAGACAACGGTAGCTCACAAAAAGTTCTGAGCATTCACATAGTTTTATGGAAAGGGGCGGGTTTTAAAGTGTTGACCTAACACGCTAGAGCAAGCGATTTTAAAAGAGTGGATACACCCATAAAGGGGTGTATCCAGCAGGCATTATCGAGCAAGGCTAAAAGAGATGATTACATGCGTTCGATGGTGTGAAGGCCTAGTAAATCCAGACCTTGAGACATGACTTTAGCGGTAAGCTCGCACAAGCGCACACGCTGAGATTGTTTATCCGAGCCTTGGACACGACAATCTCGGAAAAAGGCATTGAATCGCTCAGCCAACGTATAAAGGTACTCACACAATCGATTGGGGTATAAATCCTGAGCAATAGACTGAAGCGTTTCTGAGAATTGCGCCAAGTGCAGACCTAAATCTTTTTCCGCATCCTCAAGTAATTCAAAGTCGATGTTGGAGACATCAATTTGCTCGCCAATTTTACGTTTGATGCCACAAATACGAACGTAGGAATACAATAAGAAAGCCGCGGTATTGCCTTCAAACTTGAGCATCTTATCGTAGCTAAACACGTAGTCATTGGTACGGTTGCAAGATAAATCGGCATATTTAACAGCCCCAATGCCAAGCACTTTAGCCACATGCGCTATCTGCGCCTCATCCATAGGGTCGGCTTCTTCTTGTTGGCGCTCGACTAAAATGGTTTTGGCTTTGACAACTGCGTTGTTGAGCAAATCAATCAGCTTTTCGGTCTCGCCCGAGCGGGTTTTGAATTTTTTCCCGTCAGGTCCTAGCACGACGCCAAAACCGACGTGGTCGCATCTGACCATGTCATCGAAAAAGTCTGCGCGTTTAGCGACATCAAAGAGCATGTCAAAATGGCTTTTCTGACCCAAGTCGGTCACGTATATGATTCGGCTGGCTTTTTCGGTCTCGACTCGATGATGCACAGCAGCCAAGTCGGTGCTGGCGTAATTAAAGCCGCCGTCGGATTTTTGCACCATCAATGGAAGCGGCTCGCCATCGCGGTTGGTAAACCCATCGACATAGACGCATTTAGCCCCATCGGAGGTTTCAATGAGGTTTTTGGCTTCAAGCTTTTGCACAGTCTGATGCAGCATATCATTATAAAAGGACTCACCTCTGGGCTCGATGCTGACATCCAAAAGGCCGTAGATTTCATTATAGGCGCGCTCACTGATCGAGCAAATCATGGTCCACAGTTTTAGATTGGTTTCATCGCCAGATTGTAAGGCAACCACCTCAAGCTGTGATTGTTTTTTAAACGCCTCGTCTTCGTCGAAGCGTTTTTTTGACGCTTTGTACCAGCTTACCAACGAGGTTAAGTCGGTTTTGGACTCATCCAAATCCCCTACTTCTTCTTTGATGTAGGCAATCAACATGCCAAAGGCTGTGCCCCAATCGCCAAGATGATTTAGCCTTAAAACATCATGACCTAAAAATTCAAACACACGAGCAAGAGAATCCCCAATGATGGTTGAGCGAAGATGCCCTACGTGCATTTCTTTGGCAATATTGGGCGATGAAAAATCAATGACGATGCGCTCAGGTACTTGAGCTTTTAACCCGAAGCCATCCTGCTCATCCATAACGTTTAAGACAGATTCCAGATAAGAGGCTTTAAGCCAAACATTAATAAAGCCTGGGCCTGCGATGTCGACTTTTTCAAGCATGGCCGCATCCTCACTTTTGTTGAGGAACTCCACCACTTTGGCACTGATCTCTCTTGGTGGCATCCCTAAGGCTTTGGTCAACTTCATGCTCGAATTACACTGATAATGACCAAACTTGGCCGAGGTGGATTGCGTAATCTGAGCTTGGACCTCAACGCCCTCGAAACAAGCCTCATAAGCTTGTTGAAATATAGACTCAATGCTTGCCTTAATCGTATTCATGTTATTAGTTGCTCAACTTATATATGCGGGACAGTTTTGCCACATTGTACTTGAAAGGCCGACTTTGATACCAGTAGACTAAAGAAAACGACCGTTTAACCGGTAATTTGGACCGCAACATCAATTTGGTTGGTTTTCTAAGTTTATTTTTGTTAGAATGCCTCCCAAATAAATTAGGGATTTGAACATGTCATCGATTCATTCATCACCAACCAACATTGAGACTTTTTCTGACTCTGTGTTAGAGGATTCAGAATTTCCGATGGAAGAAGATTTCAAGGCGGATGATTTAGAGGGCTTAGCCCCCTATGATGGTTGGGATCCAGAGAAAAATCCTTTGCTCCTGATTAGAACCATGTTGTTGAACTCGCGTGATCCAGCTGAAATCGCGCTTGATATCAAGGCATTGATGGAACGTGTCTTAGACGTCAAAAAAGCCAGAAAGCTGGTCAATTTATTCAACGAAAGCGAATATAAACATTTTATGAACTATTGTTGCGAGAATCCTATTGTGCTCTTCGAGCCAAGACATCTCGACAAACCGGTGGATAAAATGGCGGTTGCGCCCCCTTCCAAGGTCGACTCAGTCGAGCCAGGCGCCCCCAGAAAGAAAAAGCGCAAGAAAATCGCGCCCACCCCTGCCTAATGTCATAGTGGCGCAAGGATGCGATTGCGAGCCTAGGGCTCGCTTTTTTTTTGCCTAATTGGTGCGCTCAATCCTATCCACCTTCCAGACAATCAAGTCTTCCAGCATGGGCATGTCCATGCCAAGCTGAATATCAAAGTCCACATTGCCTTGACGTTCTTTGGCAAAATCAATCCGAACCACAACCACATTATCATCAACCAAAATAACGTTGCCTTCGAGATATCCTTGAGTATCCCCTTCGACTACGTTGATCCAACGGGTTCTCGCCGGCTTATCAATGCCTAGGGTTTTCAAATAGTTGGAAAATTGTTCCTGGGTCATCGAATTTTTAAGCCGCTGAGTACTCATGTTGTACGCCAAATCATGGCGATCATAACCCACCGCTTGGATAAACCCATCGCCAACGCCGCCAAGGTTACCGCTGACCTTATTGGTGAACCCTATCCCTATGTAATAAAACACCACAAGCACGCCAACAAAAATAACTAGTTTTCTCAAAACAACCCCCACTTTTTGGCGCCATTATGGCATGAACCCAACCCCCCTCAAAACCAGGGCACTCATGA
>CAYNJF010000047.1:0-2203 GCA_964397555.1 uncultured Francisellaceae bacterium
ATTTGTCAAAAGCCGTGAAGGTTGAGCTTTGCAAAACCCTCCAGCAAGCCCTTGATGATTGGGACAACGTTCAGCCTCAGCTGGAAGAGATCTACAACGCTTTGAACCGTGGACAAGTATCAAATGCGATGAGTTTTGAAACCCCTCATGCTCATTCTCCTTTACCAAGGGCCTATCAGTGGGCTGATGGCAGCGCCTACGTCAATCACGTTGAACTTGTTCGAAAAGCCCGTGGTGCCACCATGCCTGAAAACTTCTGGACCGATCCATTGATGTATCAAGGGGGCTCGGATAAATTTATTGGCCCTAACGATGATGTTTTGGTTGAAGATGAGTCCTTTGGCATTGATTTTGAGTCTGAAATCGCCGTCATCACTCGGGATATCCCCATGAACCCGACCAAAGAGACGGCTCAACAGGGAATCGTGCTTTTCATGTTGGTCAATGATGTTTCATTGCGCAACCTCATCCCTTCTGAGATTGCCAAAGGCTTTGGTTTTTTCCACTCAAAACCTTCCAGCGCCTTTTCACCGGTGGCCATCACCCCTGATGAGTTAGGGCAAGCCTACGATGGCGAGAAGCTGCATTTACCGCTTATCACGCACATCAATGGCGAGCTGTTTGGTCAGCCTAACGCCGGAGTCGACATGACGTTTGATTTTCCAACGTTGGTGATGCATGCCGCCAAAACTCGCCCCTTAGGCGCTGGCACCATTGTTGGTTCAGGCACCGTTTCCAACCTTGATCGCTCTAAAGGATCATCTTGCTTAGCTGAAAAGCGGATGCTTGAAATCATTGAGTCCGGAAATGCCACCACACCTTTTCTAAGTTTTGGTGACACCATTCGAATCGAAATGAACGATGCCGAAGGTCACTCACTTTTTGGTGCCATTGACCAAACTGTCAAACCCTACGAGGCCTAGGATGATTAAGCTTTACGGCTATTTTCGCTCAAGCACATCCTATCGAGTACGCATCGCTTTGAATCTTAAAGACCTCCCTCATTCAATTGAGGGGGTCCATTTGCTTAACGAAGGCGGTGAACACAAGCGCCCAGCCTATTTGGAGATGAATCCTCAAGGGTTGGTCCCCACTCTCCAAGATGAAAAAACCACCCTCATCCAGTCTTTGAGCATCCTTGAGTACCTCGATGAGGCCTACCCAACGCCAGCGTTATTGCCCTCGGATTTGCACTCGAAATTATATGTCAAAACCCTCTGTTACATGATTTCCTGTGATATACACCCTTTGAATAACCTTCGTGTCTTGTCCTATTTAAAGCAAAAGCTGAATGTCTCTGAGGATGAGAAAAACGCCTGGTATCAACATTGGATTTACGAAGGATTTGCCGCCATTGAGACTTATTTGAGCCATAATAAGTCAGAAGGCCCCTATTGCGCGGGTCAGGAACTGAGTATGGCCGATGTTTGTCTGATACCACAAGTGTATAATGCAAATAGGTTTAATTGCACGCTTCATAAATACCCGACCATTGAGCGTATTTACGAACAATGCATGCAACTAGACGCCTTTGATCGAGCCAAACCCGAATCTCATAGCTAAGGAGCCCATAATGAGCACTTACCCAAAGACATGCGAGCACCTCAAACCCGTGCTAGCCACCAGCTATTCGTTGTTAATTAAGACCCATAATTATCACTGGAATGTCGTTGGCAGTGATTTCCCTCAATATCATGAGCTGCTTGAAGAACAATACAATGAGTTATTCGAAGCTGTGGATATGATTGCTGAGCGCATTCGAGCCCTCCAATCGAAAGCACCTGGCTCTATGGCTGAATTCTCAGCGTTGTCTAAAATTCCTGAAGGCAACAAAGACGCATCAGCCACTGACATGATGGCCGATCTTTTAGACTCCCATGAAAAAGTCATCGAGCTACTCAAAGAAGGGGTCACCATCAGTGGTGATGAGGGTGATGATGGGACGCAAGACATGCTAATTGAGCGTCTTCGCGCTCACGATAAAACAGCTTGGATGCTTCGCTCTATCTTAGGAAAATAAACTTCTCGGGCAAGGTTAAGCCTTGCCCAAGCAACTGACTAAGGTGTGCTACCAAAGCAATTGATGTAGACTCCACCAAATTTTATCACCTTAGTCCTTTATGAGATTCACCACTGCCCGCCTAGAAGCAACCGCTCCCCCTATATACACAGCGACTCTCCCACAAGAGTCTGCTGGGATACC
>CAYNJF010000047.1:2213-15414 GCA_964397555.1 uncultured Francisellaceae bacterium
GATACCCATGCTTTCTAGGTACGTGAACGACCCAGAAGAGATGCCCCATTACGTAAGCGAGGACAGTCAATCTCATCTTGAGGTCGTATGGAAGGATCATAAATTTAGATACAAAGATGGTCATATCTTACATGGTGACTATTTGTTTGTTCGTCTTCTCGATGAACGCTTAATTGCCACACCCAACCACCCTTTATTGCGCCATAGTTTTATCAGTCGTGGAGCAAACGTCCTTAATGCAGGTATCTTGTATACCCACCATGGTCAAATTATCACGCTTAGTAACAATAGCGGTCATTACAAACCTCAAAAAGAACAAATTGACCTCTTGTGGGAAAACATGTCAGCGCTATGTAAAAACAAGAATTTAGTGATTGAAGATCACTCTCTTGTCGATACCGAAGGGGTACGCTTTTATAACGGAGGAGAGTATGCAAAAGAAAATGATGTGCCGATTAACCTTGACCAACTTACAGCTCTTCTCAGTGCAAACCGGCTAGAGCTGATGGCCAATGAGGGGGAGCATGGGCTTGAAGATGAAGACGGCTACGTCCAATGTATTGACGAAGTCGATCCCTCAAGGATCCCCGAAGACTCCGCCAACTTATTGTTACTTTGGACTTGCTTCAAAGGCAAGGAATCACCCACTGTATCAACACGCTGTTCCGAAAACGGCGCTAAATCAACTGCTCGAACTGAGGCAGTACCTCAAACAGATCAGCGACTAACCCATAATCTGCCACAGTAAAAATAGGCGCATCCGCGTCTTTGTTAATGGCAACAACAATTTTCGAGTCCTTCATCCCCGCTAAATGTTGTATCGCTCCTGAAATACCAATCGCGATGTAGAGCTCGGGAGCTACAATTTTACCCGTTTGCCCAACTTGATAATCATTCGGGACAAAACCAGCATCCACCGCAGCTCTTGAAGCACCAATCGCAGCATTCAACTTATCAGCAAGCGACTCGATCAATTTAAAGTTATCTTTACTCGCAAGCCCTCGTCCTCCTGACACCACAACACGAGCCGCTGTGAGCTCAGGGCGCTCAAGCTCTGGGATTTCGCTGCTCACAAAACGTACTTTCTGCGAGATCTCTGATAAATTCAGTGCCTCCACATTGGCTTGCCCCCCCAAGGACTCGGCCTTTTCAAAGGCAGTAGCACGAATGGTTAATAACTTGATTGCATCTTTGGATTTGACGGTCGCAAACGCATTACCAGCGTAAATCGGGCGGACAAACGTGTCGTCACTGATGATACTCGTGACATCAGAAATAAGCATGACATCCAAGCTAGCCGCAAGCCTTGGCATAACATTTTTGCCAAACGTTGAGCTTGAGGCCAACACATGAGTATACCCGCTGGCTAAATCCGCCAGAATTTTCGTCATGTTTTCTGCAAGCGGATGAGACAAACGATCATCATCCAACGAGAAAACGCACTTTACTCCTTTTACCTGCTTTAACGCTTCGCAAGCTTTTGATAAATTGGCCCCCAACAGCACCACATCTAACTCTTTATGAAGGTGAAGGCCTGCCTGAATGGATGATAAGGTCGAAGGAGCCAGTTCACCATGAGAAAGCTCCGCAAGCACAAGTACTTTCATCTAGATCACCTTTTCCTTATTTTTAAGAATATCCACCAACGCCTCAACGCTCTCGACTTTGATGCCAGCCTCCTTTTCTTTCGGTGGCTCAACTTTAAGAATGGTCAAACGAGGCTCAATGTCGACCCCTAGCTCGGCCACACTCACAGTCTCAAGAGGTTTCTTCTTCGCCTTCATGATGGCGGGTAATCCGATGTTCCTAGGCTCATTTAATCGCAAATCCGTCGTCATCACGCAAGGCAGATTCACCTCTATGGTTTCTAAGCCACCATCCACTTCTCGGGTTACTTTGGCTTTGGAGCGTTCTAGTTCAATGTCAGAAGCAAACGTGGCTTGCGGCCAATCCATAAGAAAGGCCAGCATCTGACCGGTTTGGTTGTAATCATCGTCAATGGCTTGTTTCCCCATGATGACAAAGTCCGGGGCATGGGTCTGGCACATCTCTTTTAAAAGTTTTGCGACAGCTAAGGGCTCTAACTTGAGATCTGACTCGACGTGGATGGCTTTATCCGAGCCAAAGGCCAACGATTGGCGAAGGGTTTCTTGAACGCTGGCATCTCCAATCGATACCGTGATAATTTCTTCAACAAGGCCGGCTTCTTTAAATCGAACCGCCTGTTCCAAAGCAATTTCATCAAAAGGATTCATGGCCATCTTGACGTTGTTTGTCTCGACATCTGAGCCGTCCGATTTGACATGTATCTTTACATAAGGGTCAACCACGCGTTTAACAGGAACTAACACCCTCATAACAACCTCCCTTTTTTGGCTCAAGTCTACCACTGCCAATCTAAAGGTGCTATAGCACCCAATAAGTATTGAGTTAAATGGCTCAAGCTGAGATAATTGCGGGCAATTTAATACAAGGAATCACCATGCAACGAGAAACGATGGCTTTCGATTTGGTCATAGTTGGAGCAGGCCCTTCCGGCCTTGCTACCGCGATCCAATACGCCAAGATATGTCATAAAAATAACACAAAAGTTAACGTTTGCGTGGTGGAGAAAGGTTCTGAGGTTGGTGCCCATATCCTTTCAGGAGTGGTCATGGAGCCAAGGGCGTTAAACGAGCTGATCCCTGACTGGGCTGACAAAGACTTTCCCATGCATACCATGGCCCAGTCGGATGAATTTTTGTGGCTATCTAAAAAAGGGGCCAAAAAGCTACCTACGCCACCTCAAATGCGTAATGAAGGCAACATCATTACTTCTTTGTCTCAAGTCTGTCGATGGTTGGCCAAGCAAGCCGAAGACCTTGGCGTTGATATCTATCCGGGCTTTGCTGCAAGTGAGCTTGTGGTTGAGGGTCATCGAGTGGTGGGCATCCAGCTCAGTGATCAGGGCTTAAACAAAGAAGGGGAGCAAAAGCCTGGATTTGAGCCTGGGATGATCCTCAAGGCAAAACAGGTAGTATTGGCCGAAGGGGCTCGTGGTTCACTCACTGAAAAAGTGATACACAAATACAAACTTCGTGAACACGCTCAGCCTCAAACTTATGCGATTGGCCTGAAAGAGGTTTGGGAAATTGACCCAGAGAAACACAAAGCCGGTCACATCACCCATACCATCGGTTGGCCCCTTGATCCTAAAACCTATGGTGGCAGCTTTATTTACCACTGGGGCGAGCGATACGTCTCTATTGGCTTAGTGATTGGTTTGGATTATCAAAACCCTTACCTCAACCCGTATGAAGAGTTCCAACAGCTCAAGCGACACCCCAAAGTCAACGCCTTGTTACAGGGAGGTCGCGTCTTAAGTTATGGGGCAAGGGCCTTAAATGAAGGGGGTTGGCAATCAATCCCTCAGCTTCATTTCCCAGGCGGTGTGCTTGTTGGTTGCGGTCCTGGATTCATGAATGTACCAAAAATCAAAGGCTCTCACACCGCCATGAAATCTGGCATGATGGCAGCAGAGAGTTTGTATGAGGCGATTACCACGGGCCGCGAAGAGGCCATGGATAACTTAACGCCACTGATTCTAAAGTCGTGGGTTGGTCGCGAACTCAAACGAGTCAGAAACATTCGCCCCGCCTTCCACAAAGGGCTCAAACGTGGCCTTCTCTACTCAGCGCTTGACACTTATGTGTTTAAAGGTCGCACGCCTTGGACCTTCAAGCATCAGGTTGATCATAAAACCCTAAAACCTGCGGCCAAATCGAAAAAGCTTGAGTACCCTAAGCCCGATGGCAAAATAACTTTTGATAAATTAACGTCTGTATCTAGAACCAATGTCTTTCACGAAGAAGATCAACCCTGTCATTTAGTAATCAAGGATAAAACCATTCCAACCTCGGTCAATCTCAAAATTTATGATGGGCCAGAGTCAAGATACTGCCCAGCCGGCGTGTATGAGTATGTGACGATCAATGGTGAAGTGCAACTTCAGATTAATGCCCAAAATTGCATTCACTGTAAGACCTGTGACATCAAAGATCCCAAACAAAACATCGAGTGGACCACCCCAGAAGGTGGCGGTGGTCCAAGTTACGCCTTAATGTAGTTAGCCGAACTTCACCCCTGAAAGCACGTCTTTGGCTTCTTGTGCTTTCGGGCTAGGTGACAGTGGAAACTCATCTGCTTTGTGTGCATCAAAGGCCACGACGAACGCTTGTGGTCTTGAGCTCATAGGGGCCTGAGCATGTGGATATTTCTCTTTCATAAAGTCTATCGATTTATTCACATTCTCAAGGACTGAGGTCGCCTGTGTGTTATCACGGACAAACTCTAGCGCCCCAATCAAGTGCCCAGCTCGCTTGGCGCCAACGTCGGTAAACGTGGTCATTCCTTTGGCAAGATCGGCGGCCATCGACGGGTTAAATTTGGCAATTTCTACCACTTTCTCAGCAATGGCTCGATACCCCTCACCACTGTCGTGGTGGAAGCCACTCATGTTTGAAGACATGAAGACTCGAAAAACACAACGCATCAAATTAGGGTTTTTGATGTCAAAGGCTTCATGCGCACAAAGCTCATTCAGTGTATTTCGAGGATCATCCGTCGGTCTTTTCGCTTGCATGGCAAAGAACTTCTCAACCACCAAAGACTCGTCTTTAAATTGACCGTAAAAGGACTGCATCAACGCGTCGGTTTGAACTTTGCAGGCTGGACTGATGGTCGAACATGCCATGACCGCATTCAAAGCGCCTAACCTATCGGTCATGTTGGACGCGGTATAAAATCGCTCAACGGATTGGCCCAACCAATGACCATTGCTAAGGCCGGCATCCAAACGACAAAGGCGACCAAGCGCAAAGTTCTTCATTGAACGCATGCGGGCGTTCTCAGGGGTATAATCATCAGGACAATCAAGCTCACTCACCAGTTTGGCTAATTTATCATTGTTTTGAATGGTAAAGTCATTTTGGATCTTGCCGTATGCTTCTTTGAGTTTTCTTGGCTCAAAGGTCTCCATCATGCGGGCCATGGTTTTGAAGTCGGGTAAGCTAAGCATGTTGACACGCAAACGATAATCTAAAGATTCATCGTTTAAGACTTTGCTCATGGCATCTTGATAGGCTTGATACTCATCAACGTCAACACAATCATTAAAGACTGACATCAGCATACGCTTATGAAGCGCCTCACAGGCACTGTAACGATTGAATTCATTGGTATCGTTTTCAATCAGCTTGATTAACGATGCATTGGAGTACACGTCGTAACTTAAATTAACCGGCGCTGAGAAGTTTCTAAGAATCGATGGGATTGGTTTGGAAGTCACGCCCTCAAACACAAACGACTGCTCGGACTCTCTCATGTGACATATTTGATCATGAGAAGCCGGCGTGCCATCGGCATAAACCAAGCCCATCTCAATCGGGATATGAAAGGGCTCTTGGGGATTACCGTCTAAGTCAGGACGGCAGGTTTGTTTGAAGCTGATGGTATACGTTTGAGCCATGGGATCATATTGCTCGGTGAAGCTTAGCTGAGGGGTTCCCACTTGAGTGTACCAGCGTTTGAACTGAGTTAAATCTTCACCGGTTGAGCGCTCAACAGAGCCTAAGAACTGATCAAGATTGACTGCTTGACCATCAAACTCATCAAAATAGTTTTTCATCGCCACGCGAAAGGTATCCAATCCGATCATGTTGGAGAGCATGAACAACAATTCAGCCCCTTTGTAATAGGTCGTAGCGGTGTAAAAATTCTCAATGGATTCGTATTCGGTGTTCAGCACCGGATGCGCATTTGGACCAGCATCTTCTGGGAATTGCGCCGATTTGACCACATCGACGTTTTCGATGCGGTTGTTGGTAAACCCAATCATGGTATCAAGAAACTCTTGCTCTTTACGAGTGGCCAGCCCCTCTTTTAACGAAAGATAGGCCCAGTGCTCAACCGTCACACGATTCCCTGCATAGTTGTGGTTAAATTCATGAGAGATTACGGTTGCGATGCGCTCGAAATTTGAGTCCGTTGAAATATTAGGCGTGGCTAAAAGATCGGCCGCATTGAATAAATTGAGGCCTTTGTTTTCCATTGCGCCCATATTAAAGTCGCGCATACCCACGATGTTATACACATCTAAATCATACGGTAACTGATAAGCCTCACGGTCCCAATTCATGGCATCGCGCAGCATGCGCATCGCAAAGGCCGTCTTTGCAATGTCTTGCTCATCAGCAAATATCTTTAAATCAATGTCTCTGCCATCCTGCTCTAGCGTCTCATGATTTAAAGAAAGCTTACCCGCGACAAGGGCAAACAAATACGATGGTTTTGGGTAGGGGTCGTGATACGTTACTTCTCGTGTATGCCCGAATGTTCTATCTGAGGTTACGTTACCGTTTGAAAGCATCACCGGCGTTTCTCGAACGTCGCTTCGAATCGTCGTGGTAAAGATGGCTAAGTTATTTGGTCGGTCTGGGAAATAGGTTATTTGTCGGAAAGCCTCAGACTCGCACTGTGAGGTAAAATGACCGTTGGAGCGATAGATGCCAAGGCATGACTCATTCTTTTCAGGATGAATGCTGTTTTCAATCGTAATTTCACAACGCTCAGGCAAGTTTTTTAGAGTGATGCCCATCTCATCGTATTGTATGTCATCCGCACTGACAGGCATTCCATTCATTCTAATGGAATGAAAATCAAGGTATTTTTCATCACCATCTAATCGCAAAGTACTTTGCTCA
This sequence comes from uncultured Francisellaceae bacterium, assembly GCA_964397555.1. Classification (GTDB taxonomy): domain Bacteria; phylum Pseudomonadota; class Gammaproteobacteria; order Berkiellales; family Berkiellaceae; genus CAYNJF01. The sequence continues at coordinate 8,954 of CAYNJF010000047.1, forward strand.
TTGGCGTGCTTGGTGCGCTCTACAGTCATGATGCTTTTGACATGCGTGGTGTCTTTATCCAAATCAAACGTCAAATCAACATGAGAGACTTTATAAGCAGGAGGTTGATAATCGCTAAGATAGTGAGTCATTTATAAATCCTTTTATTATGATGACAGCACTTCCATGATATACAGGCATCACCAAATGTCCAGGTAAAAACCAGTGTTTTTGACTGTTCCTTTGATCAGAGATGAATGAAAAACCAGCCATTTGCGCTTTGCCTGTTAGCCCTCAATAATGAAGGTATAAGCGCAGAACAAAAGGCAGTTCATGACATCAAGCACCATTCCCCACCTTCGCACAGCAACAAACAAGCTTGAGTATGCCTTAGAAAAAAAATTGGTCTTTGAGCAAGTGGCCATTGAGGCTTGGTTCAAACGCCAATGGTCCTCGCATCCCCCACTTGCCACCTCCTCTGTGGATTTAAGGCATTGCGGTTACAAACTATCTCCCATAGACACCAACATCTTTCCCGCTGGGTTCCATAATCTCAGCGAGCACGGAAAGGAACTTGCGGTGTGGGCCGCCTCACAGACGTTTGATGACATTCACTCGAACTGTAAAAACATCACGTTGATCCCTGAATCACACACGCGCAACCCAAGCTATTTTGAATCGATGGCAACGCTCAAATCCATTTTGAATCGAGCGGGTTTTGAAGTAACAATCGGTTCCTTGCTTGCCTTAGAAAAACCCCTTTCAATCCCAACCCAAAATGAGACACTGACGATATTTCCTATTCACCGTCATCAAGATGAGATTTATGTGAATCAACAACGCTCTTGCTTGATTGTTCTCAATCATGATCTCTCCGATGGAATGCCTGATGTGTTGCAAGGGATCGATCAGCCGGTTGTACCTAGTCCAACGATGGGCTGGACTCATCGCTCAAAACACCATCATTTTGTATGTCTTGATACACTGGTTCAATCCTTTGCTCGTGAGTTTAAAATCGATCCTTGGCAGATCATGCCTTATCATGAACCAGTGCGGGAATTGGATTTTTCTCAAAAAGAGATCTCTGAGTCTTTGGTCAATGCCGTTGACTCCGTGTTAAAAAAAACTCGAGATAAGTACCTCGAATACGAGATCAAAGATACCCCTTATGCCGTCATCAAATCCGATCAAGGGACTTATGGGATGTCGGTGATGATGGTTCAATCCACCGATGAGTTGGTGAGCATGAATCGTAAACAACGCAATAAGATGAGCACCAATAAAGGGGGCAATCAAGTGAGCTCTGTGATTGTTCAAGAGGGAGTGCACACCAGTGAAACCATCAGGAGTCATCCATGTGAGCCGGTGGTTTACATGATAGGTAAACACGTCATCGGAGGCTTTTACCGCATTCATAAGGCAAAATCGGCCACCGATAATCTGAATTCACCTGGCATGCACTTTGAGCCACTGCCTTTTGAAACGTGCTGCCATACGCCGGATCAAAGACTGAGCCCTCATGAACCCGAAAACCAATTTTATGCGTTTAGCGTCATAGCCAGACTAGGTCACCTTGCCACCCTCAGAGAGTTTCAACCATGAGTCACACCATCGGGTTTATTTGCGATCCCATTCATACCTTAAATCCGCAAAAAGATTCAACCATGGCCATGATGCATGAAGCTCAGTCACGCGGGTGGTCCGTTGCGTACATAGACTATGCCACACTCGCGCTTAATCAAGATGGCGTGTCAGCAAAAGTCGATTGGCTGGACATTCATTCCTGTGCCAGCCCATGGTATACCATAAAAAAATCTACCACGATCCATTTGAACGAGTGCTCGGCCGTTCTCATGCGAAAAGATCCTCCCTTTGATTTGACGTACCTGTATGCCACTCAAATGTTAAGTCTTTGTGAGCAACAAGGGACCTTGTGCCTCAACCCATCAAAAGCTCTGAGAGATTTTAATGAAAAACTGGCCATCTTGTCTTTTCCGGATTTGATCCCTGAGACCTTAGTCACAAGCCATAAAGACACACTGGTTCAATTTACCCGCTCGAATCCTAAAACCGTATTCAAACCTTTGCACAGCATGGGTGGCGACTCCATTTTTGCTCTCGAACGAAACAGCAATAACCTCCATGCGTTGATGGATGCCATGACGCAAAAAGGGGCGGTGCCGATTATGGCTCAACGCTACATTCCTGACATCACACAAGGCGATAAACGAGTGTTAATCATTGATGGCGAACCCGTACCCCAGGGACTTAAACGCATTCCAACGGAAGGTGATTTTCGAGGCAACCTGGCAGTCGGCGGTCGCTCACAAGGATTTGAGCTTAACAAAACCGAGCTGGAGCTTGCCGGCACAGTTGGGCGATGGCTTAAAGCACAAGGCATCATCTTCGCTGGCATTGATGTGATTGGGGATAAATTAACTGAAATCAACATCACAAGTCCGACCTGCGTACGAGAAATTGATGCCGCTTTTGGGCTCAACCTTTCAAAAACCTTAATGGATAAAATAGCAGCCCTTATCGATTAACCATTCTTTATACGCATTTGGCCCCTTATCAAGGCGTTCCGGAAACCTCAAAGTTCGCCTTATGTTATCCTTATAACAAACGCCTTAAGGATAAGGCTGTATAGGGGAACAAGGACAGGTATGAGAATAACAGGTAAGCCTGAGCATGCATTGGATGAGCAAGGGATAACCGAAGATCAAATCTCGCAAGCGCGTCATCAAGCCATGGACTATTTAATAAAACAGCAGCGTCCAGATGGTCATTGGTGCTTTGAGCTCGAAGCCGATTGCACGATCCCAGCGGAATACATCTTAATGATGCACTTTGTCGACGAAATTGATGCTGCCATACAGCATAAACTGGCGGCTTACTTGAAGGCAAAACAAAACGTCAGTGGTGGGTGGCCCTTGTATGAGGGGGGTCCTGATGACATCAGCTGTTCGGTTAAATCTTACTACGCGTTAAAGCTTGCCGGAGAGTCCATAGACAGCGAGCCCATGAGCAAGGCTAAGCAGGCTATTTTGTCCATGGGCGGTGCCGCCAAATCAAATGTGTTTACTCGCATCGCTCTTGCGCAGTTCCAGCAAGTCCCTTGGCGAGCTGTGCCCTACATGCCCATTGAGCTTATGTTTGCACCTCGCTGGTTTGTTTTCCATTTGTCCAAAGTCTCGTATTGGTCAAGGACGGTGATGGTGCCGTTATTGTTGCTCTGCTCTGAAAAAATTCAAGCGGTCAACCCGACTAAGGTTGATATTCAAGAGCTGTTTATCACCCCTCCTGACAAAGAGCGCCACTATTTTCCTGTCCGTTCGCGACTCAATCGCCTATTTCTTGGTCTGAGTCATTTTGGTCGAGCCATGAACTGGGTATTCCCCAAATGGTTGCATCGAAAAGCTTGTGAGAAAGCCTTGGATTGGACGGTGGAGAGGCTCAATGGGGAACACGGATTAGGGGCTATCTTTCCGGCTATGGTTAATGCCTTTGAGGCGTTAAAATATTACGGCCGTGAGCAAGACAAGCCTCATGTTGAGACTGCACGAGCCGCGTTAAAAAGGCTCATCATTGAGCGGGCCGATGAAGCCTACGTTCAGCCCTGTGTTTCTCCAATCTGGGATACTGCTCTTGCAGTTTGCGCACTCAACGCGAACGATGCAAGTCATCCCAGCATCAGCCATGGTATTGACTGGCTCAAGGGCCATCAAATCCTTGATGAGCCTGGTGATTGGCAGTACTTTAGACCCAAACTTCAAGGAGGGGGTTGGGCCTTTCAGTATCAAAATGCTCATTATCCTGACTTGGATGATAGTGCCCTCATTGTATGGCTCATGGCCAAAACTAAGGATAAGTCACATCATCAAATGTCCATGCTTCGTGGCGCACAATGGTTAGCAGGCATGCAAAGTTCAAATGGCGGATTTGCCTCCTTTGAAATTGACAATAACTCGCCTTACTTAAATGAGATCCCTTTTGCCGATCACGGCGCTTTGTTGGATCCCCCTACGGTCGATGTCAGCGCACGTTGTGCGATGGCATTTGCCGCGCTCGATGAATCCATGTATCAAACCTCGATTATTGACTGTGTGAATTACTTGCTTGATGAGCAAGAGTCGAATGGTTCTTGGTTTGGTCGATGGGGCACCAATTATGTCTATGGCACCTGGTCGGTGCTCATGGCTCTAAAAGAAATTGGCTTTAAAGCAAACCATCCTAGTGTGCATGCCGGGCTAGCTTGGCTAAAACAAGTTCAAAACAGCGACGGTGGATGGGGTGAAGATAATGGAAGTTATTTTGATCCTCCCATAGGCCAAGTCCCCTCACCTAGTACCTCGTTTCAAACCGCTTGGGCGTTGATTGCTCTTTTAACGTATGATCAACATGAATGCGAGCACGTCAAGCGTGGGATTCAATACCTAGTGAACACTCAACGCCATGGAACCTGGGAAGAACCTCAATTTACCGCACCCGGTTTTCCTAGAGTTTTTTACCTAAAATATCACGGTTATTCGCATTATTTTCCATTATGGGCTCTAGGCCTGTATCAAAAGGAGGGTTCATGATTGAACCGATAGCAGTTTTGGTCAACTCAAAACTGGAAGCCAAAACTTTTTATCAAAAACGATTACGTGAAAGCATTCATCACATCCATGATGATCTCATCGTTGCCATCGTTCCCAAAACAAAAGAAGCCATTGATAATACCTGCGATCAATTAGCCGAAATGGGTGTAAAAGGGTTTGTCAGCTGGGGATTTGCCGGGGGGTTAAGTGATGAGGTTAAACCCGGTTCTTTAATCATTCCAGATCGGATCATCCATCCGTTTGGACCAACTCTCGAAACTAGCCAAGCGCTTAAGCAGCAAGTATTGCTTTCTTTACCTGGGCATCTACCTTGTCTACACGAAAGTCTGGCTCATAGCGATCATGTATGCCATACCCGCCAAGATAAAACTAGGCTTCATGAACGCACCGGTGCCGTTGGCGTCGATCAAGAAAGTTATCTTATTCTAAACTGCGCAAGAGCCTTAAATCTTCCGATGATATCCGTGCGAGTGATCTTAGATGATTTAGACACCGAGTTACCACTCGACATTGAGGCGCTTCAGGGCCCCAATGGTTCTCTCAATCTGTTTGAGGTGGCCAAACGTTGCTTTCGCCCCTCTCAGTGGTCCGTGTATTATAAGCTCAACCAACAGTACGCGACCTCTTCAAAAGTCTTGAGCCAAGCCAAGACCTTGATATCACCGCAACCTAGAGCTTAATCGTGATGAAACGGGTTTGGGTAGAGCAATGGGTGGCCATGATCATGGCCGCACATCGTTGGGTCATCGGACTCTTTCTTCTTCTAACCCTGGCAAGCCTGTATCTAATTCAATCCCAGCTTGGTTTTCATACCGACACACAATCTATGATCAGCGAGGATCTGGACTGGCGCCAGGACTACATTGAATACAAAAAAAAGTTTCCCTACAATCATAATCTTATTGTGATTCTTATCTCCTCAACAACCAATGAACATGCCAAAAAGTCAGCCTCGCTTTTATACGAGCAACTTCGGAAAAATCCTGAATTTGAGTCCGTCTACTCGTTTGAACTCAGTGACTTCGTGCAAAAAAATCAGCTTTTGTATCTCGAAGACTCTCAACTTCAAGAGCTTAAAAGCAGACTGCCAAACCTTGCTCCTTTTAAAAAAATACAAGCCAAAGACTTAGCTTACTATTTGAACATCATGGAGCAATCGTTAGGTCAAGCAGACAATAAAATGCTCAATGACCTAGCCACCATGCTCAAATCAAACATGAGAAAAGAGCAAGCCATGCTTTCTTGGTCTTTGGGAGAAAAGACTCAAAGCCCCTTCCAGATCATTGAGGTAAAACCCAGACTTGATTACAACCAAGATTTTCCAGGTGAGCAAGCCATTCAGGCCATCAAAGAGAGTTTTTCTCAACTGAATTTAGCCCAGCAATTTAACGCTCAGATGATGCTCACCGGTGAGGTCGTGCTTGCCAATGAAGAGCTAAAGAGTGTGAATAAAGGCACCTCCTATGCCGCCCTTTTATCGCTTATTCTCGTGACAGGGTTGCTGTGGGTCAGCTTTCGCTCGAAAGGGCTTGTGATCTGCGCCATCATTAACTTGATAATAGGGCTTATTATGACTGCCGGGTTTGCCACCCTGGCGATAGGCCATTTGAACATGATTTCGGTCGCGTTTGCTGTTTTGTACATTGGTCTTAGCATCGACTTTACTATTCATATCATTATGAGAGTCTTAGAGAATCGAGGTGAATCGAAGTCTCATGATGAGGCCCTAGTTGATGGTGTCACTCAAGTGGCCGGCTCCCTGTTAATATGTGCAATCACCACCTCGCTTGCTTTTTATTCATTCTTACCAACGGATTTTCGAGGAATTGCTGAACTTGGGCTCATTGCAGGCTCAGGCATGCTCATCAGCTTTGCCAT
>CAYNJF010000048.1:0-13308 GCA_964397555.1 uncultured Francisellaceae bacterium
CTCATCGCCTTGGCGAATGAGAAAATAGCAACGACTATTAAGATAGGAGTGGAGTGAGCAGTTAAGAAAAAAGGCTCCAAGGATATCCTTGGAGCCTTTTTTTTACAGCCAATAGACAAAGATAAACAAAAACAACCAGACCACATCCACAAAGTGCCAGTACCAAGCGGTCGCCTCAAACCCAAAGTGTTGCTCAGGCGTAAAGTGACCCTTAATGCAACGAACGAGAATGGCAATCAGCATGATGGTACCCAAGGTCACATGGGCTCCGTGGAAGCCTGTGAGCATGAAGAACGTGGTTCCGTACATGCCTCCGTCGATTCTTAGGTTGTAGTGTGTGTAAGCTTCATGATACTCATACGCTTGCAAGCCGAGGAAGATACAGCCTAAAGCGACAGTCAAAAACAAGCCCATAATCAATTGAGCACGTTTGTTTTTAACCAAAGCCCAGTGTGCCCAGGTGATGGTGGCCCCTGAGGTTAAAAGAATGGCGGTATTAATTGCAGGTAATCCCCATGCCCCCATGGGTTTAAGGATTTGGCTATAGCCTTCCCCCGGTAAATCAATGAGAGGCCAGGCGGCTTGGAAAGAAGGCCACAAGTATTGATTCGTTGCCTCACCAATGCCCTCTCCACCTAGCCAAGGAATGGAAATCAGGCGAGCATAGAACAGCGCTCCGAAGAAGGCTGCAAAGAACATAACCTCCGAGAAAATGAACCAAACCATCCCCCAGCGGAAAGAACGGTCCATCTGATCGGAATAAAGACCTTTATGACTTTCTTTGATGACGTCAGCAAACCAGCCATACATCATCCAAGCCATGATCAAAGAGCCTAAGAAGAAGAAATAGTGACCAATTCCATTTGAGTGGAGAATGTTGGAAATACCAACGGCCATAGCGCCCATGCCAATGGAGCCGACGATCGGCCAGTGGCTTTGTTCAGGGACGTAATAGTGTTCATAGTTTTCCATAGTGGGTTTCCTTAGGTCACATCGAAAATCGTATAAGCTAACGTTATGGTGGTAAATTTTTCAGGCAAATCGGGGTGCACCGTGAATCTCAAAGGCATCTTCATGGTCTGATTGGCTTCTAAATCCTGGTTTTGAAAACAAAAACACACTTGTTTTTTAACGTGGCTGCCAGCAAGCCCAGGGGCGACCGATGGGATCGCCTGAAAGGTCATGGCTCTGTCAGACAAGTTCTCAACAAAAAAAGCCGTCTCAATAAATTCGCCAGGATGGATTTCAAATTTAGTGCGCTTTGTGTAGAAATCAGCCGGCATCGATCCATTCACCTCTGAGATAAGCTCAACGGTGACACGCCTCATCGGATCAACCGGAATATCAGGCAAAATAATGTCGTTCATTTGGGTTTTGCCATTGAGGCCTGTCACTTTACAAAACACGTTATACAAAGGGACAAGCGCGAACCCAAAACCAAACATCATCACGACCACAAAAGTCATGACAACGATATGCTTTTTCATTTGTTTTTGATTTGTAAGCATAAGCGTAATAGCCCCCTTGCGGGGGCTATCCCATTAAGCGACGTGAGGAGGAGTTGCGTGTGTATGATAAGGCGCTGGTGAGGGCACTTCCCACTCAAGACCTTCCGCATTATCCCATACTTGAGCCGTGGCGTTTTTCTTACCAATGGCAGATTTAATCACAATGTACAAAAAGATAAGTTGTGAGCCGCCAAACAGAAAAGCACCGACACTCGCAATTTGATTAAACTCAACGAACTGCAAAGCATAATCTGGGATACGTCTTGGCATGCCCGCCAGCCCTAAGAAATGCATGGGGAAGAACGTAATGTTCACGGCAATGGTTGATAACCAAAAGTGCAATTTACCCAAGGTTTCAGAGTATTGATGACCCGTCCACTTAGGCAACCAATAGTACACGGCTGCCATGATGGAAAAGACCGCTCCTGGGACTAAGACGTAGTGAAAGTGAGCCACAACGAAGTAGGTGTCATGATACTGAAAGTCAGCGGGTGTGACCGCCAACATCAAGCCTGAGAAACCACCCATGGTAAACAAGATGATGAAGGCTAGGGTAAACAACATGGGGGTTTCAAAGGTCATCGAACCTTTGAACATCGTGGCAACCCAGTTAAAGACTTTGACCCCAGTCGGCACTGCAATCAACATGGTGGCGTACATGAAGAAAAGCTCACCAGCCACTGGCATGCCTGTGGTAAACATGTGATGCGCCCAGACAATGAACGATAAAACGGCAATCGAACACGTTGCATACACCATGGATGCGTAACCAAACAAAGGCTTTCTGGTGAAGGTGGGAAGTATCTGAGAGACAATGCCGAAAGCGGGCAAAATCATGATGTAAACTTCAGGGTGACCAAAGAACCAGAAAACGTGCTGGAATAAGACGGGATCACCACCCCCCGCGGCATCAAAGAAACTGGTGCCGAAGTTACGATCGGTCAACATCATCGTCACACAGCCAGCCAATACCGGCATCACCGCGATTAAAAGAAACGCCGTGATGAGCCATGTCCATACGAAAATAGGCATTTTCATAAGAGTCATGCCAGGCGCTCTTAAGTTTAAGATGGTGGCAATGACGTTGATGGCACCCATGATGGACGACATCCCCATGATATGAACCGCAAAGATGAAAAAGTCTGTGCTTGGCGGTGAGCCTGGGCCCGTAGAAAGTGGGGCGTAGAAGGTCCAACCAAAGTTAGGAGCTCCGCCTTCCATGAATAACGTGGAAGCCAGAATCAAAAAGGCGACAGGCAACAGCCAAAAACTGAAGTTGTTCATTCGAGGAAGGGCCATATCAGGGGCACCAATCATCAAAGGAATCATCCAGTTTGCAAGCCCAACAAAAGCAGGCATGACCGCACCAAATACCATGATTAGTCCATGCATGGTGGTCATCTGATTAAAAAATTCAGGACGAACCAATTGCAGACCGGGCTGGAAAAGCTCTGCCCGAATGACCATGGCCATAGCACCACCACCTAAAAAGGCGATGAAGCTGAACCATAAGTACATCGAGCCGATGTCTTTATGGTTCGTTGTTAGAAACCATCGTGTGATTCCTTTCGCAGGCCCATGATGAGCGTCGTGATGCCCGTGAGCATCCGTTGTCGCGCTAGAAGTACTCATAGAGTCATCCTCTTAAATCCAATTTTAAAAAAGTTACATATTCATCATGTTGTGGGTTTTAGCCACAGCGACATTCGTTTGTTTTGCTTTCCACTGATTGAATTCTTCTTCCGTCACCGCTTCCACGACGATGGGCATGAACCCATGATCGGCACCGCATAACTCAGCGCACTGACCGCGGTAGACACCAGGTTTATCAATTTTGGTCCAGCTGTCTCTAGCAAAGCCTGGGATGGCGTCTTTTTTAATTCCAAAATCAGGCATCCACCAAGAATGAATCACATCTTTGGAAGTAATGAGAAAACGAATTTTCTGACCTATAGGTAAAACAAGACGATTATCGACATCCAATAAGTAATTCGCATCTTTGGGAACGATGTTGTACTTCTCTTCATAAGGGGTGGTAATACGAGAGGTCAGTTTGATGTCATCGTGGACGTATTCATAAGTCCAATACCACTGATAACCGGTGACTTTGACCGTAAGGTCTGGATCACTGGTATCTTCCATGTAGATGAGGGTGTAGGTTGCAGGGGCTGCAATCGCAATCAAAATCACAAATGGAATAATGGTCCATATGACTTCAACTGTGGTGCTTTCATGAAAAGTCGCGGCTTTCGCGCCTTTCGATTTGCGATGACGGAAAATGGAATACACCATCAATCCGTAGACCACAATACCAATCCCAGTGCAAATCAACATGCTAAGATTGTGTAAGTCATAAACTCGGTTGCTAACCTCAGTGACCCCCGGTCTCATATTGAGGGTGTAATCAGCAAACGCTGTGGAACATACTAAGAGTAAGGTAGTGGCAAGAAGGGCGCCAACGGACCGACGAAAGGACATGCCATTGTTCTCCATGGGTCTATCTCATTAAAATCACTTACAACATGAAAACGATTGTTGATCGACTGCTATGCTCAGTAAACACTTGAGTTGATTAACAAATTATTAATCTGGTTGCTTGGCGTACTTTACAACGAATAGCCCTGGATAGGAATAGTCCAGGTTAGATATGAGGCTAAATCAAAGTTCATAACATCCCTGTCCGTCTCCCTAAGAGACTATCCAAACACGTATAATACCAAGGTTGAGGCTATGCCTCCAAGACAAGCCGTGCATAAAGCTAACGGAAACTGCGTTCTTACGTGATCCATCAAGTCGCAACCAGTAAACATACTCGATAAAATCGTGGTGTCGGATATCGGTGAGCACTGATCACCAAAGACTGTGCCCCCTAACACCGCACCAAAGCATACTTGAACAAAGAATGGATCGGGGTTCAAGCTCCAAGCCAACGGTAGAGCCACAGGAAACACCACTGCGTACGTGCCAAGCGCTGTCCCTGTTGCAAACGCGACGATCATGCAAAGCCCTGTCAAAATGATGGGTAACAAAATCGGTGCTATTTTGCCTTGTGTGATGGTCATGATGTAATCGGCGGTCCCAACTTTCTCAGCCACCAAACCTAAAGACATGGCTAGACCAATGATGATGGCACCAATGGTCATAGACTTACATCCACGGCTAAACCCATCCAACACTTCAGACAACGGCATCCCACGCAACCAAGCCAATCCCATCGATGCAAGTGCGGCGGTCAAAAAGGCTGCGTTAATCCAGTTAATGTGCTCTTGACCAATGTAACCGGTCTTCCAAAGCACAAATGGTGTGATGGTCATTGAAAGTAAAATGCCAATGGGAATGAGAAAATCCCATACAGATGGAGAGTATCCTTTTGCAGTGCGGTCAGCTTTAGGTTCTTTGCCAAGCAAAGGCTGAGCATCCGGTGCATCCAATTCACCGGTGGTGCGCGCGCGCACAATGGCTTGTTTCATACGCTTGCCTACCCATGGCAACAAACCAAGCGCAAACAACAAGGTGAAGATTACCGTGAAAATCGCGTAATAGTTATACTTCAAAGACTCAAGATAGAAGGTATAAGCTGAGGTGCTTGAATCAATAAGAGGGATCTTATGAATAACAACACCGCCAATAAACAAAGGCCAAACATTCAAAGGGATCAATGTGGCAATGGGCGAGGCTGTTGAATCAACCACATAAGACAACTCTTCGTGAGAAACTCGATGTTGATCGGTCACAGGCTTAACTGTGGTGCCAGCCAGTACCGTAGAGACCGTGCCCCCCTGGTGGAAGATCATGCCGACCAACCAGGTAAAAAACAAAGACGAGCGTGGTCCTTTGGTAAACTTACTTCCTAAGCGTTTGGCAAAGTAGTGAGCCCCACCGGTTTTCTCCCAGGTGCCAATGATGCCGCCTAAAGACCATAAGTAAACCAAAAGAATAATCGTGAATGCATCGGAGCCTAAAGCCGGCAATAAGAAGTTCTCGATGATGCTCGATGCTAAGATGTCGTGCGTCGTGAAGAACAAGACAGCCCCACCAGCTACGATGCCGGCAAATAGCGATAGGATGACCTGTCTTGTTGTAAAAGACAGAACTAAGGCAACGGCTGGGGGTATTAACGAATACCAACCAGGCTGAAATGATTCAATCATATTTCTCTAACTTATTTTTTATTCATCCACAGTCTACCCTCAAAACCTGCATCGTATCCAGGTTGAGAGCGCTCAGACATCGTCCCCAAACACAACCTGTGTCCAGAGCATAAACGTCCGGGTTTGAGCTTTTACCATCAAGGGCCGCCCAATGACCAAAAATTAGTTTAGTACCTGACCATTTTGGCTCAGGATAAGCAAACCACGCCATCACGTTGTCTTCACTATCCTCAACACTCCCTTTATAAAATAGATCAAGTGAACCGTCAGCACGACAAAATCTCATTCGTGTAAAAGCATTCACGATAAACCTTAATCGATCAGAGCCCGTAAGCTTATCCGACCAAAGCTCAGGTGTTTGACCAAACATACAATTGAGGAAGTCTTGGTAGCCTTCTTTAGGGCCTGTTAACACTTGTTGAACTTCATCAGCATAAGAGAGCGCTTGCTCAATGCTCCACAATGGATATACCCCGGCATGAGTCATACAAACGTCACGCCCCTTGTCGTAATGAATCAGTGGGCGTGATTTGAGCCAATCAAGGAGCTCATCACTGTCTTGATGCCCCAATACTTCTTGAAAAGTATCCTGGTCTTTAGGCTCATACCCACCGATGCTGTGAAGCAGCAACGTGAGGTCATGATTACCAAGCACGCACACACAAGCCTCACCCAAGGTGTGAATAAACTTTAGGGTTTGGTAACTTTGTGGACCACGATTGACCAAATCCCCCACCAACCACAAGGTGTCGGTGCGTTCATTAAAATCAATGGCGTCCAATAAATGTTTGAAAGGCGACAAACAACCTTGGATGTCACCGATGACATAAGTAGCCATAACCTATCAGTGTACCACATCAGGCATGGCCAAACTAAAAGCAGGAATTTTTGCGTGGAATTGGCGTCCGTCGTCATCCATCATTAAGTAGCTTCCTTCCATCGAACCAACAGGGGTATCAATGATGGCGGCACTGGTGTAACGAAAGCTTTCGCCAGGTTGTAAGGTGGGTTGCTCACCAACAACGCCTTCGCCCGTGACTTCTTTTGAATAGCCATCGGCATTGGTGATGTGCCAATGACGAGAGAGCAATTTTGCGGGTACATCGGAATGGTTATGAATGGTGATCGTATAGCAAAACGTATAGCGAGCGTCTTCTGGCTCGCTTTGATCGCTCATAAATTTGGTTTGTACATTGATCTCAACTGACATAGGTCCATCCATTTACAAAGAATTGACCCTCAGAATAAAAGAGGCCAATCATTAGGACAAGTCTTTAAACAGATGTTCGGTAAGTTCGATAAACTTCTCAACAGGCACGGTTTCTGCACGAGCACTGGGATCAACCCCACACGCCTTTAGATCGCTCTCTTGAGCAATGCCCTTCAAGGCGTTTCGAAGGGTCTTGCGTCGCATTGAAAACGCATGAATGACAACGTGATTGAGTCGTTCAAGCAAAGCTTGCTGGATGGGTGGGGCTGATTTAAACGGTGTCAATCGCACAATCGCAGAATCAACTTTAGGGGGCGGATCAAACGCTTCAGGGGGGACATCAAATAAATAGTCGGTGCGACATTGAGCTTGCGTCATCACGCTTAAGCGCCCATATTGCTTTGAGCCAGGCAAGGCGCAAATGCGATCAACCACTTCCTTTTGCAACATGAATATCATGGCATCTATGTGTTGGTGATGCGACAAAAGATGGAAAATAATCGGGGTGGAAATGTTGTAAGGCAGATTGCCGGCAACTCGAATCGGCGTTGGCTGAAATTGAGTAAAATCGACTTTGAGCACATCGCTTTGGATAATCGTCATGGACGGAAAACGATGCCTTAAGGACTCGATCAGATCACGGTCTAATTCAATGGCGTGCATGCGTGGGCAATGCTGGACGAGTTTGCGCGTAAGCGCTCCTTCCCCGGGGCCAATTTCAACCAGCGTGGTATCCTCATTGGCACCAATCGCGCTGACGATGCGTTCAATGATCACATCATCGTTGAGAAAATGTTGGCCAAAGCGTTTTTTATGGTGATGGCTCATGAGCGTGCCTTTAATTTAAGAGCGCATTTGAAGGCGTGTTTCAAACCAAGGGTGTTGGCTTGGCCGGTACCGGCCAAACTAAATGCGGTGCCATGATCCACCGAGGTTCGAATGATGGGCAAGCCTAAGGTGACGTTGACGCAATCCCCAAAGCTTAAGGCTTTAATAGGGGCCAAGCCTTGATCATGAAACATGGCAAGAATGCCATCAAAGCGAGTCCGACTCATGGGCGTAAATGCGGTGTCCCCAGGCAAAGGCCCTTCCACGTTTAACCCCAAGGCTCTTGCCCGCTCAATGGCAGGGATGATCACCTTGGCCTCTTCATGGCCCATTAAGCCATCTTCAGAGGCATGAGGGTTAAGCCCACAGACCCCGATCAAAGGGTTTGAAATTTGGTATTGATTTTTCAAAGCTTCGTGCATCAATTGAATGCAGTCGAGCAATCGCGGCTCGTTTAAGGCGCTGGAGACGTCGACGAGGGGAATGTGAGTTGTCGCTAAGCCTACCAAACAATCAGGCGTGTCAAACGCCATCATGTATCGAGGGGTATCGCACAACTGTGCCAAAAAGTCGGTATGGCCTGAAAAGGGAGCTTGGTTTGTGGAAAGCACGCCTTTGTGAACAGGGCCTGTCACCATGGCATGGACTTTCCCCTCGCGGCAAAACTGATGGGCTTGTCTTAACGAGGCTAAGACGCCCTCACGATTTGCCTCATCCATCGATTGACAAACATAGGGGTTGGCAAGCTCAACGGAATGCACCCAAAGCGTGTTGGGTTCAAATTCGTATGGCTCATCTTTCCAATCCATGCGTCTGAAGCTTACCTCGACGTTTAACGTTGAGGCTCTGGCGGCCAATTGCTCAATGCAGCCGAAGACCACGATTTGAGCACCGAAGTCTTCGTTGGCTAATTGTAAGATTAAATCAGAACCAATACCGGCCGGCTCTCCAGGGGTATAGGCAATGCGCTTAACTTTGCTCATAATCCCCTGATACTTTTACATACGCTTCATCACGCAGTTGTCTTAACCACGTTTCAAGTTTTTCTTCGGCCTTGCGGTTTCTTATCATGTTCAACGCGTTCTCACGAAGCACGGCTTCCGAATTGTTTTCTACTTTGCGATCTTGAACTTCAAGGATGTGCCAACCAAACGAAGACTTAAACGGCTTGGAGATTTGCCCAATCTCAGTCTCATCCATCACTTGCTTGAACTCTCGGACCAACTCATTGCCGCTGACCCAGCCCAATTCACCACCGGCATTCGAAGAACCCAGATCATCCGAGTGAGTTTTTGCCAAGACAGAGAAGTCCGTGCCTTGCTCAATGCCGCGGACAAAATCTTCAAGTTTGAATTTGGCTTCTGCATCCGAAAGCAACGCGTTGGTTTTGATCAAGATATGACGCACTTTGGTTTTCTCGATGGTTGAGATGCTGGTTTCAGATTGTTTTTTATCCACAAGTTTGACCAGGTGAAACCCACTTGGGCTTCGAATGGGCGTCGATACCTCGTCCACGTCCATATGAATGACTTCGTCCACAAAAATAGTCGGCAGTTGCCCAAGGCCTCGATACCCTAAATCACCGCCCGACAAGGCATGCTGACCCGAAGAGCGAGCGACCGCCATTTGAGCAAAGTCGGCCCCGGCCTTGATCTCTTTAAGGACAGAGTCGGCTTTATTTTTTGCACTCTCGATTTGATCAACGGTCGGTGACTCAGGCAAAGACACGAGAATATGGCTGATTTTGTATTCAAAATTCTGCAAACTCGCTCCAGCGGGTGAGTTCAAGAATTTATCCACCTCTTGGGAAGAGACTTCAATTTGACTCATCACATCACGCTGATGCAAAGAGTTAATGATTTGTTGGCGTTTTAAGGTGTCGCGGTATTGGCGATAATTAATGCCTTCGGCCTCGAGGGCGGTCCGCAGCTCACTCACACTCATGGCGTTTTGCTCAGCCACGCTGGCCACCATCATATCAAGCGTGGTGTCATCCACGTAAATTCCGGTTCGTTGGGCGAATTGGATCTGCACTTCGTCCGTGATCAGCTTTTCTAAAATCTGTGCTCGAAGCTCCTGATCAGAGGGCAATCGTCCCTGCGCCTGGGTGATTTGCGCTTTGATCATGTCCGTTTGCTCTTGAAGTTGCTGCTCGGTAATGACCCCTTCATTCACGACGGCCACGATCTTGTCTAAGGTCTCAATCTTGGCATAGGATGAGAAAGGTAAGCTCACTGCTACCAAGGCAAGACTCATTGAAATCCACTTTAATGCTCGCATAGTCCACCAATAAGTTTACTGACTTTATGTTGTGCGTTGTTTCGCTTTTTGAAGCGGCTTATTATAGCACGGCCATGGCTGGAACTTAGCATCCTACCATAGGGTTAGGTGCTTTTAGTTAATTAACATGCACAAAGGGATACTATGAGCTTAGATTTTAAACTTTTGACCATTGAGTCAAGCGATGGGGCCGACAAGATACTTGAGATGCCAAGTCAGCCGGTCTCTTTTCCGCTCAATGATGACATGCGTGCTTTGGCCCAGCGGCTTAAAGAGCAGGTGGTGGACATGAAAGGGGTTGGATTAGCGGCCCCTCAAATCAACCAACCATACTCGATGATTGTGATTCACATTGATGAGCAAGCTTGTGCGCTTCGTGCCAATGCAAAACCAGAGCCCGTTCAGTTGTTCATCAACCCTGATTTTGAAGGGATTGGCGAGCCGAGTTCGGCCGACTGGGAAGGATGCTTTTCCGTAGCGTCCCAAACAGGCAAAATTCCTCGATACGAACGCATCAAACTAAGCTACCAAGACGAAGACGGTCAAAAGCATGAAAAGGAAGTCTCAGGCTTTAGTGCTCGGGTGCTTCAACATGAAATTGATCATGTCAAAGGCACGCTCATCACGCATCATTTCAAAGAAGGGGTGCCTCATGGCAACCCTCAAGATATGGCTTTTTTGCGCTTGAATGATCTCAATGAAGAGCAACTTAAGCTGATGAGGGTCTTGATTGAAGAGGTTCTTTCAAAAGAGGGCGCTGACAATCGAGGGTATTACCAAAGCTTATTGGATGCCTTAAACAGCCGAGTATCGAGTACAGAGCAATCCGACAAGCCAAGGATGTGAGATTAAAGCCACCCAAAACGACGGTGTTCTTTGATAAGACGCTTGATCATGCGCTCACTGACTGGGGTGGGCGTTCCATAATACAAAAGCTCATGGATCCGGATGTCAGGCCCCTGGTTGGACTCGAGAAAAAATCCTTTTGAATGCTGCATGGAAGTGGATATATCCTGGCAAATGACGTCAAAGCCAGTCAGGTTTAATCCAAGGACTCTTGCTGCCTCCACGGCAAGTCTCGCGTTGTCTTTATGAATCAGCTTGGTCTCAATGGATTCAAAGATCCCACCATGGGTTGAGTTGCAGCTCATTCTAAGCATCACACGTTGCTCGGGCTTTGGCACCGATTCGAGCGTCATGCGTTGTTGCTCAAGCAGCTGCGTGGTTTCATCGTTAAGGGTAATAGGACCGAGCGGCAGTGTTTGCGCTAATATGTCACGTTTGGCATTGTCTCGTTCGACAAGCTGTTGGATGGTGTTGGTGCCATCTCCTATGACATGGGCCCCTGTGCGTTTGGTCAAGGCAATGACCTGGCCGTAAAACACTAAGATCCGAAACGATTGCAGTCCTCCATGATACTCTTCCAAACTCAAGCACTCATGCCGTTTAAACAAGCGCTCAAGGTGGGTGTACAACTCTCGCGGGTTTCGGATCGAGCAGATCACATCCTCACCGCACGATGTGTCGATGGTCGGCTTGATCACCAAAGGGTAACTTAGATCACCGAGGTCCCATTGACCTTGCTCAAACTCTACTTGAGTAAAGGCCGTTGCTTTGGGAACCGGGATCCCATGCGCCTCGAGGACTTTATTCGTTGAATACTTATTGCAAGCTATCCCCGCCGCTGCGTTGTTATTGAACGGGGTTTGTCGTGAGCGAAAATAGAGTTTTTTTCTCCCAACACTCAATTCAAAGCCATTGATGTCATTGACGACTTTGGGGTTGAGTCCCATTTTTAAGCATCGTTGATAATAGATTAAGCTCGTTTCATCCATGAACGGTGTTATCCAAAGGTTGAGCGCCTCGAGAAGTCGCGATAATTTGGAATCGACTGATGCAGCGTTTGGTTCACCGAGGAGGTTCCAAAAGAACTTAATCCTTTGAACATCACCTGAAAGAATATTCCATTGGCATATTCGGTTGGCGAAAGTCCATCGTTGGGCCTTAAAGTACGCGTACCCACCAACTGAAACGCTAAACAACAGCTGTCGTATTCAAACCCACCCAACAGCTCGATGAATCGTCGTTGCTCTATGTCATATCGAGCCTGAGCTAAGACATCAATGCGCTTCCCTAAGGGCCAGACAAAAGAAGCGTCGGCCTGATGAAGCGGAGTGTCGAAGAAACTCAGGGCTTGATTGTAGGGATCTTGTCGCATCCAATAATAGTTTAGATTAAACAGTTGATTGTAGGCGTTCGAAAACCTAAGCCCGGCATACCCTTTATCAACGCTGGCTCGGTTGGGATCAAATTCAAGACCCGCCTCATATTGCCAAGTGGGGGTAAGATGATAGCTGACGTCGGCGATGATCGAAGAGAAGTGATCGTCCATGGCCTCTGGCATAGTGCACGTACTGCCCGGTGCGCAAACTTGAACTCGGCGATCACGAAAATAAAAAATCTCCCCAACGCTCATGCGGATTTTTTCTTGTCCAAGTCGGTTCAACCAGCGAGATGTCACCGAAGCGGTAAGCTGGTTGGCATCACCAAGCCTATCTCGTCCTGAGAAGCGGTTATTTCGGAACAGTTGAGAGTAGCCAAAGTCAAGAAGGTTGGTATCAAAGTTAGGAAATTCATCCTGATCTTTAAGAGGCACAAACAAATAGTAAAGTCTTGGCTCTAAGGTGAGACGACCCCCACAAGGATAATATTTATCAAAAATAAGACCTGAGTCCACATCCACGATTGGAATGATCCGGGACAGCTGACCCTCTTTTTCTAAAGATTGGTTGTTATCAAGTTGATAAAAAAGCCCATCCAATTGAAATCGGGGGACCAAGAAACTGCCAAAGGTACGCATCGGCATCGAGGCCCCAGGGCGAAGATGAATTCGGTGTCCTTCACGAAATCCACGCAACGGGTGCTCAAACTGAGTCCACTCACCATCTAAGGTAAAGGTGGCCCCGCCAACGTTCGGGTAATACCCGTTAAACGACCATTGGGGCAGACGCGCGTAATCTTCTTCGGTCACAGGCCCAAGCAATGGATGAAGCAGCTGGTATCGTTGTGCTCGAAGCTGGTGAGTCCAGTGTGCCGATTGATAGTACAAGGTTGCTTCTTGAAGCAGCTTGGTCGAGCTCGCGCTGTTTAAGTCATTTTCTAAATCGTAAAAGTAATTATCATCACCCACGTAGGTGAAGTGCACATCCATGGACCAGTGAGGATCCCATTGTGAATGATGCTCAAGGTTCACGCCAATCCGGTTGTTGCTTCCTTCTTGAAGGGCGGTGATCCTGGGGTCAAATAAGGGGGCCTCAATCGGAGGGCTTTG
>CAYNJF010000048.1:13318-15112 GCA_964397555.1 uncultured Francisellaceae bacterium
AGTCACGATACTTTTGATCATCTGGAAGTACATGAACATGCAGTTGACCTTGGCTGGTTCGACTCAAATATCGAAACTGGGATTGTAAGTCTACCCCTCTTTCAAACAAAATCCTGGGCGTAAAGGTCGCATCCATGTTCGGTGCGATGTTCCAGTAATAGGGGACATTGAGTTCAAAGCCCGATTGAGACGTTGAGCCAATGGATGGAAACAAAAAGCCAGAGTGCCTTCGATTATCAATGGGAAATTGCAAATACGGCCAGTAAAAAATGGTGGTGTCTTTGACTTTGAGTCGAATGTCTCGAGCCACGCCCTGACCGGTGTCACGATTGAGTTTAAGATGCTCACCTACCAATTCCCAGGTATTATCTGATGGCGCACAGGTGGTATAAGAGCCCCGCTTGAGACGAAGCTTAGAGCGACCCACGGCTTCAACAAATTCGGCTTGGCCTCTGGCGTGTCTTGGGTAGTAAGCGTACAGAGGATGGTTGATGCGGACCAAGTCATCTTGAGCCTGCCATGACCCGGATGTGCCTTGGATCCAAATATCGGGATCAGAATAGGTCAGCCCTTCATGAGCATCCATGCGTGACACCGTGTCGTTGGTGCGAAGCAAATTTAATTGATTGGCGATGAGTCGTCGATCACCAAAGCGCACTTCAACATCGCCCGACAGTTTAGATAGCCCATCGGCATTAAGCGTCACAGCATCGGCACTAACCTGCCAACGCGTGTCTTCGTTAAATGACCAAGGTTGGTGTTCATAAAACCCTTCGCACATGGCGATAGGATCAGTCACCCAGCCGGATGCATCAGGTTCGTGGGCGTGGCTGATTTGCCAAGTCACTAAACTGATGGCTCCAATGAGGATCATTTTTTTTGTGCAGCTTACTTTTCTAGCCACTAAACTTAATTGATGATTATGGCTCATCGCCACATTGTGCCAGAATACCGTTTTTAATGGCACATCTCAGAAAGGTTTTAGCCTTTCCAATGGATGAAAGAGTCTCTAAGATAATGGTTTACCCTGAGACAGACGGAATGACTCAAGAAAAACGTTTGATGAGTTGGGTCGCCAAACAAATTGGCCACCCACCAGAGTACGAAGCACTCAGACAAGATGCTGGCTTTCGACATTACTTTCGATTAGCCCATCCGAGCTTAATCGCGGTTGATTCACCCTGTGAGCACATCGATAACCCACAGTTTATGAAGGTGCTTGAGCTGATGGGGGCCCACGGGGTTAGAGTCCCGACTGTGCATAGTTATGACGGCAAAGATTTCTTTCTTATTGAAGATCTTGGAGACATTCAACTCCAACAGGTGCTCAACGATGAGAGCGTCGACGGCCACTATCGTTCGTTGATGCCGGTCATTCAAGCCATACAGACGATCCCTCAATCGTTGTGGCATCATTTTCCTGCCTTTGATGAGCGCTTTGTTCGATTCGAGTTAAGCTTATTTTCAGATTGGTGCTTAACTCAATTACTCAACCATCCTGTTGATACGAAGGTGCTCAAACCATTGTACGATTGTTTGGTGGATGCGGTTACCTCTCAACCCCAAGGGGTTTTGCATCGCGACTTTCATTGTCGCAACATCATGATTACCCAAGGGGACTATGGGATCATTGATTCTCAGGATGCCATGATTGGCCCTATTAGCTATGACTTGATGTCACTCGTCAAAGATTGCTATTTGCGTTGGCCTCAAGAGAAGACGCATGATTGGATAAGCACCTTTGCCGAGCTGGTCCAGGTGAATCACCCAACCCTGGAGGTCAAAGCGTTTATA
>CAYNJF010000049.1:0-14731 GCA_964397555.1 uncultured Francisellaceae bacterium
TACCCATGTTAGGGAGAACACCATGCAACAACAGCAAGCTAATCTAGAAAAACAAACGCCTTTTTTTAGTGAGCATATTAAATTAGGGGCTCGGATGTGTCCATTTGCCGGATGGTCGATGCCTTTACATTATGGTTCGTCCATCAAAGAGCACGAGAGTGTGCGAGAATCAGCCGGCTTATTTGATGTTTCTCATATGGCGATTGTTGACGTCAAAGGCTCGCAAGCCAAAGCGTTCTTGCGCATGGCGTTGGCCAATGATGTGGCAAAAATATATCCAGGCAAAGCGTTGTACGGGTGTATGCTCAGTTTAGATGGTGGCATCATTGATGATTTAATTACCTATCAAATCGATGAAGATCACTATCGCATCATCATCAACGCGGCCACCACCACAAAAGACATACGTCATTTAGAGACTTTGACTCGAGGTTACGACGTTGCCCTTGATCTAAAATCTGACTTTGGTTTGATTGCCTGTCAAGGACCCAAAGCTGTGGCCATCTTGAGTGAACTGTTTCCGAATGAGGCGCTCACTCAGGTCAAGCCCTTTCACACCTGTCAATCCCAACGGTTAATGTTTGCTCGAACTGGGTATACCGGCGAAGATGGGTTTGAAATTATGGGGCCAAGCGATGCTTTGATTGAAGTATGGCAAGATTTAATTGCTAAAGGGGTTACCCCTTGCGGGTTAAGTGCTAGAGATTCACTTCGTTTAGAGGCTGGCTTGAACCTTTATGGCATTGACATGGACGAGACCACAAGTCCATTAGAGTCAAATTTAGCGTGGACCGTTGATTTTAAAGACGAAGAGCGAGATTTTGTCGGTAAAGAAGCATTGGTTGCTCAAAAGGAGCAAGGTATTGCTCGACAACTGATTGGTCTTAGCCTGCAAGCCAAAGGGGTATTACGAGGCGGGATGAGCGTTCGTTTTGATGGCGGGGAGGGGGTTATTACTTCCGGTGGTTTTGCGCCTTCGTTGGGCCACTCGATTGCCTTTGCTCGTCTTCCGTCCACTGAAGTTTCTGAATTTGAAGTGTTAATTCGCAACCAATGGGTGCGTGCCGAACGCACTAAGGTTCCTTTTCTTAAAAAATAATTGATGACACCCGGTAAATCGACAAGGAGATTGGATGATGTCAGAAGTACCCGCAGACATTCGCTACACTCGCACTCATGAGTGGGCCAAGCTTGAAGATAATGAAATCACCGTAGGCATTACTGATCATGCTCAAAGCGCCTTGGGTGATATTGTGTTCGTTGAATTGCCTGAGGTAGGCCAAGAATATCGCAAAGAGCAAGAAGGGGGCGTTGTAGAATCCGTCAAAGCCGCCAGTGATCTGTATGTCCCTATCTCTGGAGAGGTCACGGAGATCAACAGTGCCCTAGAAGAGCAGCCAAGTAAGGTCAACGAAGATCCCTACCAAGATGGTTGGCTTTACAAGATTCGTCCGTTCGACTTAGGCGAGTGGGATGAGCTTTTGGATGCTAATGATTATCAGGAAACGTTAGAGATCGAACAAGGAGCGTAACGCCCATGCCATTCATTCCACATACGAAGGCACAAGTTGACGCCATGTTATCCCAAATTGGGTTAGAGACGCTTGAAGATTTATTTCAAGAAATCCCTGAATCCTTGAGGGTTGGCCTGTTAGAACAGATCCCAGAGGGTCTGAATGAAATGCAGCTCAATCGCTTGGTTGAGGAAAAGCTTAACCAAGACAATAAAGTGTCGTGCTTTGCCGGGGGAGGGGCTTACGAGCATCATATCCCCGCCGCGGTGTGGGATTTGGTGATGCGAGGCGAGTTTTTAACGGCGTACACGCCTTATCAAGCCGAAGCATCACAAGGGACGTTGCAGTTATTATTTGAGTATCAAACCATGATGGCTTCGATCATGGGCCATCCCATCTCCAACGCCTCACTGTATGACGGTGCCTCAGGCTTGGTAGAGGCGGTTTTGATGGCGTGTCGGATTAAGCGTCATGACAACCCATGTGTGTTTGTCCCTGAGCATGTTCCCCCAACCTATCGAGCAACGCTTGAATCATTGACGGCTCCTCAAGGGATCAAAATTGTTTGGATCCCCTATTCAGTGACTTCAGGTCGGGTCTCCTTAGAAGCTCTTGAAGAAGCGTGGCATAAGCATAAGACATGCACAGCCTTGATTGTCCCACAGCCGAACTACTTCGGAGTCCTTGAAGAGGTCGATGTGCTGACTGATTGGGGGCATGATAAAGACGCGCTAGTCGTGGGACTTTGTAATCCGCTGGCCATGAATCTTTTGAGTGCACCAGGTAGCTGGGGGCAAAAAGGGGCGGACATTGCTTGCGGGGAAGGTCAACCCATGGGAGTTCCTTTAAATCGAGGGGGGCCTTACTTCGGCTTTTTAACGTGTAAGGAGCGTTTTGTTCGACAGATCCCAGGTCGATTAGTTGGACTGAGTGAAGACACCAATGGACAACGAGCTTTCACTTTGACGCTACAAGCAAGAGAGCAACACATTCGCCGCTCGAAAGCGACGTCCAACATTTGTACGAATCAGGGGTTGTTAGTCACCGCCGCAACGATTCATATGAGCTTACTCGGACCTGCGGGCCTAAAAGATGTCGCCACGGTATCCCATCAAAATGCGATTCAATTAAAATCGATGGTTGAGGCTTTGCCCCAGGTAAGTTCAGTCTTCCAATCACCCTTTATGCATGAGTTTGTGATTAAGACGCCATTAGAGACCTCTTTTGTGATTGATGAAATGATGAAAAAAGGGATTCTTGCTGGGATAGATGTCAGTCATGACTACCCTGAGTTTCAAGGTGCATTGATGGTGTGTGTCACTGAAACCAAGACGCAGGCGGACTTGGAGCACTACAC
Source organism: uncultured Francisellaceae bacterium (assembly GCA_964397555.1). Classification (GTDB taxonomy): domain Bacteria; phylum Pseudomonadota; class Gammaproteobacteria; order Berkiellales; family Berkiellaceae; genus CAYNJF01. Next base: position 2,872 of record CAYNJF010000049.1, read on the forward strand.
TAAGGCGTTATCTTCCGTGCTGGAGGGACATTGATGATTATTTTTGAAAAATCAGTTGAAAATGCGAGAGCGGAGAGCCAATCGCCTCACCCAACAAACGCGCCCGTTCATATTCCTGAGCATCTTATTCGAAAAGATAAGCCAACGCTTCCTGAGCTCTCAGAGCTTGATGTCGTTCGCCATTATCATAACTTGTCGCAGAAGAACTTCGCCATTGATGGTCAGTTTTATCCATTAGGTTCATGCACCATGAAATACAACCCCAAAGGGGTTCAAAAGGTGGCGGCCCATCCTCATCTTAAAGATGCACACCCAAACACGCCAAGTCAGTACTCGCAGGGATATCTTTCATGCTTGTATGAGCTTCAGGATTATCTAAAAGCGGTAACTGGCATGCATGGTGTGAGTTTGACGCCGATGGCCGGGGCTCAAGGTGAGCTGGCTGGTGTGATGATGATCAAACAGTATCATCATCAACGAGGTGATACGGCTCGTATCGAGATGTTGGTGCCGGATTCAGCGCATGGGACCAACCCAGCCTCGGCCTGTATGTGTGGGTTTAAGATCCGAGAAATTCCTACAGGGCCCTCTGGGGATCTGGATATGCAAGCGCTTAAAGAAGCCCTTAGCGAGAAAACCGCTGGCATCATGTTAACCAACCCATCAACCTTGGGTTTGTTTGAAAGAGATATTTTGACCATCTCCAAATGGGTGCACGATGCAGGTGGCTTGCTGTATTACGATGGCGCCAATCTGAATGCAATCCTGTCTCAGGCTCGACCCGGGGATATGGGCTTTGATGTTATGCATATGAACATGCATAAAACCTTTGCAACCCCTCATGGAGGGGGAGGGCCCGGCTCAGGACCTGTGGCTGTGAGCGAACGACTTGAACCTTACCTACCCACTCCAATTGTTGGGTTCAATGAAGCCAATCACGAGTATGAATGGCTAAGTAAAAAAGATCGTCCTTTGAGCATCGGCCAGATGTCGGCGTTCATGGGGAATGCGGCTATTTTATTCAGAGCCTGGGCCTACATTCGTTTGCTTGGTCGAGAAGGGTTAAGAAAAGTATCCACGTTTGCAACGCTCAACGCGAATTACATTAAAGTTGAGCTTGAGCGTCGTGGTATTGAGTCTGCCTATCCCGATCGAATGGGATCTCATGAGTTCATCATTACCTTTAAATCGATCAAAAAAGAATTCTCAGTCACGGCGATGGATGTGGCTAAGCGCTTGCTCGACTATCGAATCCATGCTCCAACGACTTACTTTCCTTTAGGGGTACCAGAGTGCTTTTTGATCGAGCCGACGGAAACCGAATCGAAAAGAGAGCTGGACAACTTCATTGAGGTATTGGAAAAGATTTATCACGAGGCCCAAACCAATCCTGAGAAGGTCAAAACGGCCCCGCATTCTCTACCTATCACTCGAGTGGACGAAGTCAAAGCCGCACGCGAGCTTAAGGTCACTTGGAAGCCTACGTCTGAAAAAGAGGAGTCAACATGTCACGCCTAAATGCGTCAAAGTGGCTTGTGGTGACGCTTGCCATGTTGTTAAGCACAAGCACTTATGCCAACGCTTGGTTATTTGGTTTAGAGGCCGGTTACATGTGGCGCTCTTATAAGCTTAACGCCAATACCGTCAATGCATCTCCGGTGGTCGCAGGCGCTACTGGGATCCCCGTTGGAGCTCAAATGGGAGATACCATTGTAACGCTTCGAGATGATGGTGGGTTATGGGGCGGCTTTTTGGGGTATGAATATCAGATCAGCCCATGGTTTGTTGGCACGGTAGAAGCCAAAGTAACCATCGAAACCATTGTCGAGGATCATCAAATCCAATACGCCGATAAAATCAACGGGATGAATCTGTTTTTGGCAGATGTTAAATACGAACGCGGCACCCAATGGGAGCTGTCTACCACCATTGGGATGAAAGGCGCTCGTGATTGGATCCCATTTGTAAGGGCTGGGGCGGTTGTTGGAAACGATGAGCTGACTTATCCACTCACGCTTATCAATGGAGGATTTCTTATCCAAGATTCCATGTTGCAACACAACAGACGTTACGGGTGGCTCGTGGGTGTCGGCGTTGAGGCGCCAATTTTTCATGACTCCATTGTGCCTTTGCTGAGAACATCAACAGTAAGGTTGGAGTACAACTACAACCGAACCGAACGTTTTACCATGGATGATGTGAACCCCCCATTTAATGGAAGGCAGACCGCAAGGCCTGCGACGCACGCCATTAAATTAGCGTTGGTGTTAAAACATCAAACCTAAAGTGCGAGCACGGTTGCTCGTAGCGGCCTAATGACTATATAATTCTCGGTCAAGGTAGGGCAAGCATTATTTGTTTGTAAACTAATTAAAATGGAATATCCAAAGGATGATTAAAATGACGGTTTCAAGGATACTAACTTGCATTTTCAGTTCCGTAGCCATTCTTGCCGCTCCACTCGCGTTGGCTTCTAATTCTTTACCTGGGCAAGCCGTCGTTGGTGTCAGCATTGGATATGAGTCTCGTTCAGGAACATTAAACTCAGATTACTTTTCAACGCCTCAATCACCTGCTCTGTTACTAGGGGTTGCACCTTCTGGCACTCAAGTTGCTGTTGATTCTGAAAAATTAAGTGATTCCGGTACTGTGTACGGCATCTTAGGTGGTTACCAAGTTTGGTGTAACGACTTTTTTGTAGGTGCAGAAGGTTACGTTGATTTTGGTCGTTATGAGCAAGTGAAACTTCATCACAAAACCACTAACACGATTGCTGCTACTTTCCAATTGCCTTCAGAAGCTGAGTACACGGTGCGTACTCGTGTGGGTGGCTATTTAAGAGGCGGTATGAAATTACCTCCCTTTTTCACCCCTTATGTAAAAGCTGGTGTCGAGTATGCCAAACATGAAGTCTCAGTGACTAACATTATTGTTGCTGGTGCCCCAATCCCATTCGATCATTACTCCGAAGATCGTGGTTTCTGGACATTCTTAGTGGGGGCTGGTGTTGAAGTTCCCTTGTTCTCAGAAAAAACCAGCTTGAGACTTGAGTATATCTACAAGCCAGGCAACACTTTTGGTTTCGATGATCCGTTTGATACGTTGGCGGCTTTCCATGACATCAAAGTCAGATCGCACGCTGGTAAATTAATTTGGACCTTCTACTTAGGTTAATACATTAAAAAGGTTTGATTATGTTTAGAGCCATCAAAAAATATGCGTTTGTTATTGGCGTTTCCTTGATGGCTCAGTCTCAAGCCTTTGCTTTTGATGAATGTCACTATCTATTGGGCTTTGATATTGGTTATGCCGTCAGAGATGGCGAGTTGACCCTTGATATTGCTCATCCCGCCCCAGGCAGCCAAGTCACCCATCAAGTCAATAAATACCATGATAATGGGATTTTGTATGGCTTTTTTGGTGGGTATGAAGTGGTTCACAAAGATTATTTAGCCGGAATTGAATTAAACATCGGTCTTCATGATTACGGCGATAACAAACCTTACGCATTTACGGATATTTTAGGCAATAATTATTCGGGAAGCGCAGAGTTTGATCGCAATGTGGTAACGGCCTTATCTGTACGTTTCGGTTATAAGCTTGCCCCTTGGGTATGGGCTTATATTCGAGGCGGTGTTGAAACCAGTAATGATGATTTAATTTATCAAGCCACCTCGGCCTCGGCCGCACCCATTGCCGTTAGCATCAGTGATGGTCGTCGAGTCACGCGTGCATTAGGTGGATTTGGGTTTGAATTTCCCGTATTCAACAATGTCAATATAAGAGCCGAGTACAATCATTCAACGCGTAGCCGTGGCGTCAGTGTTGATAGATTTGCCTCAGACAGCGTGACGCTTTTCTCGCCGGGGATTAAACCACTTCAGCATGCCTTTAAGTTGGCCTTTGTCTGGAACTTTGATTTTTCTTACTTACTTGAAGACTAAAGCGCGTCTCATTTGCTCAAAGCTCTTTAACTGTGAAATAATAAAGCCAAATTTCTTATTACAGGCAGCCTATGATTGATGAGGATGGTTTTCGTCTCAATGTGGGTATTATTCTCGTAAACCAAGAGAATCAATTATTTTGGGGGCGAAGAGTCGGTCAAGACGCATGGCAATTCCCTCAAGGTGGAGTCAACGAAGATGAGTCGGCTGAGAAGGCGATGTTTCGTGAGCTTTACGAGGAAGTCGGTCTTGATCCTGAGCATGTTCAAGTGCTCGCACAAACCGATGATTGGCTTAAATACCTTCTTCCCCAGCGGTTAATTCGTCACGATAGGCCTTATTGCATCGGTCAAAAACAAAAATGGTTTTTAGTACGTCTACTTGGCCAAGATGCCGACATTCAGCTTGATCGTACCGACAAACCTGAGTTTGATGATTGGCTTTGGGTCAGCTATTGGTATCCCCTTCAGCAGGTTGTTTCATTCAAGCGTGAAGTCTATCGAAAAGCATTGCATGAGTTATCCGATAGTTTGGTTGGTTTTAAAAGGAGTGATCGTTTAGATCCTTTGGGTGAGTAAGCACCTTTGGGTTGTTCTATGTGAAGATTGTCCACTTAACATGGTAATAGATTCGGATTAAGGAGAATCCCCCTTGTTAAATGTTTTGCGTCAAATTGTTCAAGAAGTCAATGAAGCGAACGATCTTCAGGATGTGCTGCAAATTATGGTTCGGCGCGTCAGTGAAACCATCCAAATCGAAGCATGCTCAGTCTACTTGGCCGATCCCAAAGATCGTCTTTTTCGGTTAGCCTCCTCCATCGGTTTCAAACAAGGAGTCGATGGCCAAATCACCATAGGCTTTGATGAAGGGCTCATTGGTCTTGTACGTGAGCGCGAAGAACCTCTCAACATCAGCGACGCTCATAATCATCCTCGCTTTAAATATTACCCTGAAACCGGAGAAGAAATTTACCGAGCCTTTTTAGGGGTGCCCATCATTCATCAAAAACAACTGGTGGGTGTTCTCGTGGTCCAACAAAGAGAAACCCGAAAATTTGATGAAGGCGAAGAGGCCTTTTTGGTGACCATCTCCGCCCAGTTGTCTGGGATCATCGCCCATGCCAACATGCTAGGCATGGCCAAAGAATTATGGCAAGCCTCTCCCTCGGCAGAAAGTGATGTCTATCAGGGGCAAGGCTCATCATCGGGTGTGGCCATCGGCCATGCTCATGTTTGTTATATCCCTGCTGATCTGGATGCGGTGCCATGCCGGCAAAGCGATGATCTAAAAGGGGAAAAGCAAAAGCTCAACCATGCGATCCACTTGACCTTGAATGACATCGAGCAGATGCGAGCTCGTTTATGTCAACGACTGCCAGAAGAAGAGCAATCGCTGTTCGATGCTTACCTTGGCATTTTAAAAAGCAAATCCTTGCTTCAAGAAATGGAAGCTCTTATTGATGAGGGGCACTGGGCTCAATGGGCTCTCAAAAAAGCGATCAAGGGACATGTCCGTCATTTTGAGGCACTTGAAGATCCTTACATTCGCGAACGAGCCAGTGATATTTTAGATTTGGGGCGTCGGATCCTTGCACACCTTCAAAGCTCGACGCCCAAAAATACGACTTATCCCAAAGATACGATTTTAGTGTCTGAAGAACTTACGGCCGCCAATCTTGCTGAAGTGCCACCAGGCTATTTAAAGGGCATTGTCTCGGTTAAGGGATCGGTCAACGCGCATGTGGCAATCCTAGCCAGGGCGATGGGGATCCCAGCGGTGATGGGCGCCCAAGGCCTTCCTGTAAGGCGCATTGAAGGGGCTTCTTTGATCGTGGATGGTTACGACGGTCAAGTCTACATGAACCCCAACCCATCGATGTACAAAGAGTTCTCCCGACTCGCCGAAGAGGAAAAAGAACTCTACGATGGACTCAATGAACTAAAAGAGCTTCAAGCCGTAACCCCTGATGGTCACTTAATTCAAATGTGCGTCAATACCGGGCTTGTGGCCGACATTCGTCCATCTTTGCAAGTGGGAGCCGAGGGCGTTGGGCTTTATCGCACCGAAGTCCCCTTTATGATCCGAGATCGATTCCCGGGGGAGCAAGAGCAGTATCTCATTTACCGACAGCTGCTTGAAACGTTCCATCCTCGTCCAGTTACCATACGAACGCTTGATGTGGGTGGCGATAAAATGCTGCCGTATTTTCCGGTAGAAGAAGAAAACCCATTTCTTGGATGGCGGGGAATAAGAGTCACCCTTGATCACCCTGAAATTTTTATCTTACAGCTGCGAGCCATGCTCAGAGCAAACGCAGGACTCAATAACCTTAGGATCCTCTTACCCATGATTTCAGGGGTGAGTGAAGTGGATGATTCCCTGAGGCTTATCCATCAAGCTTTTGAAGAGGTTCGTGAAGAGGGGCACACGTGCGAACACCCTAAAGTCGGAGTGATGATCGAAGTGCCATCGAGCATCTATCAGGCCGATCAGATCGCTCAGCGTGTTGACTTTTTGTCGGTGGGGAGCAATGACTTAACCCAATACTTATTGGCCGTTGACAGAAACAACCCTCATATTGCAACCATGTACGACAGCTTGCACCCAGCCGTACTCAAAGCCTTACAAATGGTGGTTGATGCGGCAAGGCAACACAATAAGCAAGTCAGTGTGTGTGGAGAGATGGCCGGAGATCCAGCGGCCGTTCTTGCTCTCATCGGCTTGGGCTTTGACATGCTCAGCATGAATGCAATGAACTTGCCTAAGATCAAATGGGTGATTCGAAACTTTGCCATCTCAAAGGCTAAAAATATCCTAAACGCTTGCTATCAGATGGAAAACGCAAGCCAAGTGCGCATATATTTACAGCAAGCCCTTGAAGAAGCCGGCCTTGGTGGTCTGGTCCGCGCCGGTAAGTAACTAAAGTTTGAAAGTTATTTAGTATACTGCCATCTTTATAAGAGCCTATAACCTATCAGTGATATTGCAGTGCCTCAAAAGACGTTTGATGTTCAGCTTCGGTTTTCCCATAAGGTCCTTTTGTACGCCACTTGTGTGTGCATGATTTCGCTCGCACTCGCTGGGCTTAGTTTTATCAGCTATGACGTCAAAGAGACTAAAAAAGGATTGGTTTCTACGCTAGAGCTTCAAGCCGACATGGTGGCCACAAACGCCATTGAAGCCTTAACTCGTGGAGTTGAAGAGCAAGCTTATGAAATCATCAACGCGGTTGGAACTGACAAATACCTGCAAGGAGCTTGGATCTACGATCAAGAGGGTCGTCTATTTACCCAGTATGATCCCAACCAACTAGGGGCCTCGGTCCTACCTCAAAAGTATGCAACCCCGGGGGCTTATTTTGATGAGAGTACCTTGAAAGTGGTTCGATCCATCCAATTAGGATCACGCAAATTAGGCAGCATCCTACTGTCGGCTCGATTGGATGGGATCCACAATCGGATGTTGTTTCAAATCACCACGGTGATTGTCGTTTCATTTCTTTCAGTGCTGGGTGCACTTTTATTATCATTAAAGTTTCAACGATCATTAACCCGACCGTTAAACCGACTGATTGAATCCACACAACAAGTGACGCAAACTAACGACTACTCGATTCGCATCACTCGTGAGACCAATGACGACTTGGGGCTTTTGACTGATTCGGTGAACGGCATGCTCTCCCAAGTTGAGGCACAAAACAAAGCCATCAAAGAATCCGAAGAGCGTTTAAATCTTGCGCTTTGGGGCTCATCGGAGGTCTTGTTCGACTGGGACTTTCAAACCGGTAAGCTTTTCTTTGATGAAACCATCGCTCAAGTGTTGGACATGCAGCAAGCACAGATCCCTCAGTCGCTTGATGAGTTTATACTACTTCTTCACCCAAACGACTTAGACGCGTTTCAAGCACTGTTAAGCTCGCACTTGCAAGGTCATAACCCCCACTTTGTTATTGAACATCGCATTCTTAATGGCCATAAAGAGTACGCATGGATATTTACGCGAGGCAAAGTAGTCGAAAGGGATAGTAAAGGCCAAGCCGTTCGTATGACCGGGACTTTTTCCGACATCACCGAGCGTAAACAAGCTGAGCGAGAGCTTGGGCTTTATTTGAATGTGTTCGAGTCAACCACCGAAGGCATTGTGATCACGGATAAAAACTTAAGCATTATCCAGTTTAACTTGGCCTTTGAAAAGATGACGGGCCACTCGTACGACTCACTAAAGCATCGTTCATTTGAGTTGCTTCACTCGGAAACTCAAGACGCGCAATTTTACAACCAAATTCGATTTTCTTTAGACAGCGAAGGTTCTTGGAAAGGTGAAATTACGCTAAAACGCAAAGACGGTCATGATTTTCCAGCGCACCTCTCCATTAACTCGATGTACGATAAAAGTGAACAGAGCATGCATTTTGTGGGGATCATTGCTGATTTAACCCAGACCAAAGAAAATGAAGATAAACTCGAGTTTTTAACGCACTATGATCCACTGACCAACGTTGCCAATCGCGACTCATTGAAAACCACCTTGGAAAAAAGTGTGTATTTTGCTTCCCAAGCCAGTGTACGCGTCGGCTTAATGGTCATTGGCCTTGATAACTTTAAAATGGTGAACGATACGTTCGGACACGGTGTCGGTGATGAACTATTAAAACAAGTGGCCCAGCGTTTATCCAGCTGGGTCAATCAATCCAACCATCTAGCCCGCCTTGGTGGCGATGAATTTGCCATCATCGTAGAGAGTCCTGATGGCATACGTGCGCTCAAACAAAGCGCTCATGATATTTTGCAGCTGCTCTCAAGGCCTTTTAAGGTCTACACGCATGAAATCATTACCGGGGCATGCATTGGGATCTCAGTGTATCCAGACGATGCTCATAACATGACCACATTGATGATGAATGCCGATACCGCCATGCTTCATGCCAAAAGGGATGAGCGTAATACCTTTAAATTCTTTGAATCTCAAATGAATGAGCAAGTAACTCAGCGCATGCAAATTGAGCACATGTTGCGCCATGCTTTAGACTCAGGTCAGCTCAGCTTGGCCTACCAGCCTAAGGTATGCCCTGTGACCAATAAAGTCACCAGCGCGGAGGCATTAGTGCGCTGGCATCATCCAGAGCATGGTTCAATAAGTCCTGCTGAGTTTATTCCCGTGGCTGAAGAGACCAACTTGATTGTCCCGTTAGGCGATTTTGTTTTAAGAGAAGCCTGTTCGCAGGCCAAACGTTGGCAAGACATGGGTTGGAGTGACTTTGAGATAGCCGTGAACGTCGCCTGGGGTCAGTTTAAAAAAGAAGATTTTGTCCAGAAAGTAGACGCCATTTTAGAGACGACTCAATTTCCCGCTCACTGCTTAAATCTTGAAATCACGGAAGGCTCTTTCATGATTGATACGCAATACTGCATTGAGACCTTGCATATCCTAAGAGCGAAGGGCATTACCATCTCAGTGGATGACTTTGGCACCGGATACTCGTCGCTAAGCTACCTACGCAAATTCCCCATCGACATTCTTAAGGTGGACCAATCGTTTGTCAAAAACATGATGGTCAACCCTGAAGATGCCAACATCATTCATGCCGTCATCGCCATGGCCAAAGGGCTTAAACTCAAAACGGTGGCCGAGGGCGTGGAAACCGCTGAACAGCTTGCTGAGCTCAAAGCCTTAGGGTGCGATCAAATCCAAGGGTATTACTATTCCAAGCCGGTCCCTCCTAAAGAGTTTGAAGCATTCTATCTCGAGCAAAACCAAAAGAACCAAGCCTCCTAATTCAAACGCATCTGTGTTAGCCTTCGCCTATGATGATTGATTGGCTTTTATTTTTAGTCGCAGGGTTGCTTGCAGGTGTGTTGTCAGGACTGATTGGAGTCGGTGGCGGGCTTGTCATGGTGCCTGTGATGGTTGAATGGCTCACGGCAAGACAGCTGGCCCCCGATCACATCATGCACATCAGTGTTGGCACCTCCCTAGGTGCTATGGCCATTACCACCGCAGCCTCCGCTTACACGCACAGTAAAGTCGCTAAGATGCGATGGGACTTGGTGAAACGGCTTGCACCCACCATGATCATCGGGGTCTCGGCCGGTGTGCTGGTCGCCGATCAGATGCCCTCAGACGTCCTCAAACAAGTTTTTGCCGTGGTCGTGATGGCCGTTGCCCTTCAATTGCTTTTTTTCCAAAGACCGCAGGATAAGCCTCCTAGACCCTTACCGTTATGGTTTTTAGTGATCATGGCCTTGCTTGGCGTGCTTGCTGGCATGGTCGGGCTTGGAGGCGGTGTGTTTATCGTCCCCTTACTGCTCTTGTTCGGGGTTTCCATCCGAGAGGCCGTAGGGGTGTCCCTTTGGAGTGTGTTGCCCACCGTGACCATCGGTCTTTGCATCAGCATTTGGACCGGTATGAATGAAAGTGGTTTGCCGGACTACAGTTTTGGATACGCTTACTTGCCTGCCCTTATCGCCATCGCTCTTGCTTCGATCGTATCGGTACCCGCAGGTGTATGGCTATCCTACAAACTACCCAAGCAAGTTGTCCAACGGGTGTTTGGTGTTTTTCTGGTGCTCATCAGCATTCGTATGTTTATAAGTTAATTAACTTTTTTAATATGCCTCCATAGTTGAATCCATCCCTAAGTCAAAGCTATATTAGTCGCTTAAGTCAATTTGGAATCCTTCATGCTTGAATACCCCAACATCGACCCGGTTATCTTCAGCTTTACCGATGCGATTGCCATTCGCTGGTATGGCGTCACTTATGTACTCGGGTTTATTGTCGCATGGTTTTTGCTCAGGCATCGCACCAAGCATTTGCCTGGTTGGGAGAGCACAGATACCTTAGCCGATTTTTTCTTTTATGCGGCCATGGGGGTCATTCTTGGTGGGCGCCTAGGGTATATGCTTTTTTACAACATTGGCATGTTGTTTGAAGATCCGGTCAGCTTTTTTAAAGTCTGGGAAGGCGGCATGTCCTTTCATGGCGGCCTAATCGGTGTCATGCTGGGCATATGGTATTTTGCCAGAAAACACCAGCTCTCTTTTTTACAGATAGGGGATCGCATCGCCCCAGGGGTACCTTTAGCTTTAGGCTTTGGTCGAATAGGTAACTTTATTAATGCCGAGCTATGGGGCAAGGTCACCGATGTGCCATGGGGCATGGTCTTCCCCGGGGCCGGTCCTTTGCCTAGACACCCCTCCCAATTGTACGCGGTGGCCCTAGAAGGGGTTTTGCTGTTCATCATCGTCTGGTGTTACTCGGCGAAACCAAGAGCCTTAGGCAACGTGTCTGGGGTCTTTTTAATTGGCTATGGCCTGATTCGCAGTTTTGAAGAGTTATTTCGAGTGCCCGATCCGCAGTTTGGCTACTTAGCCTTTGGATGGCTAACCATGGGGCAGGTGTTGTGTGTGCCCATGATTTTACTCGGGGTGTATTTTATAAGAAAAGAATTTGAACCAAGAGGGACCCATGAAACAGTATCATGATTTATTACGCCTGCTTTTAGAGAGCGGCACCAAAAAGTCAGATCGCACTGGCACAGGGACCCTCTCTGTGTTCGGTCATCAAAATCGCTACGATCTCTCCAAAGGGTTTCCGTGTCTGACGACCAAAAAACTTCACCTACGTTCCATCATTCATGAGCTACTCTGGTTCATCAAAGGGGATACCAACATTGGGTATCTTAAAGACAACCAAGTGCGTATCTGGGATGAGTGGGCTGACGAACAAGGCAACTTGGGGCCCGTCTATGGGGCTCAGTGGCGCTCTTGGCCAGCGCCCAATGGACAAACGGTGGATCAACTGGCCCAAGTCATTGAGCAAATCAAAACAAACCCAGATTCCAGACGCCATTTGGTATGCTCATGGAATGTAGGTTGCATCGAAGATATGGCGTTACCACCTTGCCATTGTTTGTT
>CAYNJF010000050.1:0-14448 GCA_964397555.1 uncultured Francisellaceae bacterium
TTTCTAGCCAACTATCTACCCTAGAGCAAATGGTCCCCACCTCTTCCATCAGCTCACAAGCGGTATATGATTATTTTTATCATCATTTTGTTCCCTCTCCTGAAAGTATTCTAGGCAGCATTCATCGAGTCATGCCTGCTCATTATGTAGTCATGACCTCCAAGTCATGTCAATCCTTCTCTTACTGGCAGCCTCAATCGTATCCAGATCAAAAACTTGAACCTCAAAACGCTTCAAATCAGTTAATGAGCAAGCTAGTTCAAGCGTGCACCACGGACAAAGATCGCATTGGCGCTTTTTTAAGTGGCGGACTAGATAGTTCAACAGTGCTCGCCTCTTTGGCCAAAGCCAATCCTGGATGCGAAATCCATGCCCTAACGGTTGGGTTTGATCAGCTAAGCTTCGATGAGACTAGTTATGCCGAGGAGGTTGCCAACCATATTGGCGTCCAACATCATGTTATTCAAAAAACAGCGAACGATCTTTACGAGGACTTAATACCTTTAATCAAAAGTTTACCGCAACCTTTTGGCAATGCCTCAAGTTTAGGGGCTTACTGGTGCGCTAAAAAGGCCAATGAACTTGGTTTGGACTGTCTTTATGCGGGTGACGGTGGCGATGAGCTCTTTGGAGGAAATACCCGATATCAAACTGAACTCCTATTCCAACGATACCAGCGAGTACCCAAGTGGGCTCGACAACTTTCATTAATGATGGTGAATCATCTAGGCATATTCAGTGTTGGCAAATTAAAAAAGATTCAAAAATTCATACGCTTAAGCCATACCGGAGTTGCCCAACGCGACTTAACCTATAACTTTTTAGAGCGTATGGACCTTAAAGATACCTTTGAAGAAGATTTTTTGCAGCACATCGATTCAACTTTAGGGCGCCAACGATTCACTGACAGTTACCGGCTGGCGCAAGGTGAGTCTTGGTTAGACAAGTTGCTGTGCTCAGATTTTCGTTGGATCCTAGCTGAGAATGACATCCAAAAAGTCGTGCAAGCCTGCCAAGCGTTTAATCTGCAGGTGAAATTTCCGATGCTGGATGAAGCTATCATGAAACTGGCGATGCGCTTACCCTTCTCCTACAAACTCAAAGCAGGTCAGCTTCGTCCTTTTTTCCGTGACACGGTGTCTTCGATGTTGCCCGCCGCAGTGGTTAAAAAGAAAAAGCATGGGTTTGGGATCCCAGTGGGTTCATGGATCCTTGATCATGCTGGGTTAAAAGAGATCTGTTTCGATGCATGCTTCGACTTTAAAAAAAGAGGCATTTTATCGGGAAATTTCATTGATTCTTTATGTCATACTCATCTCAAAGAGTACCCCAATTACTATGGGGCCATGGTGTGGTTGATTGTGGTTTTGGAGTTATGGCTACAACATCATTCGAGTGAGTTGCAAAAAAAAGAGACAACAAGTCAATTAAGCTTGCGCAATCAAGATGATTATGCCTTAATTAAATCAGGGACAATAATATAAGAAGAGATTGTGATGGCCAGAACCAAATCCCAAGTCCGACCAAACTTTGTCGTACCACTTGTGATGATGGCCTCGATTGAGCGAGCTTATGAAAACAATCATCACCTGACTCGCTTACAAGATGATCTCTACTATTACCAACTGATTACCCATCATGATGCTCAAGACTTAGTACTTGAGCAATCCAAGTTGGCTAAGATGATGACAAGTATCAAATCGTGGCTCAACCAAAAAACACGAGCCTACGCTGAAATCATCATTCGACAATCCGAAGATCGTGACTTAAAAACGTTTAAAGTTGACGCCTTTTAAAAGGCTTTTGACTTTCATCTTACTCATCTGAGCCATAAAGCCCCATTTGGACTCCCTCCATGGGGTATATCTAGGTAACTCAAACAGATTGGCCCCCTCGGTAACGGCCCCAGGCACCGTGGTCACAGCCCCATCAAAGCCGCACTCCTTGAGCAGATTCACGTGAACGTCTTGATAATCTTGATCTTTTTTCCCATTTGGGTAAGCAAACCATCTAATCGGAGTTTGACATTGATTTTCAAGCACTTGCTTTGATGTCAGAATTTCTTGTTTAGCGTCTTCGTTGCTTAGCGTGGTTAAAATGGGATGGGAATGAGTATGCGCCCCCACCCCCATGCCGCTCTGATGCCAGCGTTGTCTTTGTTCTAAACTCATCATCAGGGGTGGCACCGAAGAGTGTGGACATAGTTTGGCTAAAAATGCTTCTCTTTGCTCTAAAGGTAAATATTTAACATGAGCAATCATGGCCTGGATAAGCGCTCGCTTACCATCCACCGTCTGTGCGTCGTATTCACGACCTAAAAATCGGTACCCTTGGTGTAGTTGTTTAATTTTTTCAACAATCACATCATTAAACATACAGTGGTCGTCGTAAAAACCGGTCGCAATAAAACAGGTAGCACTTAATCCATAATCCTTAAGAATCGGTAGGGCCACATCGAGATTATCCGCGTAACCATCATCGAAGGTAATAACGGCACTTCGAGGGGGTAGGCTCCCCTCTTTCATACGAGCCATCGCTTGAGCTAATCCGAGCACATGATAGTGTTTAGATAACCAGAGACAGTGCTCGGTAAATCGCTTGGCAGTCATTTGCGAGGAAAAGAGAGGACAAGGCTCCCTTAGAACTCGATGATAGACCAGTATATGTAAGGGCCCGCTCATTTGGTGGACACTCTTAGTGTATAGGAGTGGCAAAACCACATGGATACAAAAGAAAAAGCTCGCATTAGCGGCTGGGTTTTGGGGTGGCTTAGTAACGGCTGAAGCCATCGAACTGGAGCTGGACATATAGGCACCCAGTAAAGCTGAACCTTAGAAGCCTGAGGCTTGAGCTTTTTTTGCACTTTAAATGGACTCGTGTAATGAAGGTGCATGGATTTCTTGAAGAGCTTACGCTTAACTTTATCCCAGATGTGCACCAAGCAATAACTGTTCAAGCCATCCAACCAAATTTCACCATTGTGGTGACAAACTCGAATAAGCTCATCGAAAAGCGAGTCGAAATCCGACAATACCTGAAGCACACCAAAGCAAAGGACACCATCAACCTGATTGCTGCCAATCGGTAGACAGGTTGCGTTGGCGTGGCACCAGACTGGTAAATTAGTTAACTTTTTAGCTTTTTCAAGTGATGGCATGGAGTAATCAAGGCCAAAGCAATGCGCCTTCATTTGATGGAGCGTTCTGGTATAAGTCCCGGCCCCACATCCCACGTCAAGCCAAATTTCATCTGCCTGAGGCCTCACCCAGGTTTTAAAAAAGTGAAGCCTAGTCGATAATCCATGATCGGACCAGCCTGCAATTTCAGCCTCGGTGTTTCCTTGAGCAAATCGTTCAAACCGGTGTTGCCATTGTTTTTCAAAATCAGGCATGGGCAACCTGTTGTCCAAGACGGACTCGAGCTGGGGATGGCATGACTAACGCATGGGTCAAACCCAGCAATGCGACCAAGGAGTAAAACAAGTCAAAATAGGCAACGCCAAGAAAAGTCCCCCCTACCATATAGCCAAGTAGACTAACTTGAATCATTGAGCATAAGTCATGCGCCCATTTATGCTCTGGAGTATGTTGCGTAAAGGTTCGGATCCGAGTTGCGGTTCGCCAACTTAAGGCCAGGATCATGAGAAAAAGACCGAGGCCAACAAAGCCATGCTCACCTAGTACCTCAAAGTAAATACTGTGAGAGTCATGGTAGTCTTTGGGGTTAGGAGCATAACGCTCAAAAAGTCCAGGGCGGAAGGTTTCAAAACCACCGCCGACCATAGGGCGCTCTTTGGCAAGATTGAAAGCAAAATGCCAGGCATTGATGCGTCCCATGGCCGAGGCATCTTCTTGGTAGGTCGAAATGGTCTGCATACGATCATACCAATGATCAGGCAAACTCATCAGCGCAAAGGGCACCATCATCGCCAAAAGGAATAGTATTTTGAATTTTTGACGACTTTTCAGCACGAGCATCATCGCCATGGCGCTAAACGCAAGCAAGGCCCCTCTTGAGTGAGAGCCAAAGATGGAGACAATCATGAGGCCACCACTTAGCCACATCAGGGCTTTGGCCCACTTCTTTTTTAATTGATTGGTTAAAAACCACATCAACGGCAAAATCATAATCAAACTCAGAGCAAGGGTGTTGTTGTCCTCGATTTGAGAGCCACGCGGACCAAGCACCAAAAAATTACCGCCGTTGATGATGGTGAAAAAGCCACCTTTAATCCCGTAAAAGGCAATGGATAAGGTGATAACCCAAGTCAGATTCATGATCTTATTTTTTGTTTGCATCACGATCATGGCAATGAAGATAAAGACTTGGATCTTCATCACTTTTTCCCATTGCCCCACCGCATCGTCAGGCACGAGCGCAAAAAGGGTCGTAATGTTCATCCAAAATACAAAAAACAACAAAGCCCATACAAGCCCAATATTAGGCAATGGTTTTTTCTCTTTAGAAAACAAGAAACCCGCTAACGTGGTGGCCCCTATCAAGTAAGCAAAATGAAAGTGATATGCAAGCCCCCACCCCAATCGATGAGGGTTCATAAAGCCTATCCAGTTCCACAATAAGACCCCAACGGAGGTTCTAAAAAAGGCTAGCGGCAGCAAGCTAAAGACAATGAAGAAAACGAGTAAATCACGCATCCATACTCTCACTCATAGTTGATTTTGCTTTCTCAAAGGCGCTCAACACGCGAGCCTGCACCTCTGGGCCATAGTTACGCACCTTTTTAAGCTGATAAAAGTAACTTAGGCTAATTGGGGCAAGGCGTATAAATTGAGCTATTGAAACTTCAAGCTCCTTTAGAATATCACAAAGCCATGCTTTAATTTGAGCTTGACTGATAAGTTGTCGCCACTTTTCATGGTCAAACTCAACTAAACTGTACAACAAAATGGTCAGGTCCATTAAAGGAAAGTCACACAAACCGTAGTCTTCCCAATCAATCAACCGAGTACCTGATTTGGTCATCAATACATTGGTAGGTGTTAAGTCACCATGCTGAGATATTCTTGGTAGGTTAAGACTCTCTTGGGATATATGAGTAGAGACAACCGGTGAATGACTTCTTTGAGGAAGAAGCCCTTGGAGCTGAGCTTTAAAAAAATCCCTTAAATGAGCTCTTATCACGTTAGATGTTAAAAAGTTATCCAAGGAGAAAAAACGATGTGCGCTTGCCATTTGGACATAGCCTTGAAAAGCTTCATCCATCCACACCATGGGTTTGAATACTAAGTCATCCAATAAGTCATAAAGCTCATGAAGAAGGTTATATTCATCGGTTAGGCTAGAGTGGGTTTGTCGCTTGATAAAGTAGGTTAATTCATCATCTAAATAGCAAAGAACACTCCAATTGCCCACCAACCGGCATTCAAAGTCAATTCGTTGTTTGGAAGAGGCCAGTTTTTGATGGATCAAAAAATCTTTTAAGGGTTCAATCATGACAGACCCTGTAAAGGTTTGGAAAAGACTTAAGGTAACTTAACCACCCTCGGGTGCGGGAAGCTTGGCTCGTATTGAACCGAGAATATCGTTGATGGTAGACAGACTTTGTTGCGGGTACGAGGGAGGTACTTGTCAGCTCATCAATATACCAAGATGAGTAGTCATTAACGCTTAAGGCTCTTTGACATCGTATCGCCCATTTTCGAGCCGGGGTATAGATAAGTGTATTGGGGCGCAGCCAGTCACGATTAAACCGGAGCTTATCGTATACCACAAAACATTGAGTCGCTTCTTTACATGGCGTATAACCTGCCTCGATAAGCCAACCCTCATGAGTGCTATCTAAACCAACAAGATGGATTTTGGTGTCATCGAACCCAAACCATAGCAAAAGATTGATCAGCGAGGGCTCAAAGGTGGGTTGAATCATAAGCTCGACTTTACGCTCTAGCACCTAGGCTCCCCTTCTTATGAGCCTTAGAACGTGGGCCCCCATTAGGGTTTTAAACAATAAGGGATAACATTGCATCGAAAAAGGATTCATCTTGATGGCTTGCAAGACATTTTCACGCGCCAACTTTAAATCGAATCGCCAAATCGCGTCTTTGGCAAAGTTCAGATAGGTATGAAAAATGGCTTGTTGACTGATTGAGTGAATATCATCCAGAGTATTCTCAAGATATTTTGCATACTTTTGAATGACTAACAAACGATTACGACGCATTTTATTGAGATTTAAACTTTGGTTGTTTTCGTGTCGACGATAGTAAACCAAAGGGAGATCTAGGCATTTAAAATTTGAGATCTGACTGATTCGAATCCATAACTCCCAATTTTCACAGGCACTCAACTCTTCATCAAAAGGTCTTTTGCTCACCAAGTCACGTTTAAACATCACCGAGGAAGCAACAATCGCATTTCCCTTAAGCAATCGATTGAGACAAGCCCCATTTAAATCTGGTTCAACTCCGATGTTTTGCATGACATGCCCCATCGAGTCCATGTATTGCCCATTGGTGTAACACAAACCAATGTCTGAGTACTTTTCAAACACCATCACTTGACGCTCCAGCTTATCTTGCACCCAAACATCATCACTATCCACCAGTGCAATATAAGTTCCATTGCTCACGGCTATGGCATTGTTTTTTGCCACCGTTTGGCCCTGATTTGCTTGATTGAGTACAACCATTTTATCGGGGTAACTTTCTTGATAGTTCTGCAAAATTTGTAACGTTGTATCATGTGAGCCATCATTGACACAGTAAAGTTTAAAATCGATAAAACTTTGAGAGAAAATACTGTCCAGTGTTTTCTTGACATACACCTCGCAATTATAACAAGGCATAATAATCGATACCGTCTCAGCTGACTGCATGTTTTAAACTCCGTTTTTTGATCATGGACTCAATTAGGTGAGCTAATGGATGATGACTCCAACGAAGCGTCAAGCCCCAAATAAGCATGGATAGTGGTACAGCGATAACAAAAGAGAGAATCGGTGACATTTGACTCATCCGCGCAAGCTTATCCCAGACAAGTAGAAAAAGACCCACTGAAAGTCCACATACTAAACTTTTCTTAAGGGTTGACATAATCATGGGTAAGGTCAGAACAAAGACTTTATTGATGCCTCGATAAAAAATAACTACTCCTATCAATTCAGCGACGACAAGAGCACATGCGACAGCAAACATATGCCAGTATGCGCCTATCGCAACGGCTACAATCCTTAACAAGCACAAGCTTGACTGCATTCTTAGATTTACATGCACCTGTCCCTTAGCCACCATCAGAGCATTGCAAAAAGGGAATATTGACTGCAGAAAGGCCACCAAACACAAAACTCGTACCAAGGGGGCTGCCTCATCCCATTGAGGGCCAAATAAGACATATATGATGGTGGAAGCAAAAAAACCAAGTCCTAAAAAGAAGGGCCAAGCAAAGACCGTGTAATATTGCATGGCTTGTCGGTAATCAGGGATTAAATCCTCATCCCTCCGGTTTTTTTCAGAAAAGAAAGGTAAAACCACCGGCCATACGGCTGAGGTTACTGCGATTTTGAATAAACTCATTAAACCCTGTGCACGCCCAAACATGCCGACTGCATGCATTGACATGGTTTTTCCTAAAATCAGATCAGCGGCCCCATCGCTTGTAGTTTCAATGATGTTGGCCGTACAAAGAGGTAGCCCAAAGCTTAATACTTGCTTGATGCCTGAGAGACCAGGAAAAAACCAAACCCTAGGGCCATAAACCAAAGTACCAAGTAAGGTTGCGATCACGCCAGCAACCTGTCCCCATACCAATGCATAATAGCCAAACCCCATCCAGGCCATCCCAATGGTGACCGTATGCAAACACACATAGGAGGCGATGTTTATTTTGGCAAGGGAGGCAAAATCCATATCACGTCGTAAAAGAGCAATACGAACAGAGCCAAAAGGAGCCAGAAGATAAATAAGCGACAATACTTCAATAGCATGAACTAATTCGGGTTCTCCATAGAAGTTCGCTATCGCCCCTTTGCTCACCCAAAGTAGTGCACACAATGACCAGGCGATCAACCACATAAGCGTCAATGAAGCTCTAATTTTGGTGTTATCAATGTCTTTTTCTTGGATCAAGTATTGAGCCACACCAAAGTCTCTTAAGACGTGCCCAATGCTTATCAAGACAAAAGCCACTGAAAATATGCCAATGTCTTCTGGTGTGCATAATCTCGCCACCAGTACGGTTGCGACAAATCGCAAAGTGTAGCCTACGTATTTATCTAAAAAGGAAAGCCCTAGTGAACTTCTAAGCTTGTTGTAAAGCATGGGCTGTCCCTTGTTTCATATGATTGATGATGCAGCGATGTTTTCCTGAAGAAAGGGGGCTAATCTTGCGTTGATGATGGAGGGTGCACGTTCCTCCAAGCATCAACTCTAGTTGCTTCAAAAGGGGCGCAGGGTCAACGATAGGCTGCCCTGCATAAAACAGACGAAACTCGTCGTAGCTGTACTGCTCTAGACGAAACTGCTTAATGGCTTCATGTCGCCCTATCGCATCCGTTAGTGTGGCACGGTGAACCAGCGAGCCATCTCTTTTTTCAATCAAATCAGATACTCGCCCTTCGAGCTGTTCCAACACTCTCAAGCCTCGTCCGCACGGACACATTCTTGAACTCAGTGCCGCATAATCACCGGTTTGATATCGAATCATGGGAAATTCTTTTGTATGAAGATGGGTAATCACGAGCTGGCCAACTTTCCCATAAGGGAGTGGCCTACCTTGCTCATCTAAAATCTCAACAACGATGTCTTCACTCACATGTAAGCCACCACTTGGGCATTCATGCGCAATGAATCCCCCCTCTCTTGCGCCGTACCCATTGGCGACTCGGGTAGAAAACACCTGTTCTATCAATCGACGTTGATAAGGCTCTAACACCTCTGAGGTCACAAAAGCGACGTGAATGCCTTGGAATGTCATCGAGCGCGATAAAGCTCTTTGCGCAAGGGCATATAAGATAGAGGGATAAGCAAACAGCATTTGAGGTGTATGTTTAAACATGCGCTCAAGAATTCGGTCCATCTGCTCGGGGGTGAATTCCGTAATGCTATAAAAACGGCTGCCTAAAAGGTAATCTCGTATGGACTTGATTCGACCTTGCCCACTCGATTCGATGGGAGATCCCCAAATCACAAGCTCTTTGTGCCCTAAATCAACACCCCACCAGCCAGTCGCTCTTAACTTGGCCCCGATGTCATGAGATATTCTTGGTTTACCCACCCAAAATCGAAAAGGAGTGCCCGTTGAGCCACCTGTTGACTTAAGCACTAAACCTTTTGCTCCAGCTTCTTTTAAAACTTGCAGGTTTTCACTCAATCGAGCTTTATCCATCATGGGAAAGTCTTGAAGGCTTGGGTTGTTGCCAAGACCTAAAGTACGATAGTACGCATTATCTTGTGCCACACTCTTGAGAAAGAGACTCAGTTTTTTGCTTTGATTCGCTTCTATTTGTTCACAACTAAGCCATTGGTTGCGAAGTAGCTCTTTATATATCTTGAGTGAACGATGCTTTTTTAACCATTCATGGGCTGGAAATACAGCATGTCTTGACAGCCAACTTCTTAAAGAGTGTCTTACTCGAATTTGCTCTTTATAAGTTGGCATACAGCTGCTCCCAGGACTTAATGACCTCATGTATATGAAGCGCTTTGGATTCCTCAAAGGCTTTTGCCGACAGCTTATCTCTTAAGGACTTGCTGTCCATGAGTCGCTCAATTGACAGGGCAAGCTCCTTGGCATTATCGGATGGGAATAAAAGACCATTTTGCTCGTGTTGGATCACCGTTGGATTGCCTCCAGCATCAGAGCTTACGATGGCGCACTGGCAAGCTTTTGCCTCTAGCAAAGCATTCGCCATATTATCGACTCTTGTCGGGTTAATCACGACATGAGCTTTAGCGTAGGCCTTGGCCATCTGCTCTCTTGAAAGTCGACCAAGAAAATGGACATAGTCTTGTAGGCCACTCTGCTCAACCTGTCTTGTTAGAGCATCGAGCTCTGCTCCTTCCCCAGCGATGTCTAAGTAAAAGGGTCTTTGCTGTTTAACCATAAAAGAAAGAGCCTCAATGGCCAGATCATTTC
Organism: uncultured Francisellaceae bacterium; assembly: GCA_964397555.1. Taxonomy (GTDB): domain Bacteria; phylum Pseudomonadota; class Gammaproteobacteria; order Berkiellales; family Berkiellaceae; genus CAYNJF01. The sequence goes on from CAYNJF010000050.1 coordinate 10,093, forward strand.
CATAAATCTTTTCTAGATTTCTGGGAACAAATGCTCTAAATGGAGTCATTGTTTGACGATCAACTTGAAAAAGCTCAGGATTAATCGCATTGGTGATGACAAGAGACTTAATGTCAAATGTCTCAAAGATTTTCTTAAGATAGGAAGAAGGCACAACCACTCTATCGGCTAGGCGAATCATTGATACCGTAAGCCAAGGAGATTTGTCAAAAAATGCTTTCGCCCCACCGCCTCGGTAATTGACGATGACTTTCTTACCATAGAACTTTGCAAGTAAAAGAGATGGTAGCCCATAAAGGTACCAACTCATCCCAGAGTTTGCCATGATATGAATGGTTTCACACTTAGGCAATTCAACAAGCAAGTTACCCAAAAGGGACGCGGCTTTGAGTACCCCTCTTAAGCCTCGAATGTGATTGAGCCATGATGGTTCAAGAGGTTTTAATGTGGCAACCCATTTGATGGAGTGTTGATGGAGCCTTAGGGCATCAACCAGCATCTTTGTTTGTAGAGTCATGCCTCCTACCGGAGGAGGCTTGGGTCCTAGGAATAAAAGTTTAGGCAACCGCTTTTTGGTAGACATCTTGATACTTCTTGGCACACACATGCCATTGTCTATGCTCTTGAATGTAGTTTTTTGCTTTAAACAACACATCCATCGGTTTAGTATGGGTGAGTTGTTGCACCAATGCAGCTCGCAAGCTCTCTACGTTGTCAGCTTCAAATAAAAAGCCAGTCTCGTTCGCCTCAATTAGCTCAAGGTGTCCTCCAACGTTTGAAGCAAGGACAACGACCCCAAAAGCCATGGCCTCTAAGGGCTTCAATGGTGTCACCATTTGAGTTAATCGATTCAACTTTCTTGGATAAACACACATGTCCATCATATGGTACAAACTCGGTATATAGGCGTGATCCACCTTGCCAGGCACCACAAACTTATCTTCAAGACCCGCTTTATGAATTTGATCTAAGATAGTCGAGCGAGCAGGTCCATCACCAATTAATAGACATTTAACTGGATACTGGGCCATGTCTGGATGACTCATCGCCTCAACCAACAGATCTAACCCCTCATAGTCATAAAATGAGCCTAAAAATCCGATGCATGTTTCATGTTTGATGCCATGAGTCTTTTTAAACGTTTGGATGAATTCATGGTCCACCGACTGGCGAGTCATTTGTGTATCTACGGCATTCGGAACGATGGTGACTTTGTCACTCTCTAACCCTCTTGCCACTAAGTTTGCTTTAAGCCCCTCGCAAATAGTAGTCACCTGATTTGCCTGCTGCAACACTTTCGACTCAAGCCACATCGATGCTCGATATCGCAGTGAATTAGGTTGATGGGTGCCATGATCAACACCAGCATCCTCCCAAAGCGCTCTGACTTCGTAGACAACAGGAATGCCAAACTCTTTGGCGACCTTTAAAGCCGCTATCCCATTGAGTGATGGGGAGTGCGCGTGAATGATATCAGGGCGTATTTCTTTGACATAAGCCTGAAGCGCTATGCGCGTTGCTTTGATGGAACCCAGTTGACGAAAGACTGGAAAATAACGACTCAAGCCTACGCTCGGTGAACGATAAAAACGCAAGCCCTCAAACTCTTCTATTTTCTCGGCCGTTGGACCTTGTTTAGGGCTCGTTAGGTGGTAAGTTTCATAACCAAGCTTCTGCTGGTTTTCTAAAATTCTTTGAGTCCTAAACGTATAACCACTGTGTAAGGGCAAAGAGTGGTCAAGCACATGCAGCACGCGCATAATCAAATCCTTTTGTCGTTTCAACACACTGCTTTAAAAAATCATCAAACATACACAATGACCACAAAACATGTGCATGACAATGTCGCCCACTCATATGCTCATCCACAATTTGGCCGATGGCGGCTTGATTGAAGATACCAGTATCCAGTAAGCGCTCACTTTTGGTTAGCTCGTGAGCTTTGTCGGCTAATGACTGTTTAAACCATTGGTTTAATGGTACCGCAAACCCTTTTTTGTTTCGATACAAAATTTCATTCGGCAAGTCGTGCGAAAAGGATGATTTTAAGACTGCTTTTGACTCGCCTTGCAAGAGTTTTAACGAGGGTGCAATCGTTTGTGCCAGTGCAATTAAGCGATGATCCAGCAATGGTACTCGAACTTCAAGGCTATGATGCATGCTTGCCCTATCGACTTTCGTTAAAATATCACCCGGCAAATACGTTTTCATGTCCAAATATTGAACTAAACTTAAATCGTCATCATGGGGACGTGCGTTTGCATATTCATAAAAAAGATGGCTCGTTTCATAGTCTGCCAATGAAGCACGAAAGGCATTCGTGAATAGCGCTTTTCTAAGGGGTGACTTCACGATCGATATGTTTTCAACATATCCTGAAATGGCATCAAATGAGAGCATCGTTAGAGTGGCCTTCGCCCTGAGCGGTCTTGGCCCTGCCTTCAACGCAGGATACCATTTTGCCAAAGGGCCTATCAGATGCTTGATGGCCCATGGAGGAAGGGTATTTCGCATCTTCTGCTCAAGCATATGGCCTTTGTAGCGTCGATAACCGGCAAAAACTTCATCCCCCCCATCACCAGACAGAGCGACTTTGACATATTTGGCCGCATTCTCACAAACTTTGAGTGTTGGGATGGCAGATGAATCCGCAAATGGTTCATCGTACACCGACATTAGGTTGGGCCAAGCACTTAGATCATGATTCCCAATGATGTACGTTGTATGATCGGTGGCACAGTGAGCTGCAACCTGTTCAGCATAAGAAGACTCGTCATAAGCTTTATGTTCAAAACCAATGGCAAGGGTTCGCACCGGGGATTCACTCAGGGCTGCCATGGTTGAGACAACGGCTGAAGAGTCAACACCGCCCGACAAAAAGGCTCCAAGCGGAACTTCACTTTCAAGACGAGATTCAACGCACGTTCTTATCATTTCATGAACGCTTTGCTGAGCACTTTCCATATCCGTGACCTCACCGCTTGCTGCAGGGACATCCCAATATGCTGTTGATTTAAAATGCCCTAGCCCTTTGCATAAAGTCGCATGATGGCCCGGAGGGCATTTTGATGTTGACTGATAAATACTCTTTGGATCGGGCACATAGCCTAAGGTAAAATAATCCAAAATGGCTTGCTGATCCATGGTTCGGTCAAATCGTGGATGGTGGTGCATCGCTTTAAGCTCTGAAGCAATAATCCACTCATCCGCAGAGAGCTGAGAGACATACAGTGGTTTGATCCCAAGACGATCTCTTGCCACAAACAGACTCAACTTTGTTGGATCCCATATGGCAAAAGCAAACATGCCAATTAAATGATCAACAAGCTGCTCCCCGTAGTAATCAAACCCATGCAACAGCACCTCCGTATCAGAAGATGTGCTAAAGCGATACCCTTTTGATTTAAGGGTGGTCCTTAATTCGTGATGATTATAAATTTCTCCATTAAAGACTAAGACTCGCCTTGTTTGCAGGCAGGTCATGGGCTGATGCCCGCTTTCGATGCCAATAATACTCAAACGAGTGTGCCCTAAATGAGCTGGCCCAGAGGAGACAACGCCATAGGCGTCCGGTCCTCGATGATCTAACGAACGTGTCATCCTGTGGGTGAGTGTCTTTGGATCAGAGGTTTTTGATTGATAGTCTAGGTAGACAACGATGCCGCACATGAGTGTCCTTGGTATATCTTTGAGTATTGATCAATCATGGTATTTAAACTAAAACGCTCTTCCACGGCGTGTCGAGCGCTTAATCCAAGCATTTGGCGCTTTTCATGATTCGTTAATAAATCGATTACATCCTGGGCTAGTAACTCAGGTTTTTGTGGAGGAACAAGAAGCCCTTGAACCCCTGATTGAATGAGCTCACTATTTCCACCAACCTGTGTAATACAACAAGCAAGTCCACAACTCATCGCTTCTAACACAGTATTGGAGATCCCTTCATAAAGCGAGGTTTGCACAAACAAGTCAGCGTCATTGAGCAAATCTGCCACCTCCTCTTTATGCCCCCAAAAGTGCACATCCGACAATCCCAGACTTGTCGCTTTTTCTTGCAGCACCGTCTTTTGTGGCCCATCGCCGACTATCCACAACTGGCAGTCCCTCGATGCTCGGATAAGCTTAAAGGCCTCAAGTAAGGTAATGAAATCTTTTACCGGATTCAAACGTCCGACACTGATGATCGTTGGGCGCTTTGTCTGCCCTGGTTTAGGCGTAAACTTGATTGAATCAACCCCATTATAAATTTGGGCTAATTTGTTGGTGGGAACGCCTATGTGTGTCTTCAGGTAATCTTCCAACTCTTTAGAGAGTGCAATAAATTGAGAGACAAAAGGCTTTAGAGCCCTTCTCACT
>CAYNJF010000051.1:0-14388 GCA_964397555.1 uncultured Francisellaceae bacterium
TTTTTAGATTGACCATTTAGATCAAAGATGATTTCGGAGTCAGTGCTCAACTGTTCTTTGATGGCCTTGGCTTTGACCTTAAGTTGCGCTTTTTGGGCGACATTTAACGAGCCCCCCCCTAATTGATTCGCCAAAAGCTCATCAATGTCATCCCCACCGAGGTGCGTATCACCACCGGTGGCTTTGACTTGGAACACGCCATCACGAATATCTAAAATCGTGACGTCAAAGGTACCCCCACCAAAATCAAAGACTAAGCATTGCCCTTTGGCTTTTTTATCTAACCCGTAGGCAATGGCTGCGGCTGTGGGTTCATTAATCAAACGAAGCACTGGGATGTGCGCTAACTGCGCAGCTTGCTTAGTCGCGGCGCGTGCTGGCTCATCAAAATAAGCCGGGACCGTAATCACCGCCCCTTTGATCGGCGCTTTAAACTGAGATTTGGCCTGCTCAATTAAGGCTTGGAGAATATTGGCCGAGACCTCTATGGCCGTTTTGGGCCCCTGAGGAGTTACATAGGCGATTTGACCATCAATTTGGGTGGTTTCATGGGACGTAAACGATAAGTCCACATCCTGTTTGGTTTTGGCCATCCAACGTTTGGCAGAATAGATGCAATCGTCGCAGGAAGTGGCGGATTGCCCAACCCGACAAGTCTCCGGCGTATAGTGAACGCATGAGGGGACTTTGGTTGAGCCGTCAATTTGAGCCCATTGAATCTGCCCTTTGATGACCGCACTGATGAGTGAATGCGTGGTGCCTAAATCGATGCCAACGGCAATAGGCGCCTGTTCGGGTTCTTGAATTTTTAAAAGCATACAACTATGACTCTACGTCTTGCTCAAGATTCAAAGCACTTTGAATCTCATCCGATAATTTTTGGTAAAATTGATAAACAAAAATGGTGTCTCGGGCTTGCATCAGTTTGGATGGTTCAACTTTATCCAAGCACGAAGCCAATACTTTCTGACATTGACGGATTTTAGTCTCTGCCTCGTACTGAAGTCCTTTTAGCGCCTTGGTATCGTCCCCTGCCTCTTCAAGTTGTTCACGAAGCTCCATTTGCTCCATCAAGAAATCATTTGGCAACGCTTTGGTGGTTTCGTTGTCAATGATGATCCCATTGAGCTCGAGTAAGTGGATGGCTCGCTCAATGGGGTTTTCGATGACGCCAAAAGCCTCATTGATCATCACTGAGTATTGCATCATCAGCCTTTTCTCTTGGGCTGTGGCTTGGGGGTTCTGATCTGGGTGGACCTGTTGCTGAAGTTCGATCAACCGCTCGTTGACCGCCTCTAGGTCCTGGGTAAACGTTGGTTCTAGATTCAAGATCTCAAAATAATTGTGGTTCGGTAGCATAATCCATTCACTTAAGTGTAAAACTTTCCCCACATCCGCACTGATTAGCTACGTTGGGGTTATCAAACTTCAACCCTTCGTTTAGCCCTTCGCGCCGATAGTCTAAAACAGTCCCACCACTTAAGAACTTCAAATACGTCTCTTTGTCCACGACCACGATTAGGTCATCAAACTTAAATTCGTAATCTAGTTCACTGGTTGAACCCTCGTAGGCGTATTCTAGCACATACTCATACCCTGAGCAGCCTGCTTTCTTGACGCCTACGCGGATACCAATGGCCCTAGAGTCTTGGCTTTGAGCCAAGGATTGACGAACATGCTTTTGAGCCTCTGGGGTCATCGTCAATCCGGGATCTTGGCTCATCTTAATGTTTTTCCTGCTTTTGCTGGTAATCATCAATCGCGGCTTTGATGGCGTCTTCGGCCAACAGCGAACAGTGAATCTTAACCGGTGGCAAGTTCAACTCTTCGGCGATGTCTGAGTTCTTAATCTCTTTGGCTTCCACTAAGGTACGCCCTTTAAGCCACTCGGTCGCCAAAGAACTTGACGCGATGGCAGAACCACAGCCGTAGGTTTTGAACACTGCATTCTCAATGACTTGAGTCTCGTCATTGATTTGGATTTGAAGCTTCATGACGTCTCCACAGGCCGGTGCACCCACCATACCTGTTCCTACACTTTTGTCGCCTTTATCTAAAGAACCGACGTTTCTTGGGTTTTCGTAATGATCAATCACTTTATCATCGTATGCCATAATCGACTCCTGTTAGTGTGCTGCCCATTGAATTTTGCTGATGTCTACGCCTTCTTTGTACATTTCCCACAAAGGAGACAATTCACGAAGTTTACCCACGACCTGTTTTATCGTGTCGATCGCGGTATCGATTTCTTCTTCCGTGGTAAAACGTCCTATCGAAAAACGAAGCGAGGAATGCGCCAATTCATCGCTCATGCCTAGCGCTCGAAGCACGTAGGATGGCTCTAAAGAGGCGGACGTACAGGCGGAACCGGACGAGATGGCCAAGTTCTTAAGTCCCATCATCAAAGATTCGCCTTCGATGTAATTGATGGACACATTCAAAATCCCTGGTATGCGAGAGGTAGCATGACCATTTAGGTGGATTTCTTCAATGTCTTTAATGCCATTCCACAAACGCTCTTTCAAACCTGCAATGCGCTTATGATCGGCGTCCATTTGCTCTTTGGCCACACGAGCGGCCTCCCCAAAACCTACGATTTGATGGGTGGGTAACGTGCCTGAGCGCATGCCGCGCTCGTGTCCACCACCGTGCATTTGAGACTCAATGCGAACCCGAGGCTTGCGACGAACGTAGAGGGCACCCACGCCTTTGGGTCCATACATTTTGTGAGCGGAAATTGACAATAAATCGACTTCCAGGGAGGTCACATCAAGGGGCATTTTGCCAACCGATTGCGCGGCATCGACATGGAACAATATCCCTTTAGCTCGGGTCATTTTGCCGATGGTTTCGATGTCTTGCACCGTACCAAGCTCGTTGTTGACATGCATCAAAGAGACCAAAATGGTTTCTTCTTTAATGGCGGCTTCTAATAATTCTGGGGTAATAAGGCCATCCGAGCCTGGCTCTAAGTACGTGACTTCAAAGCCTTCGCGCTCAAGTTGGCGGCAGGTGTCTAACACGGCTTTGTGTTCGGTTTTGGCGGTAATGATGTGGTTGCCTTTGCGACGGTAAAAATGAGCCACCCCTTTGATGGCCAAATTATCCGACTCTGTAGCCCCTGAGGTCCAAATGATTTCTCTTGGATCGGCATGAATCAAAGAGGCCACTTGCTCTCTGGCATCTTCAACTGCTTTCTCTGCGTTCCAACCAAAACGATGAGAGCGAGAAGCTGGATTCCCGTAATCGTTCACCATAGAATCGGTCATCGCTTTGATGACACTCGGATCAAGTGGTGTCGTTGCGGCATAATCCAAATAAATCGTCTCTGTCATGTCATCCATCCTTTCCAGTGGTTACACAAGGTATTTTTTTATTCGCTACGTCTTTGACGTTGGGTAAATTTGATAGTTTGGCTAGGGTCATGGTTTGCAAAAACTCAAGCATCTGGTGATTTAATGCATCCCACAAATGGTGGGTTAAGCACGTCGTGCCCTGCTGACAGTTACCCATTCCGCCACACCGAGTTGCATCCAGTGTGTCTTCCACGGCGTCAATGATTTCTGCCACTGATATCTGCTCAGGCTCTTTTGCAAGCACATAACCGCCACCGGGACCTCGCACGCTTTGTAATAAACCTTTGGCGCGCATTTGACCTGTGAGGCGTTCAAGATAGGCCAATGGTATGCCGTGGCGAGATGCCATGTCTTGAACTTTCACAGGAGAATCGTGATCATAAATAGCCATGTCGAGCATCGCTGTTACGGCGTAATGTGCTTTGGTTGTGAGTTTCACACCACTGTCCTTTTGACCCCATTGGTCGCCAATGTCGCATACCCTACTATTTTAGTCAAGTATTCTCATGCGTGTTCTTGCACTGCGATATCGTGGCTTTGAGCATACCCCTTAACATATTGATTTCAATAGGGGTTAGTTCTGCTTTCGCAAAGAGTCTACGAAAGCGCCCCATCAACTGGCGTGGTTGCTCTGGGTTGAGAATCCCCAAGGCGCCCAGGGATTGTTGTAAGTGCTCGTAAAAGCCCTCAACCTGCTCAAAACTTGCCCTTTCTTCGTGGTCCTGAGGGTCAACTTGGTCATCTTTAAGCAAGTGCATGCGAAGCTCATAACAGAGCACCTGAACTGCCTGAGAGAGGTTCAGTGATCCATATTCTGGATTGGAGGGGATGTAGACGTGCTTGTTGCATGCTCTAAGCTCTTCATTGGTCAATCCAGAGCTTTCCGTGCCAAACATAATCGCCGCACGTGCCCCAGGCTGCGCACTGAGTGCATTTTGGACATCAGGACCAAGTTCATTGGAGTGAATCAAGGGCCATTGTAAGGTACGGTGACGCGCACTGGCTCCAATGATATACTGAAACGGTTTGAGAGCATCGTTAAGATTGTCTACCACCAAAGCCTCTTTAAGGACATCATGAGCGCCCGAAGCCATTGAGGTTGCTATGGCGCTTGGGTATTCACTGGGATTGATAAGTACCAGCTGACCAAACCCCATGGTTTTCATCGCTCTGGCAGCAGAGCCAATGTTCCCAGGATGGGTTGGGTGACTTAATACGATGGAAATCTTCTCAAACATGCGTACAATCCAAAATGAAACGGATCATATCAACGCCATAGGATTAGGCAAGTTTGGCGCGCTGATAATAAGTTAGTTTACTTTTTGTTCTTTACCATACAGGAAATCCTATGCACCCTTTAGTGAATATTGGTGTGACTGCTGCACGCAAAGCAGGCACCATCATGATGCGAGCTTACGACGATTTAGATAAGGTCATTGTCGAAGAAAAAGGCCCTAATGACTTTGTGACTCAAGTTGACCGCGCTTGCGAAGAAGAAATCAAATACCACATTCACAAAGCTTATCCTGACCATGCCATTTTAGGCGAAGAGTCTGGTTTGACCAAAAAAGATGGGGCTAAGGTGACCTGGATCATCGACCCACTCGATGGCACCAATAACTTCATGCATGGGTTTCCTCAATTTTGCATCTCCATCGGTGTACTAGAAAACGGACGCATCGAGCACGGTATTATTTATGATCCACTAAAAAATGAGTTGTTTACCGCCTCTCATGGCCGTGGAGCGCAATTGAATGATCGACGCATTCGAGTCAGTAAAGTCGCCTCCATGGAAAAAGCCCTTTTAGGGACAGGGATCCCAACCCGTGAGCAACAAGACATTGATCAATACATTCGTGTCGCCCAAGAAATTTTCCCTAATTGCTCAGGAGTTCGACGCGCTGGTGCTGCAGCCCTTGATTTGGCTTACGTCGCCTGTGCACGATTGGACGGATTCTGGGAATATGGACTTAAAATTTGGGATGTCGCCGCTGGTTCATTGATTGTGCAAGAAGCCGGTGGTCATGTCTCAGGCCTTGAGTCAAAAGACTCTTATCTTAAGACAGGCAACATCATCGCAGGTGCTCCTAAAGTTCACGAACAACTTGAAGCCATCGTTCGCGCTCAACACCAGGGTTAATCATCAGCCACTAAGAAGATTGGTTACCCAATCTTCTTAGTGTTGGCTTTTTCATTATCTTTTGACAATAAACTTGCCCGACATTCTGTCGCCTTTAGGCTCTGGCTGACCCAGGTTTTGAGGATCGACACTCAATGGAGCAAGGTTAAAGGTACCCGCGACATTTCTACCAGCATGAGAACTCATGACAGGAGCATTGGACGACAAGGGTAAACCTGCGCTCAAATTCCCACCAGTACCAATGACTGAAAAGTTAGAGCTTGCTGTACCCTCTAGTCTTTGGGAGTCTAACGTCTCAACGGTCAACACTCTAGGTTGGCTAAACCCACCAGCTCGAATCACGCGTCTATTTGATAAGCCTGAGACTCTTGGAGGGAGCCCACTGGCCGTTGTTGTACGAACGTTCGAGGCTGTCTCAGGAATGGTCGTACCGGCTGGGGTTTCTGCGGCCATGGCACTATCTAACGCTTGCTGATCAGGCGATGGCAAACGAGTTCTAACCTTTGATACCGGTGGTCGACGAGTTAGTCCAACTGTTCTGGTTGCCTTGGGCAAGTTCAAAGGTTGTTGACTGCGAGAGTCTTCTGAAGCTTTTGGTAATCCAGCGACTCTAACAGCGCTTACTCTAGACGCTCTTGCTTTATCAAGAGCCTCTTGAGCTCGCTCCACAGCGGCGGCTCTGCCTTTGTCAGCTTCGACTTTAGAAGCTGTTGTGGTTGCAACACGAGTAGCATTTTCTGGAATCTTCGTGCCAGCCGGTGTCGTACGTTGGGGCTCGGCTTTATCTAATGGTTGAGCAGGTATGAGGCGGCCTCGGCCTATGATGCGTTGTGTACTCTGGGCAGCCTTTGGTTGGGTTAAGGATGCACTAGTCAACTTGCGACGGCCTCGGCGTCTAGTTACAGACTCAGGTTCCTGCTGGGCTGGACCTGTACTCACGAATGTGCGAGGGCCTCGGCGTCTAGTCACAGACTCAGGTTCCTGCTGGGCTGGACCTGTACTCACGAATGTGCGACGGCCTCGGCGTCGACTCACAGCCACAGGCTCATCAGCATGCGAACTTAAGGGGTTTGGGCTTGGCGTCTGTGGTTGATGGTTTCGTGAATTATCTACGGTAAAAGCAACGGCTGACACAAGAAAACTGGCCATAAAGCCTACAGCCATCGCGATTAGAGGCATCGCTGGGGAAAGCGATGCCGATACGACTCCCACTATCAAAGAGAGCGCAACTGAGCGTACAAATTGCCTTCTATTCATCGGTTTTTCCTTTTTTAGGCGTAAACGGGAGTAAACTCAAAAATGGGTGATTTTTCGGTGTGGTAGGAGGTAAAAAACCAGCCTTTTTCTTCCCAAGTGGTAATGTTCCAATCCACGATGGTCTTTTGCCATCCAATCAAAGAAAGGCCAGGAATTTGTTCTGGGATGAATTCCTCTATCATCATGGCTTGGCCGCCGCTGACTTGAGCGCTCTGTAACATGGTTAACGTTTTCATAGTGGTATCCTCATTATTATTTAAAAATCAAAACATAATTTGATGGGAGAGGATTATACGCAGCCTACTCAGATTAGAAAGATTGCCTACCGCCAATGGTCCTAATATGACGACCGTTCGTCTGGTTAATGCTAACATTGATACCCGAATGAGACCGATTCGCATCCTAGGGGGGGTTAAAACGCTCATGAATAAAACAACCGCAAAAAAAGTTACTTAACTCCATTATAAGTACCAATAATACTTATTACTTATACGAGGATACACGTAAAGAAATAAAAAAAAGGCTCAACCAGGTTGAGCCTTTTCTTGTTTTATTGGCGAGTCAGAGTTAAATGGTAGTATCGGCTCTTTTGGTAGGCGCCACCAAATCGGAACGCGACAGTCCCATAGACAAAGCCAGAGCTCCAGCAACATAAATTGAAGAATAAGTACCGATGACGATACCAATCAACAAGGCTAAGGAGAACCCAAACAAGGTATCGCCACCAAAAACCAACAAAGCAAACACGACCAGTAAGGTGAGCACCGATGTCATGATGGTCCGTGATAACGTTTGGTTAATACTCAAATTCATGACTTCAAGGGCCGTTCCCTTTCTTACCTTGCGGAAGTTTTCACGAACCCTATCGTAGACCACAATCGTATCATTCAAGGAATAACCAATGACGGCCAACATAGACGCCAGTGTGGCCAGATCAAATTCGATTTGAAAGGCGGCAAAGATCCCTAGGATCAAAACCGGATCATGGAGCAAAGCAACAGCAGCACTGATCGCAAACCGGTACTCGAAGCGCATGGCAATATAGATCATGGTCGCAAGCACTGCGACAAGCACCGCCATTCCCCCCTTCTCGGCCAATTGCTCACCAACTTCAGAGCCCACAAATTCAACTTTTCTAAGTTCAAAACCCTCGTTTTCGACTTTGAGGGTTTCAACCACCTTTTCACCAAGCTGTTGCTCAGACAGCCCTTCTCGATTGGCCAAACGAATTAGGATATCTTTAGAGGTTCCAAAATGAGTGACTTTAGCATCAAAGCCTTCGGCCTCAAGGCGCTCACGCAATACATCTGGCTCCTGATCTTGTTCATACCTTAATTCGAGAGAGGTTCCTCCGGTAAAGTCCAATCCAAGATTGATGCCGTTCAAGAAGATCATAACAATGGAGATGACGAAAAGCCCGGCCGACAACATGGCCGTTTTCCGACGTAGCTCCATGAAATTAAAATGGGGCAGTTTTTGAAAAAATTCCATGATTTAGATCCCTATGCGTAATTTTCTGACCGAACGACCACCGTAAACAAAGTTTACAATAGCCCGTGTTCCTGTAATGGCGGTAAGCATGGAGGTCAAGATCCCCAAACTTAACGTCACAGCAAAGCCTTTCACAGGACCCGTACCGATACTGAATAAGATAAGCGCGACAATCAAGGTGGTGATGTTGGCATCAATAATGGTTGAAAGTGCCCGCTCAAAACCACTATGTATGGAGGCTTGAGGCGACATGCCGTTTCGCATCTCCTCTCGTATTCGCTCAAAGATAAGCACGTTCGCATCGACGGCCATCCCCACCGTCAAAACAATCCCTGCAATCCCAGGCAAGGTTAAGGTGGCACCAACCAGCGATAGCACGGCCACCAAAAGCACGATGTTAATCAGCAAAGCCACATTTGCAATAAGGCCAAACACTGAATAGTAAGCGAGCATGGAGACAAGCACCAACGCTAAGCCCACTTGGACAGAGATGATCCCCATGCGGATGTTTTCTTGCCCCAGTGATGGGCCCACCGTTCTCTCTTCGACGATGGAAATGGTAGCCGGCAAGGCACCACTACGAAGCAGTAACGATAGGTCTTGAGCTTGGTTTAGCCCAACGCCAGTAATCTGAAAGTCACGCCCTAACGCCGAACGTATCGTGGCAACATTAATGACTTTTTCTTCGGTTCGCGTCACTTTAACCACTTCACCGTCGACTAGCTCATTGGTAACCTTGGTCTCAATATAAAGGGTGGCCATGGGCTTACCAATGTTTTCTCGAGTAGCCTTTTTGAACAGCGCTAGACCGCCGCCGCCAACACGAATTGAAACCGCAGGAAGACCTTGGGAGTCTGTGCCCACATACGCACCAGTGATGGAGTCCCCTGTCAGAAGAACACGTTTTTTTAGAAGATGCGGGCGATCTTGGCGATCGTAGTAAATCTTAGAACCAGGTGGCACCTTACCGGCCAACGCTTGGCGAATGTCATGATCGGTATCTTCCATCATAAACTGCAAAGTCGCCGTTTTACCAAGAATATCTTTGGCTCTTGCCGTGTCTTGAATCCCTGGTAGCTCAACGACAATGTGCCTTAAGCCTTGACGCTGAACAACCGCTTCAGCGACCCCAAGCTCGTTCACACGATTTCGAAGGGTTGTCATGGTCTGCTCAACGGTATAGTTGCGCATCTCTTGTAAAAGCGTTGGCGAAATCTTAGCAATGACGTAATAAGCACCGCCACTGTCGTTACGTGAGATATCAAGCCCTTGCCCGCCGCGTTGGAAATTACGTCTTAGGATTTGATAAGCCTCATCCGCATTTTCTTTGCCAGCGAACTTAATCTCAAAGGAAAGCTCTTCCTCAGATCGTTTGAAACCGTTCCAGCGTAACTTATTTTGACGAAACTCTGATTTAATGTCCGACTCATACGACTGCATACGGCGCTCAAAAGCAGACTCAATATCGACATCTAACAAAAAGTGAACGCCACCTCGAAGGTCAAGACCAAGCTTCATGGGTTCAGCCCCAAGCATGTCAAGCCACTTTGGCGTGACAGGTGCAAGGTTGAGCGCCACTGTGGCCTTATCATCAAACTTGGCTCTAATCAGTTCATTGGCCTTGATTTGAACGTTATCATCGAGAAATCGGACCAAAACGCCCTCTTTCTCAGCCGTGATCGATTTGTATTCGAGCTCGGCCTCTTCCAGGATACTCGCCAATTGAGTATCGATATCCGGGCCTAAGGTTTGACCGGATTTCGGACTGATTTGAACCGCCGGGTCTTCACCAAATAAATTGGGAGCTGCGTAAATCAATCCTAAGAGCAAAATCATGCCCAACAAAATGTTTTTCCATAACGGATATCGATTCATCATAGGGGTTCCTGAACTCTATTAAACGGATTTCATGGTGCCTTTAGGAAGACTGGCTGCAACCATGTTCTTTTGGACGAGAACTTCAATGCCTTCGGTAAGCTGGATTACAAATACCGCATCCGCGACCTTCGTGACCTTACCAATGATGCCGCCGTTGGTAAGCACTTCATCACCCTTGGCGATGGATTGAATCATATTCTGATGATCTTTGGTTTTTTTACTTTGAGAGCGCATCATCCAGAAAAAAAACGCCACGAACACACCTAAAATTAGAAGCTGACTAATACCAGGAGCTTGAGGCGCGCCGGCTTGAGCGAAAGCACCCGTGGAACAAAACATCAAAGCGAGGGCGGAAACAATCTTAAACTTCATAAAACACCATTGGTTATTTAAATTACAAATAGCAGTGTAACGCTGCAAATTCTGGATTTTACCAGGTTTGAGCCAAGGCGCCAGTCAAGGCTGTTCGTAAGTCAATAAATGGGATTCTGAAGTGGGACCCAAAAAGAGAAACGTCTAACGCATTTTGTACAACGCCTATTCATCGATTTTTAATGACGCTTTGAGCTAAGACCCACGAGTTTTAAGACCACCTCGATATCATGGTTTTGCAAATTTGTTGCCGCACCTAATAATTGGTCACTCAACTTTTTTTAAGGGGAGTTTTTGATGGGATACGAAGACCAGAGAGGCTCATGTTGATAATAAATCCACTTAATATCAATGTCATAAAGTGGAATATGCAGTAAAAACTCGTATTAAGCACTCTACTTTTAACGCATTGAATCGTTGCCCAATAATCTCCTGATAGGCCATGATTGAGCGACAAAATCCCATCCTTGGAAATGCTCTCGAATGCTGTATTAAGCTCTCTTAAGCCTTTTGCGCTCAGGCGGATTGAATTGACTACCGGCGGCGTCGTTGGTATTGAGCTCATGCAAAGGCTTACGATCGAGTCCATGAGCAAACAATACCGCGGGCTTATCAAATACCTTATTTTGTCGAGCAAACTCAACATCCTTTAAGGCCTTATTCAAATCTGAGAACTTTACCCCAAAGGATTGATATGACTTATGTTCCCCTAAAATGAAAGTAACCGCTTTATTCCAACCGAATTTACTCCACCCTAACTGTTGGTCGATGGTAAATCTTAGTCTTTGAAAAGGCTTGAATACTTCGCAGAACTTGGACATACATTCGTCATAGTGTTCTTTCAACACGATGATAGTTGCTATGTTGCCAAGCCCTTGAAGGTCCATGACTTCTTTGTTCTCAAGAACCTGATGCGCAAATTTTGAGTCTTTTTTAAATGCATTTACCCAACTAAGGTCTGCCGCTTGAACAACAAGCTTAAACAAGCTGCTCGGTTCATTGGTGACTGACAATCTAAGTCGAGCAACTACTTTTTTTTCAATTTCCTGCTCAATAAAGAGAGCTCGGCACTCATCAGGGAGGGGTTCCGCAGAGACTAAGTAAAACATGGGCATCACTCTCACAAAAAAAATTCGGGCGAGTATAACGATATTCAATAGAAAAGGATATAAAGAATCATTCTCACACAGACTAAAATAGAGTTTATGTGATTTTTGTCATAAGGATGACTTTTTTGCTTTGATTGTTTTTATGAAAACAAAGCTTGTAAGCGCACAACAGTTTGCTATAATTGCCAACCTGATGAGCGTGCCGAAGTGGTGGAACTGGTAGACACGCTAGATTCAAAATCTGGTGATCGCAAGATCGTGCGAGTTCGAGTCTCGCCTTCGGTACCAAACCTCATCAAGCTCTTCTTAAGGACCGCCTGTTAATCTTGTCCATTGCGTCCCACGGAACAAACAGCTGCCCTCCCTGGTCAATGCACTCTTTTGTTTTTGAAATAAAGTGCTTTGAGTCAACTTCAAGCAATGTAAACATGTCGCCCAAATACGCCTTTAAAGGTTCTGCCAACTTGGCGACTGAAAAATCTCGAATGTTGGATAAATCTCCATCATCAAGTCGCTGAATCCATTGGTGACCGAGTTGTTCGGCTCGTATCATCACACACACCACACTAAACAATCGTTTTGCATGACGAGATTTTGGAGTGAGCTTCCGGGAAAGGAACGATTGCGGACCTTGAGCTTCTTTCAAGATTTTAAGGAAGTGGTCATTGGGTAGCTTTTGTTCAATGTCCTGAAAGGTAAGCAGCTCAGTTTCACGGGCAAAACGTTTTTTAATATCTCTGAGCTTATTAAACATTTCTTCTTGTGCATGATCTTCAATTGCGAACTTTTTGAAGAAATAATCATAAATATGCAACTCTACTGTCTCAACGTATTGTGGGATTGCCTCAATAAGAACGTCGGTACGGACCTGATAGGCATTTTCCTCACTTGGGTTGTCTAAATAATTCACCCAATGTTTTTTAAGAGTGTTGTTGTGAGCCTTTTGTGTTTCTGAGCCAACCAAGGAAATGAGTTGAAACACAACGTCTAATCGTTGTTTACTGACAGAGTCTTGCTCCAGCCCCATCAGAGTTTTTCTTTGCCAAACCGCGAGTTTCTTTACAAGCTCATCAAGCTCTACTTTGTCTTTCAAATCCCCAAAGGCACTCACAAAAAAGGCTTGTTTCATCATCAACGGCTCAATTTGATGGATCATCGACTTGAGTTGAGTTCGAGCTGCTCTTTTTAACTTTCTTGCCGCTTGATTGATGTCTAGTACCATCAAAGTATCCACTGGAGCAAAAATGGCAGTCACTCCCTGTAAGACGTTTTGATACTGTTCAGTGACCTTATTATCAATTTCTTCGTTGACGTTATCTCGTACACCATTGGCTTTATTTAGAACACCAAGGAGGCGTCCCATTCGATTCCAGTAGGTCACTTGTGCATCACGAATGCCTCGCGAGCTATCGATAGCAAAACCTTCAATGATATCGCCCATCTGATCACAAATCGCTTGCGATAATTTTCGCTTATCGCTTTTATCGGCTTGCTTGAAGAAAGGCTCTAGGGTTTTAAGATGACCATCAATCCAATTGATTCGATTAAGTTCCTCCATGGAACCAATGATCTCCGTCAAACGATTGACAATGGAACGGATAAAATCACCCATATCTGAGTGGTGTGCTCGTAGATTTTCAATTGCAGCCATATCCGCTTCAAGCAAGGCATTATCTTCGTACTCATCTAAGACCAATCGCCCAAAGGCTTCAACGATGCCTGCATAGTGACCATCGATGTCCTGAACAAAGGATAATAGTTCTAAGCGATCGACCAACAGTTGTTTAACCTCTTTGGGTAACACCTGTTTAAATTCCATGGCGGTTTGCTTTGAAATACTGAGTCGTTCAAGTTCAAAGTTACTTAATCGGTTAAAAAATTCGAGCGCTTTTCGGCCAATGCCTGCTCCTTGCTCTTTGATGAATTGAACTTCATGAGCATGGTGATGAAACGTTGTTTGAGCAATCAAAATTTGCTCAAAATGCTGGAGCTCTCTCTCAATGGCTACCAAGTAATGATCATCACTACGCTCAAACATAAGTTTCGGGCACATGAGCCCCTTATAATATTCAGCAAGTTCAATCTCGACCATCGCAATGACTTTCTCGTAGTAGGCGATAAGGTCCTCATAGCCCCGGTCATCATCTATTTGGCAGAAAGTCTTGTACTTTTCCATGATGATCCCATAATCCATCATGACCGCATCGTAATTGCGCTCATACAAGGATTTTTGGATCAACAAAGCACTTTTTAACAAATCAAACTTCTCAAAATACTCATCAAAGTCATCATTTGATTTAAAGAGTGGATCTTCAAAATAGGTCTCAATACATTGGACAACGGCTTGATCGATACTGAATGAGAACTTATCAATTCGCCCATACACGTATTTAATGATTTTGTTGGATTTCGTCCCATAAAATTGCTCTAGGGAGACATCATCACTGGGCACCATGATGTTTCTTAGATGCATCTGTTGATCATGGGTATACCGTAGCTTAATGCCGTTGTTGGTGTAGTGCTCTGTCTTATAGGCAAATTCATAAAACCAAACGCATCGCATTAATTCTCGGGCTTGCTGACATTGAGGGTAAGGAAACTGATCCATGATGTACTGCCAATTCCCATGCCAATCCCTAGATCGATGCATTTTTCGCACCTTACGCTCGAACAGCTCTTTGACCTCGTTTTTCCAGTGCTCACTTGTAAACGCTGCGCTTAAATCGTCTTTTTTGGACTCCAGTCGACTTTTAAGTTGATTGAAATAAGCTTCAATGGTCGTTTT
>CAYNJF010000052.1:0-14289 GCA_964397555.1 uncultured Francisellaceae bacterium
CACGAGAGGAGATGTCCATTCTAAGGTGTTGGACTGTTCATTAAAAGACAGCGCCATCGGATGAGTAAGTCCACTGGTGAGCGCAGGGGTGTCAATCCAATATGCCTCAATCTCAGGGTTGCTTATCCCGATATCATTAAGCCTATTGAGGCTAAAGGTCATACAGCTTCGAGTAAAGGCATTAAAAGTTCCACCTTTTGCTTCGAGAAGATCTTTCATCTCAAGATCTTTTAGCTCTTTTAGAACACGTCGTGCGTTTTCACCGGCTTGCGTATCGAGTTTACTCTCATCAATCAAATGACCTTTGGCGATATAAAACATATGTTCGTCATACCAATTTCTTCGACTTAAATCCTTTCCATGCATGGAGGAGACTTTATCGAGCAAATCCTTGGCCTGCTTATCGGTGATTGCCCATGATTTATGATGAAAGTTATAAGGCGCATCGGCAATGATATGACGATACAACTCTTGTTTCACATGACCAGGACCAAACAGCTTAAAGGAAAGAGAAGACGCTTGAAGGGGCTCGTCCTGAGCAGAAGGCGGATGACCATACAAAGAGAAGGCGTCAATGACTTCAGGCACTTGGCTTTGTTTATCATGATTGATGGCGCTTAGCACCAAAAAGGAGTGTCCAGCTGGGTTGGTATTTCCGCCGGAAACGACGCAATAGCTCACAAAATATTGAATGTGATTACCTTGCTCCAAATATGCCATTATCTACCCTTTATTTATAAATTTTCCTGATTACATCATATGTTTAGACCGATTACTATACGTGAATGTCGTTAATCCATGAGTGCTAAACCTGTTCAAATTCATTGATTTAGCTTTTAGAACAGGGATGATATAGTCACAATAAAGTGATTTTTATGAAAACAAAGCTCAATAACTTTCTTCATTTTGCCTTATTGTTAAGTTTGTTTACTTACAGTGTATTAAGTCAGGCAAGTCTATCTTCTTCGTTTCAGTCTCATTCCAATGCGCATCTTTTGCAATCGAAGACCCAAGTCAAAGCCGGGGATTCGGTGTGGGTGATGGTCCATTTGGAGTTGCAACCCCAGTGGCATACTTACTGGCTTAATCCAGGGGATTCAGGTTTACCGATTCAGATTGGTATGGATTTGCCCTCAGGAATTGAGCAAGGTCCTTTGCTTGATTTACCGCCCCGGGCTATAAAGGTAGGAGGATTAACTGACTATGGATACTCGGACCATGGGTATTTTTTGTTTGAGCTAAAAACCTCAATCGAATCAAGCGGTGTGCAAACCATACCCGTCACTCTTGAATGGCTAACCTGTAAATCAATCTGCGTCCCTCAAAGCGGTCAGTTTGAACTGCAATTTACGATACATGATACAAACAACGTAGAAACGGGCTTTGCCGATCTGATCGAAGAGAAAAGAGAGAATGCCATTAACTACCCGACAATCGCCATGGATAGCGCCATTGTCGACAATCAACTTGTTTTTGATGCCAGTGAGCTTGATTTTGAGATTGAGCATGTCTTTATTGCTCAACCCGGGATTACAGAAAACCAAGCGCCTAATCAAGCGTCCAATGATCAATACACCCTTCCACTGCTTCAAGAAAATGCCTCCTCCTTATCTGGGTTTATTTTAAGCACCGATGGCCGCTACTATCGATTCAAGTCTTTCATTGAGGCGACGGCCCAATCAAGTAGCCCCATGGGTTTTTGGATGGCCATCGCCTTTGGGCTGTTGGGAGGGCTGATTCTAAACATCATGCCATGTGTCTTCCCTATCTTAACCCTCAAGGTTTTGTCACTGACCAAGTTAAATCAATTGCCTTTGAAAGAACGTAGTTTGCATGGCCTCTTTTATACGGCAGGGATTTGTTTAGCGTTTGTTGGGCTCGCTTGTGTGATTGTTGGGCTTAAGAGCACCGGTGAGATGGTTGGCTGGGGTTTTCAGATGCAGTCTCCTGTGTTTTTGATAAGCATGAGTTTTATCTTATTTTTGGTGGCTTGTAATTTGATGGGCTGGTTTGAATTCATCATCCCCATGGGATTGAATGCTAAGGGTCATCCAGAGCACAAGCTTCGCTCCTCCTTCATGACGGGTTTATTGATTACTTTGGTCGCCACTCCCTGCACCGCCCCTTTTATGGCACCGGCCATCGGGTATACGCTTACTCAGCCAGTCTATACGATTTTTAGTGTGTTTTTGGCCCTAGGCATTGGATTGGCCTCGCCGTTTGTATTGCTTACGATTGTTTCATCGTTAAGCCAATGGCTCCCTAAACCTGGACCTTGGCTGAACACGTTTAAGCAGCTACTCGCCTTTCCTATGTTCTTATCCGTCGTCTGGGTTTTATGGGTCTTGATGAGATTAAGCACGCCTTCTGTGACAGGGTTGGTGTTAATCGGACTTGTAGCCCTTGGGTTTATGCTCTGGCTGAACCAACAAGTTCAATATCGATTCAAGGGGTTGGCGTTGGGTTTGCTGTTTATTGGTTTTACCTGGTTGGCCAACCCAAGCATCGAACCTGAGGTAGAGATCTCCTCTGCACAAGGCATGGATGCGCTAAACCAAGCACTTGAAGCCAACCAGCGCGTTTTGGTCAATGTGACGGCTGACTGGTGCATCACATGTAAGGTAAATGAACGATTGGTCTTTCAAGATCCACAGGTTCAGGCCTTTTTCGAACAAGAGAAAGTTAAATTTATTACTCTTGATTGGACTCAAGCCTCTCCTGAGATTACCCAATATTTGCAATCCTTTGGGCGTGCTGGGGTCCCTTTGTACGTGTATTACGAACAAGGTGAACCTGTAATTTTACCCCAAGTACTCACGAAAACGATTCTTAAAAACCAAATACAAGATCGCCATTCATTTTGAATAATGAGCACGACTTGATATGATTGCGCCGTTATAACAAAGACAAGGAGACTTGGATGAAAGTCACAACCATGATAAGCGCGGTTTTATTGGCAGGTGTTGCAAGCACAGCAAGTGCCGATCGTATGGATTCCCATTTGACCGATGTGGAATCAAACGCCGTATACAGTGCTGCAAGAGATGATAACTATAGCCTTGATGATGGCCGTATGAATGCTCAATTATTGACCGATGAACTTGCTTTACCGGAAGCTTTTTCTGATCCAGAGCTTTTGGCCGAGCTTGGACTAGACGATTTGGACAGTTTTGATCACCCTTCTTTCGAAGGATTGTTGAGTGATAAGAACTGATTGCCTACGTAAATAGACGTAGAGGAAAAGCGTGCAAAAGCACGCTTTTCCTCTTATCCTGCCCTGACCACCACACATCTTAATCTCAAGAATATGCATTGCTTTCAGTAACTTAGTTAAGTAACATATTTTCTACGCACTAATACTGGAAGAGAAAAACATGCCCATAGTCAGTCTTACTGTCCTCGTTATTATGCAGCTGCTATGCATCAAAGATGCCAAAGATAAGCGCTACAGCGATACTTTTATTCTTTGTGTGGTGATGTTTCCGGTTATTGGTGCCCTAATCTACCTTGTGGTTGAGTTTTTGATGCCGAGCATTGAGGGCACAAAACGCAAATTACGCTCGAAAGGTCCGATTGTGTTTAAAAGGCCAGATCCTTTGACGCAATTAGAGACAAAAGTCGCTAAGTTACCAAGTCAAGAAAACGTCTTAGCGCTTGCTCAGGCCCACATCAAGAACGACAACTTTGAAATGGCCTATCGAACCATTTATCCGTTGCTTAAGAATAAGCATCTTTATACGGTTGAATTGTTGGTGATCAAAGCCACCTTAGAGCTTGATTTAGAGATGAATCAACAAGCGTTTGATAGTATCAAGCAAGCGTTGGCCTTATCTAGCCATCACGACTTAAGCGCTATGAAAGTGTTTGCTAAAGCACTGGTTGCCAATCATCACTTTGAAGCGGCGATGTTCGAATATGAAAAGATGTTGTCGATGCATTACGATTTTGAGACACATTTTCATTATATTCGTTTATTAATCCGTTTGAATCTCATGGATAAAGCCAAGTTTGAAATGGAGCATTTGGTGGGTCGTTATCGCACCCTGCCCAAACAAGAGCGTAAAGAAAACCGTAAATGGCTTTCTCTGGTTCATCAAAACTATTCGTAAGAGAGACGACCATGGCGCTTGATTTTACGCAGAGAATTAAAAAGATTGATCAACAATTGACCAACCTGTATGAAAAAGCCTCCAAAGCGTTGTTTGAAAAGAAAATACAATTCTACGGCAGCCGCGAAAAGGCAAGTCTTGATTTGTTTTTTTGTGAGCTTGAGACTCAGTATGGGGTTGCCTTCAATCAGTGCGATCTGATGGGACTCTCTGAAGAAGATGCGCAAAACGCGTATCAGTCGATTTTTGGTCACTCGGATATCGATTTTGCTTTCTACGACACCAAGCGCGAGCAAATGCGCACCCTGAGCTTAGACGAGCCAAGACAGGAATATGAACGTGATAGCCAAGAGCAAGCCATTGAATTAGAGACCGTTTGTTATCGCACCCATAGCGAACGTTGGATGACGGCAGTAGACGGGGTACGCTTTTATCGGTGCACGGGTCAAAACTCTGCATTTAATCATACCTGGCAACCATTTTGTGGGTTGCACGAAGAAGACATTGGTGCCGACATCCATGGCTATTTGTATAAGCCCAAAGGTGAGGTTGACCCCAACTTAAGCTTGTTGTTTCATGGGTTTAATGATAAAGATGCCAGAGCCCGATTTAATAATGTGGAGTGCGCCATCATCAGCGCTAAAATCGGCGGCGGGTTATGGGACTCTATTGCTGGAAAGCTCATTTTTAACGCCCTGTATCAACAATACCCAGAATCCTTTAAAAATCAATATCATACCCTTGAGCCGAGTGAGACGTTTGATTTATACCATAATAAGTCAAGCCGTGCTGTTTTAATACGGTTGAATGCAAGACTAGAGAGCATGCAACATGAGTGTCCTGAATCAAAGGCAAGAGATGGGGCATACGCTGAACGTTTTGATGAGTATGTGACGCCTAAAATAAGGCATCTTATGCGTAGAAAAAAATCTTAGGCAAAAAAAGCATAACCATTCCTTTAAAGTTTTAATCATTAAGTTACAAACCCTATGGCAACTTGGAACTCGCTAACGGATTAAAAAATCTGATTTTCGGTTTTTGTGGTTAAAGTTATGCAAAAAATTATTGGGGATTTTTTGGTCCATGCATAAAAATTTAGCCATCATCACCTGTAAGTCTTCGCCTGTCATGCATCGCATGGAATGTTCGATTCGAGCAATGATACGAAAGGATTCATCTTCTCGTTCTGGCGCCAATTCAATGCTGCCTTTTTGATAGATGGTTCGATGCTCGCTCCCCATCACTTTAACCTTTTGATGAATTTCGAAGAAAGACTTGGTGGTATCTCCAGGCCTTGTTGGCTTTGAAAGAAGGTAGCATTCATTGTCTTTTAAAGATTTAAAATCAGGCGCTTCCTTTTTAAACAAGGGATGAGACATCAAATACTCGCGGGGGTCAAACTCATCTTCAGGGAGCGCTTGTTCTCTCCAGTCTTTCTCGGAATAGGAAGCTAGGTAAGTGAAGAATGTCAACATTGCAATTGCCTTACAGTTTTAATTCAGCCATATGTTCGGTCAAACCATTAGCCATGCTGGTTAGACGTTGAATCTCATCCTCGGTAAGTATATGAGCGTCATCATCCACCATCAACGGGCTTAACGGGGGTGAGGCTCCCCTATCGGAGTCATATTGAAGAAGGACCGTTGGTCTATGCGTCGATAAAACATCATCGACTTGTACCGTTAATGTACTTGGTCCAGCATGAGCTTGTGGTGGGACATCGACACTTGGGATTGGCTCAAGTGTTTCAACCAATCGCATGGCTCGGGACGAAAGCTCATCCCCCAGCAAATCTAAACACCTATCGAGCTCCACTTTGAGACCCTCACCCCGTAATCGGGTAAATATCGCATAGAGCATTTCGCCTTTGTTTGCGTCAATGCCATAGCGAATGAGGTCGTAGTTGAGCACTAACTCGCCAAGGACATGAATATCAAGATCATGAACTAATTTACCGACTTCCTCATCGCTTGCCTGACAGAGTGCCTCAAATGCTTGCTCGACGGATTCGATGAATGCTTGTCTTCTTTGGGTATTTTGATCTCGTACCGCAGAGAACAATTTTGGTTTGTTATGAACAAGTTCGGCCCAAAGACTAATGCCCTCTTCCCTGGTGGCGAGCAAATCATTGGGCGTTCGTCCTAAGTAGTCGACTTGATTCATCCAGTCTCGTTGCACGATACCCAGGGCCATGACCTGCCTTATAAACTCTGTTGAGGCATGCTCTATGACATAATGGACAACTGGTTGACGATGAAAGCCAAAGACAGTTTCGCCTGGGTAATATCTGGATTGGGATAAAAGGGATAAGTACTTTTCAACGGCGACGATATTTTCATCATCAATGGCGCCATGGATGGCATTTTTACCCTGATACTTTTGCCATGGCGTTAGACCTTGATTCCACAGAAAATCAATGGTTTCAGCGCAGTGATTTGTATTCGCATTGGCTGCGAAAAACGGACTTTTCGACATGGATTGCATGTGCTCAAGAAAAGGACGCTCTAAGCGTGAGGTTTGATACAGCTGGGCATCTTTTTTGGATAATTTATCAAACAAGTAAATCAATAATCCTAGATTATACCTAGCTGCAACTTCAACCAAGGTATCATCCACCCCAAAAGCCGACTGGTTAGTCGCCAAATCACAAAGATCGCCTACCCGAGTATTGATGAGAGTCCTGGCTTTTTCTTCTTTTTTTTGCATCAACGCAAGTTGGTCAGCCTCGGTAGGATGCAGCTCACGTTCTCTTTCACTTAAACAGGCCGATTCGACGATGATTTGGCGAACATAACGTAAAAATTGATCGGGTTCGACAAAGATATCCAGCCAAATAGCAATTTGTCGTCTTTGCTCCATGCGAGAACAAAACTGATGAGATGCATCCATAAAGACCGACTCGACAAGCGCCCTGACGCTAGGTTTTTCGAGACTGAGTGCCTCACTGGACTGAGCCTGAGTCTCACTTTGGTCACAAAGAAGATCCTGATCTCTCATTCGCTGCAAAACACACTGAATATCGTAGACATGATTGGCAATACGAAGGTTTTCACGATAAGATTCCGTATCCATGGGGTCATAGCGATACATCTCAGTCAGTAAATCAAAGACGGTGTGGGATAGTTGCTCTCTACATTCATCTAAGGTTAAATTAAATTTACTTAAAAGCTCAAGCTCACGATAGCTCCCTCGCTCATAAGGCTTGCATGGATCTCGATGCTTGGCCACGTAATTTTTAATCGCGAGACGGCCCGAACGAATAACTTTTTCGACTTTCTCCACATCAGCATTAAACTCAATGGTGCCTAGATCCCATGTATAAACCTGGGCTACATTCCCCATATTGGCCAGCGCTTTTTGTTCGGTGTTTTCTGGTTTTCGCCAGCCAAAAGCATAACCGACGATGGCGACCATCAAATCATAATAAGTCCATCCTTTTTTAGGAGAGCTAGGCCGCTTATCTCGATTTAGTTCAATGTTTTTTTCCGTGATGAATCGTTGTTGAGGTTCAGATAATTCTTGATGATCTGGATTGAGCTGCTCGGTCTTTGTGATAAGGTTGACACCCAGAGCCGTATCTCTAACGGAAATTCCGTTTGGATGCCCTTTGGATTTAACTTTGCGTGATGGATATCGAGGATTTTCAAAGACATCAAGACTGGCCAAGTCTAGCGGAAAATTATTTGACAACCCACCATCACCATACATGCGCCCATCAATTTCTACTGGCGGAAAAACCCCTGGTAAGGCTAGGGTCGCACAAAAGGCTTTCCATATGGGGACATCCGGTGTGGTGAAATGCCCAAATAACGTCACGGGCGACTCATCCGGATCGGGTTTGAGCTTTGTTGCCACAACGTTTAAATCTTTAAGTCTTGGATTTTCCTGCTTAGCAAGGTGCAAATCACGAAATGTCGCTTCTTTGTCACCAAGCACAAACTCAAGGATGCCTTGAACTAACTCTTTAAGCACTTCCCCCGAATAAATATGCCCTGAAATGATCGCATCAAGGCTCTGTGCAATGGGGGTTGACGCCCACCACTGACCAAAAAAACTCCCTCGCTTATCCGTCACATCAACCAATGAGACCCGCTCAAATAACTTGGTGATTTGAGGGCCAGAGAAGCCCAGGCTAAAGAAAAGACCAAAGATGCCGCCACCTGAGGTGCCAATAATATGCTTGAGGCCGTCCAACAGCCCCAGTTCACTTAAGGCATCAGTAACCCCAAAGTAGCCCGCTACCTTAGCTCCGCCTCCTTTGAGGGCGATGGTTTCGATTTGGGGCTGCGGGGGTGGTGGTTGCTCAAATGGAAAACGACTGTCCGGGTTTTGGATTAAAACCTCGTGAATAAAATCATAAAAAGAGGCGGCATCCTCTTCATCACCTTTTTGGCAATTAAGTAACTTGGTTACAAAGCCCGGGGCTCCAATCATCGCTAGTTCCATTAGCTTTTTTTAGAGTTTAACCTGGAGAACCAAGTTAAGCACGCAACTTGCGTGCTCGATCAATGCTTGTTGATGATGGCCATCACTTCTTCTCGAGTAAGAATTTCCTTTTTCACTAAAGCTTTTGCTAGCGCGTCGAGTTTAGCGCGGTTTTTTGTGAGTAAGTCTTTCGCTCTATCGTGAGCATTATCCAGGATACGTACGATTTCATTGTTAACACTCTCCACTGGATAATGATCAAGCGAAGAAAACGCAATGGAGTCACTGATGTTGGAGAGTCCCCAATCCATGACCATGCTTTGTGCAATTTTGGTAGCTCGACTTAAATCAGATGATGCCCCTGTGGTCACCATATCTTTACCCACCGCCATCTCTTCAGCGATTTTACCCGCCAATAGCATGGCAAGCTGATCTTCAAGTGAGCCGCGACTCATGTTGTAGCCATCGTCTTGAAGCTCAAAGTGCGTCACACCCAGAGTTTCATTACGAACCCCGATGGTCACTTTATTAAATCGAAGGTTGTAGTTGGGCATCATAATTCCAACTAGGGTATGCCCTGCCTCATGATAAGCGGTCAATAGCTTTTCCTCATCAGAGACAAGCGCATTCTTGATTTCAAGGCCAAGCTTTATCTTGTCAATCGCATGATTAAAATCGGCTTGAGTAACCGTCTTTTGATTGTTTCTTGCTGCATGCAAGGTAGCCTCGTTGACTAGGTTTTTAATTTCAGCGCCTGAGAACGAGTACGTTGTTCCCGCCAATGAATCTAAATCAATGCCTTTGCTCAATTTGACTTTATCGAGATAGATTTGAAAAATAGCTTTGCGTTCTTCAAAATTTGGTAGGCGTATAAAGACTTTGCGATCAAATCGACCAGGTCTGAGTAGGGCTGAATCAATCGAGTCCAGTCGGTTGGTCGCTCCCATGACAACAATCCCTTTATTCTTGTCTTCCAACACATTATCCATTTCCGCTAAAAGCTGGTTAATGGTTTGAATACGTCCACTCATGGTGGCCCCTGGCGCCGTGCGTGAGGGTGCGACTGCATCCAACTCATCGATAAAGATAATCGCGGGGGCATGTTGCCTAGCCGTATTGAATAATTCACGAACGCGCGCGGCACCTACACCTACCCACATTTCATCAAAACCTGCCCCATCAACGGCGATAAAAGTGACCCCTGACTCCCCGGCTACTGCCCTGGCTATGAGTGTTTTACCGGTTCCTGGAGGGCCGTACAACAGAACACCTCGTGGCATGGTTGCCCCAAGCTCAGTGTAACGGCCTGGGTTTTTCATGAAATCAACGATTTCTTTGACCTCTTGTTTGGCTCCATCGAGCCCTGCCACCGCATCAAAGTTGACCTTGATCTGATCGGGTTTGATGATCGTCAAATCAAGCCCACCATCTTCAGAGGGGTTGGATTGCACACCACTGTATGGATCATCCGTTTTGATATCATTCGCTTCTCGAACGATGACGGTCTCAATGGTTTTGCCTGGCTTAGACGTACTCTCATGATACGTCTCAAAAGTGAAAGAAAAGAGAAGAACCGTAAGCCATGACATCAACAGCAGTTGGATCATAATCCAGCCACGAACAAGCCATCCTGAGGCATTCACAAGGCCTTGGAACACAAACCTGTGGCACCACAGCAAAAACAAAGCAAGAATGACAGCGCTGAGTATATATGCAAGCATGGGTTTTTCCCTTTTTTGATCTTATCTTCTTTATCTGCTGGCAAGCTCATTTGCTTTAACCGGTCTACAATTGAGGTAACAAAGGAGCGTATTGTGTCAAAATTGATCGGAAAAACGGTGCTGTTCGGCCTTCTACTTTTAGCCTTAGTGTTTGGAGCCTTTAAGCTTTCTTTGCCTTACATCGCAGGCGCCTCAAAATTTAGACCGGTCAGCCTTGAGTTTAATGCGACCGACGACGTGAAACGACTCATCGAAACCTCATTTGAAGGAATTAAGAGCCCCGCTGATTATCATCTTCACGCACTTGGCATTGATGGAAGCAACTTAACTTATATCAATCCTGAGTTCCTGCATTGGTGGAATGTGGGAAAATACATGCGAATGAAGGTATTTAGCCACTCGGCAAAAATAGATGATATCGAAGGCTCCTACAAGCAATACATGAACACCGTTTACGACATCATCAAACATACCCCACCCATGACTTACCATTTATTCGCTTTTGATGCCTACCATGACTCATCCGGTAATATGGACTTGGCACAATCAGACTTCTTTATTGCCAATGAAGTCGTTGCTAAGGCATCGAAAGAACATGAACAAATAAAGCCGGTTATAAGCATTCATCCAGCAAGAAAAGACGCGATTGAATTGTTAAAAAAATGGCATGGGCAAGGAGCCAGGCTTGTCAAATGGTTACCCAATGCCATGAACATTGATCCCTCCTCGCCAGCGTACACAGACTTTTATCAAGCTGTGAAGGAGCTGGACATGACGCTCATCGTGCACACAGGGGATGAACATGCCGTCTCTTCGAATGCGCAAAGCTTTGGTAATCCATTGTCGTTTAAAAAACCCCTTGATATGGGCGTGCGCATCATTATGGCTCATGCGGCCTCATTGGGGGACTGTGAGGATTTAGATAACGGTAATCAATCCATTGCATGCTTTGATTTATTTAAGCGCCTAATGAACAATGAACAATATAAAGATAATCTGTATGCCGACATATCATCCACCCACTTTGTAAATCGGGATATGGACAACTTAATAGAAATCATTGATAACGAAGCATGGCATTCACGTTTACTCTATGGTTCAGATTACCCATTACCCGCTGTAAACGTTATCGTGTCTTTATCAAAACTGGCTAAATCTGGCTTGATAACTAAGGATGATGTACCGG
The DNA here is from genome assembly GCA_964397555.1 of uncultured Francisellaceae bacterium. GTDB lineage: Bacteria > Pseudomonadota > Gammaproteobacteria > Berkiellales > Berkiellaceae > CAYNJF01. The sequence continues at coordinate 11,442 of CAYNJF010000052.1, forward strand.
CACTTCGTACTATCTATGAACATAACCCTATTCTTTTTGATTTTGTCTTGAAGCGCATCATGAGATCGCCGAATACAGGTCGGGGTTTTTCTGATACCGTATTCGAATTAAGAGAATTTTCTAATTAAAGAGCGCCTCAAATTGGAACTAAAAAAGTATGTTATTACTAAAAAAGCTTAAACGGTTTGCCAACATAACCCCAATCGCTTTACTAGTTAGCGCTTTAAGAAAGTTTCATATGGAACAAGGTTCACAAAGTGCGGCCACCTTGACGTTTTTTACTCTTTTCTCTTTAGTGCCTTTATTGGCGTTGATGTTTGGATTAGCACGAAGCTTTGGGTTTGATGGCTACCTTGAAAATGCTCTGACAGAGCTATTTCAGGGGCACGAGACGATTTATGAGAACTTAAGAAGCTTTACCGAAACCACCCTCTCTCAAACCAAAGAAGGCTTGATAGCAGGCATAGGCTTAATGGTCGTGCTCTGGTCTGTTTTAAAGGTCTTAAGAGTCCTGGACAGCATGTTTAATCGGTTCTGGGATTTAAAGTACGTCCATGGCTCCATATTAAGAATCAATCAATTCATCGCATTTATTTTTTTAGCCCCCGTGGCCATTGTATCTATTTCATCAATCATCCAAGGGGGCGTCATCTACCTAGGTGAACTCTTTGGCTATGATTTCAGTGGCTATCAACGACAATCGTTTCAGTTGGCAACTTTGGTCTTGTTTTCTTTAATTTTTGCTCTATGTTACCTTGGATTACCCAAATCAAGGGTCAACATTAAAAGTGCCTTTATCAGTGGAGTCACCACTGCCTTTTTATTTGTGATTGCTCAATATGCCTACATGCTGTTTCAAGGACATCTGAATGAGTATGGAGTGATTTACGGAAGTTTTTCAGTCGTGCCTTTGTTTATGCTCTGGATTTATTTCAGCTGGATGATTTTTATCTTTGGGGCCTGCTTATGCTATGTGATAGATTCAAACATTACGCAAGTTTGGCAGCTGTCTTTAGAAGAGATCCCCATTGCAAATCAACGGGAAGCTTGCCTAAGGATCTTAGAGACTTTAGTCAATGAGCAAGAGAAGACAGACAGTCCTCTGGATATTCAAAAAATAGCCACATTAACCTCGCTGAATAAAGCGCTAGTTAGACGCTCCATTGCTTTACTTATTAATGCCAATTTAGTCATACGGGCCAAAATCGGTCATCAGAAAAGAACAAGCTATCTGCCAAGTGCCAAAATGAACTCATTAACCGATAAACAAATCATAAGTCATATAGAGTCGGCAACGTTACTTGGTAAGAAAGTAAAGAGTTACTCTCAATAGAGCGTTCCCTCTTGTCTAAATACGCAAACATCGACAATACAAAATGACTGAACCAATACATATATCAACAGCTCATTTAATGTCCCAATTAGCATCACTTGTGAAGAGATTAATCCAAACTTAGCCGCTGAACTAGCCACAAACTAGCACTTAAATAACATTAAGGTTACTTAAAAATATCACATGATTTTAAAGTTGTACTTTAAAAGAAAAGAAAGGAACGAATGAACTCTTCGCAAGAGGGTAAATCGCTAAACCATGAAGTAAAAGCATGATTCTGTATTATAAAAGCTGAAGGTGAACTTCCGTGTTCTCATAAAATGTTTGTTATTTGGGCTTTACTTTAGGAGCCACTGAAAGACTCACATCTGATTCAACCATTGGCTTGCTCTCCACATGTTCTCGAACCGCTTTGGATTGAGTCAAAATAGCAGAATGTCTTTCCCTTGATGGTCCGGCACTGCGTTTTTGAAGCGCTTCTATTTGAGGCTGTATTTTTTTTATGTTGATTTCAAGAGTCGAGCCAAAATTCGCGACTTTAGGATTGTAATTTGAGTTAGGGTCAAATTGCTCTTGTCTCTCCATCCTGTCAATGCACTCCTTAATCATAATTAATTGATTAAGGAAATCGTTTGGGTTACAAACACCTGCAGGTAGATCTCTGGTCTCTTTCAGCATAAGCCCTATTTCGCGGACTGCTTTTGACGCACTTTTAACGTTTCCTCGCATGAGATCCATATTTGCTTTTGCAACCATATTACGAGCGTCTTCAAGTTTACGCTCAAACATTTTAGGTGCATCCTCGGACAAAAGGTTTCTTTCATTAGCAGAAAGTGCCGATGCTCTTGAAAATTCATCTTTGAGTTGATTAAACCTAGGGGTTACGTCATTTTTCATCTGGGAATCAAGACCTTGGCGAACTTGCCAGTGAACATCTTGAATTTGGGTATGATGGGTAATTTTAATCTCATTGATGTTGTCATTCCCCATGCTAATAAGAGACTCAAGTTTTTGCTTTTCAAGCGCTAACGCTAAACGAACTTTACTTGTCCCTTGATCAAGTCGAAGAAAACGATTAAATGGAGATAAGCTTTTTTTAAGAGACTTAATTCTTTTATTAGATTGAGCAATGGATTTCATAATCTCATCATGCCTCTTAATGCCACTATCTATTTTTCCTTGTATTTGTTTGAAGGTTCGGGCTTCAGGATCATCTGCATTTTCTGCGCCCTCTTCTATCTTTATATTATAATCAAATTGGTGAGCTGCTTTTTTTTGCTCAGCTTCTTCGACGGCTTTATCCATTTTTCGTATTGCTCGCTCAATAACCCTAAATTGCTGAACAGAATCTGGAATGGTTATGTAAGCAGTAGCCTCGTCACCAAGCTTTTCCGCTTCTTTTACCCTAAATAGAACCTCCTTTAATTTTGACTCAGAGCCATAAATAGATATCATGTGTCTTTTGGCCATCTCATGCTTATCTTTTAGGTGCCTACGCATATTTAACAATTCATT
>CAYNJF010000053.1:0-6161 GCA_964397555.1 uncultured Francisellaceae bacterium
TGCTCGTAGAAAAAGGCCAGCAAGTGTATTGGGTGTGCCCGTTGATTGAAGAATCGGAGCACCTTCAGGTACAAGCGGCCACCACCGCCTTTGAAACCCTCAAAGAGCAATGCCCGCACCTTGAAGTCGCTTGCATCCATGGAAAGCTCAAAGCCGCTGAAAAAGAGTTGATCATGGAGCAGTTTAAGCGAGGCCAGATCCATGTCTTGGTGGCGACCACCGTCATCGAGGTTGGCGTGAATGTGCCTAAGGCGACCATGATGGTCATAGAAAACCCTGAACGACTTGGTTTAGCTCAATTGCATCAACTTCGAGGTCGTGTTGGTCGGGGTGGCGATCAAAGCTTTTGCCTTTTGCTCTATCAAAGCCCACTATCCATGTACGCAAAAGAACGGCTGGGTGTCATGCGAAAAACCAACGACGGTTTTGAGATTGCGGAAAAAGATATGGAGCTTCGTGGACCCGGTGAGGTCCTAGGCGTTCGTCAAACAGGCGTCAAAAGTTTTAAAGTGGCAGATTTGGTTTTGCATCAATCGCTGGTTCAAGATTTGAATGCATGGGTGCATCAAACGCAAGAAGATCTTGACGTTCTCTATCATGCCTTATCCTCTCGCTGGCTGTCCTCGGTTAGTGAATACGCTAAAGTAGGTTGACTTAGCTTATCTTTGACCTGAAAAAAGCAGGTCTTTTCTCCAGTGTCACTCTCAGGCAGAATGAAAAGTCCATACGAATACTGGAGTCCGAAGGAATGGCAAATTCTATCGCGTTGATTGGCGCTCAGCTAGGCTGGGGTGCCCAAATTCCTGATACCGAGCTAGGTCCTGTTGCGCTAAAGCAAAGCCAATTAGAATCAGCGGCCGCCAATGCCTATTGGCGAACATCGGTGGCCCCTAGTGTTACCTATCAAGACAAAGGGATGGTCCCTTTTGAGCAGCGTACAGAATGGATCATTGAAACCCTTCAATCACTTGCCAATGAGGTTGAGGCTTGTATGCAAAGTGATGATTTGCCGGTCGTATTGGGTGGAGATCATTCGATTGCCGTCGGCACGTTTAGTGGTGTCACCGCCGCGTTGAAGGCTCAACAAGCGTTTGGGTTGTTGTGGGTGGATGCTCACATGGATGCCAACACGCATGAAACGACACCATCCAACGCGATTCATGGTATGCCTTTAGCCGCATTGCTTGGTCGTGGGATGAGCGCACTTACCCACATGCAAGGCCCTAGTCCAAAACTGAACCCAAAGCATGTGGCTTTGGTGGGAATACGCTCCTTTGAAACGGGAGAAAAGGCTCTGCTTGAAGAGCTGGGGGTTCGAGTCTTTTACATGGATGAGTGTGAACAGCGCGGACTCGACAGTGTGATGGATGAAGCGGTGAGCATCGTCTCAAACGCCAGTAAAGGATTTGGCATGACCATCGATTTAGATGGTTTTGATCCCATTCATGCGCCTGGCGTGGGCTCCCCTGAAAAGGATGGCTTGTGCGCGCAGAGTTTTTTACCATTGATGCGTCAAGTCTGTGCGCAGTCAATGTTCAAAGCATTGGAAATCACGGAATACAACCCAATGCTGGATGAGGATAAAAAAACCCTCAAGCTGGTGCATCAGATGATAGCTCAGCTGAATGTTAACGATTAGGGAGGTTTCATGAACGATACCCATAAAATCATCGAAGGCGAATCGCTTCGCTGTGCAAACAACTATCATCCTTTGCCCGTTGTGTTGTCCAAAGGGCTTGGCGTGTGGCTTTGGGATGTAGAAGACAATCAATATTTGGACATGATGAGCGCCTATTCGGCCGTCTCTCACGGGCATTCAAACCCAATCTTGCTCGAAGCGTTGATCAACCAAGCCTCAACCTTAGCGGTTACCTCAAGAGCGTTTCATACCGACAAGCTGTATCCGTTTTTAGACAAAGTCTGTGAACTCAGTGGATTAGACAAAGCCTTGCCGATGAACACGGGCGCTGAGGCGGTTGAGACGGCGATTAAAGCGGCCAGACGCTGGGGTTATCAGGTTAAAGGGATAGCACCGAATCAAGCGGAAATTTTAGTGTGCGAGGATAACTTCCACGGTCGCACCGTGACCATCACCAGCTTTTCTACCGACGATGAGTATCAAAAAGACTTTGGCCCATTCACCCCAGGGTTTAAGCCAGTCGCTTATGGGGACATTGGCGCATTAAAAGCGGCGATTACCCCGAATACCTGTGCCTTTTTGGTGGAGGTCATGCAAGGTGAGGCGGGCATTCAAATTCCTCCACAAGGTTGGCTCCATGAAGTATCCAAGCTTTGTAAAGAGAACAATGTGTTACTGATTGTGGATGAAATCCAAACGGGGCTGGCGCGCACAGGAAAAATGTTCGCTTTTCAACATGAGGGGATCGTCCCGGACGGGTTAATTTTAGGGAAAGCATTAGGAGGGGGGATATACCCGGTTTCTGCGTTTGTGGGTCGTAAAGATTTGATTGATGTCTTTAATCCAGGATCTCATGGTTCTACCTTTGGCGGAAATCCTCTTGCATGTGCGGTAGCTCTTAGTTCGTTGGAGTTGTTGGTTCAAGACAACATGGCCGAAAACTCAAAACAACTCGGTGATTACCTCATGGACGAGTTAAGAAAAATAAAATCACCGTACATCAAAGACATACGGGGTAAAGGATTATGGATTGGGGTCGAAATAGACACCTCAAAAATCAGCGCTCGAGAGGTGTGTGAGAAATTAATGCGCAACCAAGTGTTAACTAAAGAGGCGCATGACACGGTGATACGCTTTGCTCCACCTCTTGTGATTACCAAAGAGCAAATTGATTGGGGGTTGGCACGGATTAAAGATGCTTTCGAACAACTTGCTATGGCAGCGTAATGGTGAGTAAGGTCTTGAAAAATAAAGAAGAGTAGAAAAATTTAAGGGGGCTACCCATCTTCCTCTGCGTGTTCGCCCTTTTGCAGCGGTCTGTGACAAGCCCCCTTAGGGTAAAGAACCTGTAAAAAGGTTCCTTACCCAGTATTGTAGACCAAATTTAGTTGGAGTTGTCAATAATTTGGTCATTCCATCGAAAAACTACGAAAAAAAAATCCTAAAGTTTATCTTTGCTCGCATTTTTTCTGAAAAACTTTACAATAGTTTGCCTATTGACTCGAAACAAATGAATCAATTATGGCAGTCGCACAAAATATTTTTTCCCAATCCACATGGTTCAATGTCGCCAAACTTTGTCGCATGAACAAACCCATCGGCACACTCTTATTGTTTTGGCCCATGTTCATGGCGTTGGTGGTTGCAAGTCGTGGACTGCCCGAACTTTCCACCTTGATTATTTTTTCCCTGGGTTGTTTTTTGATGCGCAGCGCCGGATGCGCCATCAATGATATCGCCGATCGCAATTTTGATGGGTTTGTGGAACGTACTCGTTCGCGCGTGTTGGTGCAAGGGCAGCTCACTCTTAAGCAAGCCATAACAACGTTTGTTGTTTTATCGCTTGCAAGTTTTGTTCTCGTTTTATGTACGAATACTCTGACCATTAAGCTTTCATTCCTTGCGCTTGCGCTAGCGTTTTGTTACCCATTTGTAAAACGCTACACCCATTTGCCTCAGTTTATTCTAGGGGCTGCCTTTGGGGTGGCCATCCCCATGAGTTACGCAGCTGTAACGAATGGCGTACCCGCTCAAGCTTGGACCTTGTTCATCGCGACGCTTATTTGGGCTGTCATTTATGATACGCATTATGCCCTTGTCGACATCGACGATGATCAAAAGATTGGGGTCAAATCAACGGCCATTCTTTTTGGTAAATACCTTCAAGCGATCATGGCAGGCTTTATGGCTCTTTATCTTTTGCTGATTACGGCATTTGCCTACCAGAGCCAGTTGCTTGGGTTTTGGAGTGGGGGGGCGATATTGGCAACCGGTGGCATGTTTGTTTATCAATGGTTGCTGATTGAAACGCGCGATCGTTCGTTGTGTTTTAGAGCCTTTATGAACAATCAATGGGTAGGCGCGACCCTAGGATTTGGGTTTTTACTCCAAGTCCTGCAAAGTTGATTTAAGCTCATCGTTCAACCGTTGCATCATTTCAAAGTAGGCATCGGGGCCAGGCTCGATGTCATAGCCGATTGGATCTAAAGTCCCCAGACGAGTTCCTGTCTGCTCAGCCAAACGATTCATCAAGTCTATGTTTACGCCAGGCTCACGAAACAAGGCCACAACATTATGCTTATCAACCTGTTTACGAATGTCTTTGATGCGGCGCAAGCTAAGGGGCGCATTTGGATTGATGTTAAATGCACCAATAAGATTTAAATCAAATCGGTCGGTGAAATACCCATAAGCATCGTGATAGACCATGAACGCGGTGTCACGAACGTCCGTCAAGTCTTCGTCAAAACTCTGCTGCAAAGCATGAAGCCTTTGCTCAAGCTTGTTCGCGTTGGCCAAGTAGATAGACTCATGCTCTGGATCAAGCTCAATCAGTTTGTCTTTAATGATGTGCATGGCTTGGGCGGTGACTATGGGATCTAACCAAAAGTGCGGATCTAAATCACCATGATCATGGTCATGGTCATGGTCGTGGTCATGCTTATGATCAGCGGACTCTCCGTGATGATGGTGTTGGCAGGGAGCATCAAAAGGACGCCATGCAATCTGCTCAAGCTCCATTAACGTCACCACCTTTTCAGGTGAGCTTAGAGTATCTATGGGTTTCTCTAAATAGTACTCAAGACTTGGGCCCACCCAAATCACCAAATCAGCTTTTGCCAAAGCCTTTGCATCGGAAGGGCGAAGCTCAAATTGATGCGGAGATGCGTTGGGGCTCACAATCAAGGCCGGCTCGCTGACTCCTTCGGTCAAAGCGCTTACGAGACTATGCACGGGCGCAATACTCACCGTTACTTCAAGACTAAGCGCAGGAGAGGCCCATGAAAAAAAAGTTACAAAACTTAAACAAACGAATGTTTGGCGGATTCTATTCAATGACATGATACAATAATCGGATTTTTCAACACTAAGCATATGTGAAAGGCTTGTCTTCATGCAAGAAGAAACCCAAGTATTACTAGAGTCAGATAACTTAACTCTTAGGTTGGATGGTAAAACCATCCTTGAGGGCGTCTCTTTGCAAGTCAAAGCCGGTCAAATCGTGACGTTGATAGGACCAAACGGTGCCGGCAAGTCCTGTTTGCTTAAGTGTTTATTAGGGCTTGAGACCCGATATGAGGGACGCATTCACAAACATGCGGATCTTAGCATTGGCTATACCCCTCAGGCCATTCATTTTGATGCCACTTTACCGTTGACGGTCGAGCAGTTTTTGGCTTTGGGACGGGGTCAATCTTGTGATGAGTATTTGGCCGAGGTGAAAGCCCAAGGCTTAAAGCACAAATTGATGTATAAGCTGTCCGGTGGTGAGCTCCAGCGAGTCCTTCTTGCCAGAGCTTTAAGCGCGAACCCCCAGCTTTTGGTGTTGGATGAGCCGGCTCAAGGGGTGGATATAACGGGCCAAGCCGAAGTGTATAAATTACTGGCTCATATTGCTAAGACTCGAGGATGTGGGGTGCTGTTGGTGTCTCATGACTTAAATTTAGTCATGGCGGAAACCTCTCATGTGATTTGCTTAAATCGACATGTGTGTTGCCATGGCCATCCTGAGTCCGTAACCAAAAACCCAGAATTTCAAAAAATGTTTGGCTCTCAAGCGCTTGGCTTGGCGCTATACACTCACCACCATGATCATACGCATTCCATCGATGAGGGAGGTAAGGATGATTGATTGGATAGATGCGTTTACCTTAAGGTCAATGGCTGCAGCGGTTGGGGTTGCGTTGATGGCAGGTCCATTTGGGGCTCTGGTTGTCTGGCAACGCATGGCTTTTTTTGGAGACACGCTCGCTCATGCTTCTTTGCTTGGTATTGCCATCAGTCTCTTTCTATCCATTCATGTCACCTTAGGTGTGTTAGTGGTGGCCGCCATTGCCTCGGTCATTTTGATCATGCTTCAATCTCAGTCCAAATTAGCAAACGACACTTTGCTTGGGATTTTGTCCCATTCAGGGTTAGCGCTGGGTATCCTGTGTTACAAGCTATTACCAGGCAATCAACCTGATCTCATGAGTTATCTCTATGGGGATGTCCTTGCCGTAAGCCTTCATGATTTGCTTTG
>CAYNJF010000053.1:6171-13981 GCA_964397555.1 uncultured Francisellaceae bacterium
ATAGGGGTTGGTTTAGGACTGGTGCTTATTACGATGGCGGCACTTCGTGTGCCATTATTGTTGATCATCATTCATCGCGACTTAGCACAAGTCGAAGGGGTCAACGTCAATGCCGTGCGCTTGGCGTTTATGTTGATGCTTTCTTTGGTCGTAGCGCTTGGGATCAAAGTGGTTGGAGTCCTACTCATGACCGCTTTATTAGTCATCCCAGCCGCAACCGCACGCTTTTGGTCAAAAAGTCCGGCAGGCATGATGATAGGAGCAAGCCTTTTAGGAGGGTTGGCTTCTGTTTTGGGCATTGGTCAATCCATCCTTATTGATGTGCCGGCCGGTCCGGCCATGGTCGTGACCATGACTTTGATTTTTTTAGTGACTCTTTTGTTTAGACGCAATCGAGTTTGATTCAGTAATACACCAATCAGTAGGAGTGTTTTATGGACGTCGAGTCAGAACAACCAACCACCTTTGGACAAAGAGCCAAAAAGTGGGTATCCGATCTTGTGAAAGGCTCTGCGCCCAATGAGCGTGACTTTACCAGCTCATACGCGCACTTGTTAAGAAAAGAGCAAGACGGAGACTATACTCGTGTAGGAACCTTTGTTCTAGGCTTGTACCAGCTCGCCAAAGAGCCAGGCGGCCTTCGATCACAACGTTTTCGCAAAGCCTACATAGAAGCGAAAAAAGCATCTGAGCTAGCTCTTGGAAACCATGACTGGTCATTCAAACACTCCGATCTACTCAAGTCCTCCGATGACGTTCTTTTTGATACGCTGCATCAGTTTTATCCCAATTCAAAAGGAAAAGAGCTTAAGGAGTTGGCTAAGATACATGATCAACTTTATCTTGAAATCAATCAAGAGAATGGCGATCAAAGATACGTTGAAAAAAGCCAATTTGAATTGGCAGTCCTTGATACCTACAACACCAAAAGAATCTGCGAAGTTTTGCAAGAAGAGTATGATTGGCAGAATAAATACGGCCTTATCCCTCAACACGTCTTTAAAGTCCGTTTGATGGGGTCATGGTTAGCAAGACTTGAAGAAGCGGATCTGTTCGTCAATGATGAAGGCGCCCAAAAGCTTACCATCACAGTGAAAAACAACAAACCTAAGCTTGGCGAGGAAATCATCCACTACGCGATGGGTTGGTTGGCAACGATAAGCACAACGATGGCCGCTTACGCCATTGGAACATCCATGTTGAACCCTATTGTCGGCATGGTCGCGGCTATTGGTGCATTCCTAGCTTTGCAAAACGCCGATGCCTTTGATGCTTTTGATCGAGGTGAGTGGTTATGGAAAGACTTAAGGTGGATTTTGTCACCAAACTTTATGACCACCGACAAGCTGGACTTAAGACGCTCACTGACCAGTCTCTTTTTAATAGGCTCAGTCGCCTCGGTAGCGATGCTTGGGGCTGAAGCAGCCTTTGCCGCAACCATGGCTTCGCCTTTGGTCTATACGATGACGCCTTTTCTCGCCGAAAGCGTTTCTTTGTTAGCCTCGGCATGGTCCTTTGCGTTTGCTGTCATTGGTATGACGATTCCGTTGCGATTTATTCGTGATTTGAGCTTCCATAATAATTTGGTTGAACCCGAGTTGATGCATGCTCATCGATTACCAGAAGTCCCAGTAAAAGACTTACCTAAATGGGGTAGATTACTGGTCGATGCGTTAAAGCAAAATCCACAAGCCTCATCATCAGGCGCAGGATTAACCCATTCAGACGATATGATTAGGGGCCCCAAAGTGCACATCCTTGAGCGCATTGAACATGAGCTTGAGCTCGAGGGTGCCAATGACGCCCCATCGGATGAAAAGAAGAAGCCATCATCACCTCGAGCAGTTGCTTAACCGCCTAAAACCCGCCTTTGGCGGGTTTTTTTATCCCCTCCATTTATCGACACAGTCCGTGTTTATGAAAGATTGAGCCAATGCGTGAGGTATCACGCGTTTGAACTTTTCAATGTGGCAATGATCTAACCCTTACCAAAGGGTTATGGATTTTAGCGCATGAAAAAACAAGAGCTTACTCAGATGATTGAGGAAAGAAAATCACAATTAAACGGAGTGACAGGCTACAAAAAAGCGGTAGGTCAGATTATTGCTTTAACGGAAAGTGATGAGTTTAGAGCTCTTGATCCTCGAGAAGAAATTCCCTTGACCATGATTGCTGACATTTACGACATGGTGCAAGATGGACCCAAATACGGTGCCGACAGTCAACAATTTTTGTATGACGTATTTCAAGCAATCAAGCCAAAGGTTCAAAGTGCACTTAATCAACGACACATTTATGAGCAAGCAAAAGATGGGCTTCAAGAGTTAAGAGATTACGCAAAAGAGCTGCTTTTTGACATGCAAGAGGTTAAATCTAAACTGAATACGCCTGAGTGGCAAGGACGTGGCGCTGAGGCAAACGAAGCTCAGATGCAAACCTTTGATGCCGCTTATAGAGACTTGAGAGACAGAAGGGAACGTTTTTACAAAAAAATGGAGCGCTTCAACGGGGATAAAGCGTTAAGGGATATGTGGCGAGTTGGTGAGCTGCAACTATTGGCCATTGAAGACAAAAACCTGCGCCGAGAACTCAGCACCATACTTGCCGACACAAGACAGGACATGGATGCGATTCATTCTATCTACAATGGCCCGATTCGTCCCCTTCGTGCCTATTTAGATCAAAATAGGCCAGGGGCTGAGCTGCGCGCTCAGAATCGAGCCTTGCAAGAGCAGTTGGCCAATCAAGAACAACAAATTCAACGCATGCAAGAGGCTGTTCATGAAGCGGCTAAAACGCTTGGACAACATATTCAAAATCACATTAATGCTCATGCCGATCTTTTAAATGAACAAACCAAACAGGTTGATAAAAATCTTGAGGGTATTCTTAAAACGTTGGATGCCAATCAAGACATGTCCAATCCGGATTATGCCTTGACAGCTCGCCTTCAAAAAATACAGACCACCAAAGAAGGCGGCAATGTTTCTTTGGAGGTTGGTAAAGGTGGGTATCGTGAACGTTTGAGATCAGTGACGGCCATCCCCTTTGAAGGTTTCAAAGGACGTGCTGAGCAATGCGAGAAACTATTGGGCGAACTTGATGGCTTCACTCAATTTCAAAACTTGGACTTACAGACTCAAGCCCACATTCGTGGCCAGTTGGAGCAAATTCGTGCTCAAAATGACGTGACCTGGAAAACCATGCTTGCCTCCGAGGTTCGAGCAATGTCTTCGGGCATGATTGACTTGATGGATAAATCCATCGATGCCATAGAACACAATGCCGGTCATGTCTATTTTAGTGATAACACCAAAAAGTACGAAACGCTTTGTTCTCAACTTAAGGAGGCACAATTTAAATTCGAAAACGCCTCTGAGTCTGTTGAAGCCTTGGCTGAACTGCAATCTGAGATAAACGCACTCCATGCTGAATTTGCTGGTTTCTGGACCGAGCTATCCGCACCCTCTGCTCGTATCGAAAAGCTGATGGAGCCGATGGACGCCCTTAATGATTGCGTGAATGAGAGCATGGAGCATCTTGCCGGGGTTATGCCAAGCACTCCAGAGCTCAAAGGCAAGGAGCCTCAGATAGACCAACCTGGCCCCCAGATTGATGATGATCCTGGGGATGGCGGTCCATCGACCCCAAGCATGGGGCGATGAATTACGCTACTTGCTTGACTTGACTGTCGTAATAACGAAGCATGCCTCTTAAATCTTGCGCAATTAAGAATGGATCTTCTGGGTGCGTGATGATGGCTTGGATTTGCCCCTTAGGGTTGATCACAAGAATCGAGCCTGAATGCTCAATGTGACCCACTTCAGGAATTTGTTCGGCCACATGAAGACCAATTTCTTTGGCCAAAGCGCCAATCATTTCTCGTTTACCCGTTAGGCCATGAATGATCCCATTTTGGAATACACTTTGAGCAAAGTAGGCGCTGAGCTGTTCAGGGGTATCACCATCAGGGTTGATGGTCACCAAATACATTTCAATTGGAGAGTGAAAGCCTACAATTTGTTTGACTTCACTCATGATTTTTAAAGTCTTTGGGCAAAGCTCGGGGCATTGAGTATAACCAAAAAAGACTAAGGACCACTGGTTCTCAAAAGCTCGGTCTGAAAAGAAGTTATGTTTATCATCCGTGAGACGAAAATGGGGCAAACTTTTTGGGGTGGGTAAAAGTGTGCCAGTGATCAGCTCAGGCTCGCGTTTCATTTCAACGGATTTTTGCATCCATACGCCACCGACTAAGCCTAGGCAGACCAAACCAAAAGTGAGAAACAGTAACTTATTGTATCGGCTCATAATGACCCTTTAAGATAAAAAGTAAGATAATGATCTAATAGCAATGCCACGAAAAGGGCCATCAGATAGAAGATCGAATAGATAAACGTCATCAGAGCAATTTTATCGTCTTTGGAATAATAAAGAGCGATGGAAAAGCCCATGAATAATGCCCCTAGGGCGATTGCACTGAATAGGTAAATCCAGCTGGTGGCGCCGATTAAAAAGGGGAGCAATGTGCACCCTATCATAAGGATGGTGTATAACACGATGCTTAATTTGGTAAACGGGATGCCATGAGTGACCGGCAACATCGGCACCTTCGCTTTGGCATAATCTTCATGACGGAAGATGGCTAGGGCCCAAAAGTGTGGTGGAGTCCAGGCGTAAATAATTAAAACCAACAACAAAGCGCACGGCTCAATGGTGCCAGTGACGCAGACCCACCCTAAAAGCGGAGGAGCAGCACCGGCCAGCCCACCTATCACAATGTTCTGCGGCGTTGCATGCTTTAAGTACATGGTATAAACCACCGCGTATCCCATTAATGTGAGTAACGTTAATACCGCCGCAAGCGGTGAGAACAACACGTACAGTAAGAATAAGCCGACAAGCCCTAAAAGAGTAGCAAAGACGGATGCTTTGAAGGGGGTGATACGACCTTGCGCCACGGGTCTTTTTTGAGTGCGAGCCATCATGGTATCAATGCGTTGATCAACCAGATGATTCACCACGGCCGCTGAACCTGCGGCCATGGCAATCCCTATGTTCCCTAGGATGAGAGCAAACCAGGGGGGCTGGTTAGGATTGGCAGCTAAAAGCATGCCAACAGCTGAGGTCAAAAGCATCAACAACACAACTTTTGGTTTTGTTAGTTCAAGATAGTCTTTGACCAGGCTCTGCGACATTTTACACTCGTTTAGGCAATACGTGATACATGCGTATCAAGGACATTAAAAGAAGCACGGCCACAAAATTATGAGCAACAGCGACGGATAAGGGTAAAACAGCGACCACGTTGGTGATCCCTAAAATCACCTGAAGACCAAGCAACAAGACCATGATCCCATTAGTTAAGCTAACTCGCATGGAACGAATATGCGTTTTAGCCTGAAACGACCACACACGATAGCTCAAATACAAAATGATCCCTGTGACAACAATGGCGCCCATGCGATGAATCATATGAATGGTTTGACGGGCTTCAAGAGACATATATTGACTTGGGTTAGCCACACTCATGGCCCCAAACAAGTCGAAAGCTTGCCAATCAAATTGAGGCAAAAAGACTTCATTGCAATAAGGAAAGTATAAGCAACTCATGGAGGCATAATTGGCCGAAGTCCATCCACCAAGCATGATTTGCACGGCCAAAAAGCCAATGCTGATCAGTACCCAGGGTTTGGGTGAGTCTCGATGAACCCGGGTATCAGCTGTGCTCAATTTATGCCATAAAATCCATAAAAGAGACAAAGTAGTAATCCCGCCAATCAAGTGGGACATTACCACCAAAGGGAATAGTTTCATGGTCACGGTCCACATACCAAGCATGCCTTGGAAGATCACTAGAGCAAGCAGGACGGCGCAGAATTTCTTTTGACCGGGTGAACTTTTTTTATCCATCCAGGTTAATAGGCTCAACAAAAGCACCAAAGCCCCTAACGTGGTGGCTACATACCGATGAATCATCTCTGTCCATGCTTTTTCGGCTTCAACCGGAGCATCTGGGTACAACGCTTGTGCGGCTGAGACTTCTTCGGCTGAGGTTGGGACAAGGACTTGGCCATAGCAGCCTGGCCAATCCGGGCAGCCTAGCCCTGCATCGGTTAATCGAGTGTAGGCGCCGATGGCGATCACGGTCAAAGCAAATAAGACCATGCCAATGGTTAACGCTCTTTTCATACGCTAGCCCACCTTAGATAATTTGAGTAAACGTTTTAGATCGGTTCGTACCGCTTTGATGGGCATGTCCCCACTGTAGTGCATCATCACATGGCCCAGAGGATCGATGACATAAAAAGAACCGACTTCATCGTCATCGCCATCGAATTTATCTCCTAACACGGACACGTATTTTGAGTGCTCGATTTGGGTGGATAAGGCTTTTGGGTAAGACTCTTTGATCAAGTTCATCACAGATTCTTGATCACCACGAAACATATGCAAACGCTGTAAGCGTTCCGCATCTTGGTTTAATGATATGTGCATTTGTCGCATGTTATGGACATTTTGATGGCACTCTTTCGTGCATACTTTGGGCATGTGATAAGCCAAAGTCCAAAACCCTTTAAGCTCGTCTTGAACCGGGTTGCCATCACTGAAGTTAAGCGATAACTGGGAAGCCTCTATCGCTGGGATGATTAAATCTCCCTTGTTCATAGTGCTGAACTCAACCGTGTCGGCTTTTTGATATAGTGTCCAAGCGAACAAGAATGGTCCGCCAAACACCACTAAGAGTAAAAAGAGCATTAACTTAGGGTTGGCTTTTTTGGTCTGCGTGGTTTGACTCATCTTCGATTCCCAAAATATACATAAATCCCAATTAAAATCAGAGCAAAACATAGCCATTGAGCTGAATACCCCCAATGCTTTTCAGGGGTCAACCATGATTTCACATGGGTGACTGGCGCATATCCATGATTTGAATTATGTAAATTAACTACCATTGGAAAGAAGTCAACGCCCAAAGCATCGGAGAACTCATCGACTCTGACCTCCAATACATGCCTAGGCCATTGCTTTTGCGCTTCGTTGGTAAAGACAAACCAATTATGTTTTGCCTGATAAAAGTACCCACTAATTGTAACTCTCTCAGGTTCACTTGCAAGTAGGTTTTCTAAAGAATAAGCACGAGGGATCCAGCCACGATTGACTAAATAAGCACCACTTTCTGTATAAAAAGGCATGACCACATGATAGCCGAGTTGTTGTTGATGACGCTGATTTTCAACAAGGTATGCGTGTTCGTTGTCAAACTGTCCTTTGAGGGTTATCTCGGTAAAAGCAAGCTGGTTTTGCGTTAAGTCATTGATTTGGGCTTCGGTGACGGACAAGTTTTCATGTTGTGCTATAGTGGCCAGCAATTGTTTTTTTTCCATGCCACGGGAAAACTGCCAATAACTCAGTGATAAAAACAGAGCTAAGCAGCTTATAAAGGCAAGATTTAGCCATCCAGAGAATCGTCGAGAGAGAAAAGCCATGGATATTCAAACCTTAATTTTAATTGTTGTTCTGATCGCCATGGCGGTGATCGTCATATCGTTAGGATCAGGATTGTACTATTTGGTGAGTGATCGTAAAAGAGATCCAAGAACGGTCAAAGCCTTGACCATCCGAATCTCCATTTCATTAGGGTTATTTCTATTTTTGTTCATCTCCTTTGGAATGGGCTGGATTAAGCCGCATGGCTTATTTGGTTAATGAGATGATATGAATCAGATAGAACAATAGGAAGAGGAGAGGACCTCATCGTGCAAGCAGTCATTATTGAATAATTATTTGAAGCGCTTGAAAATCCTGA
>CAYNJF010000054.1:0-13565 GCA_964397555.1 uncultured Francisellaceae bacterium
AAGATAAAAAAGCTAAAAAGCATGCCTCCGTTGCCACGGTAAGGCTATATCGGATGATCTTTGAAGAGGCCGGATTTCGGGCGGATACCCTGGAACGTTACCAAACGCTGCTTACAGAAAGAGCTTCGACGGCTCCAAAATTAAATCTTTCACCCTCCTAAGACCTATGTATTTGAAGCTAAAACCAAACTCAACTCATCCGCTTCAGCAGCATTTAGACAAGTTCTTTTAAGCTTGACCCCGATATAAAATCTTACAATAAAGGAGTCAGTATGACTTAATGTTGAAGGTGAGCATCCTTCATTTAGTGATTTTTAGATTTCACAATTAAGCAATCACGATATAGTGGAGCCAACCGGCCAAGCATTGCTTAAGATGCACTTGACATAGTTTTAATCATGATGAAATTTTTGACGCCTTCGAAAAAGCCTGAGTCCACGTCGTACTCCCCTTTGATTTCAAAACCTGCTTTACGATAGACATGAATCGCTTTTGGGTTGTCCATATCAGGGTCGATGATAAACTGAGTTGTTTGTGGATCGACTTCCCTAGTCAGATATTCACAAAACATGGCCAAAGTTTGACTTGCCAACCCTTTTCCAAGGTATCTTTTATTGCCAATGCAATAATCAAGACTGTAAGTGTGCCCTTCGTTTGGCATGTAAGACAACCAATGCTTGGGGCAAATCGCTTTTGTTTCCTGAGCGGTCATGATAAGCGCATAAGGCTCCTCATTGGCAGTGGCTATCCAATAATCAAAGATGCCATTAAAATACGTGGACTTAACCACCCTCCCCTCGACAAAGAGTTTAATGTCTTCTTTATGTTCAGGCGAGTTATCCCAAAACTCCATCACATGAGGCTCATTAAGCCAATCCATCACCACAGGGTAGGTTTTTTTATTTAGGACTTTAAAACCAATGGTGGGGGTCGTATCAATGCTCATACCCATCTCCTTGTGACATCTTTGGTATGTATTGTATCGATATCCAACAGACAAACAAGAGATAGGTGGTTTTTTGAGACGACTCGAGTTAGACCTAGATGGGCATTTAAATTCACCCTCTAGGTCTTATCGAGACTCTTAAAGGGGTTAGTCCTCATCATCCCCAAGCCATTTTTGTTGCACCGTTAGGGCGTGCAGCATAATAATCGCTGAGCAGGTAATGTGATAGATGACCATCACCGACAAGAATAAAATGATGATTTGCAGGATGTACCAGCCTCCGACGCTATGCATCAATGGAATGATGATGGAACTTAAGGTCAAAGGGATTATGAATTTCGACATCCCTAACACTTTGGTTTCCTGGTGCAACTTGTTGCGCCCTGCTTTTTGAGGGTTGCTTTGCCCCATCACCCCTTTAAATAAAAGAGCATTATTCATGCGCTTTTTAGTGACTTTGTAAACAAGGGTTAAGCAAAAGAGTGACATCACTCCCAAATAGATGGCTTTGGTCACATTCGTGGTCTCAAGACTCATCATATTGGTCCAAAGACCAATCAATTGCACATGCCAGTTTGGGTTGGCTATCTGATAGAGTAAGATCATAGCCGGCAGAGCCATCATGCCTAAAATAAACTCTCTTAGCGTGCGCCCTTTGGAGATATAAGCGATGAACGAGCCTACTAGAGGGGTGGCGATGACCCACCATCCGATAAAGAATCCGGCAAACCTGTCGGAAGGAGACGCCGGCAAGAAAAAGACCTCGCATTCGCACTGAAACTCTGAGCGGGGTTGGTTTAACATCTCGTAAAAAGCATCAGCCATGACCCCTGAGAGCATCAAGGTGGGCACCATTAAGATGTATATCCAGCGAAAATAAGATCCGATCCCATACCCTTTTTTCTCAAGCGCCATGACTCGTCTTGGTCGAAGAAAAAGTAAAAAGCCAACGGTGATGAACCCACAAGCCATGAAGGTGACTGAGCCAAGGTGAGTATGAGGCAGCACGCCAAACAAGACCTCTAAGGCGACCGCCCCCAAGATGATGGACACCGCCAAAGTGCCTGTCAGGAAAAAGGATGTGGCGGAAAACAGTGAGTTTTCAATGAGGGCTTTGCCAGCAGCTTCAAACCAGCCTTTGAAGGCAAATTGACTTGCTTGATGAGGAAATGGACCAGCTTTTAAGTTGTAATGGCTATAAGCGATGCAAAGCGACCACATTGTGATGGCAAACCATGGGAACATGGTCCATTTTAGCCACGCGTAATCATGCAACGTCTGATTGAAGTTATCCATGTTGATTGCAGATAAGGTAAACAAAGGTCCTATGCCAAAATAGGCAACCAGGGTACATAGAAACAAAATTAGGCAAATCAATTGTATCCCAACGACCCTTTTCATCCAGCTCCAAAACGAGCTTTTGTCGCCTTCAAGCTTGGTTTGACCGGCTGGCAAAAAAGCAATCAAGCCAAGGGCAATCACAGGCAACAAAAGAATCATGGCGTAATGGGTGAGAAGCTTTGGATGATAAAAACTGGCGAAGGCTGTGAGGATGATATAAGGGATATATAAAAGACCAAACCAATAGTGCTTAAAGGTTTGCAAGCGACGTTTGGATAAAAACATTTTTATTCTTCTTATAAAAAAACAGCGCAGATAAACTGCGCTGTTATCATGTTACTGGTTTTGATTAACCGTCTACATTGATATTTTGAGACGCTTTATCTAAATCCTCAGCGGCTTTAGCGGCAGCCTCACCGGCTTTCTTAAGCTCTTCGATCAACTCAGGATCTGGAACCAATGCAGCTAGCAAGCGTGCTGTTTTCGCATTTTGAGCAATCATTGCAGAAAGAAGCGCGTTGGTTTGTTCTGAGCTTCTGTATTGATGATATTGCAAATAAGCACGAAGGGCTTCCATTTGCACAAGCTCTCTTAAGAGGGCTTCTGTAGACAGTACATTATCGCCGTCTTCAGTAACATCGGTGACTTTATTGTTCCAATCAGTCGATTTAAACCGTCTTTCACTCTCTTGCTCGAGTAGTGCCATCAATGACATGCCACCGTCGGATGAAGGATAGCGTTTGGCTGAAATCTCAGACAGAGCACTTGTGGCAGCTGAGAGCAGCATTTGGTTGGTCAGTTGATCGAGCGCAGCGGCTTCCTCGTTGTCAGCCCCAGCAAGATCCATTTCGTTTTTAAACGAACCTGGATCAATGCGACCTGGGTTTGTCATGGCCTGCAAGAGATCGTTCAATTGTGCCTGGGATACATTGTTGGACTGCAAAATTTCAGCCATGTTGTAGCGATTCGCCACTTCAGCGGCCGGGTTATCGACTTCTTGATTGGTTACATCATCAAAACTTGTGCCTAATACTTCGCCAAACAAACCTATTTGCATGCTTTCGTTCACCGCACTTTGGACATCGGCCTTATAAAAAGCACCTGAATCGTTGTAATGCGATGCCATGGCAGCAGCTGCAGCATTCGCCATGTCTGCACCAGGGGCTTGAACCTCTTCTCTGTTTGTCGCCCAATCCAAATAGGATTGCATGGTAGCTGTCACGTGATTATTGATGTCGGTTGTGTTGTCAACCTGGGCTTGCCAAACATCATCAAGCGTTTTGGTTGCGGGAGTTTGTGCAAGGATTGCTGTTGGTACACTCAGCATTCCCACGCAACATATTGTTCCTAGCCACTTATTCATGAGTAACCCCTGTTTGTTTCAATTAATAAAATCCTAATCCTGGTCGGTCGTTTTCCGGAGGTGGAGGTGGCGGCTGATAGGCAAATGGATTGCCCTCATCTTCCTCTTTCTGCTTTGGGTCAAGTTGAGGCAGGCGCTCTCTCTCCTCGGGTGTAAAATATTTTGGTGCTTTAGAAAGCTCCGAACGACTAGTTTTATACACACCAAAACTGATGTTGGTGCTGTCCAAATGGGTGTACTGACCAGACTGCTCATACGCATTAGCGCTGAAAGACAGGCTCATGGCGATGACAACCGTAGCAAATTTATACATCACTATTCTCCAACGCTTTTAATACGAGATTAATACGCTCAGGGGCAAAGACCCTTCCCAATAACTGTAGTCGCTCAAAGGCTAAGTTGCGTTTCAAAAACAGTTCGGCGTACTTATTTTTGTTTGCAGCCTCTTTGGTATTCTCTTCCGCGAAAATCAGTAACTTACTGGCGGTACCAGGCTTGAGGACGTCTAAAAACTGCATGATGCGAAGGGAGCGCGAGGAGCGCGTGTTCGCAAGGATTTTGATGACCGCATCTTCCGTGGTCAAATCAAAATCTTGGGCTTCATCGAGGGCTTGCCCTAACTGGTTCAGCGCATCATTGATTTGAGGGACATCGTCCGAAGCCCACTCTTCAATGCCCTCCATGGAGGTCACAATGCGGTAGAGTGTTCGTCTGTCATAATCATGCCAAAAGGCGTGGACGGCTTCGATGGATAAATCAGGCATAAGTCCTCGTTTGCGTGCATATCAATTTAAAACCACTCCTTTAACTATACCCCCATTTGTCAAGATTGGGAACATAGTTCAAGTTGAGTAACTTATATGTGGGGGCATTTTTTTCTTCTTGGGCACCGTTCGTCATTTAATGACTCATTTAATTAGAAAAACCCTAAAAAACCCCCTATTTGACCTAGTACTTTGGCACTATGTCACCACATATTGGGTTCGCTCTAGCCTTGGGTTAGGTGGTAAACTAGGACTATCCCAAAACGATCATCTATACAAATAAGGTGTGATTGGGGGATAATCACGTTAATAGCTTAAGATAGGTTCTATATGGGTATCCGATCGTTTTTTACCAAAGGCCTGAACTTCAGGCCGGACAAGTGGTTGTCACTGGATTATGTTCAAGATACCTTTGTCCGTACACGATTGATTCTGCACGACTTAGTGGTCCCCAAAAAAGCCAAATATAAAGAAACGTTTGAGCAAGCGATGGAGAGACTTGGTCTCGATGAGCATGATATTGAGCAGCGCAAAATAGAATTTAAACGTTTGTATATTTCTTTTTTAGTGATTGGTTTGGCGATCTTATCGTACGGCACTTATGTTTTAATGTATGGGCAAGCTTGGGTGACCTTGCTAACCGCGGGCTTGAGTTTGTATGCGTTTTCTCAAGCGTTTCGTTTTCACTTTTGGTTGTTTCAGTTAAACAACCGAAAATTAGGCTGCACCGTGCGTGAGTGGTTCAACAATCGAATCGACTCACCCAAGACGGAGTCTACATCGATGAAGGATATGTAATGGTTTGGCGCCTGCTTTTAATTTTACCCTTCCTTGTTCCATCTGTGTCATGGGCGGCTGGTGCATTTGAAGTTGGCGGTGCTGACAAGTCGATGGAAATTCTGGGGATGGTCTTTGGCCAGATGGGCGCTCTCCCCCTAGGTGGTGACACCAACTCTCTCTTTGCTGAAATGCTTGGCATTTTAAACAAAATCGTTTTCTTCCTTGGGATCATCATCGTCGTCTACACCGGCGCTGTCTCCACCATCCAGACCGCCCAAGAGGGTGAGGTCATGGGTAAGAAGTGGTCAACCATTTGGGTCCCTCTTCGAGCCGCTTTTGGCTTATTTGTGATGCTCCCTGCCCCTGGTACTACTTACAGTTACATTCAAATCGTCATCATGTATTTTGTGATCCAAGGCGTTGGGGCTGCCAATGCCGTATGGGAAGAAGTCATTAACGGGTTTTTATATGGCGATAGCATTGTTGCCAAAGCAGATTTTCAAGCCGAGCTTAGCGACACTAATGCATCTTACACGGAAATCTTACCTGGTGTTCAAATAGAAACGGGCCGTGAGCAAAACCAAAAAGTGGCGGCTATAAAGGTCATACTCGAGTCTGAGCTTTGCGCAGCCATCATCAATAAAAATGAAGACTATCGTAATACCGTCGGCGGCGAGCTTATTACTTTAAATAAAGTTACAGACAGCAGCGGCAACTTGATCGAGCTCGAGTGGGGTAACTCACAAAACCCATACATCTGCGGTAAAATTGCCCCGCCTGATGGGACCTTCCAGTCCTTGGCTGAAACCGCCAAAGGGCTTTTGAGTCAAGGGAACACGACGTCCAATTTGGAACTACAAAGGCCCCTTCGTCGCATTTATGCCGGGGTGATTGAAAGTGTCGCTTTGGATATGGAGTCGGTTGCGGATGAAGCCACTCAAGATCCCTACATCGAGCCTAGCAACCGTACTCAGGTGACAAACATTACCCCAGCGATACGGGCAATGAAACGAGGCACGGCTGAGATAACCAATTACTACGTATCGCTGAACAATAAAGACGCCATGCTTAGCCAAGCCCTGGCTGATGGTTGGGTCTTTGCGGGCAACTATTACTTCACCATCATTGTGGGTGAGGCAAGAAAAGACACCCTCAATAATATCGATTATGCCGCCTCGTACTCAAAGCCCTTGCTCGGTCCATTTGGGCAACTCGACAAAAATAGGATTAGTAACCAAATATCCGATCGCATTTCTGAGACCTTTAACCAAGCGAGTGCTCTTTATGAAAAAGCTGGTGATGTTTCCCCAGAGATGATGACGGGCATAGGAGTTTCCACAGGACCTGCGGGTCTTCGTGGTTGGGATGAGACCATAGGTAAGGCGCTTAAAGAAGCGGCGTTAAGCATTGTGGATGCCATCCATGGCGGTGGCGACGAAGATCCACTGATTGCGGTCTCCTCGTTTGGTCAAACCATGATGCTGGTGATTGAGGGCATATTCTGGGGCATCGTTTTGCTTATCCCTCTTTTCGCTTTGGGCTCGGTGATGTCGTGTGCTCAACCCTTTTGGGGGATCATAACGACCGTGGCGTACTTCCTCATTGCCCTATTCTTAGTGCTGATGGCTTTGCTGTATACGGCCTCGGTGGTGATGGCGATATACATACCCCTGATACCGTGGCTGGTGTATACCTTCTCGGCCATCGCCTGGGCGATCCTGGTGATTGAGGCCATTGTGGCCGCGCCTTTGGTGGCGCTGGTCTTGGTGGTCCCCTCTGAAGATGAGATGGGTAAAATTGGTCACTCTCTGGTGATTTTAGTGGGACTGATTTTCAGGCCGGTGCTGATGTTAACCGGTTTCTTACTTGGAACTAAACTTTTGTACGTTGTCTTAGAGCTTTTAAAGTATGGCTTTAGAGGCTTTGTGATGAACAACTTATCGGGGATTGGCATCTTTGGTGCGATTGCCATCATCATTATTTACATGGGGATCATCACGACCCTTACTCATCAAGCCTTCTCGTTGATTCATGTCATTCCGGATAAAGTGCTTCGATGGATGGGTGGTCAACCTGAAACCCAAGATGTCTCTGGTAAAGTCCAAGGCATTAAGGGCTACGCTCAAAAAGGTGGTCAAGCGGGTACAGGCATGATGAAAGGTGGCGCAGGTGCGGCCATGGCTTCAATGAAGAAAGGCGGTGGGTAGAGAGGATAGCTTATGTATAGATTGACACTTTTATTCATACTCACGTTCTTCTCGAGCTTAGCCTTTGCGGCGGATGAGTCCTCGTTTGGATTTGAGTGGGCATCGAATGATGCGGATTTATCCATTTATTACTTGGGTGAAATCTTCGGGCAAATGGGCACGGTGCTTTTAGGTACCGGTAGTCCACTTGTGGGTAATATATTTCGGATCTTCAATATTGTCGTGCTCACGGTAGGGACCGTGGTGGTGGTGTATTCCGTCTTGGTCTCAACGATCAGCACCGCCCAAGAAGGCGAAGTGATGGGTAAAAAATGGTCTTCCATTTGGTTGCCCATGAAAGCGGCCACTGGATTGGCCTTTTTGATCCCCACCACCTCAGGGTTTTCTTTAATCCAAATTTTGATGATGTGGATCATCCTCCAAGGGGTGCATGGAGCCAACCAGATCTGGTCTTTGGTGCTTGATACGGCCAATACTGGCGTTGGTATTGCTTCTTCGGTGGATGTTCAGCAAGAACCCCTAAACCGTTTGGTGCCAGATCTATGGGTCGCCTCGGTGTGCATGAACGAGTTCAACTACGTCCGTTTTGAAGACATCAATGACGAGCGAGTTGAAATCTATCGACCAAGCTCACGCACCGATGAGTTATGGATTGGGGTTCGAGACAACGATGATTTAAAACACATGTGTGGTCGTGTCAGAGCGAACTCCAAGCACCCTCAAGTGACTGATTTGCAACAATGGCTTCGCGCCCAGCTCAATGGTGGTGAGGTTGGTTTGCTTGCCATGGATCAATACGCCCAAGAGCTCGTCCAAAATAAAAATGATCCAGGTCAGTGGAGTGGCATCGGAGTCTTCCAAAAAGGGGCACGTGGGGTCAAAGGTGCCATCATCAACCTCGATTTCCAACCGGTGATGCCGCAACCTCCCTCTGGGATTAATGCCCTTAACCTATCTGCTCAGCTTAACTTTCTTGCTGGCGCCTCTCGAGAAGCGCTTTTTGAGCAAGCCAAACGAGATGGTTGGATTTTTGCCGGTAACTATTACTTTAAATTATTAGTGCCAGGTGGCCTAGCTCCCTCCCCTGTGGCACCACCGACGTTCATCGAACCGGATTTTGCCCGAGACGGAGTCTCTGAGAAGGAATGGAATGAATTTAAAGGGCTCGCTGGGGCCTACATCGGCGTCTCCGATGGCGGTGGTGGTGGTAACCTAGGCCAATATAACCCTCAGCCCCCGGCTGTCGGTGGTGAAGCAGGAAGAGTCCTTCAAGCGTTCACCAATCCCTTTGGCTCTCTTGCGGTGCAATTTATTGGATTTTTGTCCGGTGAAGATGAGGATGGGCGAGTGACCAATCCCATTGGCCAGATGCAATCGATTGGCTCAGTCATCATGTTGACCACGGAAATCATCCTCTTTGCCGTGATTGCCATATCCCTTGTGGTGATGGGGGTGGCGTGTATCGCCTCCTCTACCTCGCCTGGGTGCTTCGTAGCGGGGACCGCCATTGTCATCATCTTCCCAGTCCTATTAATCCTGTTAGCCCTTCTGTGGTCAGCAGGAGTGGCCATAGGCCTGTATTTGCCCATGGTGCCCTTCTTGGTGTTCACCTTTACGGCCATCGGCTGGCTGATGCTTGTCATTGAAACCATTGTAGCTGCACCTATTGTCGCGCTTGGTGTGACAGCGCCTGGCCAAGATTATCTAGGAAAAGCCTCCCCTGCGGTGTTGTTGATTACGAACGTTTTCTTACGCCCTTCTCTTATGATCATCGGCTTCATCGCCGCGGCAAGGTTACTCAATGTGGCCATCACAGCCATCAACGTGGGCTACAAAGCCTTTGTTTTGGAACAGATGGGATTTGTCTTAATCTTCGGCATGATCGCCTTGATCGTAGTCTACGCAGGGATTGTCGTCACGGTGATCCACACCGTCTTCTCCTTGGTTTACATCCTTCCTGATAAGGTTATTCGCTGGATTGGTGGTCAAGCCGAACAATCCATGGTTGAAAAACAAATGGAAGAAACCAAGAAAACCTCCGAGCAAGCCGCTCAAACCACCGGTGGCCTCATGAAAGGCATGGGTGAAGGTACCGTCACAGCCGTTCAAAAACTCAAAGAATCTGGCGGCGGCGGCGGCGGCGAAGGTGGCAAAGGACCTGGCGGCGGCGGTGGCGGCGGCGGCGGAAAAGGCGGCGGTGGTGGCGCTGGCGGTGGCGGTGGCGCAGACGCTGCGGCTGCAGCTGCCCTGTAACTGGATCTATCCCCTTCCCTTTACGCCTGATTTCGTTATCATGGCGTAAAGGGGCATTTCCACCCTTATCAATTTAGTTGTTCGACTAATTTGTAAAGTTAGTTAGTTAGTGGTTTAATGCTCCCAATTCATCTGCGCATCGATGTAGGAGTATGCCTAACATGTTAAGCTTTAGTCGCGACGAGAGACAATTACTGGATCAATTTTTTGCCGCTTTCAATCGTTTGGACGAAAAACAACGTCAAGAACGAGCCCAACTTATCCTTGATCAGAATGAAGAAGTACGAAGAGACCGCGAAGCGTATGATTTGCTGATCACAAAATTAGTCACGGACAATGAAGAGCAACAGTCAGGTGAATATGGCCGATATATCCGCATGGGTGCTGATTTTCTTGTCAAAAACAAAGTCGCTTTTCAACTTGAAAGAGCCCAAGTCGAATCCTTAAAAGAACTTGGTGATAAAGCCGTTCAGATGAATCCTGGTACTCAACGGGGCCTGTTCAGTCAATTGAGCAGCATTCGAGCCAATCCAGACCGGAACATGACTTACCAAAATAGTTTGGATGTCTTCGCAAATCGAGAAGAAAAAGAAAAAGAAGAACTCGCACAACAACTGTTTGATCACATTGCCAAAGCAGCCCATGACAAGCAATGGGAAGACAAAGGTGGCGTTACCCAAAAAGCCATTGATTTAATCAAACGATTTGATTTGGATAAGTATTTCAACTTGACGGAACAAACCGATTTAAAGCGTAACTTAGATTTTCTCAACAAGCTCAAAGAAAAAGCTGATAAAAAAAGCGATGAACTCATCCGCCAATATGCCAGCATGGTTCCCCCATCGATACAAAAAGGGGATGAAAGTTACGGAGATAGGGTTCGACACTTGGCAAAATTTAACCCTGAATCCATGGCGATGATGGCTTTGTGCGACGAGATCTTTTTCATCATGGAACTGATGCTTATCTTAACTGGCGTCAAAGAAACGTTAGTCGATAATAATCGCTGGAATGGAGTGCCTCGCGCTATGCAGTACGACCCTTCCTTGTATCCATGGTCAACGGATGATTCTGCTGAAGCCAAGGCGGTACGCGACGCCACAAGAGCCGCCTTGTTGGAGAAAAAGATATATCCCTATTCCATTATTGGTGGTCGCATCCAACTAGATAAGACCCAAGGCCCTATTCTTGATCCAAGGCTTATCACCTACGAAGTTGCCATGGCAAACGGATTGGTGCACAAGCCTGAAAAAGCCCTAATGCTCAGACAGGCCAACAATGCATTTTGCATGAAGATCATGGGACAAACCTTTGATCAATTACAAACCATCGACAACGCCATTCGCCATGCCCAAGCAAGCCAAAGTCAACAACGACAAGGCGACTTTGAGCATGAGGCCGAAGCATTTGCAGCGATTAGACCAGTCGCCGCACCTGCCTAACAAGCTAAAACAAAAAAGCCCCATTAAGGTTTACCTAATGGGGCTTTTTTTTATCAATGATTACTTATTCATGGGCGATTTCTATTGCCTGCAGCTAAATTGTTATCATGAATATTAGGATCAGTGGCTGATCTTTTAAAAGGACTCTTGTCTTCTCCTTTAATATGATTGGCAATCGCCTCAAGGTTGGGATCCCACGAGCAACCCATCATATCTTTATTAAACTGATCAAGATGGTGTCTTAATGCATTTTTTAGGGTTGGCTTAAGGAAATAACCATTCGCTAAGACATCAAGATAAGTTATTTCGCTTGGATCTAAGATAGGACCAGACTCGTAGTCAAGATAAACTTCTCCAGCAAACACTCTGTGTCTGTAGATAGGAGTCACATCGGGGTCATAATTGTCGAGATCTATTTTCAGGTCATCCGGTAGATTCTCATAAACCTGCTCTTCTAGGTGAAGAGGAATATTAAACATGATTTGCATGATAAAAATGAGTTCCGTAAACAACATC
Source organism: uncultured Francisellaceae bacterium (assembly GCA_964397555.1). Classification (GTDB taxonomy): domain Bacteria; phylum Pseudomonadota; class Gammaproteobacteria; order Berkiellales; family Berkiellaceae; genus CAYNJF01. The sequence goes on from CAYNJF010000054.1 coordinate 11,613, forward strand.
TCAAACGCAATACCAATTTCATCGTAACTTGCCTTATGTTTAATTTTTCCTAATGCCCCCCCAATCTCTGTAGGGTTTTTGACAAGCTTGTGACCTTGATGTTTAAGGTGTTTGCCTAAACGAACAACTCTATCTTGCGTTGTTTTATGAAGTTGTTTAAGGCGACGTTGCTCCGGGGTTAAACCATCATCAGGGTTGTTCGGATCTTGTGGTCCTTCATTACTCATAATATGCCTCGTTTAATTTAATCGTTTGCCCGTGGGTCGTTCTGAAATAGGTTTGGCCGCTAAGCTTGCGGTTAGCTCTCGCTGACGCTCTTTTTGTTGCTGTATTTGATGTTCTCTTCCTAGCGTCATGGTATTCGAGCTTGTCTCAAGAACTTGTTCTGGGACATTCGGTTTTGCCGCGTTTTTAATCTGTTGATAAAGCGCTTCATCATCAGGTTCTAAGGGATCTAATTGCTCCATTTTGCCAAGGCTTTCACTGACTAATTTAATACGGTGTTGGACATTCTTTTTCTGGGAAAGGATGTTAGCCAATTTAGATTCTACTTCAGTGATTCGATTGACATCATTATCCGCACGAGCATCACGCAATTGCTTGGACATATCAATGTATTGTTTAGTCAAAGATTCAAGCTCTTCGTTGAGCCCTTGAAGTTTTTCATTCTTTTCTAGGTAAATATGGGTCTGTTCTAATTGATTTTTTTTCGCATCACGAATTTCTAGCAACTTATCCAATTTTTCTGTGATTTGTTGACGCTGCTCGTCAAGGATGACTCCTTCATTAGTAAGACGGTCAAGATCAGCTTTGATAGTCGTGCATTCTTGTTCTAACGCTTCAAGCTTTGTGGCCTGTTGCTCAATCAAGCTCACTAGTTGTTGTTGTTCAGCTTTTATTTTTTCGTTAGCTTCACTCAATGCTTGCAAATATGAGGCACTGGCCTGATCATCCACTTCACTTAAAACTTCAAGATCAATCCGTTTCTTTTCTGGAATGATTTTGGTATCAGCATTTTTAAGCGACTCTTTGTTGTGTTTCTCAAGTAACCTCGTTATCGTGGCAAGCTCTTCTTTTTCCCTTTGACTTAATCTTCGTTTAATCCAGCCATCCTTTTGATCAGGCGGTTTTAATTCATCTTTTCTCTTTTGTAATAATTCCATCATCACAGAGGCAACATCATTTGGTTTGTCGGCCTCAATTTTCCTAATCGCTTTTTCAATCTCTTCTTTTTTATGTTTTGTGTCTGCATTAATATGCGCAAGACCTGGGTGAGTAAAATCGATAGGACGGTTTGATACATGTTGAAGGGCTGTCTTATATATAGAGTTAAGCAACTCTTGTTCACGCACCCGTGATTTTCTCTTTTGATACACAGGGCAGTCGGTTTCTAAGTAATCTTTTTTCACCGCTTGGTTGGAATATAGTTTTCTGACATCAACAGGCTGCCCATCTAAACCTGCAAATTTATTACCGACATTGGTCACATATTGAATGTATTGGGAATATTGAGCATCCTGCCCATTTAAACTCGCGTTTAGTTTTGCCTCAACTTGTGCATCATTTAAATCGGGGGCATCGGATTTAATTTTTCTGGTGAGCATTTCTTTTACGAAATACTCTTCAACAAATGTTTGTCTTTGTGCTTCTGTAGCCCCTATCAAACCAGCCTCAATATCAAATTTTCTTTCGTTTCCATCATTCGTATTCACGTATGTATTTTCTATGGTCGCCAAGGCCGATTCCATGCGTTCTAGTTCGTACGTAGCTTCTAGGGAGTTCACATCCAACGTAAAAAGGCCCGCTTCTTTCAAAGAAGTAACCATGACACCATCTTGATCCTTGATGAGTGCTTTTCTTAGTTCATTCGTGTCATCACCAAGTTTTTCAAACTTTGCTATCTCGACCAAAGTTACTCTATCGCCACTACCCTCAACGCCTCGGGCTTGATCG
>CAYNJF010000055.1:0-13485 GCA_964397555.1 uncultured Francisellaceae bacterium
TTGAGCAAGGCCAGGACTTAAGCATTGCAGACTTAGTGCCTCATTTAAACAAAGCAAGACGTTGTTTAGTCTTAGGGGATGAACGTTTGAGCTGCATGCCCCGTCTTAGCATCGGATGCGATGAGGTTGCCCTAGCCGAGTTTGGCTTGATTGAGTGCGCCGAGCAGATAGATGATCTTGAGTTTTTGGGACAAGTGATGTCTTCGAGCTCGGCCTTAAAGTTGGTTGAACAGCGAAGCTATTACTCCAAGTTGGATGACATGACCATGATGGTCAAGCCCTCTATGATGCTCAAGGAAGTCTTTGGCCATCCTTCTTTAACCAAGCCGTTTATCAAAGAGGGCATGGTGGCCATGACCAACCAAGCCAAGGGCGTGATCTTAGCTCATGTCTTAGGGCATCAAGACATGGGGGGGCAAAACACTGTTGAAGTGGAGGCTGTGATTCAATGCCTTACCCAAAATGGTGAACTTGAGGCAGTCGTGACGTCTAATAAGGCGCAAAAGCATGCCTTAATCGAGGCACTGAGTAAACATCAAGTGGATAAGCCGGTTTACAGCATTGAGGAGTGCCCCGTCCAACAGTACAACCATGTTGTCTACTCAAACGCTTACACCAAACAAAGCCCAAGACCTTGGGTGCTTGACGGTCATGAGGCTTTAGTGAACCGATTACTGGCTTTAGCTTGTGATTCGTTGACTTGGGTTGGCGACTTAAGAGTCTTAGATGAAACCACGCATACCCCTGCCGGCATGCTTGCCAAGCACTGGTTTGCCCAATCACTACCAAGGTTAAACCTAGAGCCTGCTACGGTCGTGCAAAATTTTGATCAAGCAAAAGACTTGCTCCAAAAAGGCTTGAGCTCGACCCAAGTCTCATTAGTGGTTTCCTCGTTTGGGGCCAATGAGTTAGCCGAGCTGGAGTCGGGTTTAGACGATGCCAGTCACTTGACCCTAATTTTAGGCACTCAAAGCCATGGCGCCTCTTCCGTACACGACTCAAGAGTCATTCAAACCTTATCGAGTTTGCAAGAAAAGGGGGCGCAGCTCGAAGAGATGAAAAACTGTCACATCAATGGCCTTAAGATTGAGGATCGCCCCTGGGTATTCTTAAGTGGCTCGTGGCTTAACCTTCAATCGTTGCAACCGATCAAAGGGTATGAGCCTAGTGAGCGCGAACTCAAAGCGTTAACCCAAGATTTAACCCGCACCCAATCCGTCTCTTTTAATCACAATAGGTCATTGACGTACACCAGCGATGTTTAATCGCTGGTTTTTTTCTTTCTAAGCCCTAGATACACTATGTCTGCGTCCAAATAGTACGCAAACACCTCTTTTTTGCGTCAGAAATATGCCCAGTGGTTTTTCCTACACCCACCTTGGGCTTTTGTCTGGCACTGCACACTAATATTTCTCAATCAAAAATTCTGATAAAACCAGCATTTACCTTTATTTGTGTCATTCTGTCTGATTTATACAGATTTTTTAATGCTTAAGATGTGAGTTGGCATTTTTCTTGAAAGGCTAATGGGGTCTTTTGAGTATGTCGGAAATGGTCGAAATCGGAATGGCAATATATCTATTTATCCTGACTATTCCAGGCAAAGTGTAGACGTTCGAAAAAAAACTTCGTAATGATGAAAGTACCAGCGAGAAAAACAAGAACATCGTCAATACATTTGCCAAGGAGAGAGTTATGGGTAACGAAACAGATTTGGACGTCAAAGACGCCGACATCATAGACTTAGATATCAACGACACAGCAGAGAGCTCAGCCGATGAGTCCGAGCGTGTGGACGCATCTGAGGATGGAGTTGGGGAAGCCCCTGATACTGATGCGCCTGAAAGCGCCGAAGCTGGTCCAAGTGGGGCGGCTCCTGATGGTGGTGAGAGTGGTGATGAAGGTGGCGAGGACAATCAAGCTGAGCCTTTTGATCCAAGTTCCGTCGAAGGCCTTGCTGCAACCATCGCGTTGCTTGAGCAAATGGGCTTTGTTGTTCGAACCGAAGTCATTGAGTACCCTGAGCTTGACCCCATTGAGCGCATGGAGCGTGAGAAAGCATCGGTGTTTAAAGTGCATACCACGGCCCTTAATTTTGACTACAAACACCCTTGGAGAGAGCCATCCATCCAGCGCTGGACCGGTTCCGGAATGGTGCTTGAAGATGGGCGTTTGCTTACGAATGCTCATGTGGCTGGGGACTCGGTTTACATGGAAATCCGATTAGCCGGGGATGAAAAACGTTATACTGCAACGCTTAAGCAAGTAAAGCATGATTGTGACCTTGCCTTACTTGAGGTGGATGATCCAGAATTTTGGGAAAAAGTTCAACCGCTTCAGCTTCGTGACATCGATGATTTGCAACAGGGCGATAAAGTTCAAGTCAAAGGCTTCCCCATGGGAGGGGATCGCATGTCCGTCACTGAAGGGATTGTGTCTCGCACGGAAGTTGATTACTACGCCCATAGCTTAAAAACGCTTAAAGTCACTCAGGTTGATGCCCCCATTAACCCAGGTAACAGTGGTGGCCCTGTGTTTGATGAACATGGCAATATTGTTGGGGTGGCTCACCAAGGGTATTCCGGCGGGCAAAACTTAGGGTATATGATTCCTTTGTCTGTCATTAAGCACTTTTTGCGCCAAGTTGAGCTAGGCAAAGATGGCTTCCCAGAGCTCGGCATTGATTACCAAGGCATGCAAAACTCAGCGTTGCGTCGTGAATACGGGGTGGATGGTTCCGGTGTGCTCGTGACGAAAGTACCACCGATGTCAGCCCTTTCAGGGACCATTCAACCGGAAGATGTGATTACAAGCATTGATGGCGTGCCTGTAAACAACGATGGTACGGTTTACATGTCTCCGACCCATAAGATCGAGTTGGAAGCCCTTGTCCAAGACAAGGCGATTGGTGATGAGATGACCATTCGATTCATTCGAAATGGTATTGAGCGTGAAGAAAGTGTGGTCTTATCGAAGCAAATGGGCGATGAAGAGCTCACGTTTGTTGAAGAGCATGATAAACCACCCACTTACGCAGTCATTTCAGGCCAGCTTGTCGTTCAGCCTGTGACCTTGAACTACATGATGGCCGCTCATAAGCCATTCCCAAGTCCCGACAAACAGCTTGAGAACCAACAGTTGATTTGTATTTCTAATGTGTTGGCCTCCGATGCGACTCATGGGTACGCCAGTTGTGAAAATCAGTTGATTGCCAAGGTCAATGGTCTGCCCATCACGAGCATGAACGATTTGCTCGCGGCGGTAGAGGGCAATGAAGATGACACTCATGTCATCAAGCTCATTAACGGTAAGACCATTGTCATTGATAATGTGGATGAGGAGAAAGAGCAAGCACTTTTAGGTAAATACTACATTCCTAAAGATCGCTCTGACGACTTACCCGCCAAAGGTCAGGCTAAACCTGAAATTGAAATGAATCAAATGATGTCAGCGATGGGACCAATGTTATTCTCCTTCGCCAACATGGCTACTGGTGCATTTAAAACAGACAACGCACAAAACGATGCGCAAGAGCAGGAATCAAAACGCCGTCGTCTTGGCGCCTAGCGCCTAAAAACCATAGTGGGAGTGGCGTTGAGCTCACTCTCACTGGGTTCCTTTTTTTGCAAATGTAGTTGATGGGTGTAAAAATGTGTGTGAGATTGGTATTGATGATCAATCACTAACATGGACGTATTCGGTAATCGCTGATCAAGCAAATTAAGCACTCGATTCACGGTTGCGCTATCCAGGGCGTTTAACGACTCATCCAGCACTAATAATTTTGGCTTTTGAAACATGGCCGAAAGCAAAGCAACCCGTTGCACCTCACCACCACTTAAGCCTTTGACACAATCACTGGAGTCAAGAAAATCGATTTTGTCGTTCAAACCTAACTCCGATAATCCTTTTTTCATGTCCTCATCATCAACAGGCTCATCGACCGTATACAAGATGGCTTCTCTTAATGTGCACTCTGCAGGAAAACTGGGGCGTTGTGGGATGATGTGAATGCTCTCGCGTGAAGGAAGCTGAACCTTTCCTTCGGCGTAAGGCCAAAGCCCTGCAATGGCTTTGATCAAAGTTGACTTTCCACATCCTGTGGGACCAGCAAGTAAAGAGCGTGCCATCGCTTCAGAGCGGATCTGCTGTTTTAGCATCAAGGTCTGCCCATTGGGGGTCCAAAGACTCACGGTCGCATCGAGATGATCGCCTTGTTCATGATTTAGTTGGGTTTCAAGCGATTGAATGCGTTGGTGTTGTTCTTTAAAGCGTCGGATCCTTTCTTCGCCATTTTTGAGCTTTGAAATGTCCTCAACATTGGAAGAAAAATTAAAAAATTTAATGATGTTATTCACGTGATAAGCGGTTTCAACAAAGTCGGTCAAGGCCATGCTTTTTGAGATAATGCTAGGGGCCGAGACCAACAGCGCTACAAAACGAGAGAGTTGCTCGTTGGCCGTTGTGACAATTTCAAGGTTTGTCACAGAGCGTGTCAGTGAAGAACGAAGGGAGGCAAATTTCTCGTAGGCTTGTTTATACAGGCTCTTTTCTTTTAATCCTGTGTTTTGTAAGGCGATGGACTCGGCGTCATGATCGATGTGATGAATAATCTTCTCAAGCTGTTCTCTTGATTTTTTCGCTTTTACCTCATCGTCTGGATAAGATTGGGATAGCTTCATTGATAAAAAACTAAACCCTAAAGCGTACATACTAGCCCCGATGGCAATCAATCCAGGGGCGGCAACCTCACGGCCAAAAAAGGATAAAGTCACAACACCGGATTGGACCCAAAGTTTGTAAAAGCCAAAGGTAAATTTAGCGAATGTACTTAGAAAATTTTCAAACAAATTAAACGACTGTTCAACCACTTCATGATAATCATCAATCAAAACGGTTTGGGCCGCAGGCAGTTTGGCCGAGTTACCTTGAACTTTGGCTTTGTAAAAGCTGTCTTTATGGAACCAAAGTGAGGACAAATCTTGGTTCAAGTCGTGCTTTAATTGGGTTTTAAGATAAACCGTGGCTTGAAAGTTTACAGCTTTTACGGCTCCTAATATTAATGCGCAACCAAGAAAATCCATTAAGGCTCGGTTAAACGCTTGGTAGGTAATCACAGGTAGGGCCAATACTCCCATCATCGTCGATAAGTATCCATACAAAAAGGATAAAACCGCCGCTTCGGTAATTTTGCCAATTAAGAATGTGATGAGTAGTAGGCGATTCTTGGTGACCGCACCTTTGTCGACAAAGAAGGGCTGCAACAACTGTCTTGCTCTATCAAAATGTCGGGTGATTTCAAGCATAAAGAACTCCAAGAACCACAAGATTTACATCATCATGGACTGCTTCATGCCTGTCAAATTGGGCTCGATTGTTTGTGTAACTACCTAAATTTTGCTAGTTGATCGAGTAAGTTTGAATTATCGTCATTTTTAACGATGTACTCGTTCACCCCAGCATTTTTACACTTTTGTATGTCACTAATGCTCTCAGAGGCGGAGTACGCGAAGATGGGGATGTTAGAATAATGTTGGTTGGATGACCTAATCTTTTCAGTTACCTCATATCCATTCATAATCGGCATATAAACATCCAACACCACCAAGTTGACTGGGGTTTTCTCTAAAATATCAATGGCTTCAGGGCCGTTAGTTGACTTTATAACTTTGTAATTTTTGCTCTCAAGAAGCATGGTGAGCAGGGCTAAGGCACTTTTGCTATTCTCTACCAAGAGGATGGTTAATTTATCAGTAGATGAAGTATCCGTACTCATGTTTTTTCCGTGATATAATTTGAACTATTTTCCATCATTGTAACAGAGCTTAATAGAATATGCGCCTTACCCACATCAAGCTTGCGGGATTTAAGTCATTCGTTGATCCCACTACCATTCCTTTGATTGGCAATCTAGCGGCTGTGGTTGGGCCAAATGGTTGCGGTAAATCAAACGTCATCGATGCGGTTCGATGGGTTATGGGTGAGTCCAGCGCAAAAAAGCTCCGTGGTGGTGAGATTGCCGACGTCATCTTTAATGGCTCTGCGGCCAGAAAGCCTCTGGGACAAGCCTCTGTTGAGCTTAACTTTGATAACTCAGATGGTCGGTTGGGGGGGGAGTACGCCAACTTTAGTGAAATCTCAATTCGTCGAGTGGTCACCCGTGAAGGGCAGTCTTCTTACTACTTAAACGGCACCAAGTGTCGACGCCGTGATATTACCGATGTGTTTATGGGGACAGGCCTTGGTCCTCGCTCTTATGCCATTATTGAGCAGGGCACCATTTCCCGCGTGATTGAGGCCAAGCCGGATGAGATGCGCCAGTTTGTGGAAGAGCCTGCTGGGATTTCTAAATATAAAGAGCGTCGTCGAGAAACTGAGAATCGAATTAAACACACTCGTGAAAACTTAGATCGCTTAAGCGACTTGAGAGAAGAGTTAGAAAAACAATTAAATCACTTACAACGTCAAGCGAATGCCGCTCAAAAATTCAGAACATTAAAAGCAGAAGAGCGTTTGCTTGATGCTCAACTTGCCGCCATGATTTGGTCAACCTTGGATAATCAGATCAGTCAATACGAGGCACAAATTCGTGACAGTGCCACAGGGTATGAGCAAGCCCAGGCATTTCGTCGAAGCATTGAAACTGAGCTTGAGAAATCAAAGATTGAGCAACAAGAAGCTCAAGAAGCGCTCAATGCTGTTCAAGAGCAGTTTTATCAGTTGGGTAATGAGATTACGCGTGTTGAAGAATCCATCAAGCATTTAGAAGAGCGTAAACAAACGTTGCAGTTGGATCATCAGCAAACTTTAGAGAATCTTGATCAAACCAAATCGCTTGTTGAAAAAGACAAAGTGTTGTTTGATGAAATGAGTGAAAAAGTTGAGCTACTTGAACCACAGGTTGAAGAGCTTCAAGCTCAACTTGAATCGTCCTCTATGACCTTGTCGGATAAAGAAGAGGCCATGGAGCAGTGGCGTGAGCAATGGGATGACATTCAGCGCCAGTCTGAGCAAATCAATCGTCAGACGGATGTCTCTAAAAACACGATTGATCAGCTTGAGCGCCAAATCCATCAATCGCGCACTCGTGAGCAAAAGCTCAATGAAGAGCTCGAGCGCTTGAATCAGTCTTCTCAACTTGCCGACGTACAAAATATTGAGATGAACATTGAAGAGTTCTCTCAAAAAATTGAACACTCCGACGAACAAATTACTCAGCTTCAGTCAGAAAAAAAGCAAGCGAATGAATCCTTACAAGCCAGCAAACGTGATTTAAAAGACGCTGAGAAAACTCAATCAAAGCTTGAAGCAAAAATGACTTCGATGCAGGCCTTGCAAGAGGCTTTTGCCCAAACGGACGATAAAGCCTCGGCTTGGTTGCAAGATTCTCAACTTGAACAAAACAAACGATTGTTCCAAGCCATTGACGTCGATTCTCAGTGGTCAAAGGCATGTGAAACCGTCCTTGGTGACTCTTTGCAGGCCGTGATCATTGATTCAGATGAGTTATCCGCCGTTGCAGGCATGCTTACTTCCATGGAGTCAGGGGCTCTTCAGCTTCTGACCAAAGGCGCTACAGGCTCGCAAGCTCAAGCGAAGTCTTGGCCGACGCTTTCGTCTAAAGTCAAAGCGCTTGAGCCCATTGCTCAATTGGACACCCTATTAACCGGTATTTACGCCATAGAAAGTTTGGATGAGGCCTTGGTGAAGCTCAGTGAGCTTGGCGAGACTGAGTCGATCATCACTTTGGATGGGGTATGGCTGTCCAAGCAATGGGTGCGTGTTAATCGAAAAGAAAAAGATTTGCAAATCGGCGTCTTAGAGCGTGAAAGTCTGATTGAGTCTTTAAAAGAAGAGATTGCGCAAAGTGAGTCTAACCTTGAAAGACTAAAAGAAGTCATCAGCACTCAAGAAGATTTGTTGTTATCAATCGATGATCGAAGAGAAAACGCCCAATTTGAGCGCAATCAGTGGTTTAAGCAATTGACGGAAGAACGTGCTACTTTAAGCACTCATCAAGAAAGACAGCGTCATTTTGATTCACGTTCATCACAGATCAACCAAGAGCTTAACGAGATCAGCACTCAAAATGAGTCATGGCAACAAGAAATCGATGAAGCGCGATCTCAGGTGGCCTCGGCCATTGAGCAAATGGCCCTCTTAAATGATCAACGTCAAGAATTTGAGGTAACCAAGGCCAATAACCAAGAAGAGTTGTACAACGCCAAACAGGCTCATGAAGAACTCAAAGATCAAGAGCGTCATTTGGCTTTGGAGCTAAACCAAGCCCAAGCTGAGCTCAATAACGTCAATCAAAACAAAACGCGTTTGGAGGCTCAACTTGAGCAATTCCAATCTCGATTGAACCAAATTGAAGCCCAGCAAGCCCAAAGTGATGATCCTAGCGGTGAAACTCAACAACAGCTTGAGACTCTGGTTGAGCAGCGCTTGAATGTTGAACAAATGCTCAACTCGTCCCGAGACACGGTCAATGAACTTCAAGTCAAAGTACAAACCCTTGATAAAGAGCGCAATGAGCATGAGTCCCAAGCGTCGGTCTATCGAGAGACGCTTGAGAAGGCTAAGTTGGACCGCCAAGGCTTAACGGTCCGTAAAGAGACCGCGCATGAGAAGCTTCAAGAGAGTGAGTACGCCATAGAAGAGTTACTCCAAAATATGCCTGAAGAGGCTAATGAGCGCGATTGGCAAATGAGACTTGAGCAAATTGGTCAACAGATTACCCGTTTGGGGGCCATCAACTTGGCAGCCATTGATGAGTTTGAGTCTCAAAAAGAGCGAAAAGTATACCTCGATTCTCAAGATGAAGACTTAAATGAGGCCCTACGTACCCTGGAAGGGGCTATTGCTAAGATTGATCGAGAAACGCGTCAGCGATTTAAAGACACTTTTGACAAGATCAATGAGAATTTCCAAGCGTTGTATCCTAAACTATTTGGTGGAGGTCAAGCCTATTTGACCTTAACGGGGGATGATCTGTTGGATACTGGGATATCGGTCATGGCAAGACCTCCCGGTAAGAAAAACACGACCATTCACTTGCTATCAGGGGGAGAGAAGGCATTAACGGCAGCCGCACTCGTATTCTCCATTTTCCAGCTCAATCCAGCCCCGTTTTGTATGCTCGATGAGGTGGATGCGCCGTTGGATGACCATAACGTGGGTCGCTTATGTAATCTGGTCAAGGAAATGTCAAAGACCGTGCAGTATATTTATATCAGTCATAATAAACTCGCACTGGAAATGGCAGACCAATTGCAAGGGGTTACGATGAAAGAGCCTGGGGTTTCTCGAATCGTAACTGTGGATGTGGAAGAAGCCGCTTCAATGGCTGAAGCTTAAGACAAGGAGAGTATTATGGAATTGGACTTACGTGTCATCTTATTATGTACAGGCGTCGTCCTCATCGTTGCCATTGTGCTTGATGGAATTCGTCGTAAACGTCATATCCAGCGTCAGCTTGAGCAATTTGACGAGACCGTTATTTCAAACACCAATGCTCAATCTGAATTTTTTGTGGATGATGACCCTTTGTTGTCCAATGACTTGCCAACGTCATCCGCCAGCACAGACTCAGCCCCAAGTTTCGAAGGCAGCTTTGAAACACCTGATGAAACCAGCTTTGAGCCAACGGAGCCACCTAAACCTCAAAAAAGAGTCGCGACACAAGAAGAGTTAATTTGTGTGTCATTGATTGCGCCCGCCGGACAAGCTTTTGCTGGTCGCTCTGTGGCTAACGCTTTAGCCCAATCTGGGCTTAAGTTTGGTGAGAAGCGCATCTACCATAAGCACGAGCAAGATCGCATTGAAAACCCTGCGTTGTTTTCTTTAACCTCCATGACAGAGCCAGGTTACTTTGAAGTTAATAAAATGGTGACTTCAAAATTTAAAGGCTTGATGCTCTTTATGGTCGTGACTGAAGTGAGCGACCCACTTAAAACGTATAACTTAATGCTGCACACAGCAGGGGATATGGCCGAAGCTTTAGGGGCCCGTGTGTGTGACGCAAGACGCAATTTATTGACCGCTCAAACGGTTGAGCATCAAAAAGAACAAATCAAAGAATATCAACGTCAGCAATTGATGAGTAAAAAGTCTTAACGAACATGGCAGTACCCAAAACCACCTTGAAAGAGGTTCAAAAGCTCAAAGATGAGCTTTTGAGCCATAATTACCACTACTACGTCCTAGATGATCCCATTGTCCCTGATTCAGAGTACGATAGGCTTTTTCAGCAACTCAAAGCCTATGAATCCCAATACCCAGAGCTGTGCACACCCGACTCCCCAACCCAAAGGGTAGGAGATAAGCCGGCCAGTGGGTTTGAACAAATCACTCATAAGCGTCCCATGTTATCGTTAGATAATGGGTTCTCTGAAGATGAGATCAATGCCTTTGCCAAGCGGATTCATGATCGCTTAGGGACCAAACAAATTGAGTACGCCTTAGAGCCTAAATTTGATGGGTTGGCGGTTTCTTTGTTTTACAAAGACCAAGTGTTGGCTTATGCAGCCACTCGAGGCGATGGTCAAGTTGGTGAAGACATCACGCATAATATTCGTACCATCCAAGAGATCCCTTTACGGTTACAGCCGACAGCGCCCAAGGAGATTGAGGTTCGAGGTGAAGTCTACATGCCCAAAGCCGGGTTTAACGAGCTCAATGAACAAGCCATCAAAGACAATCTAAAAACCTTTGCTAACCCACGAAATGCTGCGGCGGGCTCTCTTAGACAATTAGATCCCAAAATTACCGCCTCGAGACCGTTGTCCTTTTTTACGTACGGGGCGTATTTCAATGAAGGGGATGAGCCCCAAACCCACGCTTTAGTGTTAGAGGCACTCAAAACCTATGGCATGCGTGTGTGCCCACTGGCTACTACCGTTGATTCTTTGGATAAGGTTTATGAATATTATCAATCGTTATTGAATCAACGCGACGATTTGCCTTATGAAATCGATGGCATGGTCATTAAGGTCAATGATAGAGATCATCAACAAACCATGGGGTTTGTTTCCAGGGCGCCAAGATGGGCCATTGCGTATAAGTTTCCAGCTCAAGAAGTGATGACGCAATTGATGGACGTTGAATTCCAGGTTGGTCGAACTGGTGCTTTGACCCCGGTGGCTCGTCTTGAGACGGTCCATGTGGGGGGCGTTAATGTCTCAAATGCTACCTTGCACAACATGGATGAGATTGAACGTAAAGACATCAAGCTTAAGGATTTTGTGATCGTCAGGCGCGCCGGGGATGTAATCCCTGAAGTGGTAAGCTCGATCCCAGAAAAGCGTCAAAAGGGCGCTCGTAAGATCAGCCTGCCCAAGGTGTGTCCGGAGTGTGGTTCGGATGTGGTACAGATTGAGGGCGAAGCCAAGGCTCGATGTCCCGCTGGACTTTATTGCAAGGCGCAACGCATCGAGATGATCAAACACTTTGTCTCTCGCAAAGCCATGAACATTGATGGTATTGGTGCCAAACTAGTCGAAACTCTGGTTGATCAGTCCATGATTGAACATGTGGATGACTTATATCGATTGGAGCCCGAATCGTTGCTTGGCTTAGAGCGCATGGGCCAAAAATCGGTCGATAATCTCATGGCCTCAGTGGAGCACTCTAAGAAAACCACCTTTGCAAAATTTCTTTACGCGCTTGGTATTCGAGAAGTCGGTGAAACCACAGCCCGCACGCTAGCTGCCAGCTATCATGATGTTCAAAGCTTATCAAAAGCAAAGGCATCAGACTTGGAGCAACTTGAGGACATTGGGCCAGTGGTGGCCTCACACATCGTAGCCTTTTTTGCTCAGGCGCATAACCTCGAAGTTATTGAAGCACTCATCGAAGCTGGGATTGAGTGGGAAGCGCCTAAAAAGGCCACTCACACTCCACTGGAAGGGCACACCTATGTCATCACAGGTACAATGAGCGTCCCGCGTGAACAAATTAAAGAGCAGTTGCAACACCTTGGTGCAAAAGTGTCAGGGAGTATCTCTAAAAACACCACCGCTCTTATCGCAGGCGACAAAGGGGGCTCTAAGCTTCAAAAGGCAGAAAAGCTTGGCGTTCCTGTTTTGGATGAACAAGGTCTCAAAACCTTGCTTGAAGAGACTTAGTGAGTCTTGGCTTATTCAAAGACTTGAATATATTTGAAGAAGGTGTCGAGTCCTTTATCGCCGCCATCCACGTTGAGCTTGACGTCAGCAATGGTAATGGCTGGCAAAGAATGCTGTTTATCGGTGATTTTGACTTCGTAAATCTGGGTGTTTTGACCTTGTTCTTGAAGTTGAACAATCTCAACCTGACGGTCTTCGCGCTCAATGTTTAGCTCATCAAAGAGCGCGGCCAGGTCCAACTTTGTTGAAGGAGTATCCGATAAAATTGTGTCTTCAGTAATGACGATCGATTGATATACGGGCTGGTCGATGATGATATTGGTGGGATCTTGCTCGGAAAGAACAATGGGATTTTCATGCGATACGTTGACCACAAATTGCCCGTCACCCATCGGAACATCGCCATCGGCTAAGACAAATTCAAAATTTAAGGCCAACTTATCCGGGTTGGTATTAATGACACTGATTTCTTTGACGTAGGTGCCAATGGGCTGAGTTAAATTGCTGCCCACCACTTTGAGTGAGGTATGATTGGCGTCGCTCGAGTCCACATTTAATCGGTAATTGACCCACTGGCTTTCATCCACCATCGAGTGAATCAGTTCATTATTCCAGTACACATCCAGTTGCTCAAGAGGAAGCAGTTTAACCGAATATCCAAGCTGGTAGGGCGTGTTGGGTTGAGTGTGTACCATTTGCTCAACGACGGTGATTTCAGTCTCTTTGCGAAGCCCAAAATCAATGACCTCACTTGTGTGTTGATGCCAACCGGTTTGGGTCAATAATGGAGCGGAACCAGGTGCTTGAATGTTGTTGATGTGTGCATCTTCCACTAAATTAACCGGAGTGGCTGTATCAAGCTCATTATGCAAATCAAAGCTATAGCTGCCATCGGTATGGAGCATCGCAGTGAACACCACGGGCCCGTTTTCACCGGCCGTGGCGCTCAGCACGTTGCCTTGGTCGCTCAGCTGATAGAACAAGGGGGTCTGCCCGGAGCTTAAGTTTAACTCTTGAAGTGCAGTTTGCTCTTCAACCGGCTTAAAGCTCACCTGGGGCTCGACAAAATAATCGGCATCGATGTTTAAATCACCGAAACTGCTGGCCATCTCATTGTTGCCAGGCAATAGACCTTCCATATCAACCTGAGTCGTTTGTGGTTGAGTTAAAGGGCCTCCAGAATGAATATCCAGAGCGTATTCGCTTGATTGACCTAAATCGTCTTCGATCTTGTAGTTAAGGTGAAGGGTGGGTTCATCGACCCTCGATGCAAAATAAAAATCACCAGGCTGATGATCATCCACAGCTTTGGTATAAATAGTTAATTCGCCGTCGGGCGTATTCAAATGAACAATAC
>CAYNJF010000056.1:0-13485 GCA_964397555.1 uncultured Francisellaceae bacterium
CGCTGCCAGGCGTTTTATTCGAAGCCCTAACGTTGTTAGGGCTTTTTTTTTGCCTTAAATATATTATAAGCATATCAACTTAACTCATGCCCCACCCAAACCCTTCGTGATATCATGCACAACGCTTAAGTGTTAGTTAATAAATACACTTATTTTATTTTTTGAAATACAAGAGAGGATACTATGCTCGCTCAGCCTAGAAAGAGCTTTTTAAATACCATTAAAGAGAAAATAAACAGAGCTATATCCCGGTTATTTAATATGTTTGCGTTCGCTCTAGTTGCAACTCAATTCTACTTGCTTTATGTAGGGTTTACGGTGGATTCGAAAGAGGCAAGTAGGTGCACAGAAGACCCTGTGTGTCATGATGCCATGAGGAACTCCATTGCTCATGTTTTCTTAGGAAGTATGGGGGTTCAGCCATTTGTTGAGTGGGGAGTGAGAAAATGCTTTATGCCATCCTACGACTTATGCGAACAATCCTTTGGACATGTGTATCCTTCTGATGTAAGTCCATTCAAAAAACTTAAGAAGATTCGTTAACGAATAAACTGTAATGATCAATCAAATACCCAACGCGTTATAAAAAGGAAAGCTTCTGATCCCTTATCTAGATTCTTCTCGCTCGTTTGGGTTTGGGCTGTAGTTCGTTGTGATTTTTTATTCAAACTTGCCGTTGAGGTGCTTGGTGCGCTCATTTCAATGTCGTCGGCTCTAAGTAATATTTCATCATGTCTATGGGCAATAAAATCAATAACACCTACCCATTTTGAAGCTAGTTTTTTGTTCTGTTTATCTTTTCTTTTATTCATGCGCCGTCTGTGACCTTCGAAAGCATGAATTAAACCATTAAAGCCTTCAATAGTGGGCAAAATGACGTAGTTCAATGGTGCAAACATAAGGTGATAGCTGTATTTGCATTCTTTTTCGCCATAGAGTCGACAATTACTTATTGATGTTACAATCGATTGTAGGTTAAATTTGATCGCATCCTCATTAACTTTATCTTCATTGATATTGAACATTGATAGCGTTTCTCGTTCAAAATAAGGCGATAAAACAATCAGGAGCTCCTCGATGCCATCAAACAACATGTCTTCAAGTTCATCGAAATCGAGCGTGGAGAAGCACGAAGGGTTTTGGTTGGATAAATAAAATGAACGTTGAATCAGCGTGCATTGAGTATACATCGAGATAACCTTTGCGGCGATCTCCTTGATTATCTCAAACTCAGCGCTGTTAGATAATTGAAAATCCTCTCCATGACTGGATATTTCAAACTGAGTTAAACGTTTGCGCAGCTCTAAATCAATGTAACTATCGCGAAGCTCTGATACATCTTTATCTTCAAACTGGCTAACCATCAGCGTTACGGTATCGACACCATTCGCAACTCGAGATTTGATTCTCTCTATGAGGCGGCTTTCTTCAACGTGACCTAAAACACCAAGGTAATGACCACAGGCTTTTAATTGAGATACAACGGAATGACCATACTTGTCTGTTCGGTTAGATTTGGATGCAGGTAAAATTATGATAAGGTACGTATCATTTTGATGGGTTACTGGTAAAACTTTCTGTTATGCTAACAACAAATGAGCCCCCTTCATTATTAAGCTCAATTGGCGATTATTTAAATCTATCACTTCGAATGTTCTTTGGAGGTATGGTAGGATTTTCCTTTTACATTATCGATAGGATGTTTCTTTCATCAACAGATCCATGCTATCACGATATGCAATGCCCAGATATGTCGCTAAAAAAACTAGAGGGAGCTTTTCTTGTAGGGGTTTGCGTAGAGCAAGCAGGTGAATTCATATACGAAAAGTGTTTATCTTATACCCCGCAGAGAAACCATGCTCAATCAACAACTCAGACTAGGGTAGAGAGCCGAGGCCTACCTTTGCCAGCAATTCGATAAATGTCTATCGCTGGTGTAGAATTTAATAGTAGACTTCTATACAAATCACTTATTGAGTCAATATGATTGGATTTAATGCATCTGGGATACTTGGTGCCGCCTTTCAAAGAACAATTTCATTAGTAAAAGCTATGTTTTTTGATGGTTTCGCGCTTACTTTGTTGCAAGCGACTCGCCAACTAATCCACAAAGACCCTACTAACGAGTCCACCAGCCTGATTCTCTTGCATGCTTTTTTTGCCGGTGCAAGTGCAAGGCTAGTTTATGAATGCCTACCTCCTAGTTTCAAGCCATACACCCCTTTTTATAGTGAACCTACCCCTCAAGCCCCTAATCATGATATTAATATCAGTTTTAATACGAGAGCTGTTAGGCGTTAATGCAACAAATTAATAGTTCCGAGTCGTCTAGGGCTGATTAAATCTACAATCACCCATCTTGTTGCGAGCTTTCGTGGTCCACCCCATTTGCATAAACCACCGAAAATAGCGTGGTTTTAAGCTAAAGAGCATCTTTTTTTTAGGCAAATTTTGTTATTTGTGCACCCACATCAATGTGCTTTTAACTCGTTGATGCCACTCGAACTTTTAAATAACTGGACATGTCTTGTAAAGAGACACCGAACTAGACGGAAAATAAGCCATGCGTCCGATGACGATTAAAGATTTAGCCATCATTGTAAATGATGGTCATCTCCAAGGAGCCAGAGAATTAGAGGGGAGCATAATCCATGAGAATGCTACTTTTTTGCTCAATTTTCTTGAGAATTATCTTGAAGCAAACCGTGCAAACATGGACTTACAGGAACTCGAGGATATCAACGTATTAAAACTTCAGTTTGAACAACTTGTCGTACAAGCCAAAAGGGAGTTTGCTAGAAAAGAATCTCTTAATCTTACTGTCGAAGAAAGACAGAACGAATATTCAATCAGAGAAAATGTTAAGCACCTCATTCAAGATAGACTACAGACCATTGAAGAGTACCTAAATCATGCAACGTCTGATCAAGAAGTACCCCCGTTAGTACTCAGAGGCGGGTGGACTGGAGACTCAAACCAGGGAATGGAGGGGCATGCCATCTTGTATGAGTACAAGATTTCTGAAGATAGACAGCATATCTACTTCAATATCCATAACACCGGCGCCGGAGTAAGGGACTATCATCAAAAAGTAGCCGATACCGACTTTCGGACCGTATGCCCGGTTAAGAGCTTTGAGATCCCTCTACCTATTGACTCACAAGCCCTTGAAGCGTTTCTGGTGCGTGTCGAGCGACCCTACTGGGAATATTATATAAATGGAAGAAGAGCTCAGCATGACGCGGACACTACGTATGAAACCTTGAATGCCATCTCCATCATGGGAGGCGTTGAGGTCGACCCATTTGAAAAAGGCATGATCAAAAAAAGTGATTGCATACGAGGACAGCTATCAGGGACATGCGCTCATGCATGCTTGTATCAATACATGGACATGGCGTTCAAAGACAGGCGTCAGGGACGAAGACTGGTTTACTTTTATAAAAAAGATAGCCTTATGAAAATGGTAGAGTGCCATCACCCTGGTAGCATAAAAGAAGGCGATAGAAATCAAATAGAGATTGCGGCACAAAATATTATCGATTTACTTGATACCGAAGACTTTACTATATCTGAAAAAGAGCAAGAATATTACGAACTTAAGTCTGTTTTAGAGCGATATTCAAAATCGGTCACTAAGAACCAAAAGGTACTCATAAGACCATCTCGATGGGAGATTTTAGAGAGATGCTCTCAAAGAGCTCATATAACAATTAGCCCACCCTCAATACCTACTCCCAATCATTCTGCCGAACCCAGTGATGAGAGGCCAGTCGAAGAATCCCCAATGGAAACGTTCAGCTTACCTGAGCATGAGTCAACTCAAGATAGATTAAGAGCCATGGTAGAACTTGTGGACTATCTTAACTCTCACTCAAAAGCTCACTTGATACCGAGCATGATCGAAGACTTTTTCTGTGATCTGGATACACCAGAGGACATGCTTAATGGCGGCATGCCAATAGAGGCGTGCAAAAGCATTCTTGATAATCTGATAAAGCTGCAAAGTATTTATGCTCATACAAAACGATTGGAGATGGATGCTACAACCCCTAAATCTATTCAAACTCATCTGTCTATCCAGCAACTCGCCAATCAAGTCTCACCCAGTATCTTGCCGAATCAACACCACGCTCTTCAAGGCTGGTATGCCCAATTTCAAGCAACTTATATGGCGGCAAAAAATAACCCAGCGATGGCAATGTACGATGCTAGGTTCGATCAAAACTTGAATGAGAAACTCAGTCAGATTAATCCGGAAATGAATGCTTTTGAGGAAAAAGACATATATCGCTCAGTCCTAGATAACAAGCCAGAATTGCGACAATGGCTCAAAGAACGATATCGTGAACTAAATACATGGGCAAAGCATGATCAAGTACTCAGGAGCGAAGGCCTTACTGACTTTTATATGTTGTGTATGCTTTACAATCATCCTGAATTGCTCGAGGATTTAGAATTTCCCATCGACAGTGTTTATGAGCAGTATGAGAATGCAGTAGCGCAACTTGATCTTTTGAGTTTACAAGATTCAATTGTTTTAAATGGCTTGAATGCATGCTTCAAACCTCGTGGTTACTCAGAAGACCGCTCAACGACAAGCGAGCCACAAAAAATATCGCTTAACTTTAGGTCTAAAAATACCACTTCATTTAGCATCAGTATGCTTAGCACGACTCATAGGGGCTTAGAGCTTAAATCGTTGCAGAGCAATTTACCTTTCATTGAATCGACGCTGATAAATAAGGCACTGGTATGCTCTCCATCCGTTGATATGAGTGGTGCGAATAACGAGAAAGTTTTCTCTGGTGTCATATATAGCATGAGCATTAATTCAAATGGCAACGGTCAACATGGGCTTGAAAACGACTTGATGTGGCCAATATGCCATTTCTCCCTTGAGAATCTCTCTAAACAACGCTCAAGTCAGTCAAACACGCAAGCGCAAAAGACCAGAGAAAGAGGAGGGGCGCCTAGTTTACCTGGGGCGCATGGAGCCCCTATCATGC
The DNA here is from genome assembly GCA_964397555.1 of uncultured Francisellaceae bacterium. Lineage (GTDB taxonomy): Bacteria > Pseudomonadota > Gammaproteobacteria > Berkiellales > Berkiellaceae > CAYNJF01. The sequence continues at coordinate 5,010 of CAYNJF010000056.1, forward strand.
CAAGACAAGGGGTTGGAACGAGTCATACTCCAATGACACAAGAGAATCACCAGATTCAAAAAGAACTGATGTCGTTGAGGTTGGCCAGGGTCATCCAATTAAAGCAGTGTTTTTCCTATTTTGAAGATAATCCAAATTACCTGCAATATGCCGACATGCGATCCTTTTTAAAAACATCGTCGTTTGAGCCGGGCTTAATTTTGAATGAGATACAGACGAATCCCAATTGGGTCGAAAGGGTAATCATGTTTGGTACTCGAGTGTCAAGATACTATGCGAATCAAGAGCACTCGTCCACAGAAATGGCATTTTTAGAATCCTACCTTCAACAGCTCCTTTCCTACACTCTCGAGTATGCTACGTTAGCTGATGATCAAAAGCTCAAAGATCAAGTGTTGAATGCCATGGTTCAAAAGGTGACTGAACCGGCACTATGGAGTCGTAAAGATGAAACCTCCAATGAAGATATGTATGTCTATCATTCAAGCCGAAGAAGATACGTAGCTCAGCTGCTAGCCTGTGATGTTGAATTACCAAATCAGGTGACCCAATGCCTTCTTGAGTCGAACTGGGTAGTCAATTCAATGACCGATATCCATATGGATCAAGAGTTGGAGCTGGATGCGGTCAACACTCGCCTCGATGCGATCATTGATGATTATTGCACCAACCAATCACTCTCTGATCAAGACTGGGCCAGTTTACTCAAAGAGAGTTTACTTAAGACAATTGATGTTCAAAGCTTAGGGGCTGGCCATTGGGTTGAGAGCGGCAATGAGCTGGTGTATGTCTCGTCAGAGAGCGATGAGCCTTTGTTGCACGCGGATCTCATTCGCCAACAACTCATGAAAAACAATATGCTGCTAACGTCCCTGCCAAACAGTGTGCTTAATAACCCACAAATCATGGACGTGGTTGGAGGGCTTAAAGACAACATTTTTGCCAACTCAGATAAAACATGCTTTGTTTTTTCAACCGATCAAGGCTCGTTTCGTCTTGTAAAACATCACTCAAACATCCCCCCATATTGTCTACAAAAGCAAATTCAATATCAAGGTGATTTGAGCTGGTATGAAATGCACACCACGGATCCAAGTCTGAATCACTCCTTGCCCGTGTCCGGCTTGGATTTAAATCCGGAATTAGCGTTACAGGTTGATAGGTGCTGGGTAGGGGTCGAACATCATCAGTGTTTGCTGGAATCCAATGCCCGTGGATATGTGTATGCCTACGATGGTCAACAGCTGTTAGGCCTCAATGAGCAACTTGAGCCTGTGAGTCAGGTTATCTCGCCCATTTCTTTCAAAGATTGTTTTAAACACTTTGAAGACCCAAATTACATCGAAGTCGTTAGAGAATCCGATGATGAATATACGATACATTTTGTTCGTATGAATATGAGCTTACATGCAAAAAAAGAGCAGGATTCATGGACGGTGACTCTTCATGATGATGCTTATCAGCTCGTCTTTGAGAGCGAATATGACTTAATTGATGGGTGTCCACATGGGCTACGGTTTAAAGACCCCAATAACCCCAATCGTGAGAAATACCTCATCCCAGCCCGTCCCTACATTGCGGAATACGAGAGCAAACATCATCATGCAACAGAATACTTTGACTTCAAGCAAGATATTGATGGGGCCTCTCATGGCTATTTAGTCGATCCAACAGGAGGACACAAATCTTGGGAGATCACTCATGTCGACACGATGTCTTATGATGTTGAATCCAATCAAATGCCAATCACAGCTCAACATCCTGACAATGATCCTAATTTTACTGGCCCAGAGCTTCCCTTTATCGAGGTCTCCTCGACTCATCAGCTCAATCAAATCAAGCCCGGTATGTTCCTCGTCTCAGACAACCAGGAAAGCTGTATTCATCATATTGAGGAGAATCGAGTTTATTACAAAGGGCACCCTTTTCCAACGGACTCTGACTTAACGGTTAAGTCGCATGTGATTCATGCGGATACGATGGAAGAATGCTTATATTTGGCGTATACCTATTTGGCGAATAAAGATCCTTTGAGAGCCATGAGCATACTCAAATATGGTGCAGATGAGTTAGGCGGGCTGCGTGGGAGCGCTGAAGAATTAAGATACATTCATCAAATCGTATGCATGCTTCCGGCACCAACGTCCATGAGTAAGAAACAAGCTGAAATCCCTGACAGCCAATATACTTCGTGTCAGGCAAAAGCACTGGCAATGCTATGCATGGCAAAGCATCAAGGCATACGCTTTCATAATACCCAAACCTTCGACTCACATTCAAAAAGTGAAAATGCCTTTCTTAACAAACGTCAAGAGCTCGAGGTGGCCTTGGCAGAAGCTCCCAACACTCAGTTTAAGGTATTCGTTGATTATTTAAAGCGTGAAGATAAGGCTCCAAGAGATTTCAAGCTTAATGAGCTTGAATTATTGCACTTATTACGAGAAATGAGCGCGCATGAGAACCTTACCTATCATCGTATGTACGCTGAGCTCATGGAACAGCAGACAACTCATTTGATTGAAAATATTTCTCGGATGATGCCTAAGGGGGGCGACCACTATAAAGACACACTCAAGTTCTTAGCTGAGCTAAGAGGCAGCCTTATTCTTGTGGGAATGGACAAGCATCTAGAAAGCCAAGTCGAGCTTGATCTTTCCTTACTTAGTCATGACTGGTTATGCGTGACCGAAAGCTCACTCCCTAGTGAGCATTATTCTGACATATTGGGCCAAAACGCATTCATTCAACCTCAATTTGGGATGGAATATCACAACCTATATGATTCTTTCACGACGTTTCTTCGCATCATCAATCAAGAACCAGAGGCTTTAGCGAAACTAGAGAGTCAGGGGGGCTCCTATGAAGTCTTTATGAGCGATTTAGTGACATACTGTAGGACAAACTTACAATATAAAGGATTGTCGAAGAATCATCTTGATGCTTCTGAGTCCCAGTTATGTAAAATGCTTTATATCACTGCCCTCCAAAGCTCTCAAGATAACGAGGTATTTCAAAGAAGCCTAAGGACTTTGCTCTCAGCGACTCATGAAAGAACTCAACAAAATGCCTTTGACCGTTTCATGAAAGCATGTAATGACGAGGCAAGAAAAGGAGAACTCGAGCCTATTCTCATGCCAACTCGTAAGATTGTTGATAGAACAGCACAGCCAACCATTTTACATTTCGATAGAAGTGCTCAAGCGCAGCACCAATCATTCACCGTCCCATCAGCAGCCATCAATCCATTGCAACTGATTTTTACGGCACTGGACTCTGAATTAGATACTTCATTTATGCAGGTACTTTCGGATCAATCCAAGTGGGAATCTGAGATCCAAGCGAGACGGGATAGCCAAGCTGAATCAATAGATGCCTTACTTGAGAACAAAACATCATTCATAGATATCATGAGCCAGATGAATACAGCCGATGCCATGATTGGTGAACTCCTGTTTCGTAAAGAGCATGATGATAAACAAGTGGCTATCGAAGTTTTGAGCGATGAACACACTCGACGGGCTCTCACCGAAAAAGTCAGTACATTAAAGCATGAGATGGATCATCAAGCTTATGATTTGCTTGAAGATATATTAAAACTGGCTAATCAGGGGCCACAAAATCCACTTGATCACATATCATGGAAGATGAGCCTGCAAGGGCGACAAAAAAACAGCGTGACGGAGCAAGATCTGATTTGCTTGTTTCTTAAGCAAGATCCAAAGGCTTATGCACAGGTGCTGGGCTTGGTTTTAGACTCCCCAGAGAGTTTTGATAGGATTGATGAGCTCAATCAAAAATTATATCAATATTTAATCAGTCAAACTCAAGGCCAACATTGCCAACGAGTACTTGATGCACTCGAATCGGTCGATTCAAATGACAAGATGGGGATGAACACAAAGCATCAAGCCCTTCAAAAACTAGCCTCGACTCTTTTTGCCCAAAATTGGGTAGAAGAAGAACCAATGGACTTAGAGGTCAAAGCACCTCTTATGGTTTTCCAATATTATGAAGGTCTTTTGCTGAGAAAAGGGCAAATGCAGAGTCTGAGTAGTCTGCTTTCATGTGTGGATAAATCAAGCCCATTCCCAAGCAAAGTTTTGCAGGTGATCATGGGCGGAGGCAAATCTAAAGTCCTGCTTCCGACGTTGGCTCTGTGCAAAGCCAATGGCACCAATTTATCCATTATTGAAGTACCTGAGGCGTTACTTGAGACCAATTATAGGGATCTCAATGATGCGACTCAAAGAAACTTTGGTCAAAAAGCGTATAAGTTTGTCTTTGATAGAACCACGCCAACCCAAGACTACAAAAACATCCATGAGATGTTTGTTGAGGCTATGATTCATGGGCGATACCTAGTCACAACGGCCGAATCACTTCAGTCGATTGAGTTAAAGTACATTGAGCTGCTGCAAGAGACCTCCACCCAAACGTATCAAGAGATTGAGCCAGATTGGAATTGGGATGTTTATAAGGAAATCGATTTTGACAGCATGGCGTTGGTAGACATAGAAAGACTCTTTAAGTCCTATCTAGAACAGGCAAATATCGATGGCGTCACGTATATGATTGAGCATGGACACATGGATATCGACCATGTGCCTGAGTACGGCATACCTCCTATGCATCATGCACTAATGCTTCTCAACGACACCCAAAAGGTCGCTCAAAAGAAAGCCTTATCACGCATGGTTGATTATCTTGACAGTCAAAATCCTTCATACACCTTACAGGATATATCTGGGCGCACAATCTATGATTACTCCCAAAACCACCAATTGACAAAAAATAAGCTGGCCCTAGTACACCTTGAGAGAATACTCAAGCTTTTGAAAAACCATGGTGAAGTGCTCATCGATGAAATGGACACCACACTTGATGTCACTAAAGAGTTTAACTACTCGATTAAGGATGGTAAGTATTTAGAAAAAGAACACATTGGGTATATTCTTGACCTTTATTTGATGATGAAGGACGTGCTTTACGACGATGACATCACTTTATTCGGTCTTATCAGTCATTCAAGCATCATGCCTGAAAAGACAGCCTTGGATGTATCTCTGTCAAGATTGGTTGATCATTGGCTTGAACATGACTCAGCTATTGCGCAGCTTATTGAGACAGGTGATTTGTCATCAGAAGAGCTGATGACTCTTAAACAGTATGTATTGGGCGATCCCTCGATCAAGCGCGTCCCGGATGTCCTTCATGCAATTCCCAGCTCTCTTAAAGATAAAGTTATTGTATACAAAGAAGAAATAACAACCGTGTTGAGAAAATCTACGTTGTATCAAAAAGAAGGTGTAGATTATGGGGTCTCTACAAATCAAGCACTAACCCCATTGCAGCAAGCCGTGAGTGTCGTATATGCCGGAAGAGATAACCCGGTGAATGACAGTAAATATTCTAATTTCCTGGTCACGGCAAATTTAACCATTCAATCCTTATTGATCAAAGGGCTAAATAAGGAGATGGTAAAGAGCTGTTTCGAAAAGCTGATTCTTCAAGCTTATTCGGAAATTGAAAATAATGACGACATTCAATTTATCAATCAAACCCAAGCCTATGCGCTCTTTGAATTACTCGCGCTTGATTCTAGCCCCTCTCTCGACGAGCTTCATCTAGATCGTTTAGATCTTGAAGATGATGACCTGGTCAATATGCTTGCTGAATCATTAAATCATCATCCCAGACTTATCGAGTATGCTCTGAAAGAACATATCCTCTGTCATGTCAAACATACAGGGTTGACGATTGGTATGAACAGTCAAAATCACGTCAATATGTTCCGCTCAGCGCAAGGGTTTTCAGGCACCACTTCAAATGCTCAGTCATTCCATCAAGACATTCAATACGACATTTCGTTAGGCATGGGCACCGACGGCATGACGGTTGCCGCTTTACAAGAGGATACTAATGAGGTTCACGTTGTCGATTATCGAAACCCGGTTCAGTATCTTGTGCAAATCATGGCTTCCATGGAGGGTAGAGCGGGTCAAGTTCGAGCCCTGATTGATGTTGGTGCTGTTGTGGAAGACAAATCACATTATCATACAGCTTACAAACTAACATCCCTGTTTCGTGGAGATGATCTAAGCGAGTATCTTGATGAGTCATGGCTCGCTCAAGGTCAACAGATGCAACAGCTTGTTCAGGGAGTTCGTTATGTCTTATACATGAATGATAGCAATGAGCTGTGCGCTTTGGACGTTCAACACCCTGAACAAGTCATCCTCATTGGTAGCTCTCAACCTGAGAACATTCAAAGTAAACTGCAATGCGAGCCCAATGAATACTTTACCTTTTACGATCATGTCCATCGTATCGGGCTTGATATTAAGCAAGGGCAAGATGCCATTGCTGCCGTAACCTTTGATGATGATGTTAAAAAGGATGACCTTCTTCAGGGTGTGATGCGCATGAGAGGCCTTAGGGAGGAACAATCCGTTGTTTTTGGTATCGCTCGTAAACACTTAAACAAGCTTGAGGGCAAACAGCCCCAGATTGCTGATATTATTAACATCGCGACAGACAATCAAAACAAAGAAAAGGCCTATCATCATTACGCGGGTGCCATACAGAAACTAGAAAACATAGTCCGTTCAGATTTATTGAATAGAATCTATGCCATTCCGTCACAGCGCATTGAAGAAAAAGCGGCCCTGCTCTCGAGAGCTCGTGAATTTTTTCTCAATGTGCCACCTTCTGACGTTATTGAGTCGTTGATCAGTGTTAAATCAGAGGATAAGACTCAAGCCATTTTGGAAAGCATGGCATCCCATTATTTGGAGGAGTGGGAGCGTGTTCTCAACTCTCTTTCAATAGGATTTGAAGGCAATGAAAGAAGTTCGTTGCAAACACGCATGACAGACATTATCAATCAGTCTACGCCTATTTGCCTTGAAACCAATATCATACAAAGAGGGGCACTACTTAACCAAAAAACAAAACAAAAAACGAAGGTAAAAACAAAACTTAAAACTAAACTCAAAACAAAAGTTAAAGAATCGAGCTCCAATTACCCCATGACCTCAAGAGAAAAATGGATTGATGAACATTGGGTGAATAACATCGATCAACATAGCAGTACGTTGCAAGATTTGATAAGTGCTTATTATGGAAAAACTGAAATAGGCTTTTCCCCGAACCTAAGGGTATCACAAGACTTCTATCAAACTAGCTCAAAAGACATTAATCTATTTGATAATCACTCGAAACCTATCATGAATGTTCTCTTTACAGAAGAACATGGAAGAGTTCGAGCTGTCGTGATCAGTGCCAGTGAGGCAAACACACTTACCCCCTATATCAACGAGCATCGTGGGCATGCTTGGTTAGCAACCCCTTCTGGAGTGGTATTGGCGGGTCAGATGCCCGCTGACATCGAAGACTCAATGTCTTATCAAATCACGATGGAGCAGATTCAATTCATCAGTGGTCGCTTTAATCACATTGGACAAAAGGGAAGGCAGATCCGATGGCTTAGTCATAACACTCAAGAGAAGCTTGAGTTTGCTCAAGAGTTTGTTTTACCAACGTCTCACGCAAGCCACCGGATGCTTGAGTCATTAACAGAGCGCACCCCTCAAGCTCATAGCATGGTCTCTACCATCATTGAGCACTATGCCACTGATTTTTCATCATTTGATTTTAATGACATTTGTGAGTCTGAAAAAGACGCTTTAGACCTTAGGCTGTTTTCTTCGAAGGTCCGCGACGTCTACCAAAAAGCCTGCGTTGAGCTCGATGATGATGCATTTACGTATGGGTATTCAACTGAAGGTGTTCCTGAACCTTATCAAGGGTTGTTTCATCTTTACTTGCAACAAATTGAGAGAATCCATGAAGCAAGAAGAAACGATAACGCACTGATTGCTGAGCTAAGACAAGCAATCAATCAAGGGAATGGCCTACACGATGCTTTTTATAAGGGGATGGGTCAAAACTCTTTAAACCAAGACAAGATACATTCTTGGGCAGACGAGCGTATGCAAGATCATTTGGCCTTTCTTAGTCAACAACAAACCTGGCTTGAGGAAGCTGAAGAGGGTTTAAATGAGCGTTCATCGCAGATCGTGAGCGATTTTATCAGCGGCCAGATAGAATCTGATCATACAAGCTTGTCCAGTCACGCTGGATTGAGGAAAAGAATCAAAGACTCTATTGATACGGTGAAACGTCTAAACACAGAAATGCAAATGGGTGCCATAGACTTTTATGTCCGCAATACCGATCCTCAAAAACTACGAGACATGAATGTTGAGTCCCTCATAGGCAAACCACTCACTACTCAAGTTGCTCAATGGCCATCAACCATTCACCAATTTTATTCACAGGGCACTATGCCCCCACAGGCATCTGCGCTTGATAGGGCCCTCGTTGCCAGACTCGCATCTAGTTCTTTTTCTAACGCTAGAAGTTATTTATCAAAAATGAATGACATCGATATGAATGTTACACGATTACAAGCACT
>CAYNJF010000057.1:0-759 GCA_964397555.1 uncultured Francisellaceae bacterium
GTGGCGGAGACAACGACTTTAACGATGCCATCTTTGACATCCAAGAAGTGCATGAACCAAAAGTAACCATTCACGGTGGGGATAACTTATGGGGTGGTAAGCTTTATTGGGGACGTGATCATGATGTCGATACCTTTAAGTTCACCGTCGGCGATGGGGTAGATACGATTCATGACTTTGAAGCGGGCATTGACCAGCTTGTGATCTCAGGTTTCAATCCCAATGACGTGGCATACATCGCTCAAGGCAATGACACATTTATTCAGCTATCTCCTACCGAAGGTATCTACCTTAAAAACGTTTCAATTTCTGAAGTCCAAGACAGCACAACTTTTATCGACCAACCCAGTGGGAATGAGGCTCCTGTGGCTGTGGATGACACCAACAGCCTTGGTGAAGATGATCCAGCATTGGTTGTTGGTGCTTCAGATCCAAACTCGCTGCTCGCCAATGATTCCGATCCTGATGGTGATCCGTTAACGGTGGTGGGATTATCCACGACAGGGGCTCCCAATACGGGCACGTTGATCTTATCTGGAGTCTATGGACTGCTAGAGGTCCAAGCCAATGGCTCTTATACCTATACGCTTAATACGAATGCTCAAACCCTCAATGAGGGGCAAGCCGAGACTGATACCTTCACATACACCATCAGTGATGGGCAAGCGACTGATACTGCAGAGTTAGTGATTACGATAACCGGTGAAGAAGATGGGGTGGTGATCACCGGCCAAAGTACAGGGGCGGTGTTTGAAGATG
>CAYNJF010000057.1:859-13128 GCA_964397555.1 uncultured Francisellaceae bacterium
CGAGCACGGCAGATGGAGAGACTCAAACCCAGGATGTTGTGATTACCATCACCGGGGAAGAAGATGGGGTGGTGATCACCGGCCAAAGTACAGGGGCGGTGTTTGAAGATGGGACACAAAGTGCCACAGGTACGTTGGGCGCTGAGGATGCGGACGCTGGCGACAACCCAAGCTTTACCCCGATTGTGGGACAACAAGGTACCTACGGTAGCTTCAGCATCAATGCTGCTGGGGTATGGAGTTACGCGTTGGATAACAGCGCGGCTCAAGCGTTAAGCGGTGGAGAGCAAGTCACAGAGACTTATCAGGTAACCGCGAGCACGGCAGATGGAGAGACTCAAACCCAGGATGTTGTGATTACCATCACCGGTGAGAATGACAGTCCAATCATCACCACAAGCAATATGGAATCTGTGGATGAAAATATCTCAGCAGATACCGTTGTTTTGGATATAGATAGTTTCGATGCTGAAAACGATCAAGAAGGCGCAGGCTTGGTATATTCATTTTCAAACGTGAATAACGGAGGCCCTGACAATAGTCAGTTTAATTTGGATGTGAATACTGGAGAGCTAACCTTCAAAGTCTCTCCTGATTTTGAAGCTCCAACTGATGCTGACGCCAACAACCAATATTTGGTTCAAGTAACGGTGACCGACTCGTTCGGTGGGACTGGTACCCAAGCCTTTGCGATTAACGTAAATGATTTACCAGATGTTGAGGTTTTTAACCCAGATAACATTGAGGTTACGACTAATTTAGACAATGTATTTACTGCCTTTGATGACAGTAAGTCTGCTCAAGAGAACTTTGATTTGATGACATCGAGCGGGGATGGCCTGTCGCTTCGTGAGGCGATTGATTTAGCTAATAATCTTGACTCAGATGCAAGAATAATCCTTGAATCAAGTACCACCTATCAACTAAGCCAGAGTGCGATGGGTTCAGAGCTTAGTCGAGAGCTGGATAACTCAGTTGGCGATCTGGATGTAGGCAATCGTAATGATAATAGGATTACCATTGAGTCTAATGGCAGCAATACGGTTGTAGAGTCAGATGGGGATTCAAGAGTATTTCATCTAGGTGGACAAGTAACACTGTCTGGCATGACTGTTCGTGGAGGATTTGAAGAGGGCGATGGTGGCGGTATTTATGCTTCCGGCTTTGGTAATGTCCTCGATGCTCTTGATGTGAACAGTAACCAAGCACGAAACGGGGGTGGAGTTTACTCAGAAGGCAACGCGCAAACAACCCTCTCGAACGATATTACTATCCAGAACTCAACCTTTTCTGGTAATACTGCAGGTATCTCCAATGCCTATGGTGACTTCAGTGGTTTAGGCGTTGACTTGTTTATTGAGGTGAGCGAGCCCTTATCGGATTTTGGCTTTAATAATGATTTTTCCAGCCAAGTCAATGGCATCACACAAAACGTTGAGCGCTTTGTTTTGATCGGTGTCAATACGTCAGAGGACAATGTTGGCTTTGTTCAAGGGTTTACCTCCTACGATGTAAACTCGGATTTTCTTAATAATTATCAAAATTACGAACAGGATGGGATTACTTTAAGAGAGGCTGCCGAGCTTGCCAATAACATTGATTTTGCTAATGCGATCATTCGTTTACCAGGGGCTGATCCACTTAATCCCTTTTCAACTGAATTCAATGCTCTTCTTGAGCTTAATGATGAGGATAATGTTGAGCCAGAAATTGGTTTTGATAATTCGGTTGGGGACATCGACATTGGTAACGAAGAAGGGTTCTCCGTAATATTGGAGGGCGAGACAGCCTTGAGCTCTATCATAGAAGCGAGTCCATCAGGTTTTAATGGGGCCTTTGAGGATAGGATCCTTCAGCTTGAAGGCAATGTTCTTGTCCGGGATCTAACGGTGCGCGGTGGTAATGGAGTTGATTACGGAGGGGGTATATTTGCCCTGGCCAATGACCCTCTAAGCGATGCACCAATACCCAATTCAGTGAACATTGAGGGAGTGTCCATCGAAAGTAATATTGCTAATATTGCTGGTGGTGGGGTGTTTGCAAACGAAGGGGTGTTTGTCTCAGACTCAAAAATATCCAATAACGCCGCCGAAGAAGAATTCAATACAGGACAAGGTGGCGGTATCGCGGTTGTTGAGGATGACGGCTCGTTTAGTAACTTGGCTGGTACGGTCGAGTTCGGCGCTGGGAATCAATTTGAGTTCAACTCACCCAACAACGTGGATGTGTTTGAACCCGTGTTCAATATTGTCTTGAACGATATTACAGAGCTTGATCGCTATACAGCCTATCAGAAACAATTGAATGGGACAGAAGAAGGCTCCATTGAAGAGTTCCTAGCCAATTTAGATTTCATGAAAACTGAGAATATTTCAATCTTTGGGGATGAAAACCTATCTTTACGTCAAGCCGTTGAGCTTGCTAATCATGTGAACGCACCAAGCATTGTTATCGAATTAGACGCAAATTTAACATACTCTTTGGGCATTGTAGACACGGTCAATGATTTTGGTGATGTTGGTTTGTTAGAGAGTTTTAATGAGGCCAACAATGCTGTCAACGACATCGATGTGGGTAATGTTTACGGATCTCAGATCACGATTCGCTCACAAGGCGATGATTCAAATGGTGTTGGCCCTGAAAAAGCCTCAATTACCTCATTTTTCGATGCTACCAGAATTTTCCAAATCAATGGTAATGTGGTGTTGGATAATCTTCAAATTGAAAATGGACTTACTCTTGGACGAGGTGGAGGTGTCTTGGCCCTTGGTGAAGGTAATGTGATTAATGAAGTTGATTTCAATGGAAATACCGCCTCCGTTGGTGGTGGGGTGTACATTGAAGGCGTTGACCCTGCAGTTCCCGTGGATCCATTTACTCCACAAGCTCCTACTACATTGGTACAAAAAACCTCCTTTACCTCGAACCAAGCCCAAGAAGCCATCGAGGCTGAGCCTTTTGAACGTGATGGCACCGCAGGTGGGCTTGCTTTCGAAGAACTAAACTATGACCCACTGTCTTTTGAGCTAGACAATACCTTTAATTTTAATTCACCTACAGATATTGAACAAATCGAGTTTACACGCCTTGTGGTGACAAGTTCGAATGATCAATACACCATGTATGATCAAGGATTGGATTTTGAATTAAACCGTATCAACATGGAAAACTTGGGCGGTCTTTCTTTAAGAGAAGCGGTTGAGCTCGCCAACTTTGCCGATCAGGATGTCTTGATTACGTTTGATGAATCTGTATCTACAGCAGAAGTATTAATCCAGAATGGTGGACAAGAAGGCATTGATGATTTAGATAATAGCGTTGGAGACATCGATGTCAACAACATCAACGGACACACCATTACCATAGCCGGCTCTCTTGAGCAAGAAACCACGATACAAGGCGATAGTTTTACCCAGTCAAGATTGTTGCAAGTCTCCGGCGATGCGGTTATCCAAGATTTGACGCTGACTGGAGCGAACTCCGATGAGGACGGGGGGGCAATTTATGCCAAAGGAAGTAAGATATATCTTGATGGCCTAACGGTCACGGGTAACGTCGGTGGTGATGTTGGTGGTGGTATTTTCTTATCCGATAATGCGTTCTTATTTAACTCGTTAGTTCAAGGCAATACACTTTCTAACTTTTTTGCTTCTGAGGTGAGTTACACCAACGAAGCGGCCGAGCTTTACTTCAAGAGCTCCATTGCTGACTTTGAATTGGTTGAGGCTGCACCAGAGGGATTAACGATTGAGGTGACCTCTCAGGAGGATGATGAACTCATACTTGGTGATGAAGTTGATTTTGCTGCATGGCAAGAACGTTTGGATTTAGATCCACTAGCAGAGTTCCAATTTAACTTGGCGCGCGCTGAGTTTGGGCAGGGAGTCTCTTTAAGAGAAGCCATTGATATTGCCAATAATCAGAGACTTGGTGATGCTACGGTTTTATTCACTCAAGGGCTCGAAGTTACCATAAATAAAAATTTCTCATCAGATCAGCTTCGAGAAGATGAAAATGAGTTTGATAACACCTGGGGAGACTTTGATGTATTAGGGGTTCATGGACAAAAAGTAACCATTGATGGAAACGGTGGGAGTGTTACGACGGTAACTAATCTTGAAAACACCGTATTCTTTGAGGCCGATGTTCGTCATTTTCAATTGGGCGGTTTTGCGGAAGTTTCAAACCTAACGCTCTTTAGAGGACGTGGAATAGGTGAGGGAGGCACCGAAGTCAATACGCCCTTTGAGACGAATCTTGGCGGTAATGGGGGCTCTATTCTATCGCTTGCCTCAGAAGCTTTGATTGACAATGTGGAGATAGATAGCTCAAGCGCCTTTGGTGCAGGCGGTGGTATCTACGCGAATGAAAATACAACGATTCAAAATAGCACGATTGGTGGGAGTTTCACCTCAGGTGTGTCCAAGGGTGATGAGTTCATTAATGTGACCTACACAAACTCTGCTTTAGATCCGGACGATGCACAGTTCAACAATGACTTGGATGAAGGTGCATTATTCGAGGAATTTGAATACATCATTCAAGTCGACACCACCATCGATGAATTTACGGCCTGGGAAGAGTTAGCCGAAGACGACCTCATCGAATACTACCTCAATTTAGATAGAATGCGAGAAGGCGACGGCATATCCTTACGTGAAGCTGTTGAAGTTGCAAACAACGCAAATGTTGGTGATATTACCATATCACTCGACGAACAATTTGACAGCTCTGATCCACTTAGCCCGCCTGTTTTAAGTGGCTTTACCTTTGATTTATCCATTGATGATGTGAATAACATAGAATCGGATTTCGAGATGAATAACTCAGTCGGTGATATTGATGTGTTCAACACCAATGGATTTACCATCAATATTCTACCGGAGTTTGGTGTGGCAGCCGTGGACACGCTAACGACTATATCCTCCTCAAGCATTTCAGATAGAGTCTTACAACTCGATGGTAATGTCAATTTAAGTTCTGTGCGTATTTTAGATGGAAGCTCTGTCCTAGAAGGGGGAGGGATTTACACTGGTGATGGGCAAATCAATTTAAATAATATCTTCTTTGCTTCAAATGAGGCAGACTCGGCCGGTGCTTTACTCGCGGGAGAAAATACCGTGGTACAGGATTCTTTCTTCACGGGTAATTTAGCCACAAGAGCCGTCACCTCCGAGGGCATTGGTCTTGCTGATCATGTCATTTACTCAAACATTAATTCAAGACCAAACGATGGTAATAACAACAATCAATTCACAACGCTTGTGGGGAATATTGACGTTGCAACAAGAATCGTTGCAACCACTCGAGGAGATGAGTTCTCTCCTTGGGAGAATAATCCACCATTAAGTGTAGTCAATGACTTTTCTGTGTTTGCCTATAACTTCGAACAGTTTTCACAGGTTGATGTTCTTTCGAATCAGAATGGTCTTAGTGTTCGAGAGGCCATTGAGCTTGCCAACAATGCAAACATCGGCCCGATTCAAATTTATTTGCCAGATGATACCGAAATCAATGGTGGTAACGTTTACTCGCTATCCATTGAGGATGATATGAATGCAGAAAATGTTGTGCAATTTAACAACGAGGTGGGTGACTTAGACTTGGCCAACGTATTTGGCGAACTTACGGTCATCGAGGGAGCGCCCGATGCGAACATACGCATATCTGATGGGAATGGTGAAGATCGAATTATTCAACTGGGAGGCCGAACATCAGTTATTGGCCTTGGGTTGGGAAGCGTACTCGAAGATCCCATTGTAGAAGGTCCTGGTGGCGGTGCCTATGCATCAGGAACCATGATTTTCTTAGATGGACTTACTATAAATTCGAATGATGCATTAACGGGTGGTGGCCTTTATGCCGATTGGGGAACCCAAATAGCTAATTCATCGTTTGGTTTCAATGATGCCATTTTTGGACCGGGTGCCTTAGCTTTTGTTGACCCAGATCTCAACTTATCCACGGTATCAGAATCTTTGAACTCATTTCCTGCCATCGCCCAAGTACCGTTTACGATTTACGCTGACAACACACTTGATGAGTTTACTGCCTGGGATGAAACTCTAGGCTCGACTGCGCTAGACGATTTTCTTGAGAATCGAGATAGGATGACCTTGGATGGAGGCTTAAGCCTTCGTGAGGCCGTGGAGCTCGCCAATAACGTTGATATTGATGGAATTAATAATGCTATTGTTAATCCAATGGCGAATCCCTTTACAGACATTCGTATTGAGCTTGTTCCCAATGAGACTTATCAGCTAAATCAATCTTTAAATATTGATAATCCAGATGCCTCTGTTACCATTGGCAGCCTATCAAACACGGCAACCATTGATGCCAATAATGAACAACTTAATCTTTCCCCAGATGATACCATTGAGACAAGTGTGACAGTAACCAATATTGCGGGCTCTCAAGTTTTGAGCTTATCAACGTTAAGTCTGAATGATGTAGTCGAGGATAACACCGACTTAGACACGCTTCTTGGCGAGGCGAGCAATGAGCCAGACATGCATGCCACAGCCAATGATGTACCGATAAGCACAACGCTTGACAGTCCTGAAAATACCTTGATTGAATCTTTCAATGTTGTTGATTAGTTAATGTCATATCATTGGTCTTGAACCACAGGAGTCATTGACTAGGCTAGACAAAAAAAGCTGCGAGCGAATAAAGGATACCCTTTATTCGCTCATGCTTTGAGTGGACTTGATTTTTTAACTAGGTTTGCTTTTTGTTTTTTTATCCCATGTTCGTCCTGCTGGTTACTGTTTTCATTTTGCCTGACTCCGATACGATAACCTATGTTAGCCATTCTTGAATAGGAACAATGGCCATCCGCGTTAAACTCCCTACCATCAGCATAAAAGCCAGGCAGATATGGTCCTACGCAGTCAATGACTTCTGGAGGCAGACCGCTCTTTGCCATAGCAATAATGCCATGATTGTTGGTGTCGATGGTTTTTTGTTTATTAACTATCGCAGCTTTAAGAGCCGGGTGTTGAGTTGCAAGCCTACGACAAGCTTGTCGCGCCCGCTCGCTCAGTTCATCCTCACCGATGGTCGATATATCTACACCATCATTTGCTTGAAGTAATTCTTTGTACTCAAATCTTGAACGCTCATGCTTAAGTAAAGTTAAGCAACTTTCAAGTCTGCCATAATAGGCATTTTCCTCAAGCAGCTTACGAAAGTAACTATCATAAAAGTCTTTATCATAAGGTCTATATGTAAATCCGCCTATCATCCTTGTGGTTTCTTTGTGTCGATCAATCCGACCAAACAATTCTGTAAGGCAGGTATTGATGTATGCGCTCTGATTTTTAACGCAGGCTTCTTTGAGCATGCCTTCAATAAGCCAACCATTATATTGTGACCAAACATGATATTGACCGAAAAAGGCTTGTAAAAAGTGTGGGTTGCTCGTGCACAGCAGCGATTTTGAAATCTTGTCAATTAACCTTCTATCCGTAGCGTCAACTTGACTTAAGTAAACTTGGAAGGCATAAACGTTGTCTTCACTGATGACTGAGTTTATAAAACCCATTGGGTTATTCTTATAAAAAGCAACAATTTCCTCGTTTTGGAACATTCGAGCAAATAGCTTATTTGAACCCTTTAACAATCCCATATGGATGAAGTTTTTTAACCCTTCTTTGGTTTTGGGTAACAAACCCTTTGTAAAGCACAGGTACTCAATTAAGGCCTCTGAGGGTTCTCTTTGAAGCACTTGACTTAAAAAGAGGGGAGTTGTTTTTATGTGTTCAAGCAAGCCTGGATCATTGAGTAACGATTTAAAGATTTCAGTATGCTTGACCAGATTTAAGATGGCTAAAGTTTTATGTTTAAGGTTTAGCCTTGAAAAGAGTCGGTAGTCAGAAGCTGAAACAGCTTGGTCAATTTTTGCATTGCGCACTAACTGTCTGACCAATGCCTCTGGATAGCGCTCCTTTTCTCTTGAGTCATAAAAGTGACCCATAGAGGCTCTAAGCTTAGGGTACTCATCGGCTAAACTTAACAAAAGCTCATTCGTGAGAGCCTCACCCTCAAGTTCATGCACGTTATTTCCTAGGGAACGCTGCTCAAGACAATAGGCCTCTCTCACCGCAGGGACTTGAAGCAGTTTTATTACGATTTTAGGATGGCCATGGTATGCGGTCCGCTTTAGGATTTGGTTATTATTCACCGATAACACGTTTCTAATTTGCGGATATTCCAAAAACATGTCAACTAAAGCAGGTTTGTTGTTGACGCAAGCTCTTTGACAAAATCCAAGCACCCTTAGTGGATATTTATTTAAATACTCTTCGTTTAGAGTGTTTTCTAATAGATTGAAATGATGTTTGAAGAGTCCACGATGGTCCTTTTCAATGACTAATGGGGTAAGTTCACTTAGTATGGGGTGAATGTGTCTGTTGATGACAAAATTTTCACTGAGTCGTTCAAGGGTTTCTACATCTTCGTCTAATACGAGCTTTTCATAGACTTTGATGAAAGATTGTTGAAATACCCTTGGGTATTCGGGCGATTTTCTAATCCAGTCAAACAGAGATTTATCTTCCATTTTTGAAAGAGCATATAAAACAGTCGCTCGTTCGGAGGATTCAGAAGGCAGTAGGGACTGGTAAGGCTTATGATAATCTTGAAAAAGCGCTTTCGCTAATTTTAGAGAAAGTTTTTCAAGCATAAGTCTTGGGATAAACAGGGGGGTACTTCTTAGATGCCTTCTAAGCGCATCGTCCTCAAGCAACCATAAAAACAGTGCTTCATGTTTTTTGGCCAGCATCAGCATGTTATATTTTTCTTGCTTAGGATACGGTTTAAATGCATCCGCCCTGAGTAATACAAACGCAAATGCTAACTTTTCTTGTTCAATGGCGAGTTGTAACAACTTGTGTTCAGGATCTAGAATCATGCCACGGATATGAGGTTCATCCAGCAATTGTTCTAATTGTTGGCAATCATCTTTTTCGAGCGCTCTTTTGCACTTGCTGATTGGATCTAGTTCGCGGTCCATCTCGTTTGTTTCGGTGGGTGCTGGGACCGAGGTAGTCGTTGGGGTCACAGGGGGGCGGCCATTGAGTCCGACCAAGCGTTTGACGCTCGCTATCCCTTTTAAAACAAGTTGATATAAGTAATTTACCATTTTAATCACTACAGGTTCATCTACCAAGTTATGAACATTAACTAAGTAAAAATACTTTTGCAAGTAAATGTACGTAAAACAAGTAGTTCATTGTTTTTCTCTTTATGTGCTTGTGATTACCTATACTTATTTTTCTTTGGTTTATCAGTGTGGCGGGCGGTTAGTTGGGCCACTTTGCATCAGATTTATAAGGGTTCCTATTAGGTTGTTGCAAAATCCGCTTCCAACCATGAATGGAGCGTTGTGCTCAAATTTCTTTGATGTTTAAGCACCAATCTTTAGTTGTTGAGCTCTCGATAGGCACGTGCTAGGAGGAGTTGGCAGGTTTAAAATCCTAGATTCGGTATGGGGCTTCGGTTACAGACGATTATCCAGGTCAAACCAATGTGACTCTAGGTTCAAGTCGTTACCAAAAGGGGACAAGCGCATCTTGGCCGTTTTGATTCAGGTGAGCTTTTAAAATAAGCGAACAATGTTGAGGTTTCCCCCCTTTTATCATGCGTCAGCCCTCCAGTTTTACGTAGTAAACTTACCCCTATAATATGATTCTCTTTTCCTTGTAGAAACTGATTCAAGACGGGCAGCTCTAACTAGCTAACTAATGGCACATTGGCTGGATGGTGCATGAAGAGAGTGGATCAATTAGGGGCAAAGGCGTTTTTAAAATCCACGTGGATCATTCACTGTTCGGTATACTAAAATCTTGTTAAACAAGTTGTTTATTAAATATAAAAAGTTAACCAATCAAATCATGTTTGAATAAAAACTTTGTTGGTGCATGAGGATAGCGTATGCAAATTTTGGTCAGTAATGATGATGGGGTTCACGCTCCGGGCATTAAGTGTTTAGCCCAGAGTTTGGCTGACTTAGGGACCATTCATGTGGTGGCCCCGGATAGAGATCGCTCGGCGGCTTCGCACTCGTTGACGCTCGAGCAACCTTTGCGGGTACTGGAGTTAGACAATGGCTTTGTGCAAATCAATGGCACACCGACTGATTGCGTGCATTTGGCGATCACCGGGTGGTTGCAGCAACGCCCAGATATGGTGGTCTCAGGGATTAATGCAGGTGCCAACCTTGGGGATGATGTCTTGTACTCTGGGACGGTGGCGGCGGCCATTGAGGGGCGCTCATTGGGGTATCCGACGGTGGCCATCTCTTTGGTGAATGAAGGAGAGGTCAACCATTATGAGACGGCCGGTTTTTACGCTAAGCAAATAGTTCAGCATTTGACCAAAAACCCGTTATCCAAAGACATCATTTTGAATGTCAATGTGCCCAATCTTCCTATTGAGGACATCAAAGGCATTAAGGTGACGCGTTTAGGCTCTCGTCATATGTCTGAGAAGATGGTGCCAAGCTTTGATCCAAGAGGAAAGACTATTTATTGGGTGGGACCAGCCGGTGGTGGTCAAGACGCAGGCGAGGGCACAGATTTTCATGCCATCTCTGAAGGGTATGTCTCGGTAACCCCGCTCAAGACGGATTTGACGGCCAAGGAGCAGCTTTCCTCGGTGTCCGAATGGTTTGATGCGGTGGATATTTGATGGTGACTCAGGTGTTTACACGTCTTTATGACACCATGCTTGGGTGGGCGGCGCACAAATTGGCGCCTTTTTACTTGGCTTTGGTCTCTTTTTTGGAGTCCTCATTTTTTCCTATCCCGCCTGATGTCATGCTTGCGCCTATGGTGCTGGCCAAGCCCAAGCACGCTTATCGTTTTGCGTTGATTACGACCTTGGCCTCAGTCATTGGCGGAGTAGCCGGGTACTTAATTGGCATGTTTGCGTTTGATTTGGTGGGCCAATCCATCATTGACGCCTTATCGGCTCAAGACGGGTACGATCAAGTCGTCGCCTGGTTTGGTGCCTATGGGGTTGGGATGATCATTTTGGCTGGGGTCACCCCAATCCCTTATAAGATCTTCACCATCGCAGCCGGTGTTTCGGGTATGGGAATTTTGCCATTTGTGTTAGGCTCGCTGATTGGCCGAAGTGCCCGGTTTTATTTAGTCGCCTTTTTGGTCAAAAAGTGTGGCCCAAGCTTTGAAAAACACATTGTTTCCAGGCTTGATCAAGTAGGATGGGCTATGCTTGGCTTGGTTGCTTTAGTTTTTTGCATTTGGCATTTTAGTTAACGATGAGATCAAAACGCACAACACAGACTCGTTTAGGAAAATCCCACTGGGCCTTTTTAGCGCTTGCGGTGGTGTTTTTGTGTAGTTGTGCTACAAAACCCACGGTAGCCCCTGTCGTGGCCGAAGCGTTTCGCTCTCCGGTTCAAAAGGGCGTGCATGTGGTGCAATCGGGCGAGTCGCTTGCTCTCATTGCCAATCGTTATCAACGCAATTATCTTGAGCTTGCCAAGATAAATGGGATCATGCCTCCGTTTTTTATCAAACCGGGTGACAAGATTGCGTTGAGTCGCTCTGAGGCAAAACAAATTATGGCCACGCAAACTAGGGCCCCCAAAGTCGCGGCCAAACCTGAGCCTAAGCCAAAAGCAATCGTCGCTAAAGCGCAACCCAAGCCAGACTTGAAAAAAGAGTCAGTGGTGAAAAAGCCAGAGGCGACTGTCACCACCTCGAAAAAAGTCGATAAGTCAGAATGGCAATGGCCCACACAAGGAGAAGTCATTGGTCAATACCAAAAAGGGAGTTCTACGCACAAAGGAATAGAGATTACCAACAAAAAAGGAACGCCAATACTGGCATCCAAGCCCGGTAAAGTTGTTTACAGTGGGGAGGCATTAAGAGGCTACGGAAGGCTTCTTATTATTAAGCACGACGAGCAATACCTGTCGGCTTATGCTCACAATGACAAGTTACTGGTCAAGGAGGGCCAACATGTCACACAAGGACAGCACATCGCCACGATGGGTCAAACTGACGCTGAAGAGGTCAAGTTGCATTTTGAGATCCGCTATAAGGGCAAACCTGTAGATCCGTTGCGCTATTTAAACGATCAAGGTTAAGCCTGGAACTTTTTGCAAATACCCTACATCAAAGTCACGTACGACACCGGAGATTGGCATGGACACTGCATCTAATGACTCTGTAAATATATACCTAAATCAAATAAGAGCCATCAAGCTTTTAACTCCCGAACAAGAAAAATCGATC
>CAYNJF010000058.1:0-12981 GCA_964397555.1 uncultured Francisellaceae bacterium
TATTTGCTTACAGGCGAGTACAATAAAATAATTAATAATCTGGGCATTCAGAGTAAAGTTTTTACAGATCCTAGTGCAACTTGGGCGTTGAAGCTCAAGGTTCTCTTGGGTGATGCCTACATTGCGATCGATAATCTCAACCTTGCTCGAGATACCTATGATTCTGTGTTAGCACTTGAACCTAATATGCCTGAAGCATGGCTGGGTCTCACTCAAGTTCATTTACTAAATAAAGACACTAAATCCGCTAAATATACCCTAGGAAAAGCTGAGAAACTTAAAGAAGTCATTACAGATCGCGACTTGTATGCGGACATCGATACGCTTCATGCTGAGTACTACACGCAATTAAATGAATATGAACGTGCTAAGAAGTTTTATCAAAGAGCATTGCGTTATGAGCCCTCGCATTTTCAGGCAAACATGAACCTTGGTTTTTTGTTCTTGAGACTTAAAGACAAAACAGGTTTTGAGTCCCAACTTGGCGTCATTGAGAGAACCAACCCTCATCATACCCTAACGCACTACTTTAAAGGGCTTAATCATTATTTAAATAAGGACTATGATCAAGCAATACCCGTCTTAGAAAGACTTCAAAGCGCCAAACCTGATTATGCACCAGCCCTGATTGTGTTGGCGCATTCTTATTATCATGTGGGTCACACAGAGTTAGCCGGAAAAACAGGCGAGACCTATTTACAACTTCGACCTAATAATCTATCTGCGAAAAGTTTACTTGGGGCGGTTGCACTCAAACAGGATCATCCTGAGCGAACCATTGAGTTAATTGAGCCTTTGATAAAGACTCATGAGAGTTTTCACTGGTTAAGCATGTTAGGTCATGCCTATGTGAAAATGGGAGAGCTTGATAGAGGGGTTGAGTACCTAGAGAGAGCGTCGAAGAAAATGCCGAATGATTCGGCGATTAAAATTGAGCTTGCTGCCTCATTAGTGGCCCAAAATCATCATAATCGTGCCGAGGATATTCTTGATGGGTTGGTTGAGCAAAACATAGATGAGGGACAAGCTGAACTCTTATTGATTTTTGTTTCACTTAAGAATCAAAACTTTGCTAAAGCAAAGAAAGTTTCTGGGCAAATGCTGCAAGTCGATCCTAAAAATCCCGTCCATAATAATTTGCATGCTCTTTCTTTAATGGGATTGAAGGAAGTCAAAAAAGCGGAAGTCCATTTCTTCAAAGCTCTTGAGGCAGCGCCTCGTTTTACCGCAGCTAGGAATAATTTGGTTGAACTTTATATTCGAAACAAAGAATATGATAAGGCGAAAGATCAGCTCAACGTCATTTTAAAACAAAAAAATAATGACATCAGAGCATTGATCTATCTCAGTCATTTGGCCGAAATCAATGGTTCGCAGGATGAGGCATTGAAGTGGCTTGAAACGGCTCAGTTTAGAAACCCAAATGAATTCTCTATCGTAACCCATCTTGTTAGTTTTTACCTAAGGCATCAAAACCAAGAGAAGGCCTTAGACGTTGCCCAACAAGCTAGGAAGAAGTTTCCCAAAAATCCTCAGGCTTCGAATCTGGTTGGACAAATTTCATTGGTCGCAAAAGACTTCAACAAAGCCTATGCCATATTCCAGGAGTTAAATCGAAACTTCCCGGACAACGTATCGGTAAAAGAAAGTCTCGCGAAAGCTCAATTCGGCATGGATTTTGTTGAAGAGGCGCAAGCTACGGTTGATGGCATTCTAAAAGAGAATCAATCAAACATGCAGGCGTTATTGATGAACGCTGATATAGCGCTCAAAACAGGTCAGTACGATGAGCTAACTAAGACAGCGAACAATATTATTGCATTAAAGCCTCATCATCCACTTGGCTATCGTTTGAAAGGAGATGCTAAGCTGGGTGAAAACAAAGTGGGTGATTCAATTAAGTGGTATCAAAAAGCATACCAACTTGGCCAAAGTGAACATTATGTCGTTGCCTTATATCGTGCATTGAAATACGATGGTAGGGTAGAAGAGGGATTAAGTTTGATTGAGAAGCATATAGTTGAGCATCCCACCGAGGTAGCACTTCAAAGATTTATTGGAACTGAGTATTTAGTCCAAAAGAACTTTGAGAGAGCATCCCTTCATTATGAGAACGTTCTTGAGCACTCAAAGAATGATTATCTTACTTTGAATAACTTTGCTCATGTATATCTCGCTAAAAATCAATTAGACAAAGCAACAGAATATGCTCGTCGTGCTTATGAGATTGCTCCCATGCGCCCTGAAGTGGCAGACACTTATGCTTGGACGCTTATTCGCAGCGATAAAGTTGAAAAAGCTCTACCTGTGATTACTCAAGCGCTCCAGTTTTCCCCTGACTCATATGAGTTGAAGTACCACAAGGCCGTTGGCTTGGTCAAAATGGGGAAAAATTCACAAGCCATTCAAGAACTACGAGCCATTGTTAACTCAAATGCTCAGTTTGAAGACAGGGAACAAGCAAGAAGACTTCTTAATAGTTTAAGTGAACAAGGATAGACCGTGAGCTATAAGTTAAGAACCATTTATTCCATCCTGATTCTATCGGGTTTTATTTGTCTATTTGGGTGTGTTAACAACTACCCACTTTTAGAGACTCAGGGCGAGCATGATCCGGTTAAAAATACCTATCGAATAGGGCCTGGTGATCAAATTGATATTCAGGTCTGGAGAAACCAAGATCTAACTCTTTCTACGGTGGTTCGCCCAGATGGTAACATCACCATGCCACTCATTGATGATGTTCAAGCTTCAGGGAAAACCCCAATGGAGCTTGCAAAAGATTTAGAAGAGGCACTTGCCTTTTATGTTAAAGATCCAATCGTCACTGTCATGATGGCGCAGTTTGTTGGCACATACGACGATACAGTCCGCGTTGTGGGCGAGGCGTTAGCACCTCAATCTATTCCTTATCGAGAAGGGATGACTTTGCTGGATGTGATGATTGTTGTTGGTGGTCTTACTGAGTTTGCTCATGGCAACAATTCAGTTTTAGTCCGTCACTATTCTGAAGGGAAGCAATCCTACCGAATTCGACTGGATGATTTAATCAAAAGTGGTGATATTGAGGCCAATGCCTTAGTTCAACCTGGCGACATTCTCATAATTCCTGAGGCATGGATTTAATATGGATATTAAAGAAATTGTTGAAAAACTGAGTGGCTACCTAAAAGGGATTTGGCGCTTTCGTTGGTTTGCATTAGCGAATACGATTGTATTCGCTGTCATTGGTTGGGTGGTAGTTGCACTCATTCCAGACTTTTATAAAGCCCACTCAAAAGTATACATAGATACTCAATCGCTTATTCAGCCTTTGATGCGAGATATCTCCGTCACGCTTGATCCCGATGTTCGTATCCAGAAAATGACTCGTATGTTGCTTTCATGGCCGAACCTTGAGCGAATCGCTCAAATGTCTGATCTTGATTTGCAATATCACTCCAAAGCAGAAAAAGAAGAGTTCCTTAAAAAGTTAGAACATGACATTAAGTTTAAACAATCTGGAAACTCAAATTTATATCTACTCTCCTATGAACATACCGAACCAGAAGTCGCAAAGCTGGTTGTTCAGTCAGTGTTGAATCTTTTCATGGAGATGACATTGTCTGACACTCGTACCGATACGGTGGTTGCTCAAAAGTTTCTTGATCAACAACTTGATCAATACGAAACTAGGCTGATTACCGCAGAGCAAAGCCTAGCTCAATTTAAGCGCAACCACATCGATCATTTACCACGCCAAGATCAGACCTACTATGAACAGTTGCAGAGTTTATTGGCACAACTTGAGCAAACTCGTATCGACTTAAACATTGCTAAATCTAGGCAAGCGGCCTTGGACGATCAAATGCGAGGTGAGGCCCCAATGCTTGGCCTGACCAGTGCCCAAGATTTTAAAACCCTTCATCCTCTTATAAGAAACTTAAGAGAACGGGAGTCAGTGCTTGAGAAGCTTGAGCAACTATATACCCAAAATCATCCTGATGTTATTGCGGTTAAAAATGAAATTCGCTCACTGAACCAGCGAATTGAAAATGAACAAAATGATGTGAGATGGGAATATACAGCCGAAGAGCTTAATAAAAACCCAGTGTATCAGCAAATCAAAATCCAATACGCAGAAGCAACGGCAGAAGTTGCGGCTATGCAGTCTCAATACGATGAACTCAACACTTCAGCCCGTTTGATGGAAACAAAGGTTGATCAAATCATCGATGCTGAAGCAAAACTTGCTAACTTGAACCGTGACTATCAGATGAACCATCAGCATTACCAAGCCCTTCTACAGAAAAGAGAAGCGGCGAAATTGGCTGAAGATATTGATGATACATCTGAGAATATGAAGTTCAGAATCATTGATCCTCCATTTGTGACGTCTTTGCCATCGTGGCCAAAACGGGGATTATTCAATCTTGTTGTTTTGCTTGGCTCTATGGTAGGTGGTATTGGCGTTGCCTTACTGATTACTCAAGTCAAGCCTGTGTACTATGATCGAGTAAGCATAGAAAATAGCTTGCAACTTCCGGTGCTATCCATCATCCCATTTGAAAAAGATATGAAGTTCCAACAAACGATGCGTGCCCAAAACATCGCTTTTGCCGTCGCCATGCTCTTTTTGATTGGTAGCTGTGTCATTTTGTATGTTCGCTCGGCCATGGAGGTTCTGTAATGAGTGAAGCTCAAAAACAAGAGTATGAATTAGCGACGGATTCGTTAAAAAACAAGATCATCTCAGATGAGAACCTTGGTACTCGAGTTCGCTTAAGCGCACTTACCTTGCCTGGCTATCTTAAGCAGCCCTTTGATGAAGGGGCTGACGCTGAGCGATTCAGAAGCGTTAAGTGGGAAATACTGGCTAAGTGCAATCAGCCCAAAAGGCCTCAAAGTCTGATTATTACCTCCTCGGCTCAAGGAGAAGGTAAGACGACCACTACCTTCAATCTAGGGGTTATTATGTCCTTAGAGCGTGAGTGGACCAGTGTCATGATTGATACGAGTGGTCAAAAAAATTCACTGACTTCCAATCTTAATCTAACCAATGTTCCAGGCTTGACAGACTATCTTATGGGAGATGTCGAGTTTCATGAGATCGTCTATCCCACCGATCAAGATAATTGCTATATGGTCCCCATTGGTCGCCACTTGAAAGAAAGGGCTGAGCTTTTGGCGAGCTCGAAAATGAAAGAGTTCATCAAACTGCTGAAGACTAATTTACCAGGCACCTTTGCAATATTTGATACCAATAATCTGGAGCACTTTGCAGATGCCCGCATGCTTTCTAAGTTGGTCGATCAATTGCTTGTGATTGTCCAATCCGGGGTGACGCAAAAGGCCAAAGTGCAAGAGATGCTGCAAACTCTGCCAAAGGATAAAATTACTGGAATATTAGTCAATCAGGATATGTGGGCCTAAAGCAGTCAACCATGAAAAGAGTAGTACCCCTAGGGATTGGGATCGGTCTATGCATTCCCTCATTATGCGCTGCAGGACTCACGTGGACCCCTGAAGTTAGCCTTCAACAACTCTATACATCGAACGTTGATTTAGTTGGAGTAGGAGAAGAAGCTGAATTAGTCACCGAACTTGCTCCATCATTGACGTTCGATAATAACAAAGCCAGCGAGCCTGTTTTTGGGTATTATCGTGCTCAGGGGATTCATTACGCACGAAACCGACGTGATGACAAAGTCTATCAGCAAGCCCTTTTCCATGGTGAGACCTTGCAGTTAAGACGTCATCTTAAGCTTGAAGTCACAGCCTCTCATGACCAAACGATTTTATTTCCAGCCAACCAAATTTCTATCGATAATATCCGAGGCACTCGAAGAACTAATGTGTCTCAGTATCTGTTAGGGCCGACCTTAAGCCATAAAATTGGTGCCTTGTTCAATGCGACTTGGCAATACCAATTTGGGCAAATCTTTTATCATGAGGACTTTCCTGACTCAGATGTGATGCAGGCCTCTGGCATAATTGAATCAGCCCCAGAGAGAAAAATCTATTTTCGAGCTCAAGCGGAATGGGATAAAACGTCTCAAGAGTTGGCGGATAACTTAGAGACCTTTAATAGTCAGGCAACCCTTGGGTATCAAATAGGGGCTAAGTTAAGGCCATACGCATCTTTTGGGTATGATGATTATACAGGTCAATTTGGCTTTCGTGATCTCGATGGGACTCACTGGCATATCGGCGCACGGTATACGCCATCGGCTCGACTGACTATAGATGCCTACTATGGTGAGCGTTTATTTGGAGATACCTATTTTTTTAGCTTAGATTGGCTGAAAAAAAGAGATGTACTTAACATCAGCTACACTGAGGAAATCACTAATTTTTTCCAATCACAGTTGCTTCAACTACCGACTCTCAGGCCTGACAACGTTGATTTAAGATCCATCCAATTCCAACCTCAGTTTAGAGATGATCTCTTCTTAAGACGGTTATTAAGTGCACAGTGGACTCACACATTAAAATCGGCGGTCTTCTCTTTGACGCCATACTATGAAGCTCGAAAATCACAAAACTCATCGCCCTCTGAAAAAGGCGTTGGGGTTAATGCCGAGTTGGTTGTAGAGCGAAATCCAAAGCAAACATGGACTTTTCTAGCAGGCTTCTCTCATCAAGACCTGATTAATACGGTCAATGATGATCGATACCAAGTCGGGGTTCGGGTTGACCATGATTTAGGCCGTGCCACTCAACTAAGTGCTCGCTATAACCACTTTCAACTGAAAAGAACAGATACCTCACACATTAAAGAGCACCTGTTTTCAGTGACCATTAATCATACTTTCGGCTGATTTAAGTCCTAAATTCAATATGATATATTGGATATACCGATATTTTGCGGGTCTTATTAGGATATTGGGTCTACCAAACAAAAGGAAGTGACATGACTAAGCCAAAGATTCTTTGTGTGGTGGGAGCCAGGCCAAATTTTGTAAAAATTTCGGCAATACTGCATGCCTTTGAGCCTTACCATGACGACTTAGATGTGGTTTTGGTTCACACAGGTCAACATTATGATCATAATCTTGCCGGCAAATTCATCGAGACTTTAGATATTCCCAAGCCTAATTATCACTTAGGGATCCCACAAGGAACCCAGACTCGTCAAACCGCTGAAGTGATGTTACGCATCGAAAAAGTCTTAGAGGTAGAGCGACCCAACATCTTACTGGTCGTCGGCGATGTCAACTCTACGTTAGGGGCCTCTCTTGTGGCGGCTAAAATGGGCATAGCGATCGCTCATGTTGAATCGGGGCTTCGCAGCCATGATAAATCCATGCCCGAAGAGATCAATCGTATTTTGACGGATCAATTGGCAACGTGGCACTTTACCACGGAGCCTAGTGCGAATGAGAACTTAAAAAAGGAAGGTTTCTCTAAGAGCATCTACTACGTTGGCAATGTCATGATTGACACGCTCATTCGATCCAAAAAAGCCATAGACACTCACGCGCAAGTACTAAATACTTTAAAGGTAACTCCACAAAATTATTCCGTTCTAACCTTGCATCGACCAAGCAATGTTGACTCAGTCAAAGAGTTACAACAAATTATGAAAGCCGTTGGAGAAACATCGGGCTCCTACCCCGTTGTATTCCCTTGCCATCCTCGCACTCAAGTCAAGCTTAATCAGATTACCTTAGAGCCGGGTATTATTGTCACCAAGCCTCTTGAGTATATGGATATGCTGTCCTTGATGGCTCATGCTAAATTGGTCATGACGGATTCGGGGGGGATCCAGGAAGAGACAACCGCCCTTGGAGTGCCATGCCTTACTCTTAGGGAAAATACCGAACGCCCAATTACGGTGTCAGAGGGAACCAACAAGGTGATTGGGACAAAGCGACAAGATATTGTTGATTCAGCTCTTGCCATTTTTGCGCAAAAAAACGCTCCTCAGATCAAGTCAATCCCTTTATGGGACGGAATGGCCGCCCAGAGAATTTGTCGAACCTTAGCGCAGTCACTTATAAGTAATCCGCAAGAACAGGTTGTCGCATGAATCACTCATTCATCAACGGGATGAGTGTTGATGTTGAAGACTATTTCCAGGTGGAAGCTTTTAAGAGAACCATTGATGTTCGTCATTGGGGAGCCATGCCCCTTCGTGTTCATGTGGGCACGGAAAGACTATTGGCTTTGTTCAATAAGCATCAGATCAAAGCGACTTTTTTTATTCTAGGTTGGATTGCAGATAAATCCCCTAAGCTCATCAACCGAATCGCCCAGGAAGGGCATGAAATTGCCTGTCATAGCTATTGGCATCAACGTGTTGATACCATGAATGCACAACAGTTCCGAGAGGATACTTATCGAGCCAAATCTATCATAGAGGATATTGTTGGTAAGAAGATCACAGGCTATCGTGCTCCCACCTACTCATTTTCAGAGAAAACCTCGTTTGCTTATCCTATCTTAGAAGAACTAGGCTTTGCCTACTCTTCAAGTGTCTACCCAGTCAAGCATGATTTATACGGATGCCCCCATATCCCCAGATTCCCATTTACAGCCTCACCCGGTGGCTTGATTGAGATCCCAATCTCAACCTTAAGACGATTTGGTCGAAATTGGCCCATTGGTGGGGGAGGATTCTTCAGGCTTTACCCCTATTTATTGACTCGTTGGTTAATAAAAACGATGCATGATTGTGACAAGCGCCCTATGAATTTTTATCTCCATCCTTGGGAACTTGATGAGGAGCAACCTAGACAGCAAGGGCTGTCCTTTAAGTCAAGGTTTCGACATTATTTAAATATCTCTAAAACCACCTCAAGAATGGAACAGTTAGTAAGCGACTTTAAATGGAGTACTCTTGAAGACGTCTTTATCCAGCCAATCAGAGAGCAAACAGACCCTCAGTCTAAGCGTAGAGCCGCTTAAGCCAGAGCACCGTGAATGTTGGGATCGCTATGTGGAAAACCATCAAGATGGTCGTATCTTTCACAAATGCGCGTTCAAGACTGTTTTAGAATCCACTCACCAACTGCCAACGCATTACTTGATGGCGCAAAATGAACTGGGTGTGTGCGGCGTTTTACCTCTAGGTCACCTTAAAAGTCGTCTGTTTTCTAATGCTTTAATTTCAACGCCTTTTTGCGTTCAAGGCAGTGTGCTAGCAGACAACGAGGACGTGGCAAATGCGCTGATGAGAGCCGCTCATAGAAAGGCTTGTGAGCTCAACGTTGATTACCTTGAGTACCGTTCAATCTCCCCTATGCCTTTATCCAATCTCTCTTCACTTTATGTGAATTTTAAACGCGAGATATTCTTGAATGAAGAAGACAATCTCAAAGCTATCCCTCGAAAACAAAGAGCGGTGGTTCGAAAGGGGATAAAAGGAAATTATACCACTCGAATCAATCGAGACCTTGATTTGTTTTACCGGCTTTTTAGTGAGTCTCAGAGAAACCTTGGTACGCCGGTTCAATCAAAAAAATGGTTTGAGTCTTTATTGAATGCCTTTCCTGAACAAACCGATATCTTGAGTGTGTTCGATGGGCAAAAGCCTGTTTGTTCAGTCTTAAGTTTTTATGATAAATCAACCGTCTATCCTTACTACGGAGGCGGGAGTGTTCAGGCAAGAGCTGGAGCCAACGACTACATGTATTGGTCATTGATGCTGCATGCTCTATTTAAAGGGTGCCAGTGGTTTGACTTTGGCCGCTCTAAAGTCGACAGTGGTTCATACCGATTTAAAAAGCATTGGGGATTTAATCCTGAACCTCTTTATTACTATTATGATCTGATTCAGGCCTCAACCCAGCCAAACATCAATCCGAACAACCCCAAATATCAGTGGCTGATCCGTCAATGGAAACGCTTACCACTTCCTGTGGCAAATACGATAGGCCCATACATCGCGAGGAATTTAGGATGAGCTCAGTTTTATTTTTGTGTCATCGTATCCCTTTTCCTCCAAACAAAGGGGATAAACTGCGTTCCTACCATATTCTAAAGCAACTCAATAAAAAACATGAGGTTTATCTTGGGGCGTTGGTTGATGATCCGCTTGATTGGGAATATGCTTCACAATTAAAGAAATTTGTCAAAGACAGCTGTT
This sequence comes from uncultured Francisellaceae bacterium, assembly GCA_964397555.1. Classification (GTDB taxonomy): domain Bacteria; phylum Pseudomonadota; class Gammaproteobacteria; order Berkiellales; family Berkiellaceae; genus CAYNJF01. The sequence goes on from CAYNJF010000058.1 coordinate 10,070, forward strand.
TAGTCCAACGAAAATCAAACCGTCAAAATGCTCCCTTTTTTTTAAAAGGATTATTGACTGGAAGCTCGCTTTCCAACATTGCTTTTTATTCATACGCATTAGCTCAATGGGTGGATAAGCTTTTCGATGAAGGGAAAATTGATGCGGTTTATGTGTTTTCATCGGTCATGGCTCAATACATTGAAGCCTACACCAAAAGCGTTCCTGTCCTCATTGATTTTGTGGACGTCGATTCAGACAAATGGCGTCAATTTTCAAGTTCTAAAAAGTTTCCCATGAATGTCATATATAAATTAGAAGGGCTGCGACTTGAAGCGTATGAAAAAAAGGTTGCCAATGCATCTGCGATGAACTTTTTTGTGTCTGATCTTGAGGTTGATTTATTTAAAAAAATTGCACCCAAGACGAGAGCGCCTGTGGTTAGCATGCAAAATGGAGTGGATACTCAATTTTTCGCTCCTCACGAATATTATACAAACCCCTTTCAAGGTCATGATAAAAAGATCGTCTTTACGGGCTTAATGGACTATTACCCGAATGTGGATGCAGTTCGTTGGTTTTGTAAAGAGGTGTTTGGCAAACTACAAAAAGAATATACCAATCTATGTTTTTATATCGTAGGCGCCAACCCATCCAAAGAAGTCTATCAACTCTCTGGTAAAAATGTAAAAGTGACCGGCCGAGTACCTGATATTCGTCCCTATCTTTATCATGCTGATCTGGTGGTTGCGCCATTGCGTATTGCTCGTGGTATTCAAAACAAAGTCTTGGAGGGGATGAGCATGAATAAGCCAATCATCGCCTCCGCTCAAGCCCTAGAGGGGATTGAAATGCCAAATCTGTATGGGGTATGGCAAGAACAGCATCCGAGTGCTTGGATTGAGCGTATACTCGATTTATTGGTCTTTAGTAAAGAAGATTTAAGTCTAATCTCAACGCATGATTGGATCGTTAAGCATTATTCATGGGATGCTCACTTGTCTCAAATTGATCGAGCATTGTCCAAATCCTGTGAGGGCATCCAGTGAGTATCGAGTGGATTGCGCATCAGCGTCTGAGTCGAGGCGGTCTTAGAGAACAAGCTTGGTTTTCTCATGGGCTTGTTTTTCTCACTCTTTGCCTTCTTAGCTTCACGATGTTTTATGATGCTTATGCTTCTATGGTGACGAAATGGTCCCAATCTGGCACTTATGCCCATGGATTTCTCATTGGCCCTATTTCTATGGTCTTGATTTATCAAAAGCGAGACTATTTCCAATCAAGAACCATTGATTACTCAATTCTTGGCATCGTTGGCCTCATTGGGATTTCTCTTATTTGGTTTTGTGCCCAAATCGCTTTTGTTGGGATCGTAAGTCAATGGATGGCTGTTTTATCCATCATGATGGCTTTTTATGCTTGCTTTGGTTATAAGCTAACAAAGACTTTTCAGTTTCCACTTCTGTATTTACTGTTTTGTATTCCTTTTGGTAATTTCATCACTCCAACGTTGCAGAATATGACAGCTTCCTTTGTCGTTCATGCACTGGAGTGGTCAAACATCAGTGTTTTCTATGAAGGTTGGCACATTACCACCACAGAAGGTGAGTTTGAGGTAGCTAGAGCCTGCTCAGGCATACGATATTTGATCGCCACGGTGAGTCTAGGAGCGTTGTATGCGCATCTTAGCTATCAGTCCTTATCCAAAAAACTAACCTTTATGATGATGTGTGTCATTGTGCCCATCGTTGCAAACTTTATCCGAGCTTACCTCATCATTGTCATCGCTCACATGACCAGTCTGAAGTACGCCGTTGGGGTTGATCACCTTATTTATGGCTGGATTTTTTTTGGCTTAGTGATTCTTGCCCTTTTTTATGTTGGAAGTCTATTTGCTGAGCCACGTGAATCTGTCATTGAGTCCATTCGATATCAGCTGCCTAAACCTGCTCGCCAACACATCCTGATGCTCATGCTTGGTTCCTTGGCCATTATGTCGGGTCCAATTTTAAAGCAGACTCACATTGTGCATGAATACCATTTTGAGCAAGAACCATTAGTGTTGCCGGCTTCAAGTGGTGAGTGGACAGGTCCGCACCCAGGTACCTTGGATTGGAAACCTCGATTTATTGGGGTCAATCAGGATACACAGGTGAGATATCAATCGGGAGAGAATCTCGTGGATGTCTATGTCGGCGTCTACCATACCCAGAGCCCACAAAAAGAGCTCATTTCATCTGAGAATGCATTTTTTGACACGCGAGGCTGGTCTTTGCTCGAACGTCGAACCCTTGCCATGAATGGGAAGATCCCAAATATTCAAGAACTTGATATTCATAATAAGAGCGAACGAAGACTGGTGTGGACATGGTATGTCATCGCTGGCATAACCACGACTAACCCTGTCATGGGCAAGATATTAGAAGGGTACTCAGTGGTCACAGGGGACTCAACACCCTCTGGTGTCATTGTGTGCTCCGTGCCTTACGAATACTACCCTGGGGAAGCTCGCAAAACCCTTATGCGCTTTGTTGAAGATATGGCAATCCCGCTGACAAAACCACTGATGAGTCATGAGTAAACACATTGTTCATTGCGTTCATAAATTGAGCGCAGGCGGCCTTGAGAACGGCCTAGTTAATTTAGTAAACCACTTACCTGAGTCTGAGTTTAGACACACCATTGTATGCATGACTCATGCCGATGCCTTTAAAGAGCGTGTTCATTCGTCAGTGGATATCATTGAGCTAAATAAGCCCCCAGGTCCAATGCTCAATCACTACTATCGGCTCTATCGACTTTTTAGAACGTTAAAGCCAGACTGCATTCATACAAGAAACCTTTCGACAATAGAGTGCATCCTGCCGGCGTGGATGGCGGGAGTTCCGTATCGAATACACTCGGAACATGGGCGGGATGTTCATGACTTAACC
>CAYNJF010000059.1:0-12973 GCA_964397555.1 uncultured Francisellaceae bacterium
TAAGGAGGATGGAATAAGCTCAGATTCTATCCTTTTCAAAGCGAATCAAGTGATGAGAGTGAGTAAAAGGCTGAATGAGTGATAGAGCTAAGCTCTATCACTCACAGGGACCATCAAGCTGCAAAAGTGACTCGTTTGGTGGTCGTAGGTGAGGGAGCCGAAGAAGAGACCGTTGAGGAAGTAGGTTGCGAGTTTACTTTGTGTCCACCACTAAAACCAAAGAATGTTGCTAACCCTGAAAAATAACCCCAAGTAAATGTGTCGTTATTTAATGATGGTTCGGGCGTATCTACTAGCTCAGGTCTGGCTTGTGACCCTTTTAGTGATGTTAACTCTTCATTTAACTTATTCACCCTTTCTCTAAGTTCTGCAATTTTGGTATCACGGACAGTAATTTTTAATTCTTGGAGATCGCTTATTTTTCTGATAAATTCAAATTGTGCGCCGAGGGAGTCAATGATATCACCGGTGTCCTTTTTGTCTTGTATGGCTTTGTCCGCTGTTGCTCTTAAAGCATGGACGGCTTTTTTCGAAATATCGCCACGTTCTACTTTACGGACAAATTGCTCTAACCCTTTTTTAAGCTCAGCATTTTCTGTCATCCGGCCCCTTTCAAGTCGTTCATCGGTTGAGGGGCTGTTTCTTTGTCGCACGGGTTGGTTAAGTAATTCTTTTGCCGTTTCTAAGGAGTAGGTGACTCCATCTGACAAGGTGGTAGGGGTCTCCATGATGCCCCCATCAATTGGGCATTTATACTTGTTCGGAACTTCACTGATGGGAAAGTGTGCTGCCATTAATCGTTCTTGAAATGTACTCATATTTGTTAGCCTATGTGGAATGGTAATCAATAAGCAGTAAAACCATCTTTGGTAAAGTGGTTAAACTTGAAAACATTAGATTAGGGTACTTGTTTGGATTTTTGAAGATAAAGATAGAATAAATCATTAAATTAAATGATTTTGTTCATCATTTTACGTAGAAAAAATTCAAATATACTTAAATATAAACCACTTTTTTTATTCATAGAAACCAAGAAAAATAAAAACCCCGAATAAAAATGAACCATGCCTCACAATAGGAGTGCAGCCTAGTTAACGCATGTATAGTAATGATTATTTTGAGTTCATTGTTTTAAGCGAGGTTATTAAACGCATCGAGCAATTTTATGATGTTTGCATATAAAAGCATAAACCATTGTAGAATAGGTGTTTTTCCGTATAGACAAAGATCCTGGGTTAAATTATATTGTTTTGTTTTTTTTTAATAGTATCCCTATGCCAGTCTCCAAACGTGCTAAGAGTCGAGTCGCTCGTAAGTCGAGAATATCCTCATTAAGCTCAGAGCTTCCTCCAGCTGTCCCTACAGTTATCCAAAAAGTTGATGAAGCGATTAAAGATTTTGAAGTCGCCTCCCAAGAGCATGATGAGGTTGTGGTTAAGATCGCTGATGCAATTCATCGACTGGGACAAGTGTCAAAAAAATTTTTTAATAAGCGGCAAAAGCTTTTAAAGCAAAGAAAAGCCAGTGAAGCCACCACCAACTCTATTTTGTTGTTTAATGTGGCTTTGACGTCACTGACTGCTCTTAGCTTTGGTTTATCCATAGTGGCTAGCGCCACGTTGTTCACAGGTATACTCATAACAACCTTAGTCTGTCATAAAGTGTATGAATTGGCTCATAAGACGACTGTGGATGTTGTTAATAAGCTGCGTGCAGCTCAAGAGAAACGATTTTTCGAAAAGCATCCACGCCATGATAACCCAACGTTAGATGTGCCTCAGACTACGTTTGATGCATTCATGAATGGGCATGAGTCTCACACCAGTTACTATGCTTATGCTAAATCCTTTTTTCATGAAGCAAAATCTCATGAAGATTTCTTGCCCGCATGGTCAGCTGGTTTTCGTTGCGCTCAAGGTGAAGATGAAAGTCTGATGAAGATGATTCAACCCACCTCAACTCAAGCAAAATCAAGCCAACTCAGGTAATTAGCGTTAGCTTTTGTCATTTTTAGCACCCAACTTCGTTATTCACCATGTTGAAAAGGAATGGTCTTGGTATGTGCGCCTGAGACTGGTTTAGTCTTTTCGCGATGTAGATAATGGTCATGAATGTTTCTTTTTATCTGTGTCGCTTAGATTGAAAATGGTTTTTTATCCTTGGGTTATGAATTGTTTGCATAGGACGATAGTGTTTTTACTTGGTTAAAAGCATTAGCGCTCAATAAGTAAGTGGATCTTCTTATCGATAGTGGTCCTATCTTGGATTAAACTAAGTTGTTTTATAAAACAGCATCGTTATGACAGACATTAAACGTAAAACAAAGAAAACCGTTCGTAGGTTAAAATTATCTCCGTCTGATTCAAAGACCCATTCAGGCTTGTCAGAACTCCAAAAAATTGAACAATCAGTTAAGGGCCTGCAAGCCTCAGCCAAAAGGTATGACAATAATTTGCATCAGCTTGAGGTTGAGATGGGGCGACTGGTTGAACAATCAAGCAAAGTTAACAAAAAACTGCGCGAGCACTTGAAGCGAAGAAAGACTAGCCAAAATATTTTCCTGTTTAATGTGGCCTTGACGTCACTGGCCGCCCTAAGCCTCGGTTTATCCTTAGTGGCTACTGCCACGTTGTTCATTGCTATGATCGTCTCTACCGTAGTCGGCCTTAAATTTTATGAATTGGTACATAAGGCGACTATGGATGTTGTTAATAAGCTGCGTGCAGCTCAAGAGAAACGATTTTTCGAAAAACATCCAAAGCCCCTAAGACGGTCACGCCATGATAACCCAACGTTAGAGGTGCCTCAGTCTACGTTTGATGCATTCATGAATGGGTATGAGTCTCACACCAGTTACTATGCCTATGCTGAATCCTTTGTTCATGCAGCCAAAGCTGATGAAGATTTCTTACCTGCGTGGTCAGCTGGTTTTCGTTGCGCTCAAGGTCAAGATGAAAGCCTAGCGAAGATGATTCAACCTGAAGTGACTCAGGCAAAATCAATCCAACTCAAGTAATCAGAGTTGGGTTCAGACTTAATCATGGTGTGATTTTTGTTTTAGGCTCAAAGCTATCTGTAAAAGAGAAAGTGCTTTTTTCGTCTCTATGCATCAAAATAGTGCTAATTAGAACCCTTGTTTAGTTTGTCTGCTTATCGTGAGAGTAGGTCTCAAGCACCTGCTCCACGTCTTTTCCTTGCACAAGGTCTTTCACTGGCTGAAATGCACTCTTTGTGGTTTGGAGCCTCTTGGCTGCTGCGGTTGCGAGTACTGCTTGGTGCATCGTTTTCAGTGGAGGAGGTACTTTTGGTATAGCCGACAAGTTGTAACAACGGGTTAAGCATATTATTTAATGACCCTGGCCATGAGGACAATGCATTTAATGCACCTTCAAGCTCGTTGTTTTGGCGTTCTTTTTCATTGAGCTTTCTTTTTACCGGAGCAAGGACATCGGTACGCCTTAGGAAGCATATCCACATCGAAGTGAGCCTCTTTTAAAATTTTGGTTAATTCTTTCGTGTTTGAATCTAACTCTATATATACATAAGATTCACACTCAGAAATGGACTCGTCACCAGAGTCGATGTAACTGAAATAAGGCACGTTTTATCCTCAGTCTAAATTTTTAACAGGTAAACAAGCTAACATGGCCTATCAAGCAAAGTGTGTACTTGCTCGTCTTTGGCTGTATCGTTTGCCTCTGACTCAAATTTCTTAATTTATGATGCAGCGTAAAAATAGTTGCCTCAAGTGAAGGGTGCGTATGAGCAGCCAATTGGATAAGTTGAATAACTAAATGCTTGAGGCTTGTTAGGCCTGTTTTTGAGACAAGGTGCTGAAGGTATGGGGGTATAAGGTCTTTTGTAGTCAAAAAACTAAATTATGAGACTTGTTTGCTGGTAAGACACCTGGGTTCTGATATAATATCTTCCCGTCTGAACTTAACTTGTCCCAACTTAAAAGGTTTATATGACTCACTATATCTTTGTCACAGGCGGCGTGGTTTCTTCATTGGGTAAAGGCATCGCCGGCGCCTCATTAGCCTCCATTCTCGAATCTCGCGGTCTGAACGTCAAGATGATGAAGCTTGACCCTTACATCAACGTGGATCCAGGCACCATGAGCCCTTATCAGCATGGTGAGGTCTTTGTGACCGAAGATGGGGCAGAAACCGACTTAGATTTAGGTCATTACGAGCGTTACATCAATACGACGATGTCTCAGTCCTCGAATGTCACCACAGGCCGTATTTATGCCGATGTGATTGCCAAAGAAAGACGTGGCGATTATTTAGGTGCGACCGTTCAGGTCATTCCTCATATTACCGATGAAATTAAATCCCGCATCATCAGCCATGGACAAGGGGCAGATGTCGTGATGGTTGAGATTGGCGGTACCGTCGGTGACATTGAATCCTTACCTTTCCTTGAGTCCATTCGACAACTTCGTATGGAGCTAGGGATGAAAAAAACGTTGTTCATGCATTTAACGCTTGTGCCTTACATGCATGCTTCTGGCGAAATTAAAACCAAGCCTACTCAACACTCGGTCAAAGAGCTACGCTCGATTGGTATTCAGCCTGATGTATTGATTTGTCGTTCGCGCCAAGCGTTGCCTGCAAATGAGCGCCGTAAAATTGCGTTGTTCACCAACGTAGAAGAAGAGGCGGTGATCAGTGCGCGCGATGTGCATTCAATTTACCAAATTCCATTAAGCTTACATGAGCAAGGCCTTGATGAGATCGTGCTCAATAAGCTTGGCATTAGTGCTCAGCCTGCTCAACTTGAGGATTGGGCTGAAGTCGTGGCCAAGCAACAAGCGCCAAATCAGCGCGTGAATGTGCTTATGGTAGGTAAATACGTTGAGCTGGCCGATGCCTACAAATCCATCAATGAGGCCTTGTCTCACGCTGGCGTTCATACGTTAACGCAAGTGGACATTCAATACGTTGAATCTGAGCAAATCGAAGCCAAGGGCACCAAAGTCTTAGAAGGCGCGGATGCCATTCTTATCCCTGGTGGATTCGGTGAGCGTGGGGTTGAAGGCAAGGTCATGGCAGCCCAGTACGCTCGTGAAAACAAAGTGCCTTATTTGGGTATTTGTTTAGGTATGCAAACGGCTCTCATCGAGTTTGCTCGCAATAAAGCAAACCTTGAAGGGGCGAACAGTACTGAGTTTGAACCTAACTCTAAACACCCTGTCGTGGCTTTGATCACCGAATGGATGGACAAGTCCGGTAATAAAGAATCTCGCAGCGAAGACACTGACTTAGGGGGCACCATGCGCTTAGGGGCTCATGTCTGCCACTTGGTCGAAGGCACCAAAGCTCGGTCTGTTTATGCCTCAGATCAGGTGAAAGAACGTCATCGTCACCGCTATGAAGTCAATCAAAATTACGTTCAAACCTTGGTTGAACATGGGCTGGTTATCTCAGGGACATCCGTGGATAAGAAATTGGTCGAAATCATTGAATTGGCCGATCATCCATGGTTTATTGGTTGTCAGTTCCACCCTGAATTTACCTCCAAGCCTCGAACTGGTCATCCATTGTTTGTCTCGTTTGTCAAAGCGGCCAGCGCGTATCGTCAAACGACGCAAAAAAAAAGCGTTGAGGCCGTCTTAGAAGAATAATAATAAGGAACCGTTGTGGATTTTCAAACCATTGGGGCGGATAAGCCCTTTTTCCTGATTGCAGGTCCGTGTGTCATTGAGTCCAGAGAGCTAGTGATTGAAACGGCAGGCGTGATGAAAGAGATATGCCAACGTTTGGATATCCCTTATGTGTTCAAAGCCTCGTTTGATAAAGCCAACCGAACCTCCATTGATGGATATCGTGGGGTTGGCATCGAGCAAGGTCTTAAGATCTTGCAAGAGGTCAAAGAGGCGGTTCAGGTCGATGTGTTGACCGACGTGCATGAAGACACGCCCATGAACGAGGTGGCTGATGTCGTTGATGTGCTGCAAACCCCAGCCTTTTTATGCCGTCAGACCAACTTTATTTTGAATGTGGCCAAGACCATGAAACCTGTGAACATCAAAAAGGGTCAGTTTTTAAGCCCTTGGGAGATGCAGCATGTGGTCAGCAAAGCCAAGAGTACCGGTAACGATAAAATCATGGTATGTGAGCGCGGCGCAAGCTTCGGTTACAACAACTTGGTCTCGGACATGCGCTCTTTGTCTGTGATGAGAACCACCACCAAGTGCCCAGTGGTTTTTGATGCGACGCATTCGGTTCAACTGCCGGGTGGAGCGAACGGCAAATCCGGTGGTCAACGCGAATTTGTCCCTGTCTTGGCAAGAGCTGCGGTCAGCGCCGGTGTGTCTGGTCTGTTCATGGAAACGCATCCAAACCCAGAAAAAGCCTTGTCCGATGGTCCAAATTCTTGGCCTTTGGATAAAATGCACGCCTTACTGACTCAGCTTAAGGCGATAGATGCTGTCGTGAAAGAACAAGGTTATCTAGAAGATACGTTATAGGAGAGAGGGATGTTCTCAATCAAGCACATTGAAGCGCGTGAAATACTCGATTCTCGAGGAAACCCAACCATCGAAGCCGATGTCATTCTTGACGACGGCCATAGGGGGCGCGCGAGCGTCCCATCGGGCGCTTCAACCGGCACCCTAGAGGCCTGTGAGCTTCGCGATGAAAGTGCTCGCTATTCAGGGAAAGGGGTTCACAAGGCGGTTGAGAACGTCAACACCACCATTCAAAAGGCCCTTAAAGGCCAAAGCGTTCTTGAGCAAAAGCTGATTGATCACACCATGTGTGAACTCGATGGCACACCGAACAAAAGTAAACTCGGCGCTAATGCCATCTTAAGCGTCTCTTTGGCTTGCGCTAAAGCGGCCGCTCTCGCACAAAAACAAGATTTATACCATTATCTGAATAGCTTCTTTAGTTGTGACCCTAAGTTTCCAGTCCCGTTGATGAACATCTTAAACGGTGGGGCTCACGCCGATAATAATGTCGACGTCCAAGAATTTATGATAGCCCCTGTGGGGGCCGACTCGTTCTCAGATGCGTTAGAAATGGGCGTTGGGGTCTACCACGAGCTCAAAGCCAGACTCAAAGCCAAAGGGCTGGTTACGGCTGTGGGCGATGAAGGTGGCTTTGCTCCAGATTTATCCTCAGACACTCAAGCCATTGATTTGATCCTCGAGGCTGTTGAATCCAAGGGCCTTCGCGTGGGGGATGACGTTTGTCTGGCTTTAGATGTTGCCGCTTCCGAGTTTTATCAGAATGGCCAATATCATTTAAGCGCACAGGGCTTATCTTACAACAGTCATGATTTTATCAATGTCCTAGCTAAATGGGTTCACGATTATCCCATCATTTCCATTGAAGATGGCTTGAGTGAGCAAGACTGGGAAGGGTGGGCAACACTGACTCAAAAAGTTGGGCATAAAGTCCAACTGGTGGGCGATGATTTGTTTGTGACCAACCCAGATATTCTGCAAAAGGGCATCGATCAAAAGTGCGCCAATGCTATTTTAATTAAGGTCAACCAAATTGGAACCTTGAGTGAGACCATTGAAGCCATTGAATTAGCTAAAGCAAACGGTTATCGCGTGGTGGTCTCTCACCGCTCAGGGGAAACCGAGGATGCCTTCATTGCTGACTTGGCCTTTGCCAGTGGTTGCGGTCAAATTAAAACGGGCGCCCCAGCTCGTTCAGATCGCGTGGCTAAATACAATCAATTGCTTCGCATCCAAGGTCATTCTCAAGCGCCTTTTGCGAAAATTGGCGCGTTTGGATTAGGCCAATGATGGTCAAAGCCCTGATAGGGGCCCTTGTTGCCGTCTTTATCATGCTTCAGCTTAAGCTATGGTCAGGCGACGGCGGAGTCATTGAAGTCATGGCTTTAAAAAAGCAGGTGCAAGAGCAAACCGATTTGGTTGAAAGCTTAAAAGTTCGTAATGTGGTTCTTGAAGCCGAAGTGATTGATTTAAAAAACCGCTTAGGGGCCCTCGAAGAGCGAGCCCGGACCGACTTAGGCATGATTAAAGATGGGGAGACGTTTTTCCAAGATGCAAGCTAAATGCGCCTTTGTGGTTCCCGCAGCTGGGATAGGCTCACGGTTTGGCTCTCATGTCCCCAAACAATATGCCCAAATCCATGGCAAGAGTGTGTTGGAGCATACCTTAAATGCCTTGCATCAGGCTTTGCCTGATGCCCCTATTGTTGTGGCCAAATCAAGCCAAGATCATTATTTTGATCGGATAAGCCTGGATTATCCTGTGATCACTTGCGAAGGCGGCTCAACTCGAGCGCACTCGGTTTTAAACGCCCTTAAGACTTTACCCCATTCTGTTGAGTGGGTCTTGGTCCATGATGGTGCACGATGCTGCGTCGAGGTCAAAGACATAGAAAATCTTGTCCATCAATGCACAAGCCAAAATCAATCCGGCATGCTGGTAGCTCCGTCCACCGATACTTTAAAACAAGTGAAAGAGGGGATGGTGCAAACCACGATAGACCGTACGCTCATTTATCGAGCGTTGACCCCACAAATGTTCAAAAAAGATCAGTTGATTGAGGCCATTGAGCAAGCGATGCAACGTGGGCTCGAGATGACGGATGATGCCAGCGCTCTTGAAGCACTGGGTTATCCGGTGATGGCCATCGAGGGACGGGCCACCAACATCAAGATCACCTATCCAGAAGATCTAGCTTTTGCAAAGAATCATCTTCATCAAGAGGAAACCCTATGCTAAAAATTGGTCATGGCTTTGATATCCATCAATTAGTGGACGAGCCAGGTGAGGGGATCCATTTGGCAGGACTCCTTATCCCTCATACCAAAACGATCTTAGCGCACTCCGACGGTGATGTGGTCTTGCATGCCATCATAGATGCGCTACTCGGTGCTTTAGCGCTTGGTGACATTGGTCAGTGGTTCCCTGATACCGATCCCAAGTACAAAGGAGCCTCCAGTTCAGACTTGTTGGCTGTGGTTTTAGATGAAATCCACACAAAAGGGTATCAAGTTTCCAACGTGGATGTCACCATCATTGCCCAAAAGCCGAAATTAGCCCCTCATATTATTCCGATGCGTGAAAACGTATCTAAGTTACTGTCTATCGCTTTAGACTGTGTGAGCATTAAAGCCAAAACCCATGAAAAAGTGGATGCTGTGGGTCAACAAAAAGCCGTGGTGGCGCATTGTGTGATGTTACTTCATGAACGCAACGACTGAATTATCCAGAGCCTACGGTGAGCCTAAAGGCCAAGCTCTATTTAAACAATCCCCTGAAGATTTTCGGGTTTATGAGCATCTTCATTACGAATTAACCGGCTCAGGCGAGCATGTGTTTATCTACGTGGAGAAAAAAGACCAAAACACCATGTGGGTGGTCCAAAAGCTCTCTGAAATCACAGGCGTGCCCAAACGGGACATTGGCTACGCCGGCCTTAAAGACCGACAAGCCATCACTCGACAGTGGCTATCGTTTAAATGGCCGATTAACCAAGAGCTACCCAGTATAGAGTCTGAGTTTTTTACCATCCTTGAGACCAAGCGACACATCAAAAAACTCAAACGTGGCGCATTCGGCCATAATGAGTTTATCATTCGTTTAACCCAGACGAGAGGCATCTGCGATGACAAACTTGAGCAAATCAAACAAGGGGTGCCCAATTACTTTGGTGAGCAGCGTTTTGGTCGAGACTCAAAAAACGTCGCTAATTTTTTAGCCATGGTCAAAGGTGAGTACCATCCGAAGGGCAAGTCTCAAAAAGGCATGCTTATTTCCGCGGCCCGCTCGCAACTGTTCAATCTGTATTTAAGTGCGCTCGTTGAAAAATACTGGCCGCTCCAGGACCAATATGGCCCCTTGTGGGGGCGAGCCAAAGAAGACGATGGGCGAGACTATGCCTGTCTTAGTGATCACAGTGAGCTTCAACGAGCGCTTGAGGCTCAAGGGCTTGATATGGAGTATCGGCCTTTGACGTTGCACCCGCAGAATGTTCAATACCAAAGAGAGGCAGATGCTTTGACCCTACGTTTTGACTTGCCAGTCGGGTGTTTTGCTACCGTGGTGCTCAGAGAGTTGTGTGAGCTTCAAGAGAATCACTCAAGCCAAGGCTTGAGTGATTAGTCTTAATCCCTGTGGCAACTAGTGAAGAGCTTAAAGTAGGCTTTGTGTGATAACTTGAGTGTTTTTGTCCAAAACATTAATCTTAATGGTAATGCACCCTAGGTACCATGATTAATAAAAAAAATAGTCGGGTATAGAAAGGCGTCAATGCCCGAACTTTTTCTATTCGCTATAAAGAGGCTGTCTCTTCGTTTGAGAAAACACTGAAAGGAAGCAAAAGTTGTAAGAATGCAAACGCGTAGACAAAGCCACTAACAAAAAAAGTGTAAACGATCACCGCTTCTTTAATGATGTCAAAAAAGCTATAAGAATCTCCAGATAAGCCTATCGCGAAAAGGGCCATACCTAAGGGCGTTAGCGACAATATGACAGAGGTGAGCGTGCTTACAATCGCTCTAATTTTTTTCAAAGAATACGTCAACCTGGAAGTTAAGCTCATAAGGACTTCTTTCGTTCATCATTGATAATGATCATGATATCAGTGGGTACATATACTATTTCGGTGCGATAAGAAGTCGTGATTACTTCAGATAAGTAATGAGATCTTTAACTTTGGTAATGACCGTTAATCTGACAGCGACAGTCAATAGCTTAGTCAATAAGCAGTGATGTTGATAGTTTTTCAAGTATGAAATCTAATGTGGTCACTTATTTGAGTAAAGTATTCTTTACTCCATGCTTGAAGTATAATTGGATCATTGATGAATGGTCGAATGTCCATCTGCGCGTTGGTCACATCCAGCTCATCGATTTTTTTTATTAAAAGTTTGATAAAATGTTCTTTAGAAAGTGTTTCATGTTTGCCAATATGGTCTGACTGACGCATTCGAGCTTCTAGATGATGCAAACTCAAGGGGATTTTTTTTTGCACAAACCACACAAAGTCATACCAGTCCCGACCTTTGATTCTTTTTCCCCATGCTCTAAAGAGTAGGGCATGCATTTTACCTGCAAACAGGTATTCTAGTTTGTAAGTCTTGATAGGTACTGGAATAGGCTCAAATAAAAATTTAGATTCAGTTTCAAAACCACCAGGGGGAAGAGTATCCAACTCAAGTTTTATCTTAATCTTTGCATCCCTGGCAATCCCTTTTAATGTAAATGCGCTCAAGCCAACGTGAATAAGCTCTTTTTGTGTGTTCGCTTTAATAAAAGCAGGTTTGATTTGTGAATCGATTCCTTTTGGCTTAGTCTCAACATTTACATTAAACCCATACGATGACAACTCCTCCATAATGGCCTGATTATATTCATCCAAGCTAAAGTGTTCATCCTCTTTCAACAGTGAGAAATCTAGATCTTCTGAAAACCTATCTAGGCCATAGAAAATTCTTAAAGAGGTCCCGCCATAAAAAGCAGCCTTGTCAAAAAACTTTGATCTATAAAGAGCAACCAATGCGATTTCTTGTATGATTTCTCTAAGTGCTTGTATTGCTTGAGCAGTGCTACTAGGATTGTATCGGTTCATCATACTTTCAATGTTAGGATGCATGTTTTAAAATCCCGGTTAAATTCAACAAAATATTCACAGTAGGTGATCGGTAATGAAGAGCTATCGAACTTAAAAGTGGCAGGCTTAGCTCTGCTAATCGATCTTCATCTATCCTATAGCCTTGAGTTAATAGATCATACAGTTCATCACTGTTCTCTACCTTGATCTTTTGAAAGAAAAGCATATCGCATAATGCTTTTTCCTTTGTTGCATACAGTGAAAATATTTCATCTTTATGTTGAACCAAATCTAAACCAACATGATATCGGTTGACGTGGAGGTATCGGTATGAAAATCGACCCAATGGCGTATCATACATTTTATTTCTTTTGGTTGTGACCGATGTAATTTCATATACGGCCTCAGGGATCATCCCATAGTGGGATAATGCAAATTCGCATGAAACATAGGATGGACCATAAATAAGATTTGCAACAACATCTAATGACACCGGTGATTTCGATAGTCTTGGTCCAAAAACATACAGGCCTTTTTTGATTCGAATTAACTCTTTTCTAGCCAACCAGCGCGTGATTACGTCTCTAGGTGACGAGTAATCTGACAAGGCATCCATAAGAATGCCATAGGTTAAGATTTCACCTGATATTTTTTCGCGTAACTGCTCTAAAACACGGAAATCAGTCATATTTTTACAAAATTAACCATTATGTCTTAAAATATAAGACATTCTGACTAATATTTCAATTTTAATAACCAGAATGTCTTCTTTTTGACGACATTCTGGTTATTATTTTCATTGCTAAATCAATGTGGCGTGATGCTGAGTCCTTCCATCTAAGTGATCCTCTTGTACGTCTGAGATGATGGTCAATTGTCCATCCAGCAAGAAATCAACAGTGTAGTCGTATGGTGACTTTGGACATCTATTAGAGGTGCTATCGTGCATAGTACTAACTTAGGTTTGGAGTTGCCCCAATAAACACAGCCTCTCAAGTTTCTAACCCCCTATACATGACTTACACAAAGACGTGAGCCATCATTGGTTGCCCATTCTGACTTGCATGAATGTCCACTGAGCGCGCTTAACGTGGGTCAGGGTTGAAAGGGTCTATACGCCATTTTTTTGCCTTTTTCATCCATGAAGATCCCAAAACTATTGATTAGATAAGTCGACTGACTTCATAATGGGTGACACCTATTAACAAAGAGGTTCGGTTATTGTTGTAAGTAACCGTGAAATGGTGCCAAGTGTGCAGCTCTCCTTGAATCTAAGAGTGCATACGCATCCAAGTGCATGTCCTACATGCCTTATTTTGGCCACCTTCCTCAATGCTCACTCATTTCATAAATTGAACAATTGGAGTCAATCATGAGCCGTAATTCCAATGATCGCATCAAGCTGAACAATGTATCTCAAGACGTCA
>CAYNJF010000060.1:0-12527 GCA_964397555.1 uncultured Francisellaceae bacterium
CATAGCTTTCATACTCACTGTCTGGGGAGACTTTAACGGCAATGGGGGTGCGAAACTGATGCCGATCTTCACACCTTTTTCTCGTCTGCGAAATAGACCTTAGCAGAGTCTCAAGCCCTGCCCCTGATTCAAGTTGCCTGAGTTGACTGGTATTCGGCGAAGAAACATTCAGCGTGATGTAATCAGCAAGCGAATATACCGACTCTAAGCCAATGAGATAATCATCCGTGGCACGCTCTATTGGGGTATCCTTATTCTTACCAATGTTGATGCCAAGTATTCCTTGACGCTCAACCGGGCAACGCCCCAAAAAATTGACTAAGCCATCGTTGTTAAATCCCATGCGATTCACAACGGCGCGCTGTTTAGGAAATCGAAATAATCTTGGCTTTGGATTGCCTGGCTGAGCTTTTGGCGTTACCGTGCCAACTTCAACAAAGCCAAAACCAAGGCGATGACACGCATCAATCACCTGACCATTTTTATCAAAACCTGCCGCAAGTCCAACGGGGTTTGGGAAATCCAAGCCCATGACCCTTACTGGGTTATGCACCGGCTTTTTACTGACGCTTGCCACCCATGGCATGCTTTTGATAGCAAGCTCATGAGCCTTTTCAGGCTCAAGAGCAAATAAGAAAGGTCGAATGAGCGGGTACCACATTAATGAGTGCCTGTTTTGGGGTTCACCATAGAAGCTTGTGACAAGTCTAACAGATCTCTTAGGGCAACCGAATACATCGTGAAGTTGCGAGACGGCTGGGCCTTGAGCTCGGCCACCATGTGCTTAAAGCGCTCGACCAGCACTTGATGCTTGGAGACCCAGGCTTCAATTTTGGCATCCACATCCGTCGATTGACCATCCATCATCAACACGGAGACCGTAAGGCTTCGTTGTTGCTTGTCGAGATCATCACGAAATGCCGCTCTAGCAAGAGCATCCCAGTGGGATGAGACTGCGTGTTGTTTAATGTGTTGTCTAAACCAAACTAAGTCCAGTCGTGCACCAAGAGTAAAGTAAGTAGCCATGACTTGATCAATGGGTAATCGATGAGTCATCGACGCTTCAACAATATCCAAAGAAGATGACATGATGCCTAGAGCAGCTGCTTTGGCAGCAAGCTCACCGGGTAAGCCCTCATCAATGTATTCTTTGGTGGTTTGCTCAAAGTAATCTTTCGCTTGGGCCTTAAGGTTAGGTCTAATCTCTTTATTGATGTATTCGATGCCAGACTTATATTCCCCGATCGCCACTTGCATATCTATGCCAGAACGGGAATGCCTTAAGAACCAACGTGTTGAGCGACGAATGAGGCGATTAAATTCATGCATCAGCGCCACCTGAACTTTTGAGTCAACACTAAAGCCTAAAGACTCAATCTGATCATAAAACTGCTCTGCTTGGAAGACTTCCCTTGCGACCATGTAACAGCGAATGATATCAGGCGGCATGGCACCCGTTTCATCCTGCAGCCTACGAACAAACGTTGGCCCCATTTGATTGATGGTTAGATTAGCAAGCTGCATGACAATGATTTCACGACGCAGTCGATGATGAAGCATCTCGTCTGCAAACTTCTCTTTGAGGATGGCAGGAAAAGCGGTATCCATAATTTGAGAAAGGTTTTCATCTTCCGGTAGATCTGAGCTCAATAGCTCTTCTTTAAGCCAGGTCTTGGTGTAAGCAAATAGCACCGCTAACTCGGGTCGAGTCAGGCCTTGGCTGTTTTGCTTTCTGTTTTGAAGTCCCTCAAAGTCTGGTAAAAACTCAAGATCACGATCAAGATTTGCATTGTTCTCAAGATAATCAATCAATCGACCAAACATATTAATGGTGTGACTCGGGTTCAATTGCGCCAATGACAACGCCCTGACCTGAGAGCGGTTGTTATCCAGAACAAGCTCTGCCACTTCCTCGGTCATACTCTCAAGAAGCTCGTTGCGTTGTTTGACCGTCAAATCCCCTTTATGCACCGCTGCATTCAAAAGAATTTTAATGTTTACTTCATGATCCGAGCAATCCACGCCCGCGGAGTTATCAATAGCATCGGTGTTACAGCGACCGCCATGAAGCGCGTATTCAACACGCCCAAGCTGGGTCAAACCAAGATTACCGCCTTCCCCGATGATTTTACATTTAATCTCATTTCCATTGACTCTCAGTGCATCGGTTGCTCGGTCACCAACCTCAGAATGATGCTCGGTAGAGGCTTTCACGTACGTTCCGATCCCACCATTCCAGAGCAAATCAACCTCAGATTTCAGCATGGCTTTGATCAAGTCATTAGGGATAATTTTATCTTGAGTGATCCCAAATCTTGACTTCATCTCTGGGCTGACGGGGATGGATTTGGCCTTTCTTAAGAAAATACCTCCCCCTGTACTGATGAGCGACTGCTCATAATCCATCCACGTAGAACGCTCCAGATTGAACAAACGTTTTCGTTCTTCATAGCTTGTTCTCGAATCCGGATTAGGATCGACAAAGATATGCATATGGTTAAAGGCACCCACTAGTTGAATGTGTTCTGAAAGGAGCATACCGTTTCCGAACACATCCCCTCCCATATCACCGATGCCAACACACGTGAAATCGGTCATTTGGCAATCATGGCCCATCTCTAGGAAGTGTCTTTTGACAGACTCCCATGCGCCACGAGCGGTGATCCCCATCTTCTTGTGGTCATACCCATCAGAACCACCCGAAGCAAAGGCATCATCCAACCAGAACTCATAATGTTGAGCCATCGCATTGGCAATGTCAGAGAAAGTTGCTGTCCCTTTGTCCGCTGCGACGACCAAGTAAGGGTCATCCGAATCATAACGAACCACATGATTGGGGGGGACAACGTTATGGTCAACAATGTTGTCGGTGATATCAAGAAGTCCTCGAATAAACGTTTGATAGCAAGCGATGCCTTCGGTGAGTATCTCATCCCGAGAGCCGCCTTGAGGCAGCATTTTTGGCACAAAGCCACCTTTGGCCCCCAAGGGCACAATCACAGCATTTTTGACCTGTTGAGCCTTCATCAAACCGAGTACTTCGGTACGAAAATCTTCTCGACGGTCAGACCAACGAAGGCCTCCACGCGCAACTTTTGCGCCTCGAAGATGCACGCCTTCGACTCTGGGGGAGTAAACAAAAATTTCATACATGGGACGAGGCAGCGGCATATCAGGTACCGCGCTTGGGTCAAACTTGAACGACAGGTAGTCTTTATGCTGTCCTTGTTCATCAAGCTGAAAGAAGTTGGTTCTTAGGGTCGCCAACATCACATGCATGTAACGTCTAAGAATCCTATCCTCATCTAAATTTTCTACTTCTTCTAGCTCCGATTTAACTTTCATCCGAATGGTGTTGATGTGGTCATTTTTTGTCTCTTGAGGAAGCGTAGGATCAAAACGCAAGACAAATAATTCAACCAGCTGACGCGCAATCATAGGATGCTTTGCTAGTGTCTCTTCAAGATAGGACTGCGAAAAAGTAAAGCCAATCTGCCATAAGTACTTCGAATAGGCACGAATCATCGCCACTTCTTGCCAATTGATGCCAGCGCCAAGCACTAAGCGGTTGAATCCATCACTTTCAGCCTTGCCACACCAGATGTTGTAAAACGCTTCTTGGAAGATGTCTTTGACTGCTTCAACGTTCAACGCCGTGCCGGACTCATGGATCATCCCAAAATCGTTAATGGAAATGGTGTCACCATGGCAGTCCACTAATTCATGAGGACGTTGATTGACGATGCGAAGCCCCATAGATTCAAGCATGGGAATCACATCGGATAAGGCAATGGCATGATCTTTGTGGAATATCTTAAATCGAATATTACCATCAGGTTCTTCAATGGGGCGATAGAAGCTCATGGCCAGCTTGTTATCTTCAGAAATGGTTTCGATATGTGAAATATCATAAACGGCTGTGCGTGTACCAAACATCGCTTTGTAGCCTGCTGGGAACGCGCGGATGTATTTTTGAATGAGGCGATTTCCCTCTTCTTCACCAAAGTGCTCGATCAACGAATCTCTTAAATTATCCTCCCAAGTCCTTGCTGCTTCAATGAGCCGCTCCTGGATGGTTGCGATATCAAATTGATGCTCATCCTTAGGATCCACCTCAATGATAAAATGAATCCGACACAAGATAGACTCAGAAAAACGCGTGCTAAAGTCGCGCAAACTTCCGTTAAGCTCTTGCTCAAGGATCTGCGCAAAATGCACACGCAGATTGGAGTCAAAACAATCTCTTGGCACAAAGACCTGACAGGAATAATAGTGGCAAAAAACATCTTTTCGGATAAAGAGTCGAATTTTTCGACGTTCCTGCAAATACAAGATCCCCATGCTCATCTCATAAAGCTCACTCACAGAACCTTGGAGCATGTCATCACGTGGCATGGTCTCTAAGATATTAATCAAAGATTTACCGTCGTGGCTCGAGGCAGGGAAATTGGCCTTATCGAGGATTCTATCAACCTTGAGCTGTAGCAAGGGTATGTTCTGAGGCGAGCGGTTGTAGGCTGCCGACGTATATAATCCGATAAAGCAGTGTTGAGAGACCATTTGTTGGCGCTCATCAAATACCTTAACGGCTACGATATCAATATGGGCTGGACGGTGAATAATGGAAGCGACATTGGTTTTACCAACAATCAAGGGCTCACTGGAGTAGATCGTATCCACCACATGCTCAGGCCAGTCCTCGACTTTATCTAAAAAGCCATCGATGCCTTGTCGTATGATACCCATACCACTTGACTCGTCTGCTTTCCAATTACGACCCTGCTCATCAGGAAAATCGACTTTAAAATACCCTAAGAAAGTAAAGTGACCGGCTTTCAACCAACGAAGAAACTCAACGGATTGCTCTTTAATGTTCTCATCGATGCTTAAAGAGGCCTGCTCAAATTCATCAATGACTGATTCCATTTTCCCAATCATTTGAGGCCAATCTTCGACGCATAGGTTGACTTTTTCAAGAATACTTCGAATGCTGTCTTCAATTTCCTGCAATACCTTAGGATCGCTTTGACGATCAAATTCAATGAATATCGGCGCCTCAAGTTTTTGTCCTTGAGAGGGATTATCGAAGGTCTTGCATGTGAATAGATCGGTGATAGTGCCTGAGTCATCTCGAGTTACACACAAGCCGCCTACATGCAAAATCATATGCACACTCAAGCCACGACGGTTTAATTCCATTCGAATGGAGTCCACCAAAAAAGGCATGTCTTCTAGAACAATTTCAATGACTGAGTGAGTGGATTGCCATCCATGCTGCTCAAACTGCGGGTTGTAAACTCTTATTTTTGACTCACCCGCTCGGCGATTTGCAATGAATTTCCAATGCGACAGCATCGACCCGTAAAGATCGATCACGTTCATCTGGATCAAATCCTCTGGTGACGCTGTAACGTAATAAGATTTCACAAACAGCTCGATTAAATTAGCCTCTTCCTTGGGCATCTTTTTATAGATGTGGCTAACTGCTTTTTCGATGATTTCCAGCTGCTTTTCTTTCGCCTTGTTAAGCATATGATCCTCTCGGGAACTAAGATTGACCTAAGTTTACCTCAGTTAAACAGCTCATACTACTTGTATTCACCTTTGCGATTCTTTGCATTAGTTTGCTGCGGCGCCGCATGTTTTCGTACATAAAAGCTATCTACCTATTTAATTTAGCGGACAATCTTAAATTATCTGGAATGGTATTCATCACTGGTAATCGAAAGAATTTTGAGTAATGATACTGCTTCGCAGCATATTTGGTGTTTTTGAGTTCAAAACCTAAGCGAGCGGGATTATGACGGCTAAAAATTCCACAAAAGAGTCATCTTGGATATCTTTTCAGCATAAGGGTAAAACCTACCGCTACCACCCCCAAAAGACCTTTGTGGGCAAAGGTGGCATAAAACATGTCTATAAGTGCTATCAAGGAAAGGTCCCCTTTGCTCTTGATGTCTACCAACCGGACAAACCGCTAACTATAGACAAATGGAAAAGAAGACAACATAAAATCAATCAATCCATTGACGTGCTCAAGCAGCTAGACCTGTATCACGGCTTAGTCGAAAAGGGTCAAACAACATATTTATTAAGAAAGTGGGTCCATGGCAAACCCCTTGAATCGTTTAAACCAAAACGGTCAAAGTTCTCCCTTCGCTCCCTCATAGAGCAAATGCTGCTATCCTTACTGCCTTTTCACCAAAGAGATCTCGTTCATGGTGACATAAAACCTAAAAACATGATCGTTTATGATAAGAAGGTTTATTTAATCGATTTTGATACCTGCTTGCCGCTTGGATTAAATACGCGCGTAAGTCCACAAACGCTGATAAGGACTTCGGATTATCGCCCACCAGAGCTCGATCGATTGAAAAGTGTGTCTAAGTCGACAGATATATACAGCATGGGAGCCAGTATTCAAGAAATCATTAGCGATGATAAAGAAGGCAAGATATTCAAAGAAAGACTGTTCTCAATAAATAAAATTCTTGATCGTTTTGTGCGCCCTGCTCTCAAACTCATGAGTTTTGACATGCAAAATAAGAATGAGAAACAACGACCTAGCCTCCAAAAGACTTTGAACCAGCTTTACAAGATTCAACTCGATGCTTATTCCTATGGGCTTGGCTTAGGATACTTTGGTGGACTTGCCTTTTGCTTAGCCTTGATCAGTTTTGAGCTCATTGCCACCAGTGCTTTAATTCTTAGCTTGCAGCTGATGTCCATCAGCTTTTGTTTTTTATACACCGCGTTGGACTATTACTCAAAAACCTCGGCCATCAATGAGTGCTTTGACGGATCGACCACAAAGCCAAGCCTTACGACAAGCAATCGAACTCAAGATTCTGCCAATCCCGCTTGGATGCCAAAAGCCTCAAAAGGCTATTATCACCGTTTTTATCAAAGAAGACAGAGTTACCCCATAGGAGAGGAGCAACTCGCTAACGCGGATTCAATACCCAGACCTCGTCGTGGGTCGTTATGATGAGCTCACCTTAAGCTGGATAGGCCTTGTCATAGGCTTAGTGGGTGAGGCTTTGATCGCTCGACTGAATGCTTCGACCCACGCATCTTGTGCATTCAGTGCTGGCACCAATTGGAGATCTTCTCCCCCCATTTCACACCACTCTTCTTTGAGCTCGATGCCAATCTCATCTAACGTCTCTAGGCAATCCACAACAAAAGAAGGACAAATCACGCTGATTCGCTTATGCCCCTGCTCTATCAAACCCGGGAGAAGCTCATCGGTGTATGGCTTAATCCAAGGAATGCGTCCTAACCTTGACTGAAAGCAAACTGTATAGTCCTCTAAATTGATAAGCTTGGCGAGCGCTCTTGCATTATGGTAGCTTTGAGCACGATAACAAAAGCGGTTATGAGGTCCAATCACAGGACAAGGTTTGCTTTGATCGCACTCTTTTAGATCACTTTTCTCAACTTGACGGACCGGCAAACCATGAAAGCTAATCAAGACATGCGAGGAACCAAAGGACTCTAAGTGAGACTTCACATGTTGAGCTTGGGTTTCAAGATACCAAGGCTTATCGTAAAAATCGGCCCAAACATCCATGCTTGGAATATTCCAACGCTTGCCAATGATATCAAACGTTTTTTCGATGACAGATCCCGTCGTCCCTGCCGAGTATTGAGGATACAGTGGGATCACAGATAAATGATCTACCTGATCGAGCATCTTCTCTAATTTCGATTCGATGCTGGGTTGACCATAGCGCATGGCAAGCTCAACGTGATATTCGTCTCCAAGCTGACGGCTTAGCTTTTTGGCAAACTGCTCGGAGTAAATCATCAAAGGTGACCCCTCATCTTGCCAAATTCGAGCATAGGCTTTCAGGGTCTTACGGGGCCTAAAGGGTAAGATAATCCCATTAAGGAGCACTTTTCTAGCAATCCAAGGTATGTCTAGAACCCTGGGATCCCCCAAAAACTCTCTTAAATAGGATCGAATAGAGGGAACATCCAGCGCTGCTGGGGTCCCAAGATTGACGAGCAAGATACCACGCTTCATATTATAACTTCTTAAATTCAACAAGCTTTCCCTGCTCATTATACTCAATCGAAAAACGCCCTGAAACCCCATGGTGGCTTATATGAGGGCGAATCAAGGCAGCAGGAAACCGGATGGTTTTGCCTGCCTCATCAACACACTGAACACTAGAGGCGCTTCCATGATAGTACTTGAGCACCTCTTCGGCAGATATGGTCAAACAAAAGGTTGACTTAGGCATGAGGATCCAATGATTTAGTGACTATTTCGAAGACATCGTTCGAGAGGGTTTTAATCTGGGCAATGTGATTTAACGCCTTTTTCATCAGCCCACCATTCGGTTCTGCATACGAGGCAAAATGACTTAAAGGATCAACCATTCTTGAGGCAACTTGCGGGTTGTTTTTATCAAGCTCAATCACCGTTTGAGCTAAAAACTCATAACCTTGCCCTTGAGATTGATGAAACTTAGGGTTACCACTGGAGAAGCCACCAATGAGTGCATACACTTTGTTCGGATTTTCTAAATCGAACGCCTCATGATTCATCAACGATTTCACCTTATCCAGAGCATGCTCGACATGTTGCTGTGCGCTCAAACTCAGCCATTTGTTCACCACCAATGGATCTTTTTTCCACTGCTGATAGAAATGCTCAAAGAGCTCATCTCTATCGTCTTGATCAAAATGATTCATCGCACTTAACGCGGCAATGGTATCGGTCATATTGGTTGAGCGATGGTATTGCTCTTTGGCCAAAGCCAGCGCTTCTTGCGCTTGAGAGTGACCCAACATGACCAGACAGGTATTTTTAAGGCTTCGCCATGCGACGCTTTGTGCATCGAGGGTACCATCGTCCTTTTCTTGTGCGTGCTGATAGGTGTTGAATAAAGGTTGATACAACGCTTCACAGATTTGATGATGAATGAAATGCCAAGCATTAATAAGATTTAATATGGGTACTTTGGGCAATTGCTCTTTTAGGGCATCAATGCTCGGCAGCGTAAGCATCTTTGCAACCAGCTCAGGATCATCGACGTTTTGGAGCAATTGCGTCAAGGTTGGAATGATCTTCTCGACTTCAGAGAAGTTATTCGACATACGAGTAAGCACCATATCCGAATAAAGTCGTTGCGAGGCATCCCAACGATTGAACATATCGGGATCAAACTGCATCAAGCGCATTAACTGATCCTGACTGTAATTGTAGTGGCATTTAACCGGCGCTGAAAAGTCACCAAATAAGGACGGGATAGGTTTGGTTTCAATGCCCGTAAACGTGTAAGTCTGCTCCGTCTCGCGCAAGACAAGAATGCATGAGTCGCCATTAATGCGAAATGCATCTTCGCTTTGAATACCAAACGCTTGCCCATGCTCATCAATTAAAGAAACCTTGACGGGCATGTAAAATGGCTCTTTAGGAGAACCATCCGCCGTTGGTGCGCAATGCTGTTTTAAGGTTAATTGATAGGTTTTGGCACTCGGATCATACATGCCCGAAGCTTTAACCGTGGGAGTTCCTGCCTGATGATACCAACGTTTGAATTGTGACAAATCCACCTCGTTAGCATCAGACATGGCCGCGACAAAATCATCGCAAGTAACGGCTTGACCATCATGACGCTTAAAGTAAAGATCCATCCCCTTTCGAAACCCTGACTCCGACAACAAGGTGTGCATCATACGGATCACCTCAGATCCCTTGTAATACACGGTCATGGTATAAAAATTGTTAATCTCAATGTAGGACTCAGGTCTTACCGGATGAGACATTGGACCTGCGTCTTCAGCAAATTGGCGGGCACGAATGGCATTAACGTTATGAATTCGATTCAATACTGGTGAACCGCAGTCTGCTGAGAATTGTTGCTCTCTAAAGACCGTAAGCCCTTCTTTTAGGCTTAGCTGAAACCAATCGCGACAAGTGACTCGGTTCCCCGTCCAGTTATGGAAATACTCATGGCCAATTACCGCCTCCACCTGATGAAAATCCCAATCGGTGGCGGTTGACTGGTTAGCCAATACATATTTTGCATTAAAGACATTTAATCCTTTGTTTTCCATTGCCCCCATATTAAAGTCATGAACGGCCACAATCATATAAATGTCTAGATCATACTCAAGCCCGTAAACACGCTCATCAAAGGCCATGGATTTTTTTAACGACTCCATGGCATGAGCACACTTGTCCTCATCGCCATGCTCAATGTACAACTCTAAATCAACGCTACGACCACTGCTTGTAGTGTATGTGTCTTTGACTAAAGCCAAATCTCCAGCGACTAGCGCAAAAAGATAGCAAGGTTTTTTAAAGGGATCTTCCCAAGTCACAAAGTGCTTATTTCCTTCCATGTCCCCTTGTTGGGTAGGGTTGCCATTTGAAAGCATCAAGGGGTATTTGGTTTTATCTCCAACAATGGTTGTGGTGAACGAAGCCATCACATCTGGGCGATCTTGATAATAAGTTATCCGTCGGAAACCATGCGCCTCACATTGAGTACAAAACAGGTCATTAGATCGATAAAGTCCTGTCAGCGCTTTGTTGTCTTGAGGTTGAATCAGACTCACCACTTCGAGCTTGAACTCCTCAGGTAAACGCTTGATCGTCAAGGTGGTGTCTGTCAGCTCATAATCGCTCTCATCAAGCAGTTTATCATCGAGTCGAACGTATTTAAGAACTTGCTCTTCACCATTGAGGACCAAGGCATGACCATCACTGTCTGGGTTTTTCACATAAGTAGCACTTGAACGAACTAAGGTATCTTTTTCTTCGAGTTCAATATACAAATCCAACGTATTCACAAAATACACAGGAGGGGTGTAGTCACTTAAAAGGACAGGTTGATGGTTTTCTTGGCTTTTCATGCGGCTTCCTTGGAAAATGATGACAAAGAATTAGTCAGCTACTTGCTTGATGAGAATTTATCTTCTAGTTTACCATAGTTGTTTGAATCAGTTCACTTAATAAGAGACTCACCTATGTCGAAAAGAAAAGGATGATGTCTTTTATGATTTGGTCGAAGAATCGCTTTTTAGAAAAAGTTTAAGTGCAAGGCTTTTCTTTAAGTTCTGAACGAACCAATTGAATGAAGGTTATAACTCGTAAAAAGATTCGAAATAACGTTTCTCTTATGAGAAGTCGAGACAGCAATTTTTTGCACCAAACCATAAAATAATTTAGTGAGTGTTCACAGTGATTGTGAGCGTACATCCTTTCGCCAGCTAAGGTGAATTAGGTGATTTGACCCAATTATCCTTAAAAGTTTGATTCATTTGAAATAAAAACGTCTTATTGACTCGTTTCTTATGTAATCAAGTTGCTATACAAAAGAGTCCACAATTACAATATATACATAAGGTGAAAATTGGCCAGTACTTAAGGAGAAGCCATGGATGTTTTGAGCAATTTTAGGGATCGATACGAAGGTCGGTCTCAAGAAGAAGAACTTACGCTCAGTGAGTACCTTGACTTGTGTAAACAAGACCGTATGGCTTATGCCAATGCTGCTGAAAGGTTATTACACGCGATTGGTGAGCCACGACTTGTTGATACCAGTCAAGACCGCAGACTCAGCCGCATTTTCTCCAACAAGGTCATCAAGCTTTACGATTCTTTTTCTGAATTTTATGGCATGGAAGAGGCAATTGAACAAATTGTGTCTTTTTTCCAGCACGCGGCTCAAGGTTTAGAAGAGAAAAAACAAATCTTGTACCTATTAGGCCCCGTTGGTGGTGGTAAGTCATCGCTGGCAGAGCGTTTAAAAGCGTTGATGGAAAAAGAGCCTTTTTATGCCATCAAGGGCTCTCCTATTTACGAATCTCCTTTAAGTTTATTTGACCCTCAAGAAGATGGTCCAATTCTTGAAGAAGAATATGGAATCCCAAGACGTTACATTGATACCATCATGTCACCCTGGGCGGTCAAGCGCCTTCATGAATTCAATGGTGATATCAACCAGTTTAAAGTGATTAAAATTTGGCCATCTCGTTTGCGTCAAATCGCGGTTGCCAAGACCGAGCCAGGTGATGAGAACAACCAAGATATTTCTTCTTTGGTGGGTAAAGTTGACATCCGCAAACTTGAAGAGTTTTCTCAAGATGATGCCGATGCGTATAGCTATTCTGGTGGTCTTTGTAAAGCCAACCGTGGCTTGCTCGAGTTTGTTGAGATGTTCAAAGCGCCGATTAAGGTACTTCACCCGTTGTTGACTGCCACTCAAGAAGGAAACTACAACGGAACCGAGGGTTCAGCTTCTATGCCTTTTGATGGCATCATCATGGCACATTCAAATGAAAGTGAGTGGCAAACCTTCAAAAACAACAAACATAACGAAGCGTTTTTGGATAGGGTTTACATCACCAAGGTGCCTTATTGCTTGAGAGTCACTGAAGAAGTTGATATTTATCATAAGCTCCTTGAAAACAGCTCATTGAATCATGCTCCTTGTGCACCCAACACCTTAAAGATGATTGCTCAGTTTTCAATCCTGTCTCGCTTGAAAGAGCCTGAAAACTCTTCC
>CAYNJF010000061.1:0-12255 GCA_964397555.1 uncultured Francisellaceae bacterium
GGTAATGAACCAATATAAGAAAACATTTAAATTCTATTCATGCATAAAAAAAGCCCCAACTAGTGGGGCTTTTTTTTGAGTCCTGATTAAGTGATTACCACTTAACTTGAGCTCTAAAGCCTAACGCGTTGATGTCGCCAGAGTTTTCTAGGCTCAATCTTACGTAGTTAGCCATTAAACGAACATTTTCATTAGCGTACCAGTTCAAACCAACAGTGGTTGAGCTGATTTTGCCAGTGAAGTCATTCGGGTTACCACCTGGAAGGTTTTGGAAACCATTTCCTGGGTTACCGAAATTAGGATTGAACAAGTTACCGCCAGCAGTGCCGTAGTTCAATGGAACAGGCAATTGTCTGAAGGCTTCGTTATCAACCAATTTCAAGTGGCTATGACGCGCCGCAATTTCCCAAGCACCTTTTCTTGACTTAGGCTTAACAGAACCAAAAGTACCACTTACGAAATCATACTCTCTTACTTCACCAGTAAGAACGTAAGAAGCCGCAACGTAGTAACCTTCAAGATCCATTTCACCAGCTGGGTTACGTGGGTCATCTAATAATGGGTAGCTTGCTTCTCTGTCAACGTGAGAATGAGTGTACTCACCAGAAAGAATCAATGGACCCCATTGACCAGCAGCTTCAAATCCTAAAACAGTGTTGCTCTTAGCACTGTTTGGTGGAATGTTCGTGAAGAACACAGGAGATTGTCTTGAACGAAGCTCAAGAGCAGTTCCGATGTTAAAGTTATTGGCGTTGTCATGAAGTTCTTGATGACGGTAAGAGAAACCTGCGTGGTAGCTAGTGTAACCATCATGAACTGGTGAGAAGGTCACACGACCACCAGCAGTTACACGAGCAGAACCTGGATCTGAACCGAATGGACCAGCACCAGCTTGGTTAGCATTACCAGCCGTGGTAGTAGGCCAGGTAGATAGAACATCACCAGTTTCAACTTGACCACGTCTTGGGTGAACAACAGCACCAGCTAAAGTGAACATGTCGTTATGCCACTCAGCGTAGACACCAATACCGTTTCCAAAACCGAATGCATCAGTTGGAAGAGATTGCTCCATGAAAGTTGTTTCATTTGAGCTAGCCCAGCCTTCCAAGCTGTAAGGCACACTGACTTGACCAACAGCTAACCAGATGTTTCTGCATCCGTTGTAAGCCAAGAAAGCTTCACCGATTTCTACATCAGCACCAGTGCTGAAACCAACGCGTGCGCCAGTACCGCTTCCGGTAACAACTTTAGTAGCACGGTCTTTATAATCTACGTCTAACTTGTAAACCCAGTTATGACCTACACCACCTTTAAGGGTGACACGCACACGACGCAAAGCAGAACCAGAAGGGTAAGCAGAACGCTCAGGATCATCACCTTCAAAAATTACGGTGTCAGCATGAATACGTCCGCCTAACTTAAACCAGTAAGCATCTGTATCCAAATCGAAAAGCTCTACACCACCTTTAGTATCGACCGTCATTGAGCCTGCAACAGCATTACCTGACGCGACGGCACCTAAGCCTGCTAGCGCCAAAGTGGCCAAGGTTAGTCTATTCATTTTGCTCATGTACTGTCTCTCCCAATTTTACTTAAGCATAACGGCCATTAGTGTCTGTCGAGCAAATGAAAAGACAGACATAGCGCATTAAAAAAATGTTTTGGCAATCGCCAGATATCAACGTGATAACCGAAACAAGCAAATCGTAATCACGCAGTTAATATACCGTTTCACATCCTAGCAAAAGTAATCCGGAACTAAAACCCCTTTCGAAGTTATTCCAACTTTCACCTAGATTAAGAAGTGAAACTATCTGAAACCAATCGTTTTAGCAAGGAAAACAAAGGAATTAGCTTATTAATAAGCCGCAAGTAGTTCACTTACAAACATAAGTAAGACGGTACAATTGATGATTTACTAAAGGACCATGCCCATCAATAAAGAGATCAATGTAGACAGATCGGCATGCTCAAGTAAGAACTATCATCTTATTTCACTGTCAGATATTTCTTATTTTCTTTTACTCACAAAAATAAATCTTTTTGTAATGGGTTTCCTGGAACATAAGCATACTCATCCAATTCAGAGACGCCGCTCTCCACTAAAACTTGTTCATCAATGAGAAATTTACCGGTATATTCAGCATTTTTTTGAACAATAAGCTCGACAGCTTTGGCCATAATTTCGGGCTTTCTCGCCCCTTTTAGATATTTCTCAGGAAAAAGATTTTTAACCGCAGCCGTTGCAATCACGGTTTGTGGCCAAAGCGAGTTAACCGCAATACCATCACTTTTTAGTTCAGAAGATAAACCCAAAGTGCACATGCTCATGCCATATTTTGACATCGTATAAGCAAGGTGACCACCAAACCATTTTGGATTCATATCCATCGGTGGTGACATGATGATGATGTGAGGCGAGCTGGATTTTTTTAAATGAGGTATGCAAGCTTGCGAGCAAAGAAAGGTACCACGCTGATTTATCTGCATCATCAGATCATACCCTTTTGAGCTAACTTCACTCGTGGGCAATAACTGAATCGCACTTGCATTGTTAATCAGGATATCAATGCCACCAAAAGTGTTCACTGTTTTATCAACGCATGATTTGATTTGGCTCTCATCTCTGATATCAAGTTGAAGGGCTAGTGCTCCACCTCCAAGGTTTGTGACTTCTTCTGCAACCGAATGAATAGTATTCTCTAATTTAGGGTGTGGCTCTGTGGTTTTGCCTGTGATCACGACGTTTGCCTTATGTTTGGCAAACATGAGTGCTATTGCTCTGCCTATCCCACGAGTTGCTCCTGTGATAAAGACCGTTTTTCCCTCAAACATAACGTTCACTTCCCTTTCGTTTTACAGGCTTTTATTGAATCATGAATCCTTGATGGGACAAAGCAAAAAAACGAGCACATAGAGTAGTCTTTTCTTAGTCTCTCAACTCGTACAGCCGCCTGCCACGGAGTAAGCTGTCAAATTTCTCTTTGGAGACTCGAGGTGCTTGAGCCTTACCTTGAAAAATCCATTGGTGGTTCCCTGACGCTGATTGAATAAAAAGATGGCCTTGGCGCCAAATCAAACGATGAGCATCTTTAAGTACACTATGAAATTGCTCTTGCATGGGCTGGTCCGAGTCGTATGGATCTAACCATTGAATTAAATCAATGCTTGAATCATGTTGAGACATTCGAAGCTGAGTGATAAGTAACCCCCTTCCCATACGGTCATGAGTAACTTTACTGTCCAGAATGGTTCCTCGAACCTTTGTGGATATCTGTTTCTGTTTGCCTCGCCACCCCAGTCGATAGTCAAATCGACAAATGGAAGAAGATGAACTGAAGTAAAGCCTTGAGACCCATCCCGCGCCAAACTCATCGACCTGATTCAAAAACACCGATGATGCATCCACCATTGAGCAACCATCTGAATCTAAAATAGATCCTCGCTCGGCTTCTATCAATGCATAATCAATGCGAGTCTTTGTATGGCTATAAATTAAATAATGCATGCGATGATTATCTAACTTGATCAATGCGTACCCTAGACGCTCACCTGTAATGCCACTTTGAGACCATACGCTTTCTAAGTCCGTATCGTGCTTGATGTCAGGATGACTCTGTGGGGCCAGAGTGTCTTGATGGGGCTCTATGCCACCAAAACTATCATGGGTATAAAGCCCCAGCCCTAAAAAGAAGAGCCCCATCATCATTGCTTTAAGACGAATACCAAGATTCATCGGTGGACTAAAACCACATGGGCTTTCATCGGAGTATCATCAATATCGATAGGGAACACATAACTGCCTTCTTGTTCATCATACTCAAGCGTGTCTGGAACAAATTCAAACCATGGAAAGGCCGTCATTAACTCTTCACGGTCAAGTAAGCTGAGCTCATGAAGGCGATGGTTGAGATTCGTTTGATCTTGCAAGTGAAGGGCTTCACTTTTCATGCCAAGCATCTCAGCGTGATAAGCATGCCATGATGACATATATAAGATGGAACATAAGCTTAAAACCAACAGCAAAAGGATCATGACATAACCTTTTTGATTTATAGCCATGATTGGGTATACATCCGATGTTCGAAAGTATGAAAAAATCCTGAGTCTGAGCCTAAGGACTTAGGAGTAAACGAGTTGACTGAGCTTAAGCAGGCTTTTATCTTTATGCCATGCAACGGTTCTCCATATTGACTTATGCCAAGGCCTTTAAACCTAACTTGATTCACCCCTTCCAACAACTCCTCACTCTTTGAATGAAGGGATGTTTGATAGAGCGCATAGATTTTTTCTTGGGCTTTGTTTACTCGAAGCGTATCGGCAATAAAGTATAGGGTAGAATCGAACAACGCTACATACGGTTGTCTAAAATAGTGTCTGGGAAAATCATCGAATGTATGCACCGTGTAGGTCGTTTGATTTAACCCACGAGAGTAATGACCATCGTCGCAGGCTTGAACTAATATTGCATATCGTCGATCCCCAATGACTAACCATTGCCCCTTTCGAAAAGATGGTGCCCCTTTGACACTGATGGATGCTTCATTCATGTAGTCATGGGTTAAAGCAAAGGCGTTTTCACTTCGATTGATAAGAAGCATGTCGGAGTCACTCTTTAATCTTGAGCGCATGCCTTGTGGGAGATAGTGAGTAAGGATTTGTGACGCTGGGTTGATAATGATAGGCTCATGCAACCAGTCATAAGGCCCAGAAAAAAAGGGGGTCGGTGCATACAAACTTGACTGCACCAACTTGCCAGCCTCGGCAACTGGTTGAGCGAATAGATGTCGCAGCAGCTTATCACGCTCGGTCAGACTCCCTATGGCTTGTTGTCGACGGTGAAGGCTCATGCTGAGATCAAAAACGTGATAAGCCCCCACCATGACAATGGATGAAAGAACAAGGACAATCATCAGTTCGACCAAAGAATAGCCTTGGGTTCGACTACGGTTCAAGTGAATAACCATACCGAGCCTCATGAGAGACGGAGGAGGCTTTTTCATTGAGCTCTCCAACATCAGCGATATGCTGATATGAGCATTTGAGATGTTGCGCCATCAGACCCGCTAAACCCAGCGTTACAAAACCAAGCAAAGTTATGCTCAGCAAGACTTCGATGAGCGTTGAACCTCGATGGCATTTTAAGAATACTTCATTAGACACTGCTTAAGCTTTTTTGAGGAAATCGGCATTTTAGTGCCTAGTGCTTGAGCAAACAAGCTTATTCTGTACTCTTGCAAGAACCAAGGGTAGTCAGTCACCCTGTAGTCCTCTCGAGAGGATTTGAGTGACTGACAGGCATCGATAAAGGGCTTTAATTGTTTAAATTTTTGCCAGTCCTCAAGTGGAGATTGCCCAATTTTATCAAGTCGGTAGCTTATGGCTTTTAAGTATACGGGTAGTCGAGTCAGCCATGTTAATGGCGTATGGCGTATAAACCCCTCACCGAGAAGAAAAGTAATCTGTTGCTCAACGTCTGCTATGGAGGCTTGGGCTGTTTTTGCGTGCTTTAGTTTTACCTGTCTGAGTTGTACTTCTAATTGAGTGATTTGCTCCATCAGCGGATTGAGAAAGGATTTGAACTGATTCAGGGTGTTCCCAAGCTTCTTTGAACCCTGTTTACCATGTTGCTCAAAGCTTTGTTGATCATAGATCATGGGTAGAGGTGCATAAGCTTGAGTAAAAATGACCTGTAAAGCATCTTCAACAAAATCTTGACCTGTGAGCCAAAAAGATTTTTTGGCTTTGTCTTTCAAGCCTTGTAAGTCTTTTTTGAGTCGTTTGGTCAATGGACCTTGCGATAGCATCCAAAGTCGAAGCAACCCTTTTTGATGGAATGAGTGACTTGACGCCTCATCTGAGAAGTACTCAATAGAGACTGATAATTTCTCATCCACTAAAGCAGGGTACAGCATAACGGTTTGACCAGAAACTGTATGCTCTTTAGGCTTTAGCGTCCCAAAATCCCATTTGATGATATTGGTTTGGCCATATTCATGGGCCCCAGCCCCCACGTTGGCTCCTGAACACAGATCTAAAGACTCAATATCATGGTTAATTTGGATTGTCCCATCTTCACATAACACATGGTAATGCCAACCAAGATGGGGGGGTAATTCAATCTGCTCAATCAGTGCCTGTGATATTTGAACTTGAAAATGATCCACAAAGGCTTTTTTCCAAGCTTGAGCAAAAGAGACATTTCTATCCATAACTTCATACAAGGTGCGTTGCACTTCTTTCATCGATGGAAGCTGAGTTCGATAGTGTTTAGGGATCTGAGTGAGCACAAAATGGATTTTTTCTCTTAGAATCCCTGGAACTGGCCAGCTTGGGTCAAACGACACTAGGTGAGAGAGCATGCCTTGATCAATTTCAATTGAGGCCCCATCACTTTCATCGTTCAGATCGTGTGCATAGGACACATTAAGATCTAATTGGCCAATTCGAATTTGATCTGGGTAATCACGCTCAATGGCTTCAATTCGCTCAACATCAACAAGATCACTTGCTTTCGCTTGCAGCACTCCCTCACCATGCACTCGAATAAACGTTGATAAAGCGACGGTATTATGAACATGAGGTGGCAAGTTAGTCTCGTACCAATCTTGGATCATCGATTCATCGTAAAGGTAATAAGAGCGCCTTACCCGTTTTTCTAAGGATTTTAATCGCTCAACCACCCGTTCATTGTGCTTGACAAAGCTATAGCTTAGACCGTGATCCATTAATGCTTGTGAAATAAAGACCGTTTTGGCGGGAGCATTGTCCCCCTCATCAATCGCACAAGCTCTTTTGGCGTCGACCATGAGCCCATAGAAGCTTACTTGCTGATAAGCTCTGACGTAACCTGAACTTTTTTGCCAAAATAAATCATGAGTCTTATATTGACATAAATGACCCAACACTTTGGGGATCCAGTGCTTTTCGATATTGGCTGCAATGAATCCATAGACCTTGCCTGTGTCTACCAGTGAGGCCGCCATCACCCACTCTCCCGCTTTTATGACATGCTTGGGGATATGAAAACTGACGCCTCTTGGGCCTCGGTAGTGTTTTTGAATGGGGTGAAACTGACCTACTGACTCAAAAAGCCCACACAATAGATTCTGGTGAACCTGCTCATACGTCGCAGGTTTTTGCTGAGACTTATGTTTAAGGCCTTTGGCCATGTTTGAAAGTTGACGGTGAATGTCCTGCCATTCGAGCACTCTCATCACATTAAGGTAGTGCTGTTGGCATTGCTTTCTAAACTGCGAAGATGAATGTTCGTCTTTGGTGGTCTCTAACCATGACCATAATTTTAAATAGGCTGAAAAACTGGAGCGTTTGTCTGCAAACTTTGCATGCATTTGCTTAGCTTTATCGGAATCTTTTGCACTCTCTTTTGGATCGGGCATGCTCAGTCCGGCACAAATAATCAGCGCCTCATTCATGCAGTGGAATTCATGAGCACGCGCTAAAATCGCGGCTAATTTTGGCTCAATGGGAAATCGAGCCATGCGATGTCCTAAAGCTGTTAACCGGCCATCGTTGAGAGCGCCTAGCCTTTCAAGCTGTCGAACCCCATCGTTGATCAAGCTTAAGTTGGGTGGATCCATCAACGGGTACTCAGCCAGAGAGCCGAGCCTTAGCTTTGCCACCATCAATATAACTTGAGCTAGGTTGGTTCGTTGGATCTCGGGTTCACAAAAATCATCCCGAGTCTTATAGTCGTCTTCCGTAAAAAGACGGTAGCAGATTCCATGCCTGACCCGCCCTGCTCGACCTGTGCGCTGTTTCATGGCAGCCTTTGAAATCGGCTCAATCGGAAGGCGCTGTATTTTACTTTTGTGGCTATAACGACTGACTCGGGCAAACCCTAAATCCACAACCGTTTCGATGTTCGGGACGGTTAAAGAAGTCTCTGCAATGTTGGTAGCTAAAATCACTCTTCTCATCGAGGAAGTTTGAAAAATTTTACGTTGCTCATTCAAGTTAAGTCGTGCATATAGCGGCAGACACTCACAACGCTTGAGCTTAGCACCATCAATGGCTTTTTTAGCTTGGCGGATCTCACCCTCCCCGCTTAAAAAAACTAAACAATCCCCTTGGGTCGCTTCCAATGTCGATCGAATGGTTCGAACCAAGTGTGCGAACAGGTCGCTTTCATCAGGCTTGGGCAAGTAAAACACATCCACCGGATAGGTGCGACCATGCACTTCAATAATGGGCGCACCATCAAAAAAATCACTGAATGCTTGAGTGCTGATGGTGGCGGAGGTAATGATGACTTTAAGCTCAGGACGAGTTGGTAATAAGCGTTTCAAGTACCCCAAGAGTAAGTCGATGTTTAAGGAACGCTCATGGGCCTCGTCTATGATGATGGTGTCGTAATCAAGAAGGCGCTTTGAGGATTGTATCTCATTAAGCAGCAACCCATCCGTCATGACTTTGACTCGAGTTTTGTCTGAGACTTGCTCGTGAAAGCGAACGCAATACCCGACGGCCTCACCCAAAGGGGAGTTTAGCTCCTCACTCAGCCTATCCGCAATGGCTCGAGCCGCAATACGTCTAGGCTGTGTGTGACCAATCCTTCCCAACAGACCTCGTCCAGCCTCGAGACAATATTTGGGCAGTTGTGTACTTTTTCCTGAACCTGTCTCTCCTGCAACAATGATCACTTGATGCTTTTCTAAAGCCTCAAATATATCAGCTTTGTATTGCTCAATGGGGAGCTGTGTATTTGAAAACGACAAAGCCAAGGCTTGTCGCTGATTCACGGTAGCCAAGGACCGAGCCACTCGTTTCTCAATCTCAGCTTGGTCTTTTTCGCTTTGTTTTCCTTTTTGCTTTTTTATGAGGAATGGTCTGTCCTTGTATAAGCATGCCTCTATCGAAATATTCTTCATGCACCTAGCCAAGCCTTGCGTCGCTCTAACTGTTCGACGGTAGGATGCTCAACCATCGACAAAGTGACGGTTGTTGAGCTCGCATTTTGCAGCTCGCATGTGCCTTCCAGCAGTCTTTCTTCTCTAAACCAATGTAATGAGACTCTCTGACCAACCTCGTATTCACGCAGACGATCATCGAGATTTGATTTTGAAACTTTAGCCCCATTGATGGCGAGCAATTCATCCCCAGGGGCAATGCCTGCTTGTTGGGCGCACGAGCCTGTTGGTACTTGGGCAACCATCAGCTTGCTTGGATTTGAATCAAATAAGATACCCAGCTCTACAGAAACGTCTTCTTTGGCGGGGCCTGTTTTAAGGTCAACCCCGAAATCCAACAACCAAGTGCTGATGGGTAGTTCATCCGTCGTCTCTAAACAAGTATGGACCAAGTTTTTTCCTAGCTCACCCATCGCCTCAGCTATCCAGCTTTCAAGCACGCCTTCGGCCAAACCTTTTTCCGGTCTACCAAAACTTTCCCATGCTTTTTGCATGATCTCATCCATGCTTTTTTGGTTGTTTGAGTGTTTACGTATCGCCAGATCAAACAAGAGAACACATAGTGCCCCTTTCAAATAATAAGAGACAAGCGCATTGGAGCTGTTGGGAGTTGGCACATAAAACTTGGTCCACGCATCGAAGCTGGAAGCTTTGATGGTTTGATGGTGGCGCCCTTGGTTGCTTATAAACCTTGAAAGACTTTTGCTTAAGGTCTCTAGATAAGCACTGGGCTCAATTGTCCCAGCTCGCAAGAGAACGTAGTCATCGTAATAGGACGTAATGCCTTCAAAGGCCCACAGTTGTTTCGTAAACGCTGGAACCCTTAGATCAGCATCATAAAACTCCATCGGCTTTATGCGCTTTACATTCCAGGCATGAAAGTATTCATGAGAGAATAGGCCAAGTAAGGTTTGATACTCTTGGGCTTTGTGAGAGCCAGACCGTGAGGGTAAGCATCGACGAAAACACATCAGAGCCGTAGAGGAGCGATGCTCTAATCCGCCGTACCCTTGATCCATCACGGTTAATAAAAAAACGTATTTATTAAATGGCAATTCTCCAAAGAGATTTTTTTGAGTTTGACAAATATTAACCACGTCGTTGGTTAAACGCGTCATATCGCAGTCAACTGATCCTGTCAGTGCGATGGTGTGTGGGGTACCATCAATCTCAAAATGACTTAATTGCATGTCGGCAATTTCAATGGGATGATCAATTAAGGACTCGTAATCTTCAAATTCATAGACCCCAAACCCACGCTCATCCACTTGAACCTTATCGGCGCTGGTCATTAATTGAAATGCCTTAGGCATCCAAGGCTGCGCCTCAATCGTCACCTTGGACGGTTGATGTTTGCCCAGCAAAGGACACAAGAAAAGCGCAGATCCATTGATAAAGCAATGCGTTTGATCAAAGTGACACCCACGAACAGAGCGGTCCCAAGCAAAGACCTCATATTCGATCGTCAGTTTTCCTTGAAAGGGATCACACTCATAAGTGTGAGAATCAATTTTTGCGATCGGGACCTTATGGTTTGGATCGCCAAAGCCATAGGCTTTGATGCGTACGATGTGTTTTGCAAAATCTCTTAAGGTATAGCTGCCTGGGCACCAGGCAGGCATAAACACTTTCTCTCCCTGTGAGGTCGGCGAGTCTAAGTGCATTTTTACGTTGATTAAGTGGGCGTGAGGATCACTTAGGGTTATTTCATATGAAATCATAATGCTACCTTTTGTTGCTCGGTTTGGTACCAACGGTTGGCTTTTTCACTCAAGCTCCCCACGTAGCTAGACCATCGTTGATATGCGACACTCATATCGTGATTTGGGCTCTTGCTTGTTTGATATTGCCATAGGGAGGTCACATCCTCCAATTGATTCAGCCACCCAAGATTAAACCCGCCGCATAAAGCGGCGCCAAGAGCCGTACTCTCCAAATGGGAGGCGACCAAAACATCGCATTCTAATACGTCTGCCATGGTTTGCACAAACCAATCGTTGGAGGCCATGGCCCCATCGATTTTACAGTGTTTTATGGCTTGTCCAACGTCTTGAGCAAAGGCCTCGAAGAGCACTTTGGTCTGAAAGCATATCGACTCCAACCCACCTCGAATAATCTCAGCTTTCGTTGTATCCATGTCTAATCCGAACATTGCTCCGCGCACGTTGGCATCCCAAAACGGAGCCCCCAGACCACTCATGGCTGGCACTACAACCACCTCAGACTGATGGGCAGAGCGGGCCAGCTCTTGCGTTTGTTTAGGGTCCT
The DNA here is from genome assembly GCA_964397555.1 of uncultured Francisellaceae bacterium. GTDB lineage: Bacteria > Pseudomonadota > Gammaproteobacteria > Berkiellales > Berkiellaceae > CAYNJF01. Next base: position 11,199 of record CAYNJF010000061.1, read on the forward strand.
CAAACCACTCCAGGCGCTTCATCCAATCCACTAAAGAGCCAGCCATAAAAATCGAGCCTTCTAAAGCAAAATGAGTAACCCCATTCACTTGATAGGCGGGGGTTGTGAGCAACCTGTGAGTTGAAATCGGTGCCTGAGTCGAGGTATTCATTAAGACAAACCCACCGGTACCATAGGTAGCTTTGACGTCCCCAGCACTCAAACAAGCCTGACCTAAACAAGCCCCTTGTTGATCACCAATGACCCCGCAAATAGGCATTTCTCGACCAAAATAACCCTCATCAACAACCCCAAAATTTGCATCATTGGCCAAAATGGTGGGCAACATGTCCATGGGTATCTCAAAGAGCTCACAAAGATAGGGATCCCAATCCAACGTCTGCAAATTCATCAATTGAGTCCTAGAGGCATTGGTCACATCGGTGACGTGTGATCGCCCTTTGGTTAAACAATAAATCAAATAGCTATCGACCGTACCAAATCGTAATTGTCCAGCCTGCGCTTTGGCTTTGGCCCCTTCGACATGGTTTAAAATCCATTGAATCTTGAGCGCTGAAAAGTAAGGATCAATCACCAGACCGGTTTTTGCATGCACCTCACGCTCAACGCCTTGAGCCAGGTAAGACTCACAAACATCGGCCACTCGACGATCTTGCCAAACGATGGCTGGATAAACGCACTCAAACGTATCCTTATCCCATACCAACGTAGTTTCTCTTTGATTGGTCAACGTCACCCCACTGACAAGCGCGTTGGAACGATCAAGAACGACTCGGCAAACCTCAAGCACGCTATCAAAAATAGCCTTACCGTCTTGCTCTACCCAGCCAAAGTTAGGATACGAACTCTTTATAGGTTTTGACGCTTGGTCTAGAGGTTCGAACTGTTGATTGAATAACAGAGCTCTTGAGCTTGTCGTGCCTTGATCAATGGCCAAAAGGGTTTCCATACTCTTTCCTTGAGAAGCGATGAAGTTTATTTTCTTAACTACCAATTGTCTGCTAAATTATAACACTGTTGGCGAGTTTGCTTTAACGATAGTTAACTTACATAAGAA
>CAYNJF010000062.1:0-12140 GCA_964397555.1 uncultured Francisellaceae bacterium
ATGGCTGATGATACTTCCACACTTGAGTGATCATTATAGATTCGAATCCGAGACTGTTTGGTATAAATATCCATTTCGAAATGAGTAAAACATCTTTCATCCAAGTGCTGCAGTATGATGTTACGGCTATTTTCAGTCGTCAAGGAGAGACTAATACTCGGGTCGCAGCTTTCATGGTCTTGCGTATGATCAAGTATCTTATACGAGGTTATGGGCCCAAAGAACCAATAGATTAAATCAAGTGCGTGACACCCATTATGCCTTAACCCTTTGGCATAATAAAAATGCGTACTAACATGCCCTTCTTTTGACAATCTGTTTTTTAGTTCATGATAAAAAGGGATAAATCGTCTTGAATAATTTGGTACGAGCAAGCAATTTCGCTGTTCGAATAATCGAACTATCCGATTTGTTTCAATCGGATCTAAAGTCATTGGTTTTTCAACAATGACACAGCGAGGATTAAGCTCGAGCGCGTCTATTAAATGTTGTTCATGATGATAATCCGGTGAGCTAACGATGACGACCTCAGCTCTGGCCGCTTCTCCCAAAGACTGAACACTTGGAGATACGGCACAACCCCAATGATTTTTTGCCATACGGCCACGTTCAACATCAGGCTCAATGATTGCACATAGCTCAAAGCTCTTATGAGATGATACCGCCTTTGCGTGAGACTCATGCCCACTCTGGGTACCAGCTCCCATGACGCCCGCACCCACAATCACGGTTTTCCACTTAGGCTTCGACTGGGTCTTTTTGTCGTACATCAGCATTCACATCCAATAGATGGGGGTGTTTATGGAATAACTCAGCCAGTTGATTTGCATCCCAGTCATTTCCACCAAGATGTTCAAATATGTGTTGCATTAATTGATAATCCTTCGGCTCATCTACGGTCAGTCTTACGTCAGACAATTCGTTGGGGAAGGTGCTTTTTACAGACTCGATGTGGAACTCATCTGGGTGAGTGTAAAGGTAGTAACTGCCATGGATGAGGTCAATGGGATCATGGGTTTTCTCTCTTACCTGCTTGATTGCCTCAAAGGTAAATGCTCGTACATCTAACCCACAGGGCACGTTATGAAAATGATTTCCAACATAATCAACGTTCGTATGCAGCCAAGCATTGATGACTTCATCAACCAAATGAGGGTCTATGCATGGGTTATCGCCAGTAGCCTGAACAATCAAATCAGGATGCCAAGGCGACGCCGCCTCGATGATTCGCTCTAAGACATTATCCACACTCCCACGATGGTAAGCTACATCATTTCGTTTACAAAAATTAACAATGGCATCGTCTTGTGAGGATACCGTCGTTGCAATGATGACTTTTGAAATAAACTGACTTCGCTCGAGTCTTTGGATGATATGCCACAGCATTTCTTGACCTAACAGAGGCAAAAGGACTTTTCCAGGTAGTCGTGTGGAGCTCATTCTGGCTTCAACGGTGGTAATCACCTTAGGCTTGCTGATCATACCATCACTTCCTTGCCGGCTTTAACCGAGCTGCTCGCCCACCCTCTTGGTAAGAGCTGAGATTGCTCAGGAGTGTAGTCCTCTTTAGTATCCACATACGAAATAAAAGATTCAGCCTTCGAGACTTGATCTGATTTTCGCTGAAAGAGTAGCGTCTCCATATCCAGTTTATGCGCACTGCCAAGCTTATGAAACAATAGTTTCTCAAACTCATGAACACTCATGTCAAGCCACTCAAGTAAAAGCTTCATATTCGTTGGATGCGCATACTGATATTCTTCAATGATCGATAATCCTTGCGCCTGATTAAGCCTGTTTAACCTTATCTCACGACAAACATGATCAGTAACCTTAGAATAGCCATGCTTTATCCATTTAATGATGTCATGGGCGTTGTGATAGTGCAGACAATGAATATCATGGTAGGTATCAAAAGTTCGACTCTGCTTAGACGTCATGTAACCATAAGTATCGATCATCTTTTCATGCTGTGTTTTGCTGTCCCATCGAATATAATTATTAAGATAAATGCCCCTTACACCATGTTTTGCAATGGTTGCATCGTCGGGATAAAACAGCGATGAAAGATAGGCCTCATCCAGATGTGGCGCTTTATCGACCAACGATTCAGCATCATACCCCATCAGATCATGCTCGGTACGATATCGCCGTGTCATCTCCACTTCATCATGATGAGAAAACATCCCTACTTGATCAATGCCTTGATGAGCTCCCCAAATAATAAGTGGGATTTTCATACGTGTTGCTAATTGCACAGGTAGTACCGTATGACCGGCTAAAAAATGCCAATGGAAACTACCAAAAAGAGTAAAGGTAGCCCGTGAGATTTTTCTGACTTTTTCAGGTTCAGGTGTCCACGTAAATAAATCACAACCCAAACGAGTACGAAGTCGTTCAAGATTGGCGATGCCAATTTTACTGTTGTACAGTCGATTATAACTGACAAGCAGCGGGTTCATCCCCAAAAGATGCTTGACAACATGAACCGTAAAAAAGCTGTCTTGCCCACCTGACACAGGCACAATGCAATCGTATTGACCTTGCTCGATGTAAGGCTTGACTATTGTTTTTAGTCTTTCAAATTTGCTTGTCCAATCGGTGTTGTCTTTTTCTTCATGAATTTGACAACCAGTACACAGACCATCATGAAATGCTAGGCCTAAAGGGTGAGCACTTGTGTAGCAGCATCGTTTGCATGCAATGATTTCATCGCCCTTAGCTTGACTCATACCGCTAAACTCCTTTTTCGAGTGTCGAGTCGACGAATAATTGCTTCAACTGGTTCTACCCCTTTTGTATCCACTTGCTCCCAGATGGGCTCTTGCAATGACCAGAGTGGTCCATCTGGCTGCCAACATTCACCTCGATAGCGATCCGCTGAGCGCCAAAACTCTTCCACAGAAAGATTGATCCAATCGCAATACGACTTTACGTAGCGTTCATGACAGCGACCATCTAAATGGCGAACAAGCACCGCGGCCTCTTCACGCGAGATCCTCCCGTCTCGAACATCGTAGCAAGAAAACTCAGTTGTGTTGCCAAAGCCAAATTTAAGGTGCTTTAACATCGAGTTGACAATACCACCGTATTCACTATCGAGAGAATTATGCTTATAGTGAATCCCGATGTCTTCATAGGGTGCATCAATGCACTGCATTCCGTTTTCAATGGCATAAATCCCATTATGCCAACCCGACCAGTTCATGTAGTATCCCATAAAGACACCTTTTCCTCCCCAAGCTTGAAACTCTTGTTCGCTTGGAAATTGATATTGAATCAAGTCTTTTCGTCGAATACCGTCTGATAACCAAATATCGATGCCATCCCCACCGAGGGTGTGGTTGTTTCTTATTGTAGTAGCATCCCAGCCTTCTCCTGAGTTTGTATCTCCTGCTTCCAGCGCAGGGTTTTCACCAAATAAGACCAGAGGGATATCATAAGTCATGGCCATCCGAAAGGGGATCGGAAAAAGAGCCATTTCTGCATACTTATGAACATTGCCGTAATTCAAAAAAGAAGCCTTCGATAATTGTTGAGCAATTTGAGGGTTAGGCTGCATGCTTATTAGGTTAAAACCCAGACTGACTAAATTTTCAATATTTTGACGCCCAACCTGAGTACCATCAGAGCTGACAAACTGCACAAGTAAGGGTTCCATACCCAACTTCTCTCGAACCATCATGGCTTGCCAAGTGCTGTCTTTCCCACCACTGACACCCAGCACACAATCCCAAGGGCCTCTTGACGTCTTTTTCGCCCATCGAACGACTTCTTTAAATTCGTCTAAGCGGGCATCCCAGTTGATGGTCTTCTTTTGTTCGTGCCAATGACAAGCACTGCAAATACCATCTTTATCTAGCTTGAGCCCAGGTCTAGTGGTTGGCATTATGCAACGTTGACAGTATTGCATGAGTGCTCCTTTTCAAATTCTTGAGCTGATAAAAGTATAAGTCGCTTAATCATAGGAGAATGACGTTCCTGGGTCTGTCCTTTATAGTTGATCCGTATCGTATCTCCATGAATCATCACTTGCATCACATCATGATTCAAATGGATATCAAACCCCTTATCTTGCTGCACCTTAATAAGGTAGTCTTGTGAGTCGCTGATGTTTAATAGTTTCAAGATCATGGCTCGAAGCGATTGTTTTAAAGCATCCTCTTCTTGTTCATGCTTTGTCGAATCGAGATTCTGCATCGTCAACTCTGAGGCATGAGCGCCATCAACAAGCACCGACTCAATAAACTTGGTGTGCTGGGGAAGCTTGAAGGGTGGTAACTGAGTAAAATCATGTTCGGGTGCCATGTCATGAACATCCACAGCATGTGAAAAACGAGCAATATGATGCCAACGAAACGCCGCTTTTATCGTATCTAATGTTTGAGTTGTTGTGCATAACCGCTCAATCAGACTGAAATAGCTTTGAGGCTCATTTGCCCAATGCACAAACGTGTTGTAAGGATAAGGGCAGTATGGAAACGCGGCTAAAACTGGGACGCCTAGCCTGCCAAGCTCTAGGCCGACAGAAGTCCAAGCAATTAAGACAAGATGGGCCAACTCGCCAAGATCGTAACTGGAGGTCTTATCCTCAGGCCATATGACTGTGGCATTGTTGTATTCCCCACCTAAAGCTTCACGCAGCTGTTTTAAGTGCTCTGAGGTTTTTTTTTCATAGACGTCAAACGCTTCTCGAGGATGTATTCGCACCACCAGATGATAATTATCACTTCTTTCCACAAAATCAACAAGCTGTTTTAACCAGGCAATTTGGCTCTTAAAGGGTCCTTGTGAGGGGATATTTTTGACTTTAATACCGCTGTATTGGATCTGGGTCGAAAGTGCCTCATCCAAACTGCTCGTATAAGCCACAATCAGCTTTTTCGAACTATCAATGTTGAGCTTTTTAAGTAAAGCGTGTGAATCATTTGTTTTTGAGGGGGAGTAAAGGGTAAAGCCAGTCCCAGTAAAGCGAAACATCACATCATTCGCAATGGCTTTTACCGTTGCCTTTGGCAAAGGAATGTCTTTCCATTTTGGCCATTGTTCCAATCGCCAAAATTGATCATTGGTAGAAAGAGGCCCCATCATAGTAATCTTATGACGTTGAACATCGGTAAGCAGGGCATGGGATAAGTTGGTTACAGGGATCTTACTCCTCATGCATCCTTTAACAACCCCTAACACATTCCCGTAATCACCAAAGAAAGTAACTCGTGCTATCGGGGTTAGGACTCTCAAAGCTTTCAATGCCAAGTACTGGAGTGCTGATGAATAAGCGTGCTCTCTTACAAGGATTAGCTGCTCTTTGGATAAGTTCTCCGTCGTGCATAATTTATGCTGGCGTACAATCTCACCAAGCCCAATCATGCCAAATCCAATGTCATCAAATTCAAAGGTTGAAATGGGCTGATCGTGCTTGTTCATAGCCTTGGTGAGAGCATTTAAATCATCAACAGACACAAGCTCGGACAATGAGATATATGGAAGTTGATAACTCTTGAAGTGAGATAATCCAGACTGCCGGCACTCCATGCACAACCTTTCTCTTGATTTTGATTGCAACGCATGAGGCAAATTAACACCATCCATAATGGTGCATCGAGACAGCTCCCCTTTACAGTGGATCATCAAGACTCGATGTCCCCTAGATTGTAAGGTCTTGGCTAGAATGCACTGTGAGATCGTATGGTATTTTAAAAGCGCATCATGTGTCCAAAAAACATAGACCGGTTCTTGATTGTAATGTTTAATCCGCTCCCTAGTTGCCATCAACTGCTTACTATCAATGGTTTTGAGTTTTAAATAGCCATCATAGATCACTGGGACAAACCGTTTCATCCCACTCACCAGTTTTTGTTTTATTTTATTGCTTTCCATACGTCTGTCTACTCGGGGACTTGTGTTCCGGGCTGCACTTTGACATCTGTCTTTAAAGGTTTGATAGACTTAAACACACCGGATGAATTTAGCAAGGTATAAAACTGTATCCTTGAAAGGACATAGAACGGGGCAAACGTGAGTCCATAAAACCACCTTTGGAGTCTATCCTGAACACTGACATCCCCAAAAAACAACCAACGAAACGTTGGTGTTTCACCTTCAAACGGCCCCAATGCTTGCTTGAAAAACAGCTTATTGGTTGACTTCTCAACGGGAAACAAGGGTGAATAGCCGTGTTGTTTCATTTCATCTTGGAATAAATATTCAATAATCTTGATTTCACGCTGATTGAGTTTTGTCTGCCAACGCTTAGTGACGTATTCGTTTGGGCCTGCACTCTTGATCGAAACTGATTCTTTATCATTCTTCAAAAGTCCACTTGTGTTTGGCTGATATCGAGTGTTGTATGCGCCGGTACCTGCCCAAGGTTGACCTAGGATCATAGGGTGAAAATCACCTTGCTCCCATCTTGGTGTCAGGCCGACCCCTAACCAAGAGCATAGATGATTCATTGTCTTTAAAAAATGAAGATTCATGTCCTCATTTTTAACCGTTAGAAACAATCGCCGATAGGTTCTTTTCTTATTTTCAATAGTCTTTGCGCTCACGGCCAAGTATAAAAGCCAGTATAAATACACACTGCCCGTATCAGGTTTGAAGTCTCGACGTAGCAACTGCTTAAGTCTGAGCAAGTAATTGCCTGGCTTGAGGGCATACATGTTTTTTAGGGAGTTCACAAATTGATGCCTAGGTGACGCAAACGTTGCGCGAGGATCACGCACCAAACTAATCAGCCGAGGGGTTTTAAAATCCTCTACCATACAGTCAATGACTTTCCCTGAAAACCCATCTAACACGTGTTCTGTTCTAAGGCTCACAGCATCAGAAACAAGCACGTACTCAAAATGGCTTAGTTCTTTACCCATGGCCAAGGCATAGATAATAAAAGGAAGCGTGATTAGATCTTTTCTTGTGATTTGATTTATTTGATGAAAGTAAAGATCGGTCATCTCTTTTATTTTGGATTCTGGAACAGAGATGTCCTGCGCTCCCATACGATATCGAAGCTGAATGTTCGGTTCATGGCTGGCATGATACAACAAGCGAAAATAACTCGTGTTCGTTAAAAAGTCTTTTGCCTTAGTTGCTTCGATCACGGTCTCGTCACCAAACTCACCTAACACATAAGAGTAGGAATAGTGCATCAATGGGCAAGCAAGGACATTCGGATGGTCATCAAAACTTGTCAAGAAAAACGCATTACCTCCTCGTCCTGAGTGATCCATCACCGCGCACAACTGAACACGGTCTAGCGTTGACTTGATTAAATCGAGCATGGTTCTTCCAGATTGATAAGCTGATCCTGCTGTGAAAATACTTTCTCAAAGCCTTGACGAATTTGTGAAAAATGCTCCTGTTGGATATCCCAGGAGACAGGCTGTATCTGAATGACGGTTTCATGATGACACTTTTCAACAACTGGGTAGTCATTTGCTTGGTATGTCACATCAGAAAGACTAAAAGGGAAATGCTCTGAACCAATTCCAATTTTCTTTTGGAACATCGGCAGTCGGTAGATGGGTTTTACGTACCCCCCGCTGACGGGTATGCCTTCCGCTTGAAGGGCTTTTAGAAGGATATCTCTTGGTGTGGAGGCGTGTAGTGTTGCTGTCCACATAAAATACACATGGGTACACCCTTCTCTTATCACAGGCGTTTCAAGGCCCTCAATATGACGTAGTGCATTTGTTAATTCATCGCCAATCTGTTTGGCTCGGCTCACTTGAGCCTCTACCCGACCAAGCTGGACGTTGGCAATGGCCGCTGAGATTTCTGGAAGACGAAAATTGTAGCCAAGAATATTTGTGATGTTATCTAATTGAAGCCAATCAACAACATTTTCCCCGTGGTTACGAATGAGCTGCATTCTTAAAGCGAGATCGTCATCGTCTGTAACACAGACACCGCCCTCTCCGCACTGGATATGTTTATGAACATTTAAACTAAAGACACCAATATGCCCTACTGTCCCGGTATAAGACTCGTGCTCTTTTGCTAAGATGGCCTGAGCATTATCCTCAATCAGATATAAGCCATGCTTATCGGCTAGCTGCCTCAAAGCCGTAAGCTGCGCTGGATGACCAAATAGATTAACGACGATGATGGCTTTGGTCTTGGGATTGATGGCCTTTTTGACTTTCTCAAGGTCCAGACAGAAAGTCTCAGACTCAATATCAACAAATCGCGGCACGCCACCATAGACCATTGGAGCAACTGCAGTCGCTGACATTGTATAAGGTGGAACTATGACTTCATCACCAGGTGATATGCCAATCGCCCCCATCGCAGCCATTAATCCAGAGGTTGCAGAATTGACACTGACGGCATGTTTTACCCCAAACTTCTCTATCCATGCTTGCTCAAATTGCTTGACGTACTTACCACCGAAATAAGCAGGCTGAGGGCTACCGTAAAAGCCGGATAAAAGAGGCTGCTCAAAGACTTCTTGAACGGCTTTTAATTCATCTTTTCCAATCGGATTATAGGCATTTAACTTAGACCGAACGCTTGGTTGTCCACCTAATAGCGCTAGCTTTTCTGACATGCATATCTCCTTGCAACAGCCCAGTTTGGTGATAAATGTTATTATACAAACTACAATGATTCCGCCCGAAAATGATATCAGTAATTTGATACCTCATCAATTTAGCTATTGAACATATTGTGTTCATTAGCTAAACGGATTTATCGTTCCATGATTTTTTTCTGGAAGCAGACGCGATGCATCATGTAAGATCTCATGAGGTTTATCACTAAATAAATATATGAACAATACTTTTCAACAACTTATTGGATTAATGTCCTCTAAAAGTAAACGGCAACTCATCTTTCTATGCTTTGGTATTTTGTTTGTTGCTTTTGTTGAGCTCGTTGGCATTGCATCCATCTTTCCTTTCTTTACCGTAGCCTTGAACCCTTCGGTCATCGAAACAAACGTCCATTTAAATCGAATATACGAACTGATTGGCTTTAAACAACATCAAGACTTCTTGGTGGCCCTAGGTGGCGTTGTGCTTTTATTGATATTTTTCGGTAATCTTTTTTCTGCATTTATCTCATGGGTCTTACTCAGATTTATACACTTCCAAGGCCATGAGCTCTCTTGCAGAGTTTTCACAAAATATCTCAGACAACCGTACGCTTTTTTCCTTGAAAACAACACTTCTGAACTCAGCAAAAACGTCATCGCGGAAGTGAACCGCGTGATCACTGGAACTTTAATGCCTTCTTTTCAGCTGTTAAGCAAGACGGTTGTCGTCGTCAGCATTTTAACCTTACTGACGGTCTTTGATCCTAAGCTAGCCCTCATGACCATAGGCTTACTAGGCTCTATTTACTTAACCATCTTTATTTTCATCCGTCGCTTTATGAATAAGATAGGTAAAGACGTATCAACAGCCTACGCCCGACTTTTTACCATCCTTGGTGAATCGTTGTCCTCCATCAAAGAGTTAAAAGTGCTTGGCCGCGAGCAATATTTTATCAATGCGTTTAGTGATAACTCGAAGATAGCCACCAGCCATACCGCGACAAGTCAAGCTATCCCACAAATGACAAGATACATTTTAGAGGCTATTGCCTTTGGTGGCATGATTAGTATCGTTCTGTATCTCATCAATGCAAAGCAGAATTTTGCTAGTGCTCTTCCTTTGCTTAGCTTATACGCCTTTGCTGGATATCGATTAATGCCAGCGATGCAACAGATATTCAGCGCAGCCACTGAGTTAAAATATAATGCCAACGCTCTTAATATAATCCATGGAGAGTTAACCGGAAGTCAACGTCAAGATGAAGACATGACGACGGTCATAGCAAAGCCTTTGTCGCTCAAAGATGCAATCCGATTTAATCATGTTGATTTTAGCTACGTTGGTAGTGATCCCTTGTTCAACGACCTGTCGTTGACCTTTGAGGCGAATAAGACCATAGGTTTTGTTGGAACCACCGGCTCTGGTAAAACCACCATGATTGATCTAATTCTTGGACTCATTCATCCTTGCGGTGGCTCAATTTCTGTTGATGGATCAGCGCTTTCAGCGAACAACCTTAACTCGTGGCATCGCTTGATAGGTTATGTACCACAACAGATTACCCTGACCGACAGCACCATTGCCTCTAATATTGCTCTAGGCGTAGAAGAAAGCGAGATCGACATGGACGCAGTAAGAAAGGCTGCTCGGATCGCAAACATTGAAGAGTTCATTGAGTCATTACCAGACGGTTACGATGCTCAAGTCGGTGAACGAGGGGTTCGAATCAGTGGTGGTCAAAAACAACGGATCGGCATTGCCAGAGCCCTTTATCATGATCCCTCCATACTTATTTTGGATGAGGCCACCAGTGCATTAGACGGAACCACCGAAAATGCTATTATTGATGCATTAAGTGAACTTATGCATCAAAAAACCATCTTTATCATTGCTCACCGGCTTTCAACGCTCAAGTTCTGCGATGAAATCTACATGGTCAAAGAGGGGCAGGTTCTCTCTCAAGGCACTTATGAGTCCATGGATAAACAGGTCATAGCTCAATCACAAACTGGCAGCTAAGCTCTGATATGCGCCTGTCTTGTGAGGGAAAAGGCAGGCTGACGGCCTCAATCATTAGTTAACTTTCAAAATGTTATTTCTCATCGATTATCGATTATAATGATTGCCCTTTTTATTGCGTGTTGGGTATTCATGGAAAGCTATGAAGTTATTATCATTGGGGCTGGGGCTGCAGGACTTATGTGTGCCATTGAGGCATCTAAGCGTGGTCGAAAAGTTCTAATTATTGAAAAGTCCAATAAACCTGGCAAGAAAATCCTAATGTCCGGTGGTGGCCGGTGTAATTTCACCAATCTACACGTGAACCCAAACTGTTACTTATCTCATAACCCCCACTTTGTGAAATCAGCGCTTAAACGATACACGCAATGGGATTTTATCGACATGGTGGCCTCTCACGATATTCCTTACCATGAAAAGACCCTAGGTCAGCTTTTTTGTGATCGAAAGTCCAAAGATATTCTTGATATGCTGCTCCATGAATGTAAGCAGCATGGAGCCACGCTCCATCTAAATGAAGAAATTCAATCCATCAAAAAAGAAGAGGCTTTTATCATAAAAAGCAATCTTAACACTTACCAGTGTGAATCGTTGGTGGTTGCTTGCGGGGGCTTATCCATCCCAACCTTGGGCTCCTCCCCTTTTGGCTATCACATTGCAAAACAGTTTGGTTTGAAGGTCTACCCCACTCGAGCCGGCCTTGTGCCCTTAACGCTTCACGAACAAGACAAGGAGAGGTTTGAAGATCTTTCTGGGGTAAGTGCCAACAGTAAGGTAAGCTCCAGTCAAACCTCTTTTCAAGAAAATATACTTTTTACACACCGCGGTCTAAGCGGACCTGCTATTTTGCAAATTTCCTCGTATTGGCAACCCGGTGAACCCATTGTCATTGATTTGTCGCCAGAACAAGAAATTACAGAGCTCATGAACAACGCGCTTGAGACCCAGCCAAATGCCATGGTAAAAAATGTTCTTGGGCAATCGCTACCAAAGCGACTCATTGAACAGGTTGTCCCCAAAGCGTTCGCTGAAAAGTTGGTGAAACAGTTGTCGACAAAAGAGTTAGACACCCTTTGTGCCTGCATTCACAGGATGGAAATCAAACCTAACGGCACGGAAGGCTATCGCACAGCTGAAGTCACCCTGGGTGGCGTAGATTGCAATGCCGTCTCCTCAAAAACCATGGAAGCCAACGACGTAAAGAATCTATATTTTGTTGGAGAAGTTCTTGATGTCACTGGATGGCTTGGTGGCTACAACTTTCAATGGGCTTGGTCTTCTGGTTGGGCCGCCGGCCAATATGCATAATGGCCTGTGACCTCAAGAGAAGAACGATCATTTAAATGCTTTAAAGGAGAATTTAAAAATATTGAAGTGTATTTCTTGTATTTAATTTAGATATGAAGTAAAAGCCAGAAAATGGCGTCCCCAAGGGGATTCGAACCCCTGTTACCGCCGTGAAAGGGCGGTGTCCTAGGCCTCTAGACGATGGGGACAATGTCCTTTAAACAGTGCGGGCAATTATATGATTCTAAACCTTTAATTGCAAGCACTTTGTGGAGCTAGGCGGGATCGAACCGCCGACCT
>CAYNJF010000063.1:0-11933 GCA_964397555.1 uncultured Francisellaceae bacterium
GAAAGGCAGCGAAGAGCCCCCCTCCCCCTAAAATGAGCCAGGTCTCATTACCATCCCAAAACGGTGCGATCGAATTCATCATCCGATCACGACACTTATCCTCAGGCGCAAAGGGGAATAATATGCCCACCCCTAGGTCGAATCCATCCAAGACGACATACAAAAAGATGGCAACCCCAATGATAGCCCCCCAAATTAATGAGAGGCTCTCAAGATTTTCTAAATTAAACATGTGGCTGCTCCTTCATCTGACCGGGAAACACATCGGCAAGCGTTATCGGGTGGCGTACACCATGTTGACCATAGGCGTCGTGCCAGGTGCCAACAATCGGGCCTTTTTGTATCAATCGTATGATGTAGTAAACCGCCGTACCAAATATCAAGGTATACACCGAGACAAAAGCGAATAACGAGATACCTACCAGCCCTCCCTCAATGGGAGAGGCCACGTCTGCGGTGCGCAATAAATTAAACACCACATATGGTTGTCTACCTGACTCGGTTACAAACCAACCTGTAAGGACCGCAACAAAACCCGCCGGGGTCATTGCCATGCACCAAAGCTGGAACCACCTTGCGGTGAACAATTTTTTCCTAAAGAACAGAACAGCCGCGGTAATGCCTGTTAAAATCATGAGTACCCCAATACCGACCATGATTCTAAACGAGTAAAAAACTACCGGAATGACGGGTCGCTCTTCTTTTGGCCACTCTTTAAGCCCTTTAACTTCGCCATTAAGATCATGAGTCAAGATCAAAGAAGCCAACTTAGGAATTTGAATCGCGTAGTCTGTACGCTCTTGCTCAACATTTGGGACGCCAAACAGGTTGAGAGCGGCTCCTTGTTGAGTATCCCAAATCCCTTCCATGGCCATGACTTTTTGAGGTTGGTGCTCATAGGTATTAATACCGTGTAAATCGCCCATAAGCATTTGCATGGGTGCGACAAAAACTGCCATCACCATGGCCATGGAGAACATGATTTTTGCATGTTTTACGTGCACTTTACGATAGAGATACCAGGCTCCAACACCTCCAACCACAAAAGCTGTGGTCAAATAGGCCGCCATGATCATATGGATAAAGCGATATGGGAAGGATGGATTGAAGACAATCTCAAACCAATTCTCTGCAAAAAAGCGCCCGTCAGGACCGATGCTATAACCGGCCGGGGTGTGCATCCATGAAATGGCTGAAAGAATCCAAAACGCTGAAATTAAGGTGCCGATGGCGACAATCAAGGTTGAAATAAAGTGCGCCACGCGCCCAACCCTATCCCATCCAAACAACATGATCCCTAGGAAGGAAGCCTCTAGGAAGAAAGCCGTTAAGACCTCATACCCTAACAAAGGACCAAGCACATTTCCGACCTTGTCGGAGAAAACCGACCAGTTGGTGCCAAACTGGTAGGACATCACCAATCCTGAGACTACCCCCATACCAAAGGTCACCGCAAATATTTTCACCCAGAATTTATAAATCTCTTTATAGATGGGGTGGTTGGTTTTTAAATGAAGCGCTTCTACGACCGCTAACCACGAAGCCAGTCCAATGGTGAAGGCTGGAAACAAAATATGGAAACTGACCGTAAATGCGAACTGTATTCGCGAAAGCAAAACTGGATCTAATTGGTCAAACATAACCTCATCCTAGTGCAATGTAATTGATGAAAACTCGACACACAGACGAAGGCGCCTGCCTATATATACTAACGCATTTTGGGCGAAATGGTGACCATCAAATCTCCATTGTCTCTAAATGGGACGCATTATTATTTACACTAAAATGAACCAATCACTTCGTTAAAAATTTGTAACGCACTGCCAGTATTTTTTGATTTGCTCCTACATCTGTTCATCTACTTTCTCGTTACAGTAAGACGATAGCCGTAACTTGGAGTCCGTATGTTGAACTCGCCATGCACCAACCCCCCTATTCCCAATGAAGAGTATGATCCGAGTAACGAGGGACGTGGAAAGCGACTTCTCTCGACTTCTGGATATAATTACATCCGAAAGTGTCAGCTTGAATACCACATGAAACATAAAAAGCGTCTTGTCGGCTTTTTTGATAAGGCCCATCATCCCATTGAGCACTCCGTTCTGATTGGCGAGTTTGATGAGCCGATTGCCATCTATGAAACCAAGCCTATCGGCCGAGGTGCTTATGGAAAGGTATGTGCTGGGGTATCTTTGGACACAGGGGAACTTGTGGCCGTCAAAACTCAAAGGCAATTGCATCATCGAGATGAGCATGAATTTGTCGCTGACAATGAAGGACGTATCCTTCATAAGCTTGGGCGACTGATTGATCATGCCGAGCTCGATCATCATGGTCCAGAGACCACCTGGTACCAAGTTCAACCTTTTGCAAAGGGAGTGCTACTCAACCAGTACCTCTACAAAAAAGAGGGCGATGAGCTTGTCAAGCAAAGGCATGGAACGCGTGCACGCATTACGGTTGCCCTAAACTTGCTCAAAGAGGTTCAAGCTCTGCATCAACAAGGGGTGCTTCATAAAGACTTAAAGCCAAGCAATATTTTGATTTGTGAATCAACCAAAGAAATAACCCTGGTTGATTTTGGCTTAGCCGGTCTATGCATTCATGGAGAACAAAAAAATCAGGAGATCAATGGCACGGAAGGTTACATGGCTCCAGAGATTTTTCACTGCGAGGAGAAAGCGACCTATAATGAGAAAACTGAGGTTTTTGCCTTAGGCGTTATCTTGGCAGAATTGTTCTCGAGTCGAGCCAGGCCTTATCATCCAAGGGCGGCAACGATGGATATTTTCAGAAACACCCATGAGCAAGGTCTTCTAGATATTCATCTTGAGGGCTATGACGATTTATTTAAAAACGTTGACATTCGTTCATTTAAATTTGAGCTAAGTAAGCTGATTGGGTCCATGATTGATATTGAGCCTGATAATCGACCATCGATTGAAGAGGCCATCCAGTCTCTTGAAACGCTCTACTTACAAGCCTGCCAACGACGCCATCGCCGTCCTGATAAAGAGCACCAGCCAAGGACTAGCCCAGCAAAGTTATTTAGACCGACTCGACGATGCCATATTCTGAATCAGTTTGAATACACTTACCGCTCTGAACCAACCCCTGATATGGAGCATAGCCCTTCACCAGAGCGCGTCTCATTGAGCCGGTGAGTCTTGCCAAAGGCTTTAATCAGACGGGTTAAAGCCTCAGGGCACTCTAAGGACAAACTATGACCTGCATGGTCAATGATATGAAATTCGCCGAGTGCTTTTAGTTTTTGCTCATGCATAATGCCATCAGATAGGACATCATCATGACCGGCCACATACATCAAAGGACAACTTAGCCGATCCAACTTGTTGAGCATCGAAGGGCGAGAAAAGAAGGTATGCCCCAGCTCAATCAGACCCGCTAGTCGTTCATGAGGGATTGATTTGAGAGTATGAATGAAGGCGTTCACAAGCTCTTGGCGTTTAGATAGGCTATGAGCAGAGAAAAACAAAGGAATAATCAAATTGATAATATGAGAGGTAAACGCCTCAGAACGCTCGATTTGTCCAAGCAACGACAAATAAAAGTCTAACCTACTCTCTGACTCATTGTGTAACGGGGTATTGACTAAGATTAAGGCTTGTACCGTCTGAGGATGAGTTAAAGCTAACTGAGTGCCCCATATACCGCCTAAAGATAACCCACAGACAGCAAACTGGTTAAACCCCAGTGATCTCATCAAATGATAATAATCCTCGGCTAAGAGCTCAATAGAATAAGGCCGTTGAGGAACCTCCTCCGAGAACCCATGACTCCATAAGTCAGGGACAATGCATCGATACTGTTTGGAAAGTATCTCAACTTGGGAGCGCCATACGTTCCGGTCCATTAAAAACCCATGACCGAAAAGAATAGGATAGCCTTGACCCACATCTTGGTAAAACAGGGTACGGTTTCGAATCGATTTAACCGGCATGTACTATCCCTTTCCTACGAATCTACTGAAATTATATTAGGTTTTTATCACATCGACTAGTAGAGTCGGGCAACCAATTAAGGACTATTTTTGAAAAGATGTGATTTAGAAGTCAGCACTCAAATCAGATTTAGCTCATGGATAGACAGGGTAGACAGTTAAAACGAATTCAATGGGTTTGCATCCAATTAAGTTCGACTTCAAAGTTAGGCTCTTAGAGCCTAACTTTGAGCGAATGGCCTAAGGCTTACTAGGGCCTTTTTTGGCGTCCTGCTCCACGTTTGGCTCGGCTGCTTTCATGCGATCAAAGTTATGCACTCGATTAAGCTTATCCTCAATTTGCGTAAACAGCTTTCGATTTCGACTATTGACGGAAGACACATCATTGAACTTTTTATAAGCAAGAAGTCGAGTTCGTAAGTTGCCATAGTCGCAGCCTTCTTTGGCCCCAGCCCGCATGATCTCTTGCAATACCTCGAGCTCATCTTTTTGCTGCTGCAAGCGTTGAATTTTGTTTTTCTTACGTCCAAACAACATATGAGTGAGGCTTTTGCGTTTTGCGTGAATACGATGATCAAGCTCATCAATTTGCTCTTGCACACGGCTAATTCTGTCTTCATCTGAGAAGAAGGTTCGCGCTTGAACCATCGCGTCGTGTTTAGCCGGATTAAAATGACCATCAGTGTCGTTAGCACTGGGTCTGACGGTTCCTGTGACCTGTGCAACAGGTTCGGGCCCTACCACGTTCACTTCAGCTTGGGCTTGAGCTTGTGCTTGAGCCTCTTTAGCGGCTTGAATCGCATCAAGACGGTTTTGCGCCGACTCGATTCTTAAATGGATCTGGTTTTGGATGGAACCTGCCTGCTCACTAAGAATGTTAATCCTTTGGACTTGATTTTCATCAGGGTCCAATAGATTGTCTACTTTAATATGCATTGCAGCTTGTTTAAGAGTAGCCTCGACTTCCCGAAGCTGAGCCATTTGCGCATTGAGCACTTGTTCATCATGATCATCCTGTGATGGTGAGATGGCATCAAGCTGATTTTGAACTTCCTCTAATGCTTGTTGATTCAAAGATAACATCAAAGCATTGTTTTGCATTCGAACGTCACGCATCATAGTTTGACCCATTGCCCACGCCCCTTCATAAGGCGAGCCTAAATCAACCTTTTCATTCACCGATTGAATAATCTTTGCTTTGGCGTTTTGGACCTTGGGATCATTGTACGTTTCTCTCAAGCCCCTCAAGTAGTTAAGATCCCCTCCTTCTTCTTGGTACTTACCGTGCAAAGAACGCATTTGTTCATGAAAATCAACAACTGCACTTCTTGCTTCATGCTCTTTTCGAGCTTGGTCGTAAATCGACGCGGAACGAGGTGACTGTCTTAAGTCATCGACGCTCTTTTTAATGGAAGCCATCTTCAAGGACTCGAGAATATCTGGCCGCTGTACGTGACCATCGGCGATGTCCATGATATCTTCATAGGTAAGCCCCTTTGAAAGGGCTATCCCAATTAAGCTGATTAAATTTCGATTATATGTATTAATTTGAGGGTTTTTATCTTCCGCTGAAATTATTGTTTTTTGAATATTTTCAGCTTCATAACTCTCAAACCAATTTATAACTTCAAGATCAAAATAATAAATCCAATCCACATCAAAGACCGGCTCATCCCCAACGTTTAAAGGCATATGAAAAAATTTTGATAAATTTTTAAATTGCTTACTGGATAAACGAGTTAGCATTTTTTGAGTTTCGAGAATTTTGTTCGAGTGATCTCCTGCGCCTGCTCTTTGTTGGGTGCGTTTCTTTACAGCTTTTGACTTATCTGAGGTATAAGCGTCACGCACTTTACCCGCTATTTTACGCTCTATCTCAAGTGGTTTGAGCTCTTCATTCAATCGTTTCTTTTGCGCTTCTGCCGCTGCCACTTCAGCTCTCAAGGCAACAATCTTTGAATGCACAGATTCTGCTTGTTGAATCGCAAGCTCATCGTCTGAGTCTCGAGATAAAATGTTATTCCACTTGATGTATTCTTTTTCCCGCGTTTCCAACCCAGCCTTAGCTCGATCAAGTTTTGCATTAACTTCACCAATCTCTTTTTGCTTTGCTTGCTTGGCCTTGTTTGCCGTTGTGTATGCTTCAACCTTTTCTGCATAAAGTTCTCTTAATCTTTCAACATCGCCACTTTGTTTGACAGCTTGGGCTTCTTCTTCAGCCCGAGTAATACGTGGATCCTTAGCGTTATAGACTTTATAGCCTCCTGCTTTACTTGGTTGTGGAGGTGGGGGTGGCGGCCCCCCTGCAGCACTTGGCATAGGCGGTGGTGGAGGCGGTGGTGATGCCGCAGTTGACCCTGGCATAGGCGGTGGTGGAGGCGGCGGACTCGATGGCCTATTCTCTTTGGGTTTGTTTAAATTTTGTAGATGATCCGGTGTGGGCGGGCCCATGATTTCAGTTGGTTTTCTTTGAACAGCCATGCCTTTCCTCTGCGCAATAAGCAATGATTGAAATATGACCAAAAAGATAGGAATTAGTTCATCGTTAAATCAATGACTTAGGGCACTCGGGATGTATTTTAGGCGTTTTGAAGAAGGAGGTGATAAAGAGTACAGTAAAGCCTTGATCGAGGACCAAGGCTTTGGGTAAGTTATGAGAGCTTACACTGTTTTGCTTCAGAAATTGAGAGTAAATACTGATAGCGTGCACGGTATGCGTCAATCTCTTGTTGTTCTGAATCAGTCAAATCCATGAAGAACCAAGCTGGCCACACGAAAAAACCGGCCATGCCTAAAGCAAAATTACGCCCTTTTTTGTCAGCCTGAGGAACAAGGTGACGAATACTCGCATCAATGGCACGAAGCTCACCATGAATTTGAGCGCAAGATAGGTTGTTGTCGCCTACTTGACGAACTTGAACAGGATTAGCTGCACGACCTGCACAACCCGCGATAACCATGCAGACTAACATCGCTGCCATGACTTTTTTTAACATAATTGTCTCTATGGTGTTTGCAAAGAAGACAGGTTAGCAAACCGCCTTAAGTTGTCAATTTATCACCTTACGTTTTATTTATCTGTTCAACTCATTTGTTTGTGTGATCAGGATACTGCCTTGGCAGATTACACGATCGAATGGCTAGACTCTAAATCAGTTGCAATCCTGCTCAAACGGCGTTTCAATGGCTTTTTTATGGCTAGAGATGTCTATGCACCTTTTCATGACTCGCCCATTAATGCTAGGTCTTTTCTCTTTTGGGATGCTCCTATTCACAATCAGTGGGTATGGCTATGAACACCAGGTGATACAGACGCCAGAGCAACGTACTCATGTGGTAACGCTCTCCCCTTCTGAGTATGAAATCTCGTTAAAAACCATTGATAAAAAGGGTTACGGGCAATCGGTGCGAGCGTTTGCCCAAGGCTTTGATGTAGCAATCAATGCAGGATTTTTTCGATTTGATGAAAATAAGTTTATGTATCCAGCCGGTGTTATCCTATCGCCAACCTGGAAGCAAGGCAGTCCAATCCCAAGAGGGGTTCTAGGTTGGAATGAAACCATGAGTGTGATGGATCGCCTCATGGTCGATGACCAGTTGATTCACTTTGAACCTACGTCATTAAAGCAGGTGGCATGGAGTCAGCTGGAATGGCTAATCGGTGGCGTGCCTCTTCTGATTCAAGACGGTAAAGCTATCCATGATTATTCAATGGAGAACATACAGAACCAAAGCTTTATCAAAGATCGCCATGCCAGAGTAGCCGTGGGATTTAAAGCCAACCAAGACTGGGTGATCGTGGTCAGTGAGCGAACCTATGAGTTGCCTGATGTCGATTTGCCTAACCAGGATAGCTTAGCGGACTTGTTCGTCGAGTATATTCAAGCTGGAAATATGAAAGTAAGAGATCTTGTTCGACAACATACCATACCCGTCAAAGAAGGCATGACCTTAAAAGAATTGACTGATTTTATGTTAAATTTAGGGTGTGTGAATGCCCTCAATTTAGACGGAGGGGGCTCTAGTGCTCTTTACTTACACGGCGTTGCTAAGACAAAAGTCGTTGAGGATGACCTAGTACCATTGACCTATCAAAGGCCTGTCCATAACGCCATCGTTTTTAAGAGAAAAACGAACCAATGATCAATAGATCAGTCCAACCTTCATAGGCTCTAACACCATTGGTTTAAGGTTGGTATCCCCATGAAGCTCTTATCAAACACCTCAGTGAACGTCCACTTTTCTCTATGCATAGGCTTTTGCCTTTTTCTGATGAGCGTTCAAGCTCAAGCCCTAGAGCGAGGGTTTCCTAAAGTCAATTTCGACACCTCCCTATCGGATTATGAAAAAAAACCTAATATCATTCAAGAGAAACGGGGCAATGTGATCAATGTCCGAGCGAACAATGATTTTGTCTCAGGGATAAGTTATCACTATGAAATGGACATTCAAACTAAGCCAGAGCTTTATAAAACTCTAGAAAAACTCATCGCTGATCCCTCCAATACGGCAAAACTTGCCGAAGCCTTTCGACAGGTTGAGCAAAATAAGTTATTAAAAAGACAAGATAAGATTAAGTGGATTAAAGAAAGAGTCAACGACTTACCTGCACCTTTCACGTTATTATTAGCTTCATTAGTGGCTGAAGATGACATACAACAAGCTTTGTTCTGGCGCATACTCGCCTCAATGAGGATGGGCATCGATGTGACCAAATGCAAAGATGGCAGTGCCACGCAAGCTCGTTTGCTCGTTGAGGCTTATTACATGGATGATATCTTTGACACCATGGTGTCTCAGATCGACAAAAAATCAAAGAATCGTCTAAATGGGGAGCAACTGATGGAAATGTGGAATAAGCTGCAACAAAGCGTCATCCCGGTTGCTATCGCCTATCATCAAAAAAACCCTTACACCGTCGAATACCCCTACTGGGCTGCCCATCATGGACTTGCCTACCTTACCGCTTTAAAGGTTGATGGCAAAGAGATGGATGATACTAAGATGTTTCATCCAAAAAAAGACCATGCCTTTATTGAAAAACAGGTCGTAAGTTCATTCAGCAATCTCTACCGACGTTAAGCACCAACAAAAGCCTGCGGCTCTTTTGAAAGAATGTTGGCCACTTAAAAACCGTTTGAGGTTAAGAGTTGTCTTCACACAAACGCTGACTGCAAAGCCGGATAGCTAAACAACGTGATATGAACAACATTGAGGGAAAAATGAGCCAATATGCTCGCTTCAAGGCGAGATGTCTTTTGATAGGCTAATCCGTAGCCTAGCCCGGCCACACTGGAAAGAAGGATATATTTATACCCCCCATGATGATGCACCAGCCCAAACGCCAAAGCTGCAATCATAAGGGCTAGGGTTTTGCCACCTTTGAAGCCTGCAAACCAATGAGCTAAATTCTTTTGCAAAAAGCCTCTGAAAATGGCTTCTTGAGCTGTGCAAACCAACACGAGGTTTACTAAAGCCCATAAGGCAAGATGTTCACTAAGTTTAGGCTCAAATCGAACGTAACCAAACAGATAAGAAGCACATAGGGTAACAAGGATTGTGCCTAAGGCAATGGGTAAGATTTGTTTGATTATGAAACCTAGCTGTTTGACACGTGTTGTAAGCTCTAAAGTGATGCCAATAATGCAAATCCCGACCAAGGTTTTATCAATATTTAACCAAAGAGTGAAAGGAATACCATCGTCGCTGATTTGAACTTGTTGCAGTATGGCCATGTTGGAAAAGCCTGGGATCAAGTGCATGGCTAATAGAACACTCAAGGTCATAGTAAAAGCGCCCACAACAACCTGAAAGAGTCGGTGACTCTCAAGCTTTTTGAAGAGTAGGAGTAAGCCTATCAAAGCCAAAATACTCACAACGGCTAAAAAGCTTAGTTGTTGGTTAATAAAGCCCATTAAAAGAGTTAACACCACCCCATAGGGCCACACACGATTACCCTTTACTTTTGGAAGCCAAAGGGAGGTAACCGTTAAAAATAATAGACCAAAGGTGAGCATATTCATGAAGTGTATGAGCCTTTAACGCTTGTCCGTCAAGGAGGCTATTTTAGATGGATTTACCACAAAATAACAAATGATACTTATCTCAAATCTCGCAAGGCTTCAGGGGAGATGCCAATTCCATTAGGCACCCTCATCTTTACTCACATAACAAGAATGGTCACCAAAAAACAATAGGAACACTTGCTCATACTCAATCTCACTTTACCTAAATTTTGAAAACTATACCTTCGTAAAAGTGGAGCCTGAACCTGAGCAAAAAGTAGTCGAACAGCCTAGCCATCAGCTACTGTATCGCTACCCTATAGAAGAGCGAGAAGATGATAATTTGATGGCTGAAAATAATCAAGAACAAGTCGAGCCGCCCCATTCTCATTCGAACACATTCCGTTCAAACTAGGCTACTTGACAAGACATGTGAAAGCTTTTTAGTGGACTCATTTGAGTATTCAAAGCTAAGACGCATGTCTTGAAAAGGCCAAACGATTTGCTTTAATCGTTATATTTGAAGTAGTCGCAACCTCGTGCGTCATCTTGCCCTTATCACTTAGGCAATATAAATACCAAGTGAAGCTGATGCTACGCCTAAAGTAAATATTAACCCTGCTTTTTTAGCTGTTACCTTTTCAGAATTGTTGTCAACAAACGCTGTCCATCCCATCCAAATAGCAGAGGTGACTGTACCGGCTGCCAATGCGCCCACTACCGGGTGACCACCACTTATTGCCTGAATTTCTGAATTGCTAATATTTCTCATCACTTTCCTCTATATATCGTAAATTACGTTACCACTAATCCTTCCCTATGATTCCTTTGGGCCCTTTTAACACAAATTAGGAGTGTAATCAATTGATGATGTAGACCATTATATTTTTAGTGATATACACTTAAAATCGATATCTTCTCATTTCAAACATAATGTCTTAGATTCTCTAGCCCTTGTGAATATGCCTAAATTACAACTGGGTATAGCGACCAAAGACCGCTAAACTGACATGCCATCAGGAAACGTTTTCTCTCATCACCTGACAAATATCGAACTCGCCCTCTATTCTCTTTTAAATATGAAACTTTTCGCATTAGGTTTTCATCTACCCCCCATTCATTAACAGCTACATTAAATATATGAATCAGTTCTGCTAAGTATCCGTTAACTATAGAACGACATCTTTGTTGACTGAGCCTAGTTATCCCGTTGGATAGTTTTTGCCATCGATCAACCAGTCATATCAGCATGAACGTAGAGGCCAATTTGCGTTTCCCACCAGTCAAGCTGAGTTTTTTGCTTATCATCGTTTTTAAGCCTTTCTTATAGGCTTGCTTCAACGTAACGATGGATGACTTTGGATAAGGTATGCTTTCTAATAACAGGTGATTTAATGCCCAGCATCAAAAATTGCTGACACAGTCTGATGGATCCACTGCTCAGCATCACTCTTAAGCTCAAAGGTTCACTCTGACTTGAGTAACCAGTTCGCAAGAGAGGCATCATAGGGAATGGGATATATTTGGAACCATTGAGTTTACCCAAGGCATGAAAGCACGCGTAGCAAATAAACTGCCAATAATTTCTGGATATTATTCAATTATCTTGTTTTTTGTTCGAGGAGTGTCCCATAAAGGGAACAAAGAGTTTGCTGTGGGTGAAAAAAATAAATACTAATTCTTTGATTTATAATGGTGCCCGGGGCCAGACTCGAACTGGCACGAGGTTTAACCCTCGAGGGATTTTAAGTCCCTTGCGTCTACCAATTTCGCCACCCGGGCTTTGGATGGCTACTTGCACATAAATATTGGAGGCTGAAGCCGGAATCGAACCGGCGTTCGCGGCTTTGCAGGCCGCTGCATCACCACTCTGCCATCCAGCCGTGTGCAAATATAAGAGAGAGAGAAAATTTGGAGCGGGAAACGAGACTCGAACTCGCGACCCCAACCTTGGCAAGGTTGTGCTC
>CAYNJF010000064.1:0-2687 GCA_964397555.1 uncultured Francisellaceae bacterium
CGGTCCTATGCAAAGATACTCAGAGCAACTTCTCAATTTATTATCCTTAGATGAATGCACACCATTGCCAGGTATATTTGATCCATTAACGGCAAAAATAGCTACATTCTTAGGATTCAAATCAGCTATCTTAACAGGCTACTCTTTATCAGCGACCCTCCTAGGGGAACCAGATATAGGCATCATGACTCAATCAGAGGTTATTCAGGCTGTCTATAGAATCAAAATGGCATGTCCAGAATTGTTTTTATTGGTTGATGGTGATAATGGTCACGGTAGTAGACAAAATGTCATGCGGCTTGTTCGAGAGCTTAGTGGTTTAGACTGTGGGGGCGTCATTCTAGAAGATCAAGTATGGCCAAAGCGTTGTGGTCATATGGAAGGCAAACAAGTTGTTTCTGAAGATGAATACTTTGATAAGTTAAAAGTCGCTTTAGATAATCGAAAAGATGAACATTTTATCGTTACAGCAAGAACTGATATTAGAGCTATAGATGGATTAGATGCAGCCATAGATAGAGCTCAAAAGGCTGTTGAGCTTGGGGTTGATTTAGTGTTCGTGGAAGCACCCCAGTCAGTTCAAGAGTTAGAAACTGTTTCAAATCAAGTGAATGGTAAGCTGATAGCCAATATGGTTCCAGGTGGTAAAACCCCAATATTATCTAGGGACGATTTGAAACAGCTAGGCTACTGTGCAGTTTTTTATCCTTTAGATGCATTATTTTCTCTCACCCAGGCGATTCAACAAGCTTTTACTGACGTACAAGAAGATAATGTGGATGCCATAAAAAAGAGAAAAATGGATTTTGACAGCTTTAATAAGCTGATTGCTTTGGACAGATACAACAGGGATTAGGATGTTTGATAGAGGTATTTTTAACCTTAACCAATTTAGTAAATGGTTTGTGGAGCAGTATCGATTCATACAGATGCATCAAAAGCACAATGATGCGATCTTAAGAGTCGTTGAGATTGAAGAACAAAATGATTTAGGTGAGCCCGTATTTACTATCCAATTGGTAGGGAAGAATTATTTTGTTGATAAGCCATTAACTGAATTGCTTTCTCATCCGGGGATATTAGAAGCTTTTTCTAAAAGAGATGTGGAAACCATCGTACGGGTACAAACCAAATTCGAATTGGCCCCCAAAGCAAAAATTAAGGCCCACTATCAATATAATGGTACTACCCAATTAAAATTAGAAGATTCAAATGGTAACTCAATAACTGAATCCATCGGGGCTATTACCAAAAATAAAGAGCTACTTAAAAATGTATCTTCAAAGGATGCTTATTTGCTTGGCTATCTATACGGAAGTGAAGAGTCTTGAAAACCACATCATTTAAATATTATGAAATGTTTCTTGTGGCATACCTTTTAACGTTGTGCGTCACATTAACAGTCTATGCGAAGTTTATTATCGTTGAGGAAATCGTATTATTTGGATTCATAGCGAAGGCTTTAAACCATATATCACCCATTAAGTTAGCAGCAGCCATCCCTGCTGGGACATTACCATTTGCGGTGACTTATCCCATCTGTGACATTGTTGCAGAAGTATATGGACCAAAACCAGCCAAGCGATTGATGATTTATGGGATTGTCTCGGAAGTTATCTTTGCGCTGGGTGTTTTAATGGTTATTGGTCTGCCAGCAATGGATGTAATCGTACCAAATGAATATTACCATGTGGTCCATGGTTCAATTCTTGTATTTGCTATCTCCAATATCATTGGCTCGTTTGTAGGCAAGACAGTAAATATCTACCTTATAGCTAAGTTGAAAGTTAAATTTTTAGGGAAAGCTTTTTGTCAAAGAAGCTTGTTCTCAACAATGGTAGGAGAGCTTTTATTGTCGCTTGTCGCAGCTACCATTTCATTTGCTCAGAATTTGCCCATGAAGTCAGTTGTGATGATTGCAGTGACGGCATTTCTTATAAAGATGACTGTAGCATTGGTGATGGTAAAACCCATCCAATGGATATCTGCTTATCTAAAAAGGGCAGAAGGGGTAGATGTGTATGATACGCATACTAATCTCAATCCCTTCGATATAGCCCTCCAGGCTCCAAAGAGATCAGCAGTTTAATTTTGCTTGGATTACCTTGCCTAGTATCTTTGCTTGCGAGTTAAGAGTAATTGTTGGGTAGTCAGGGTTGATTGATTTAGCAAAGACTTGCCCATCAACATGCATCAGTTGTTTAAAAATAGGCTCTTGCTTAGCGGCCAATTGAATTAAAGCATAATCTTTGTGCTGAGGGCGCTGTTGGCAATCTACAAGGATGATTGAGCCTTCTGGGTATCTAGGCTCCATTGCATCATTTTTTATCAATAAGCCGAAGGACAGGGGGCTTAAGTCAATATCTGATAGAGTTGATTGATGGAAACCTTGTTTTGGATTTGATATGAAATTTGATACTTCATGCCACTCAATGACAGGAACCTTTCTGACTTTGAATTTACTTCGTGGCTCTATACCTGTCAGCAACCAATTCGTATTGATCTCAAGGATTTCAGCATAGTGTTCGATCACATCGAAAGACATACTTCGAGTGCCTGCCTCATGTAAGCTATAAGTAGAAACTTTAAGCTTCTTCTTCTCAGCAAATTCTTTTGCACTTTTGAAACCTGCCTGAATGCGTGCCTCTTTAAGACGTTCGCAGATCATTTGTTTTAAATCGGCCCTA
>CAYNJF010000064.1:2697-6325 GCA_964397555.1 uncultured Francisellaceae bacterium
AGTGTCGACCACATCCATTAGAAAGTCTCGCAACTTTTTTATCACTTTATTGCATGCATGCATGCAATTATAGATGTTTGCATCTTGCATAACAATCTTTTATGATCCTGCGATATGCAGTAATTTGTAAACAAGGACTTGTTGGATGATTTACTCTGAATCCCACCTATGGTTTGAAGATGTTTTATGGGTAGAGCATGGAGCGCCTATCCAATGTCTGGTTGATACTTCAGAGACCACTCCCGAAGCAGGATTTTATGTCATTGCTGATGAAGGCAGGCTTTGTATTCATACCGCTCAGGAATTGAATGAGCATCCCCGTAATGCCTCTCAAATCATAGGTAAGGCTATCCGTTGGTCGGTTTATGAAAAAAATTTTTCAGGTGAAAAAAGGGCGTAAAATTAGCTTTCAACCGCGGCTATCACGCGGCTATGAAATTTGAAGGTTTGGATTCGGTTGCTGGTAAGTACTTGATTTTGTTGGTGGCTATGGGTGGACTTGAACCACCGACCTCAGCATTATGAGTGCCGCGCTCTAACCAGCTGAGCTACATAGCCATAAGAGTGTGCATTTTGGCCTTCTGGCTCATAGATGTCAAGCCATAAAACCAGTTGGCTCTAATAACTGTGTGTCAGTTTAACAACTATTTACTTGGGGGTTAAATTGGGCTTTTAACTCAAAACCTTTGGGTAATAAGCAGCGCGTGTTTTATATCACGGATAAAGGTTGTCTTAGCCCATAGAAGGGGTGGCAAAGCTTATCTGGAGCTTTTTTATGGGCGATTTCGATTTCCTGGAACTCTTGAGTCACCTTCTTCGAAAATGTTCTCATCTGAATCATTTGCATTGTGGCTATCACCACCCAGAGGCATGTGCGTTGGATGGCTAGCCCGTGAAGCATACGTTACCTCTGTGACATCAGTGACCTCTGTGACATAGGGTAGAGCCTCGAAAATTTTCCTAACTTGCAATAACTCAAGATTCGTCACCATATAAAAATTATCATCGTCTCGATTCTCGAAAGTATCCGTGATATTTTCAAACAGGCTACCGTATGATAAAAATATTAGATGTGCATCATCAGGCTTGTTCTCGTTAACAGCGTCCTGAAAATCACAAAGTTTTACATCATCGTCAAAGACAAGGGTAAGGGATTCCGTTCTCGTAGGCATTTCAAACGTTCTAATGAGTGTTGGCATAACTGACCCTATCTCTTGGTAAAACCCATCTCTATTAATTACCACTATGTAAATTGGTTGTCAAACTTAACTGGGGCTGAGCAATCAATATCTCACTGTGTGGTCATAGGTCATACTAGGCAAAGCGAGCCCACTGTTTTTTGTGCCAGTTTTTTGAGATTCCTTAGAGTGTTGCTGAGAGGGCTATTTGGCTTTAGGAGATAAGCACTAGCACAAAACGCGTCGCGCTAATTATGTGGCTACTTGGTTGGTGTTAACGAAATCTTGGACTATTGTTAGGAGCCTCATCATCTGATTCGTTTGGATCGTTTTCTGCTTCGTTTTCACTGGCAGGAGGTGCTGCTATGGCCCTCAGCAATTCTTTGATAGTTTCAGCCGACTCATTTGAAGCCACCGTATAGCAGGCGGCGTCACTAGCGTCACCGAAAGTTTCATTGCAATCGCTAAATAAACGGCCCGAGTACACAAACGCCACATTAATGCCGCTATGATGGTTAAAACGTGCCTGAAAACCTCTGAGAGTTTCATTTTCGTATAACTCACATTCGCATAACTCAAGTTTTTTGCTATTACTACTGATCAATTGAAACACTCTAGTACACTTAGGCATGACAAACTCTTTAATCGCTGTAAATTTACGTCAGTATACTCACCAAATTAATCATTTGTCAAACTTAATCAGGACTGAGCAGTCAAAATCTCACTATGTGGTCATAGGTCATGCTAGGTTAAGCGTACCGACTGTTTTTTGTGCCAGTTTTTTTAGTTTCTTTGGAGTTTTGCTCAAAAGCTATTTGGCTTTTGGGGCGCCTAAAAAGAGCCACTCTTTCCATAAAGAATAGGCGTATGGGGGGCGCCTTATGGTTTTACCCATAAAAAAAGGACTCTCAACGGAGTCCCTTTTTAATAAACAGAGCTTGGGTTAAACATTGAATCGAAAGTGAATAACGTCTCCGTCTTTTACGACGTATTCTTTGCCTTCTAAGCGCCACTTACCAGCTTCTTTGGCACCAGGTTCACCTTGGTATTCGATGTAGTCCTCAAAGCCTACAATCTCAGCTCGAATAAAGCCTTTTTCAAAATCGGTATGGATTTTACCAGCGGCCTGTGGCGCTTTGGAGTCCACGGGGATGGTCCATGCACGCACCTCTTTGGGGCCTGCTGTGAAGTAGGTATGAAGATTAAGAAGCTGATAACCCGAGTGGATCACGCGATCAAGACCAGGCTCATCAAGCCCTAAGCTCTCCAAAAATTCTTGTTTTTCTTCGTCGTTTAAGTCGGCCATTTCCGACTCAATGGAGGCACAGACCACCACCACGGTGCCTTGTTCCTCTTTTGCAATGGCTTGAACTTTCTCGACCAATGGGTTGTTCTCAAAGCCATCTTCGTCCACGTTACAAATGAACATGATGGGCTTGGCCGTTAAAAGCTGAACTCGGTTAAGGGCTGGGGCAAGGTCGTCGCTGGTCTCAAAGGTGCGACCTGGCTTGCCTTCATCAAGATGCGCTTTTAGCGCCTCTAACATATCTTTTTCTGCTTTAGCCTCTTTGTTACCACTTTTCGCTACTTTATTGACTCGTTGGATGGCTTTCTCAACGGCGTCAATGTCAGATAAAAGCAGCTCGGTATGAATGACTTCGATGTCAGAAGCCGGATCAACTTTTCCGTCCACATGAACGACGTCGTCGTTTTCAAAACAGCGCACAACGTGGGCAATGGCATCGGTTTCACGAATGTTGCCTAAAAACTGATTGCCTAAGCCTTCGCCTTTGGAGGCTCCTTTGACAAGACCTGCAATGTCCACAAACTCCATGGTTGTGGCAATGACTTTTTCAGGGCTGACGATGGCAGCAAGCTTATCTAGGCGTGGATCGGGAACAGGTACCACGCCCACGTTGGGTTCAATGGTACAAAAAGGGTAATTTGCGGCGTCGATGCCCGCTTTGGTTAATGCATTAAACAGGGTTGATTTGCCGACGTTGGGCAAGCCAACAATACCGCACTTAAATCCCATGGGAAAACCTCTATTGTGTATGAAGGACGTTCATGACGCGCTCTGGATCGCCGGCCAATAAGGTGGGCAGTGAATCAAGGGCTTTGTCGATGGCCGCATCAATCAAGGGTTGCTCAGCTTTGGCAGGGCGCTTGAGCACGTAATCGGCGACCGCGTCTTTATGACCTGGGTGACCGACCCCTAAACGAATACGATAAAACTGTTTGGAACCAAGCTTAGCAAAAATGTCTCTCATGCCATTATGTCCGCCATGACCGCCGTCCTTTTTCAAACGAACCGCACCCACAGGCAAATCAATTTCATCGTAGGCGACTAGAATTTCTTCGGGTTTGATTTTGAAAAACTTGGCGTAGGAAGCCACAGGGCCACCGGATAAGTTCATGAAGGTTTGAGGCATACAAAAACGCACATCTTG
>CAYNJF010000064.1:6335-11832 GCA_964397555.1 uncultured Francisellaceae bacterium
CTCGGCCAACGATGGCCTTGTGTTTTGTATCTAAACTTAGTGGAATGCTAAAAGAATTGGCCAGTCTTTGGACCAACCAAAAACCAACGTTATGACGGGTTTGTTCATATTGAGGGCCTGGATTTCCCAAGCCCACAATCAGTTTGATGGTCATAATGACTCAATCGTTATTCTTTGCTGTCTGAAGAGCTAGACTCAGAGGCAGATGCCGCATCGTCTTCGCTAGAGCCTTCTGCTGCGGCACGTTTTGGTACGTGGATGCTAGCAATAGGCTGATCGTTGTCTTCAGTCAAACCAACAAGCTCTACGCCTTTGCCGACTTGAATATCGCTCATGTGGAAGATTTTATCTAGTTCACCTTCGCCCAAGTCGACTTCGATGAACTCTGGCAAATCTTTTGGTAAGCAACGGATTTCCACTTCAGTGATGTGGTGAGAGATAACGCCACCCGCTTTCACACCAGGCGCTTGCTCTTCGTTTAAGTAGTGAAGAGGAACGTGCATGGTGATCTTCGACTTCGCGCTTACACGCTGGAAGTCCATATGCTGAATCTTTGGTTTGTAAGGATGACGCTGAAGATCTTTAAGGACCACTTTCTCAGCTTTACCATCAATGGTGAGCTCAAGGATATGAGAGTAGAACGCTTCGTTCTCAAGGGCTTTGATGACCTTGTTGTGTTGAAGGGTCAAAGCGACAGGCTTACCTTTACCACCGTAAACAATGGCAGGGACTTCATCGTTCAAACGACGTAGGCGGCGGCTCGCACCTTTCCCCATGTCAGTACGAACGCTTGCTTCAAGAGCAAAAGTTGCATCAGTCATGATGTTCTCCAAATTCGACATAAACCCCATTGCGACCATGGGATTTCTTATTTATAAAAGTAGGCTAACTAATTATTAAGATAGTTACCTAGGAAGGGGCTGAGTTTACCTGAGCTCAAACCCCTTTGCAATGAACCCAAAAGCCAACTTAGTCCGCAAACATAGAGCTAATAGACTGAGCACAGCTGACGCGGTGAATCGCCTCTGAGACGATGGGGGCGATGCTTATTTGACGAATTTTATTGCACCCTTGCGCTTGAGCCGTAAGAGGGATGGTGTCCGAGACCACAATCTCATCCAGCTCAGAGTTTTGAATGTTGTTGACCGCCGGGCCAGACAGCACAGGGTGTGAGATGTAAGCTCGTACAGATTCGGCCCCGTGATTTTTTAGGGCAGATGCGGCCAAGCATAAAGTGCCTGCGGTATCGACAATGTCGTCGACAATGATGCAGTTACGGTCTTTGACATCACCAATGATATGCATCACCTTGGACTCATTGGGTCGTGGGCGCCGCTTATCAATGATGGCTAAATCGCAGCTCAGCTTGCTTGCATATGCACGAGCTCGCACCACACCACCCACATCGGGTGAGATGACCAAGGGTTTTTCGATGTGCTGGCGCTTGATGTCCTCGAGCATCGCTGGGGTTGAGTAAACGTTGTCGACCGGCATGTGGAAAAAGCCCTGGATTTGATCGGCATGCAGATCAACGGTGAGCAGTCGATCAATCCCAACCGAGCTCATCATATCCGCGATGACTTTCGCAGAAATTGGGACTCGGGCGGAGTAGACACGACGGTCTTGTCTGGCGTAGCCATAGTAAGGAATGACGGCGGTGATTCTTTGAGCGGAGGCTCTTCTGAGGGCATCGGCCATGAACATCATTTCCATGACATTATCGTTGGTCGGAGAGCAGGTAGATTGGACGATAAACACATCATTCCCGCGAACGTTTTCGAGGATTTCTAATTGAATCTCACCATCGCTGAAGCGACTGATGTTGGCTTGACCGAGGGGGAGTTGAAGGTGATCGGCAATACTTTGAGTAAATCGTGGATTGGCGTTTCCACTGAAAATCATCATCTCTGACATCGTATAATTCCCTATTAAGGTCGCATTTGACACCTCTTTCAAGCATTGCTCAAAGGACATGCCTGACGTGGCCCTGATCTTACCCGCACAGACCTCAATTGTCATGAATACATCCAAAAAAACCGATGAAGGTGTGCTCTTAATGAGCACAAAGAAGGGGAGGCGAGCGCAGATGCATGGCTTGCCTCGAGTTGAAACCAGGATGTAGGCTAAGTGACACAAGCTTTAAAGCTTAAGCCATTCCGAGAGATTTTAGTATTTTCATAGCGCTATCAAGTCGAATAGAGGTTTTACCTTGCTCAAAATGGTTCAGGGTGGGCTTACTAACTCCAGCCAGGACTGAAAGTTGCTCTTGCGACAGTCGCTGCTCTTTTCTTCGCTTTACGGCTTCTTGGACAAAGCTTTGCCAATCGAGCGATAAGTTCCGTTCCATCGTTTCTCCATCAGTTGTATCAGTTTAGATTTTAATTCCAAAGAGCCAAAAGAGGAATCATGGATAGCAGTTTTAGCGGCTTCAAAATGATTGGTAAGACTTGCGAAAGCCATGTTTATGGCCGCGTGAGAAAGGCCAAACTCTTCACCGAGCATAATAAGGTGTTTGCTTTTTAGTTTTGTGATTGGCAAATCTTTGGCGTCAGCAAGAGTCAAAGCAATGGTTTTATAGTGATAAAGTAAGGCGTTAACTTGATCGTAGTTGGGGGCCAGCCTCAGACCTTGTGAAGTATGAACCATGGCGAAGTTTTTAAAATGCATGTCAGTATTACCTAGTAAAAGACCGGCTAAGATTCTGCAGTATAAAAGGTAGGTTTGTGTCGGTAAGCACCCTTGGGTGGTTTGAATAAAGTTGGCCATCTCTTTATGCGAGCCTTCATACTTCTCCGACGCGTTTTTACCTAATAATTGATTAAACTCTTCAAAATGAACGCGCTCGTTTGAACTTCGGTCAAAACGCTCGATAATTAAGGCCGGTTCATCAACCCCTAGAACCGACTCAATCTTGAGTGAGACAGTTCGATCATCAGGCAAGAGACTTTGTAAAGCTAGGGTGGTTAAAAATTCATTTTCAACAAGCTCAATATGCCCACCAGATGAAAATTTTGCAATATGTGTACTTAGTTCATCGATACGCGCAGCTCTATAGGCTCCCTTTTCAAATACGACAGCTAGCTTGGGCTGAACCCCGGAGAGAGAGGCGCGAGATGAAAACGCGGCAAGTTCTTTCGCGTCATTTAGATCTAACCCCGAATCACTGATTGGGCTTGGGTCTGGATCTACGACAGAGACGGCTCCCGCGCAATCAAAGCCAAAGGCTAACAGTAACTCAAACCGAGTGGCATTTCGACGACCAAGCATTCTACTTTGTGCTTGCTCCAGCCATCCCTCAGAAATAAGGTTATCAAAAAAAGGGGGGAGGCCATGGCTTATGAAAGGCTTATCCGTAAGCGGAAAATGATGGGCAATACTTGGGTATTCACCATTTAAATAGCTAGAGTCGTATGTGAAGGAAACTCGCTCGCCGGGCTCTTCTCGAAGATAGCCAGCAAACGTATTTTTATAAAAAACCTTACCCCATAATAGATTTGCCATAGTAAAACGACCTTTACTAAAAAAACATAATGATTATGTATGGTTAAGTATAATTAACTACATAGGATCGTTCAACAATATTGGTAAAGTAAAGTTAACCAAGTGGTCGAAAAATTCTTGTTTATGCACGCTTTAAAGGAGAAGTTAATCCCTATTTCATTATGGCTTTAGTCCAGCAACGCGAAATTGACTTAGATACTAACCACGACGGGGAATGGTTAACCGATACCCACCTCATCGCTGAAAAGATAATCGAAAGCGTTCATAAACCCAATAAAAGCCCCAATGCTGCCGGTAACAAAGACCACATCTTTATTGCCACCACTTAAGCAAGCCCCGATTACGGTCCCCGTAAACGCACCTACCGCCGTCCCTACTGGGACAACCGA
Organism: uncultured Francisellaceae bacterium; assembly: GCA_964397555.1. Lineage (GTDB taxonomy): Bacteria > Pseudomonadota > Gammaproteobacteria > Berkiellales > Berkiellaceae > CAYNJF01. The sequence continues at coordinate 10,226 of CAYNJF010000064.1, forward strand.
CATGACAAGAGCTGTGGTTAGCGCCGTTTCTACAACAAAGCTGGCTCCATTTTTCGCAGCATCAATGATGCCTGAGCCTGATACGTGTAGGATTTCGTGTTGTTCAATGGCTCGCATTTTCACCTCAAATGATAAAGTTTAAGAGCCACGACTAGGTTATTCGTCAACACAGCTCTTGATGTTCATGCATAGATGGTAGGGTAGAACTACGATCTTACATAGTAAATGCTGACAATTAATAAAGCTAAATGGCTTGCATGAGGGTTATTACATGAACATTCATCGTGTCTTTAGACTTACCTATGAGTTACCCATGGCATTTCACATTCATGTGCTTTTCCCCCCAATCACGCATGGCAATCATAATTGGCTCAAGAGAGCGGCCATATTCAGTGAGAGAATATTCGACTTTTGGAGGGACTTCAGCGTATACCTTTCGATGCACAACTCTATCATGTTCTAGATCTCGAAGTTGCTGTGTCAACATACGCTGAGTGATTCCGTGTATTTTATGTTTTAGCTCACCAAAGCGTAAAAGCTTATTTTGCAACAACAGAAAAATAATGATTGGTTTCCACCGACCGCCAATCACTGCCAAGGTTGCTTCAACCGAGCAACCATAAGGCTCATCATATTTTTTTTCACTAGCCAAAGCTGAAATCACTCCAATAGTATCTTTTTTGTAACTACCTAACAAAAATGTGCGTACTTGTTATTTATTCTCTTACTTATATCATCAAATAAAAAAAAGCCATAGCTTAAAAAGGACCTTAAAAGCATGATAAAACGAAACCTCATTTCCATATTGGTGGGTGTGGCGCTCTCTTGTTTTGTATCCACGCTTATGGCAATGCCGCCCTCAGGTCATGCGATAGCTTTTACCGACGTGCAATGGGGGGCTTTGAATCCTGCGCGAGGTGAAAAAAGCCCTAGAGCGGGGTCATTGTGGGGGGATAGAACATCTGCAGGTGCGTCGGGGTTTTTGGTTAAGTTTGTTGATGGGTTTGTTTCCCCGCCTCATATTCATAATGTGACTTACCGTGGAGTTGTGATAAACGGTCTCGTTCATAATGACGACCCTCAAGCAAAAAACATGTGGTTACCAGGTGGGTCTTTTTGGACGCAACCATCGGGCGGCGAACATATCACCGCCGCGAAAGGGGCTGAAACCCTTTGTTATATTGAAATAGACAGCGGCCCTTATCTTGTACGTGCGCCAAGTGAGGCCTTTGATGAAGGGGAGCATCCAATCAATGTACATGAGTCAAACCTAGTGTGGCTCGATGCTTCTGAGGTTAGCTGGATTGAGCAAGCCAAGGGGCTTGAAGTCGCTTTTCTTTGGAGCAAAAAGGATGACGATAAGCTCAGTGGCCGTTTTATTAAATTTCCCTCTGGCTTTTCGGGTCAAATCAATCATCAAGGCTTTGAACTTCGTGCCGTTGTCATTAGCGGTCAAGCTCATTATCAAGATAAGCCCTTAAAAGCTGGGAGTTATTTTGGGGGGGAAGAACCCATGAGGTACGACGTCTTGTTCTCTGAAGAAACTATCCTGTACGTGCGCGCTGATGACGCGCTTAGCATCGAAGCTCATTCATGAATATACGTCC
>CAYNJF010000065.1:0-11582 GCA_964397555.1 uncultured Francisellaceae bacterium
CAAATTTTATGCCGTCGTCGTAAAAACAACCCACTGTTTGTGGGGGAGGCTGGGGTCGGTAAGACCGCCATTGCTGAGGGGCTTGCATCCTACATCGTTGAAGGGCGAGTGCCTGATGCGTTGTCTGATTGCACGGTTTATGCCCTTGATTTAGGATCGTTGCTTGCTGGGACCAAATATCGAGGCGATTTCGAGAAACGCCTTAAGTCTTTGTTGCAGCATCTAAAGCGTGACAAGGGTTCCATTCTATTTATTGATGAAATCCACACCATCATTGGCGCAGGTGCTGCTTCTGGGGGCGTTATGGACGCATCAAACCTCATCAAGCCCATGCTCGCTAACGGCGATCTACGATGTGTGGGGTCGACCACCTATCAAGAGTATCGTGGGATTTTTGAAAAAGACCGAGCCTTGGCTCGTCGTTTTCAGAAAATCGACATTCGAGAGCCTTCGATCGATGAGACCTTCCAAATCTTAAAAGGTCTAAAACCTCATTTTGAAGAGCATCATCAAATCAAGTACACGGCTAAAGCCCTGCATGCAGCCGCTGAGCTTGCAGGTCGATACATCAGTGATCGCTTCTTGCCAGATAAAGCCATCGATGTCGTCGATGAAGCTGGCGCTTATCAGCGTTTATTGCCAAACAATAAGCGTAAAAAAGTGATTGGTGTCAAAGAAGTGGAGCACATCGTTTCTAAGATGGCCCGCATTCCTTCAAAAAGTGTTTCTACCAGCGACATGAACTTGCTGGCGAATTTAGAGCAAGATTTAAAACAAAAAGTTTACGGTCAAGACAAAGCCATTGAAGCCCTTTCCTCTGCGGTCAAAATGGGTCGCTCAGGGCTTGGAGATGAAAATAAACCCGTCGGTTGTTTCTTATTTGCAGGACCAACCGGTGTCGGTAAAACTGAAGTTTCCAAGCAGTTGAGTGAAACGCTTGGCGTCGAACTGATTCGTTTTGATATGTCTGAATACATGGAAGCCCACACCGTCTCCAGGTTGATTGGTGCACCTCCAGGGTATGTCGGTTATGATACAGGCGGGCTTCTTACTGAAGCGGTCAACAAAACCCCTCACGCGGTCTTGTTGCTCGATGAGATTGAAAAAGCTCACCCAGATGTATTCAACTTATTGCTGCAGGTCATGGACCATGGCTCACTGACAGATACCAATGGCCGAAAAGCTGATTTTCGTCATGTGACCTTGATTCTAACGACCAATGCGGGGGCCCAACAAATGGACCGCTCTAGCATCGGCTTTAAGACACAAGATCACTTTACAGACGGTATGGAAGCGCTTAATAAACTCTTTACACCAGAGTTTCGTAATCGCTTGGATGCCATCATTCAATTTGAGCCACTCAATGAGAGTACCGTGCTTAAGGTGGTTGATAAGTTCATTCTTGAGCTTGAAGCAAAACTTACTGACAAGGACGTTTCTATTCATATCGATGAAGCGGCTCATCAGTGGTTTGTTACCCACGGCTACGACAAGAAAATGGGAGCACGTCCCATGGCGAGACTCATTCAAGAGGAGCTTAAAAAGCCTCTGGCTGATGAGTTATTGTTTGGAAAGCTCAGACAAGGTGGTCATTTGGTCGTGACAGTCACCAAAGATGACAAACTATCACTGAAGATAGAAGAGCCTGAAAAGGTCAAATAAAGTAGCTCGAAAGAGCTACTTTTTATTTTTTATCTTTATTTCTGAAGATAATACGGCCTTTCGTCAAATCATAAGGCGTCAATTCAACGGTTACACGGTCACCAGTCAAAATCTTGATGTAGTTTTTACGCATACGTCCTGAAATATGAGCGGTCACAACGTGTCCGTTATCCAACTCAACCCTAAATGTGGTGTTGGGTAAGGTCTCTGAAACCGTACCTTCCATCTCAATGTTGTCTTCTTTTGCCATATATCCTCAAAAAACGTTCGAATTTTGGCCTGTATCCTACCAAACAACGCAGATAATTACCATGATTAAGCCATCGAGTGGGGTTGGACTCAATATAGCCAATAAGTAGATTAACTAAAACAGTGAGATTCTTTAGTTAACAAGCTAGAATGCCCATCCATTATTAAGTGTTAAGTTGACCCAGGTATCCGGCCTATATGTTAAAAAGTTCATCTAAATGTTTGAACAAAACACGCATCAAAAGAGATGATAGCTATCCGAAAAGCAAGGATAGTCATTTTCTTGCCACTCATCAGGAGGGTTTGCGTACCATCACGGAAAGCATGGAGCTTATGGGCTTGGATTCCCCTCGAAGCCTAACCCAAGAGTTTCATATGGCTTGCGCCAAAGGGCATACTTTCTCGATAAAACGGTTGATCCTTCAATTGCAGAAGGCTGGACAACTCAGTCGAGAAACGCTTGTGCATGGGCTGCGTCTAGCGTTTATGAAGAATCAATTAACCTGTGTTTTAGATATCCTGCAGCACTGCTCTTTTGATTTACCTTTTAATTTTTTTGGCCATGTGGGACCTTATGAGTTATCGAACCCATGGGAAAAGTATAAACATCCTCAAAACCATGTCGTGATTCTAACGTACCGTTACGAAAAAACCATGGGTGATGTTTACTTTGCCAAGCGGTTAGCTAAGCAATTGGCCGAGCAGGGCGTGACGGTTCATGTCCTGATTTCATCTCACGAGCGCATTGAGGTTGGCCATTTAAAAGATACTGAGAACATACGTTACAAGGTGGTTCCAAGTTTTAGTAAACATATTATTGGGGCTGACAGGCATCTCACTCTTGAGAGAATTCGAACCGCCAGAGAAGTCATCATTGCGCCAACTATTCAAAAATGGAAGCCGGTTAAGCTTTTAGCGTTGCTGCGACTAAACCCAAGGGTAAGAGCGCTCACCGAGTACAATTACCAAGAGTCCTCCAAACGATATGAGACCGACTCAAAGCTCATCCCTGTGCAATTGACTGGGTTTAATCACGCTGGGGTCTTTGTCGATACGATGGATTCACCGCCAATCAGTGCCGTCAGTGACCGTGTAAAACAGCTATTCAAGGAAAAAACTGGGCATGAACTTGAGTCCAATCAACCGTTATCTAGAAACCATCAATGGTTTTTTGCCTACTCAAATTTAAGCATTGAATCTCAGTGCGATTATGGCATCTTCAACTTATTGACGTTTTATCATTTTGTTTATGCTCTAGCAGAAAAACAAGGGATAAAAGAGGTTACGCTGTTGGCTAATTATGATGACATCACTAGGCAATCATTCCGAAACTATGCACAGCGAACAAACTCGAATTTTCACTCAAGCCAAAAGTGTTTAGTCATTCAAACTTCCCAAGTTACGATCCGTATTGTTGATCCATTCCCATTAACCAACGATGACATGCGTGCCTTGATTGAGCATGCTCACCCAGTTTGCCTTGGCACGGGCGATCAGTCTTTTGTTGAGCAGTTAATGCAAAACAAATTAGTTTGTTATCAAATCATGGGTTGGAAAGATCACCTTTATGCCAACATGCTTCAATGCATACACGGATGGGGACAAAGTCTTGAATTAAGCCAATTTTATGCAAACCAATATCTTGAAGAGGACAATCCACCTCAGTTTTTACGCAAAAGAGCCGAACGTATTGAGGCACTTGCCGAACTTGTTCATAACTTTTACGAACCCCTAATCAAACAAGCGTCTTGTTTCCGTGAAGCCTTGGAAGAGAAGGGGTCCCTCGATGTAAAGCCTATGCCTTCAGAGGCGCACAACAAAGAGGAAGAGCAAAAGGAAAACATATCAGATTATCAGACAACGCCTGATAATAGTCCTGACACCATTCATCGCTCTTTGAGCGCCAAGCCTGGGTGACACAACGATCTTTTCTCTGTTCGCCTGCGTGAAGTCATCATAAGTCATAAAATATCGGGTAAAAATTGATAGGTTACATACTCTGCTTGGCTTAACTATCGTCTGTAGAATGCGCAGCAATCACCCCCTTCTTACCCTTGGGAGTAAAACCCTTGGAAATGCCTTTACAAGCTCGGCCAAGGGGCTTTCGTGGTCGAGCGTTTCATTGAGTTGACAAGCCTTTCCATGAACTCAGGGCGTGAAAGGGTAATTGCGCCTAAACTGGCTAAGTGCTCTGACCACACTTGGCAATCGATCCACTCAATGTCGATGGCTTTTAAAGTTTCCATCAAGTGATAAAGTGCTACTTTAGAGCCATCGGTATCCAATGAAAACATGGATTCCCCAAAATAGACGCCACCAAGGGACAAGCCATATAAGCCACCCCATAACTCACCTTCTTTATAGACGGCCACACAATGGGCGTAGCCTAGGTCAAATAATTCGCAGTAAGCTTCGATCATCTCTTGAGTGATCCAAGTGCCGTCTTGGCCCTCTCTTGAGACCTTAGCGCAAGTCTCTACAATGGAACGAAAATCCTCATCGACTTTGACTTCATGGGAAACTGAGATTGACTTTCTTAAGCTTTTGGAGACTTTAAAGTCATCGACATTCAAGATGGCTCGGGGGTTTGGAGACCACCAAAGGATAGGTTGGCCATCGCTGTACCAGGGAAAAATGCCTTTGGCATAAGCCTCAAGGATACGCTCAGGCCGCAGATCGCCTCCGATGGCCAGCAAACCATCGGGTTCGCTTAAGGCCATGTCAACCGGAGGAAATTCTAAGGTTTGTTCATCAAGATGAAACACGTCCATGAAGGTTACTCGTCAAGGAATTTTTCAGCATCTAGCGCGGCCATGCATCCAAATCCAGCTGAGGTGATCGCTTGACGATAAACTTGGTCGCTGACGTCGCCGGCGGCAAACACACCTGGGACTGAAGTCGCCGTGACGTTTCCGTTAAGTCCTGAGTTAATGACAATGTAACCATTGTTCATCTCAAGTTGACCCTGGAAAATCTTGGTGTTTGGATCATGACCAATGGCGATGAACACACCCATCAATTCGATGTCCTTGGTTTGCTCGGTTTTGACCGACTTAATGCGCATACCAGTGACACCCATATCGTCGCCTAAGACTTCATCCAAGACATGATCCCACTGAACCTCGATGCTGCCTTGCTCGACTTTTTCCATCAACTTGTCGACCAGAATCTTTTCGGCGCGCAATTTGTCGCGGCGATGAACCAGCGTGACTTTTTTACAAATATTCGATAAATATAAAGCCTCTTCGACGGCGGTATTACCACCACCGATGACCGCAACCTCTTGGTTTCTGAAGAAAAAGCCATCGCATGTAGCACAAGCCGAGACGCCTTTGCCCATGAACGCTTGCTCAGATTCTAGCCCTAAATAGCGAGCAGAAGCTCCGGTTGAAATAATCAAAGCATCGCAGGTATATTGCGTGCCAGAATCTCCAATCAGGCGAAAAGGGCGGCTCGAGAGATCAGCTTCGTTAATATGATCTTCGATGATGTCGGTATCAAAGCGCTTGGCATGAGCTTCCATACGAACCATCAGTTCAGGGCCTTGCAAACCCTCAACGTCACCCACCCAGTTATCGACGTCTGTGGTTGTGGTAAGTTGACCACCTTTTTGAATGCCGGCAATTAAGGTTGGGTTAAGGTTAGCTCTTGCCGCATAAACAGCAGCGCTGTAACCCGCAGGTCCTGAGCCTAGAATAATGAGTTTTGAATGTTTTGCATCAGACATGTGTGCGTCCTACCATTTTCAAATACTGTACGGGATGTCTAAACTTATAAAGACTACTTTAATGGACATAGAGACTACGCGTTTTCTTACCGTTGGTAAACAACATCGCCTATAAAGTTGGTTTGATGATACAATCTAAATATTGGCAAAAAGGATAGAGGATGCATGAAGCAAGCCAGCAAATCAGCTAAATTATCGCGTTCAATGCAAATCAACAAACGTCTTCGTGAAGCCGGGTTGATTTTACTTTGTTCAGCTGCCGTCTATTTGGCCATCGCTTTGATCACTTACAACATTCATGATCCAGGTTGGTCGCATACAGGCAGTAATGAAGATATTCTAAATTTGGCGGGCAAAACCGGGGCTTGGTTCTCCGATATTTTATATTCCTTGTTTGGTTACATGGCTTATCTATTTCCCATGGCTGTGGTGTTTTGGGGGATTTTGGTTTACCAAGGTCCTAACCATCAGTCGGCCCCCGATCCAAAATATGCCCCTTGGTTTTGGATCTTGCGTGGTTTAGGTCTTATTCTGGCCATTGCGGCTGGCTGTGGTTTAACCTCGTTGCATTTTACAGATCCTAACAGTGTGCTTCCTATGTCGACGGGGGGCTTACTTGGGGTGGGTGTTAAAACCATGATGGTGGCTCAACTAAATGATTTAGGGTCTACGGTCATCCTTTTAGCCTTTTTCTTAACCGGGGTGACTTTATTTACAGGGCTTTCATGGCTTGGCTTGATGGATGATGTGGGGCGCCTAGGCTTTAAGGCCATAGATGCGGCTAATTTGTGGTTAACTAAAGGATATACCAAGCTTCAAACCAAAGCCAAACAGTGGTTTAAAGATGGCTTTAAGTTCAAGTTGAAGCGTTTCAAAAAAGCGGACAAAAAGCCAACCTTCAATCCACCGGCTGTCCAAGAGCCAACCATCGTGTTGCCTGAGTCTGTGGTGGTGGAGGCGCCTAAAGAGAAGGAGAAGGTTGCATCCAAAATTGCCAAAATCATTCCGGCCAAATCCAAAGCTGAAAAAGCAAAGCCACAAGCCAAAGAGCACTCGCCCAAGCGAAGCAAAGTCAGCTCGAATGCCCAAGCGCCTTCGCTGTCTTTACTTGAAGCCGTTGCCGAAGCCAAACAATCAGGGTTTGGCCCCAAGCAGCTTGAAGAACTCTCACGTTTGGTTGAGGCAAGACTTGAGGAGTTTGGAGTTTCAGTCAATGTCGTGGCCGTGCATCCTGGTCCTGTGATCACCCGTTTCGAGCTCGAGCTGGCGCCAGGCATTAAGGTCAGCAAAATCACAGGGCTTGCTAAGGATTTAGCCCGCTCTTTATCCGTGGTCAGTGTTCGAGTGGTTGAAGTAATCCCTGGAAAATCAGTCGTGGGTCTTGAGATCCCAAATCAAGAACGTGAAATTGTTCGACTCAAAGAAATCTTACAATCTCGCAATTATCAAGAGGCTTCATCCCCACTTACTTTAGGACTCGGGAAAGACATTTCGGGCAAGCCCGTATCGGTGGACTTGACCAAAATGCCTCATTTATTGGTGGCAGGTACCACCGGATCGGGTAAGTCGGTTGGTTTGAATGCCATGCTTTTGAGTATTTTATATAAGGCCACGCCAGAACAAGTTCGCTTGATTATGATTGATCCGAAAATGTTGGAATTGGCGGTTTACGATGATATCCCACACCTTCTTACCCCTGTGGTCACCGACATGAAAGATGCGGCAAATGCGCTTCGTTGGTGTGTTGGGGAGATGGAGACTCGCTATCAATACATGGCGGCCATGGGGGTTCGAAACATTGCCAGTTATAACACCCAAGTGGCTCAAGCCAAAAGGGCTGGTAAGCCGTTGATGGATCCTTTTTGGGAGCCTCATATGAGCGAACAACCCTTGCCCCTTGAAACCAAGCCGTACATCGTCGTGGTCGTTGATGAGTTTGCCGACATGATGATGGTCGTGGGCAAAAAAGTCGAAGAATTAATTGCTCGGATTGCTCAAAAAGCACGTGCCGCGGGGATTCACTTAATACTCGCCACGCAAAGGCCATCGGTCGATGTGATTACCGGATTGATTAAAGCCAACATTCCTACTCGAATAGCCTTTCAGGTCTCCTCGCGAATCGATTCTCGAACCATTTTAGATCAACATGGGGCCGAGCAGCTTTTAGGACACGGGGATATGCTCTATTTGCCCCCAGGGGTTGGTGTGCCACAAAGGATTCATGGAGCCTTTGTCGCCGATGATGAAGTCCACAAAGTAGCCAGTGAGTGGCGTAAGCAGGGCTCACCGGAGTTTATTGAAAGTTTGACTTCCAATGTCTCTAGCATCAGTGCCGCCGGCTCTAGCCAGGACGAGGATTACGACGAATTATACGATGAAGCCGTGAAAGTGGTCACAGAATCGCGTCGAGCGTCCATCTCTCATGTTCAAAGAAGACTCAAAATTGGATACAATCGGGCAGCAAGATTGATTGAGAAAATGGAGTCTGAAGGTATCGTCAGCGCCATGCAATCAAACGGTTCACGAGAGGTCATTGCACCTCCACCACCTGAAGGGGCTGCCCAGTGAGACAAATCGCTTTTTTATGGTTATCACTCGTGTGTGCGCAAGTGATAGCCTCGCCAATGGATGACTTATCTGAAAAGTTAACCAACTTAAAAAGCCTTGAGGCAAGCTTTACCCAGTCGATTGAGTCCTCCAATGGGCAACGACTGGCTTACTCAGAAGGGTATCTTAAAGTACTGCGCCCCGGTCGGTTTTACTGGAAGAGTGAGCGTCCTGATGAAATGATTGTCTTGGCGGATGGTAAAACCATTTGGAATTATGACGTCGAGCTTGAGCAGATCGTACAAAGACCTCAGGGGAGTGCGTTAGGGCAATCTCCGGCCGCCTTGCTCGCCAACCAGCCCGTCAATCTTAGCGATAACTATCTCATCAAAGCATTAGCTCAGTGCGAAGGTGATTTAACGTGTTATGAGCTCAAACCCAAAGATCCAGAAAGTGGCTTTCAAAGTGCCACGCTTGGTTTTGATGGTCAAAAGATTGTGCTCATACGTATCCATGATGCCCTCGACCAAACGATTTTGACTCGTTTTACCAACGTTAAACTCAACGTTGAGGTCGATGAATCAGTGTTTGATTTTGAAATCCCAGAGGGTGTGGATGTCCTCAAGGCTCAAGACTGATGGAGCCTTTGGCAAGCCTTTTAAGACCTAAACATGCCCATGAGTTTGTAGGTCAAGACCATTTATTGGGTTCGGGCAAGCCTTTGCATGCAGCTCTGCATGCCAAAAAAATTCATTCCATGATTTTATGGGGGCCACCAGGGACTGGGAAAACCACCTTGGCCAAGCTGCTTGCCTCGGGTGCCGATGCCCATATGGATGTTTTGTCCGCGGTTCTAGCCGGGGTTAAAGACATACGTGCGGTGGCGAGTGCCGCCATGGAGCGCCAAACACCGACTGTGTTGTTTATCGATGAGATTCATCGATTTAATAAGAGCCAACAAGACGCGCTGTTGCCCTATGTCGAAGATGGGACTTTAACCCTGATAGGTGCCACCACGGAAAACCCTAGCTTTGAGTGCAACAGCGCTTTGATTTCAAGGTGTCGGGTCTATGTTTTAAAAGCTTTGGATGAGCAAGCTCTTACCAGCATTGCCCAAAACGCACTCAAGACTCTTGAGCTGTCCGCTGAGGATGACTCGCTTGCCTCTTTAGTGGAGTTAAGCAAAGGGGACGCAAGACGTTTACTGAATGCCGTTGAAGTGATTCATCAGTGGATTGAGGCCCATGACAAAGAGCCTATGGTCACTCAAGCCATCATCATGGCAACGTTGGATGCCAATACCGCCCACTTTGATAAGCAAGGCGAGCATTTTTACGATCAAATATCAGCGCTTCACAAGTCTGTTCGAGGCTCATCCCCGGATGCGGCCCTCTATTGGCTCTCACGCATGCTGCTCGGCGGAGTAGATCCTAGTTATTTATCACGGCGAATCATCCGTATGGCCTCTGAAGATGTCGGTAATGCGGACCCTAAAGCGCTGACCATTGCCCTGGATGCGGCTCGATGTTTTGAGCGCTTAGGCTCTCCAGAGGGTGAGCTTTCCTTAGCACAAGCCGTGGTTTACATTGCAATGGCCCCTAAATCGAATGCCATTTATAAGGCCTTCAATCAAGCATGGCAATACGCCAAGAATACGTCGCACCTTGATGTGCCAATGCACTTGCGCAATGCGCCAACCAAGCTCATGAAGCAGCTTGATTATGGGAAAGGGTACCAATACGACCATGACTATGAGCATGGTGTAGCGTTTGAGCAGACCCACTTTCCTGATAAAGAACAAGTTTTTTACCAACCCCCAAGCCGAGGGCTAGAAGCCAAGGTTCAAGAAAAGCTCGCATGGATACGAGAGCATCGTAAGCAACGTTAACGAGAGACATCATGTTAGATCCAAAAAAGTTACGCCAAGATTTTGAAGGCATTTGTGAACAATTAAAGCACCGCGGTGTCGACGTCGATCCAACGCTTTTTCATGAGCTAGAAGAAAAAAGACGCGTCATTCAGACCAAGACTCAGGACATGCAAGCAACTCGAAACAAACGTTCGAAAGAGATTGGCATGCTCAAGGCCAAAGGTGAGGACATTTCTGGTGTATTAAAGGAGATGGAAGCGCTTCGTGAACAAATGCAATCTCACGAGCATGAGCTCAATGACGTCTTGGCCAAACAAGATGCTCTGTTTGCCTCTTTGCCCAATTTGCCCGATCCATCGGTCCCTGTGGGTAAAGATGAAGACGATAACAAGATGGTCAAAGAGTGGGGGACCCCTAAGACGTTTGATTTTGAGCCTAAAGATCATGTCGATTTAGGTGAAATCCATGGTGGGCTTGATTTTGCCAGTGGGGCAAAACTCTCTGGAGCCCGCTTTGTGGTAATGAAGTCAGACATCGCCAAGCTCCATCGCGCCTTGGCTCAATTTATGATGGACGTGCACACGCAAGAGCATGGCTACACAGAAGTCATGGTCCCCATGTTGGTCGAAGACACCGCTTTATTTGGGACTGGTCAGTTACCAAAGTTTGCTGAAGATCTTTTTGTCATCCAAGGCGAGCGAAAACTTTCGTTGATTCCTACCTCCGAAGTCCCATTAGCCAACTTAGTCAGTCAAGAGATTGTAGCGGCTGAGGACTTACCTTTGAAATTTGTTTGTCACTCAAATTGTTATCGCTCTGAAGCCGGATCATACGGAAAAGACACCAGAGGCTTAATCCGCCAACACCAATTTGAGAAAGTTGAGCTGGTTCAAATCACACATCCTGAAAAATCTTTCGATGCGCTCGAAGAAGTGGTGGGCCAAGCTCAAACCATTTTGCAAAAGCTAGAATTGCCTTATCGGATGATGACTTTATGCACTGGGGACATGGGGTTTAGCGCTGCCAAGACGTATGACTTAGAAGTATGGTTGCCAGCTCAAAACTGTTACCGCGAAATCTCATCGTGCTCAAACACGCTAGACTTCCAAGCCAGACGCATGCAGGCACGCTTTAAATCAAGTTCAGATGCTAAACCTGAGCTCGTCCACACACTCAATGGATCAGGGCTTGCCGTTGGAAGAACCTTGGTGGCTGTTTTAGAAAATTATCAGACCGAAAACGCAGATATTGTGGTCCCTGAAGTGCTTAGACCCTACATGGGGGGGATGGAGATCATCAAAGCAAAAGTGCATAAAAAAACAGGTTGATTTGGGGGATCCAAGGCGATAAAGTCGTCGTTAACAAACCGAATAATTATAACAACAACAGCACAAAGTGCAGCTCCGTACACCTACTTTTCCCTTAAAAGAAAAGTAGGTGTTTTTAAAAGACCCAAAAAAAAAGCCGCTTTATGAACTGCCCCCCGAAAGTTAGACACTTTTTGAGGGGGGGAGTTCCATGTCCAAA
>CAYNJF010000066.1:0-11571 GCA_964397555.1 uncultured Francisellaceae bacterium
CATGATTCTAAGTCTAAATCAGATAAGAACAACCACAATCATCGTCAATTGAGTGATCACAAACAAAGATCAATCCTTGGGTTATCGTTTGGATTAGCGTTAATGGTATTATCGCTTACAGGTATTGCAATGCCTATCTTGGCAAATATCGCTGTTAATCTTACCTCGGTTCTTTTGACCATATATCTTGGTAAAAATCTATACCAAACAGCATGGAATCAAATTCAAAAAGGGCGTGTTAGCATGGCAACGCTGTATTCGACCAGCACATTGACCATGCTCGGCCTTTCTCTTACAAGTCTGTTTAATCCGAACATGCCAATTATGATGGAGTCAGCGTCTTTGGTGTTAGGACTATGGCATCTAAGTGAATACATTGAGCATACCTTGGTTGACAACCTCACTTCGAAACTCGACATTCGAGACATTGCTCCTGAACAAGTCTCTCTTACGGGCAATAAACAGCTCATAAACAGTAATCATCTTATGCCCAATGATGAATATCAAATTCAAGCAGGGCATATTATTCCAGTAGATAGCATTGTATTAGAAGATGCCATATTGGATACATCTCGTATCAATGGAAACCCACACCCCAAAAGGTACAAAGCAGGCTCAAAAATTAAAGCTGGCGCCTTAAGCGCGACAAGCAAGCCCTTGATGCTAAAAGCTACGAGACCTTTTAAGCACTCGTATTTATCTGAAATAGCTCGACGTATCGAGCAAAAAAGTCATGAGAAGGCACCCTTGGAGGTGTTTGCCGATCAAGTATTAAAGTATTTTGTCCCAGCGATATTGTTTGCGGCCGCACTCACTGGGCCAGTATTAACTTACCTATACAGCTCTACCATCGCTTTAGAGTCTGTCATTACCATTCTTGTGAGTGCATGTCCTTGCGCTTTGAGCTTGATCACACCACTTGCCGTAAAAATGGGCATGCGCAAATCAATAGACATTGGACTTCAATTTACGGATGGAAGAGCTTTCCAATCAATGGGGAATGTCGATACCTTCGTGTTTGATCTAAATGGCACTCTAACGAAAGGTAAGCCCGTAGTTACAAATTTTTGGCTTGATGACAAAGTCAACCCACAAGACATTATTGCCTTAGAAAGACATGCTGAACATCCCATTGCTAAAACGATCATAAGTAGTTTATCAAAGGAAAAATTATCTAACGCCTCAGAAATTGAAGTAGTCCAGATAGACAGGTCATTCCACTCTGGCATTCGTGGCATCATAGGCGGTAAAGAATACATCATTGGCAACATTGATATGCTTAATAAGCATCAAATTGTTGTTCAAAGACCTAGGATTAAAAGCTCTAAACATGAATCAGTAATCTATGTCGTCTCTGAAAAGCAGGTAGTGGGTGAATTTAGCATATCAGACCCACTAAAAAGCGATGCAATTGCATTACTATCTCAACTAAAAGCTTCAGGCAAAGAGATCCATATCTGCACAGGTTCCGATGAGGATACTGCCTATTACTTTGCTAAAAGGCTGGGAATAAATAGCCAATACGTATTAGCAAAAGCTTCAGGCGGCTTATCTGATGAAAAGCAGATTTCCAAAGAAGCTTACATTAGTAAACTTCAAAGTAACGGCAAAAATGTTGCCATGGTCGGTGATGGTGTTAATGATATCTTATCGCTAAAAAAAGCGAATATCGGCATTGCAATTTGTACTAACGATAATAATGAATATGTCAAACAACATGCAGGGCTTATCTTAAGCCAACTTTCAATGATACCTAAAGCGCTTGGTATATCATCCGCCACAAAACATAACATCATTCAGAATCTAACGCTAAGCCTGTCATACAATAGCTTCGTCATCATTGCATCCGCGGGTGCTTTTTTATCAGTTGGACTCACCATCACACCATCGGTCGGTGTAAGTCTCGTGATTGTCGAATCTGCAATAGTCTTTGCAAACCTTCACAGACTATCATTTAAGCTAAATCAGATGATACAACAAGCTCGAAATCTTACCGACTTAAGTCTTCATCAGGATTTAAAAACCCATTTAAATAACAAAGAAACCAATGCACGTGAGTTAAGTCCATCAGAACATGGCTGTCTACAAAGTGAGTCATTACCAGGAATAAGGCTCTCTAGACCGAGGCCTTCCGTAACAAGCAACCATGGCCTAAATCCTAACAATGAAAAAGAAATCACAAGACCACAATTAAGGTACTAAAGAACTAAGTATCACTTGAAATACGCTGAGTATTTAGCCACCATGTAAAAAAATAATAAGGCTAATACCCAATGTTACGTGAGCAACCAACCGCCAGTTCTTATCGTGTTATGCGAGAGGCCAAACGATTAAGAAATGAAAATCGTTACACTGAATCAAACGAATTAATAAAAAGTCTGCCAAACTGGCAAACCAATCAATTTGCTCTCTATGAGTTAGCGGTTAACTGTGATTTAAACCATGAGCATGCTTTAACGCAGGGCTATTTGACCAGCATCCCTGACTGGTTCAATAATTTTCAAATATTGAAACGCCTAGCGAATAGCTATTTTAAATCAGATTTATATTGGCTCGCGAAAGATACCTACCAAAGAATACCTTATCATCATCGTGATCGTTCTCTGCTTTTAAACCTATCATTCTGTTATGAAAAAACATCCAGTTTTGGTGCGGCCATGCTTACGCTTCAACAAATTGAAGGTTGGCCCAGAGATAGAGTTGCGAAATCAGCCATTGCCCGTTGTTGTTTGAAAGCAGGGGAGTACTCAAAAGCAATAACGATTATAAAATCGATTGAAAATTGGCAATTACAATCTGAGCTATTAATACTTATCGGTAACTGTTACGAATGTAAAGGGGAATATCAACATGCTTTACAGGCTTACCAAAGGATTCTCCAATGGCACCGAAATATAGACATAGTACAAAGGATTGCTCGCTGTCATAAGCATCTAGGACAACACCAACAAGCCATAGATACCTGCAAAACATTTAATGAATGGTTTAAACACAAAAGCCTATTAATTTTTATCGCGGATGAATACAGCGCTTTAATGAACTATGATGCTGAGGTTGCTCATCTAAAAAAGATACATGAATGGGATTTTGACTTAAAACTTATTTTACGCGTTGTTGAATGTTTGAAATCACAGAGTAAGCATAAAGAATCAATATCTCTAATGTTCTCTTGTCAATATAAAGTCGATAAAAATGAACTATTTGCTCATATTGGGCTGTGCTTTTTTGAAATGAATAATTTTGATACTGCTCTGACTTGGTTTATTAAATGTGATAAATGGAGAGAAAACCCTAAAGCATTGCTTGGGGTATCATTGGTTTATCTTGCCAGAGAAGATATCATCAACTATGGAAGAATCGTTAAAATAGCTCTAGACAAATTCCCTGAAGAAGTATCATTTCAACTTGAATGGCTTCGTTTTCTTGTTAGAACTGAAGATGAAGTGGCAGTTAAAACATACCTATACAACAACCTAAATTTTTTGTGCAAAGATTTTAAAATTCAGTTACATATTCTAAAATATTTTGCCTTTTTGAACAATAAGCCTCTGCTGGAAGATATTTTGGTGTCTTTACATGAACTCTATAAAAACAATGGTCCATTTCTTGAAAAAATTAATGAAATTGCAAGTATAGAAGTTACAAAGCCCTATCCCTCGGCAAGACAATCGCCTGCAGTCTCACCTTTGCCAACGATCCAGGTAGCGGTTTCTGAGCAGATAGGTTTAAGATTTGAGCAACTTGAGGAAATAACCTCAGGCTCATATCTTGTTGGAAGTAGCGCATTAAAACTTATCACAGGCCAAGAAGAACATAGCCCCAATGATGATCTGGATTTTATTGCATTCTCAGAGCCCAGTCATGAACAACTTGAGCGTTGTCACTACCAACGCTCAAGACATATACCAGGTTTATACACTCGAAGACATCCAAAAGAGACCATTGATTTACTTTTTGTTCCGCAATCACATGGCTCCATAACGTCTCAAATCCTGACAAGCTCATTCAGTAGAGACTATACGATCTGCACACTTTTCATAAATAGTGCAGGTGTTACCTACGATCCAACAGGGAAAGGGGTAGCTGACGCGGAACAAAGAATATTGAGGCCAACAAGAGAGCCCAAAGTTCTCTTTGCAGAGGACCCTATACGCGCCCTAAGAGCGATAAAATACATATCACGAGGCTTTGAGCCGACACAGGAACTCGAAGAAGCTTTATTAAACTGGCAACTCAATGAAAACACAAATTCAATCATACTAAGGAATGCGATTAACAAAGCATTAATGACTGAAAACAAAGAGAAATATAGAGACGCGCTGATCAAATATGGTTTAGCTAGAAAACTCAACGATGCCTTAAGTGGCTTTGGATTTAATTTTACTACCGAATTTATTCGGTTCGGTGGCATTTTAAACACTCGTGAAAAAGGCCCAATTTTATTCTCAAGAGATACTACCTATTGGGGCAACCCAAGATTAAATCCAAGAGGAAAAGGTGGAGAAGAGATAGTTGAGTCACAGACAAACAAGTACTGTCAGGATCTTGAATCTCAAAGCAGAGCTCACAAAAAAGGCTTATATTACTCCTAATGTATCAAGTGACTCATGCCTACTCGATGTCATGGTATCTTTACTATCATTTCGTTAAGATAGATAAGAGTGCCACTTTAAAGTTAGAATGAAAACATAAGCAAAGATAATTAAAAGGATTTTTTATGTATACAGTACTTATCATCTTTTTTGTCTTTGCCATCTCAATGTCATTCTTGTGCTCTTTATGGGAGGCCGTTCTATTAAGCATTACTCCCACGTATACGCAAATAAAGGTGAAAGAAAATCACTTTCTAGGTAAACAGCTTAAAAATTTTAAAGAACAAATCGATAAGCCTTTGTCCGCCATTCTGACTTTAAATACCATTGCCCATACTGTAGGGGCTATAGGAGTCGGTGAGCAGGCATCGATAATCTGGGGCGGAACTAGCCCGTACGTGACAAAACTGATTGTACCGGCTTCCATGACCTTGGCCATTCTCTTGTTGTCCGAAATCATTCCAAAGACCATTGGAGCTAATTACTGGAAAAGATTCGTTCCGTTCACGGTTGTATCTCTAACTATACTTATACGTCTTTTATACCCATTGGTCTGGCTGTGTCAGCTGCTAACTCGTTTGTTTCCAAGTCATGGGGCGAAAAATATCCTTACCCGAAATGATTTTTTGGCATTAACCGCAATAGGGGAATCTCATGGCATTTTTGAGGAAAGTGAAGCTGATCTGATTGAGAAAACACTCGATTTCTATGAAATTAACGCAAGAGAAGTCATGAGACCCGCCCATGAAATGGTCAGCATCAGTAAAGACTCATCCATTGAGCAGATATACGAGATTATAAAGAAGCATCGATATACACGCTACCCCGTGTATGAAGGGAATAAGAATAAGATTGTAGGTATTATTCATATCAAGGATCTGTTGACGAAAGAAGGCGTAAATAGCATTAATGAGATACTAAGGCCGATCATTAAAATCCAAGCCAAAATACCAGTCAATGCTGTTTTAAAAGAATTTAGGGAAGGACGTCCACACTTTGCCCTAGTTATGAAGAACAAAAGGGTGCTTGGGTTTTTAACTTTAGATAATGTGCTGCAAGTTTTGCTTGGCATCATGAAAGACGAGTTTCATCATACTCATGTTGATTGGATCCTCAATGAAAATGGGAGCATAAGAGCGAAAGGGCGCTGTGCAATTTACTCATTAGAGCACCAGCTTGATATTGATATAGAGCATGATGATAGCGTTGAAACACTAGCTGAGCTCATCTATGAGAATATTAGTCATATTCCAAAAGAAAATGATTTAATATCCTTTGAAGACTTTGATGCGGTTATAGAAAAAATGCAAGGCGGCGTTATTATATCTGTGCTTATTCAACCAAAGGAAAAAAATCCATCCTAAGGAAGAACATAGATCAGAAACTCTTTTATGAAACCACTAAAGTATATCTTCATAGTTAAACAATGCTTAAGATATTCTTTTCCAATACTGAAATTACATAAACATAATTATCACCAACTCCTTTATTGTGAACACCTTGCACACCCAAGCTTCCCAATCTAAGTATATTCAGAACTTCATACTTCTTTTTATAAGCTGAGATTTCTTTATCGTTTACTAAGCATGGTTTGTCGGTATTTAGTTGGCGATGTTAGTCACGTTCGATATGCTTCGAAAAATTTTTATAATTCGGATTTCAACATGAGTGCAAAAGGGCCATATAGTAACCTAGAATTTTTACAGCAAGAACTGGATGACAGTTTAATCAAAGCTGCAATACTTGGTGACACTGAAGAGGTCATATGCTTGATTGAAAAGGGGGCATCACCTAGAGCTAAAGATGGCCAAGCTATAATGAAGGCAGCATTCAATGGTCATTCCCAAGTGATAAAACAACTAATAAGAGACGATGATACCTTAGCTAACATAAGAAACAGTTTTGCACTCTACCTTGCTGCTTTTAATCATCATCAAGATGTTGTTATGTTGTTCCTAAGAAATAAAAATGTAATTGAATACAACAAATTTTAATCAATCTTTGAGGGTTTTGTTTCTCTTTCAAAAAAATATGAAGTTTTTCAACCTCAAATTCAACTTTCCCAATACTGGTCAATCATTGACGCAATAGCATATTCAGAATCTGATCAATTAATATCACTTGGGGATTCATCTCAAGATGAATCAAGAGATTTAACCATGCCGAGGCAAGGTCCAATATTAATAAGCCCAATTAACAATAAATTCCGTGATAATGATTGTAGAGCTACAAACAGAAAAAGAAGTAGTAGTGTTGCAAATGATGGTGATGATGAAGGGCCAGATTTGAAAAAACAAAAACGGTCAAATAAGTAAAGCTACGTATAAGCACTTAATCATAGTGTAACTTTTCAGACCACCTATCCTTGATTCAACACATCTAATCAGAATAACAAATGAGTAAGTATTTTTACGAATAGTAAATAACAGGCCCCTGAGGTAAGTTGGGTATCACACACATGCTTGGACGAGGCATTACTATGACTATTAAAGACGACTTTTTACTACTTATCCGCAACAAAGACATTGAAGGTCTTGAATTGTTAATCGCAAGCGAAGAAGGGCGACAATGCTTCAATGACAATTTTACTGAACTCTTTCAAAAGATGAACAAACCCAGCATACTTGATCCGTACCCGTTCAGCTTTGATGTTTTAGAGTTTTTATTGGAAAATTCATCAATTCAAGAGCAAAGTGAAGTAGCACCTCAATTAGATAAAATGATATCAGGGTTGACTGGTGAACAGTTTGGTGAGTTATTAGAACATCAATACGCACAGCTTTTTATTAAAAACAATTTAGAACATGTTATTAAGGGAATTCTGAACCATAAAAGTGCATCACATTCAATGATGACTTCCTTGACTTTAAAGTTTAAGAATAGCGATGAAGTTCTTTCTTGTTTAGGTGTGGTTGATATTCTTGTAAAACAAAATAAACTTAAATGCGCCGAGCTTCTTCTTTCCTCAATAGATGACGTTAAATTGCTTGAGAAAATACTCATTTATGTGAAGAACGCATACGCAGATACATTGAAATACTGGAATGAAAATGGAATGGCGCCTTACGATTGGCACCCTGAATATTTCGATATGCTTAATGATGATAGCATCCCCCTTGACCAACCTCGTAGGCTTATTCGTAAGAATGATAGACATACACTTGATCTATTTCATGAAGAATACTTGGCATTCGCTGAGATGAAGAAGCTTCAACGAGTTACTGTTGACGCATTATCTTTGGCTGGATATGACCGAGGTGAAACGGCATTAATACCTGATGTTATTGCTCTGATTGTTCCTTATGTTACACCTGGTCCTCTTAACGAGGGGGATATCATAGAAAGAGTTGAAAGCATTAGAAACAAAGCAATTATTTTCACAGAAGCTGAAAGTAATACCTTTGGTTCAGAAGATACGAGCGAGGAGTTTAGCTCTGACTATGAAAAAGAATATGACATTAAGGAACCAGTCAACCTAAGAAATTATACCATTTCTTAAGTTTATATCTTAGAAACGGGGTTATTGGATTCACGCAATGACCCTGTTTTTTCTTATAAAGTTCATATATGGTTGTTCAAAATCTATCCTACCGCCATGAATAAAGTTATAAAGTCATACGATTATGATGGCACCACAACCGTTATTATTTTTAAATTATAATTTAGTATTCATTTTATCGACAAAAGAATTAAAACAGGTTTTCGAAGAATAAAAACCCCATTTACATGAGTATCTTGAATAACCTCTACCTAATTGACACTTTTAGAAGTTGAACTTAAGATCGCAATATAAGAAAGTATCTATTTAATGGAGACTTTTAAATCATGAGAATTAAAATAGAAAGATTTTATGCTTGATCATCTTAGCCAACTTATGCCATCCGCTCTAAATCAACTACCAGGATTTTACAGCCTTTTAAGTTTTATTGGCCAGACAAGCCCCACTACAATTGAACCTGACTGTATGACAGTAGATCAATGGGTAGAGCTTAAAGGCATTAGCAAAACTCATGAGTACGACTTCCAAGAGACTTTTCCTGAACATCACTTTGAATGTGTAGATGGAGTTGATTTTCAGACAATTAGTCAAGTTAGTAGTGATGCGTTACATCCATCAAAAACCCTATCTAATGGAGAAACCATAAGACATATTTCAAGCGACAAGAGTAAGATTCTTTTTCAATATGATAAGACAAATCAACCTATTGAAGCACTTGAAACAAATATTGACTCAACTCATAACGGCCATCAATACAAAGAAGAACCGAATACGATTGCTAAAAATAGCAATAGAGACATACTTAAAATACAAAGTTTAGATGTAGATAATCATAATGATTCCATCTTTACTACTGTACTGAAAAATTTCTCCTTAGTTTTAGGGTTTAACGGTTTCTGCGGGGTTGCTTTAACTCTTTTAATCCCTAAGCTCATTTCTTGTTGTCGCCACACAACACTGGAGCTAGAAATTGATGATGATGACTATTTGACAGAGATACACATGTATTCAACTTTGGTTAATAATGGCACGGGGCAGAATCAGAGTGAACAACGAGTTGAAAATGCCGAACAAGTCACTCCAGCATTCACAAGTTACATACAACAAAACTTTGCTGAAGAGCAATATTTAAATAATTTTATACATTCTTCATCTTTAGATGACCATCGAGATGACAATGCGCAGTGGTCATCTGATGAGGCTCCAGGGCCTTTTTAACCAATAAACTTAGGTCTACTTATAGATTAGACTTTTATTGTATCAAGAGCCTGAAGTATATAGATTACTCAGGCGCAGTGATTCCTTTCTATTGAACTTTAAGATTGCATAAGCTGTGCTTTGTGCTTATTAGCAAATCAGCGGCATTCTCCAAAAAAAAGCTTTCATCCATAGTTTCTTTTGGGGAACCAAAATAGGCATTACTGGTCAAAAATAAGTTATCAGTAATGTGAGCATCTAATATGGCTAAAAAGTCAAAAAATCAAGAAAAACGTGTATCGAATAAACGCGCACAAAAAAAACGTGTACCAACAACAAATCAAGCCTCTTCTATAATACCTTTGCCACTGAGGGCTCGCGCAAGCTCCGACTCTGAAAGTGACTCTGGATGGAGTAGTAGTTCTAATAATTCAAATATTGAGGCTTCAAATAGTGCTTCTGGGAGTGATAATGCGGCCTCAAGTCCTGTTAACAGATGGAGTATGCCTACGCGAACCCAAAAGAAGACGCCCATTTTAGTTCGACAGGAATCGTTGAGCTCGCGTATAGATAGCTTGGTTGATGCTGTTTTCAAGGACTATCAAGCATTAATAGATATTATTCAAAGAATTGAAGATGACTTTAAGTATATAACCAAATCTGATGTATATTCACATTTAGAGTGGTCAGAAAGTCAAAGCGCTTACGAAATAAGAGATGGGTTAGTCTATTTTACTAAGACTCCCAGTGATATCTTTTATGAGGCTGAACCCTACCGTAGTTTGAATGAACTCAATGAGGCTAACTCAACTGACAGAAATAGATGTCAGAGATATCGTAAGAGCTTAGAGAGCTTCAAAAAAGAGCTCAATGATAAGCTTGATGAAGAAGATATCAGTGTTCTTAGAGAAAAAGAAGGCACTCTTGATAAAGCCCTAGCCCTGCTTGAAGAACATCAAGAGAACATTGACTCTATACCTGATATAACGACCAGAATAAAAGCATCTGATAAATTTCAATTCATGAAAGGGGAAGTGCTGGAAAATGGAAGAAAAGTTTCACCTACGGGAAAACGTACAAAGTTTAATGCTTTTCGTGAATTGCAAGAAATAGAAAATGACATTGTCAACGCAGCTCGCCGTTATAAAGACTATGAGCTCCCACAACATTGGGCTGAAGCACAGAGTAGGGGCCCTGATGAAGAGATAGATCCGAATGCTCTAATTGAAGCAATGCCTGTTGATGAACTCTATCAGCAACGTATGAACCAGTTGGCAGCTTTAGAAAAAATGCTTGAGGATGATCAACTTGAGTTAAATGAACAAGATTCTATCAACGAGAAAATTGATGTTCTCAAGGAAAAAATTGACCGAATGGGTTTTTCTTATGATGAACCAGGTACGGACTTAGACGAAGAGAAAAACAATAAAACAGAAAAGAATAGTGTCAACTTTTCCATGCGAAGAAGAAGGTGATTAAGGTTATAGTCCTTGAATCAGATTTTTAATATCAGGTCGCAATATAAGTCTATTTGCAGTAATAGAAAACACGTTCATATTGACTGAATGGCAAAGTTAAATGTTTCTTAAGAGAATAGGGTAGTAGTTGATGGTAAGGTTTTTTTTTCGAAAAAGTGAATAATAAGGTTGTTAATAAGTAAAGAAAACGAGATTCATGGCTAGGATGTACCAAGCCACAAAACTCGTCAATAGTAAAAGTCTGCGACTAGCAGCTGCCAATTACATAGATCTTATTTCCATCTGCAACAGGAGTGACTTGATAGAGAAGATTTTGATGGCAGAAAGTACCATTATTTCCAGCAAACAAAAGATTACCATCTAAATCATTCACATGGTCAGAGAAAGTGTGCATATTATGATTAACGCCATTAATATTGCCACCAAGCTTATTAGAACTTGTACATGTTGTTATAAACTCAATATCATTTGGGCCTGATGAAAATGATGCAATGCCACCTGCAATTAGGCAATATAAGTACCAGATTTTTTAATTACTTATATGATTTCACCCAATCTCAATTAAGTTGAACTTACCCCAAAGCCAATATACAAAGTGTATATGAACTAGCCATCAAGGGTATTAGGGCAGGGATTAAGCATGACAGGCCATAATAGTTTGTTATTAATCCTTTTGATATATAAGCCTTGTGATTGCTTGAAATACTTCTTAGCATCATTCAGACGGTGAAATTTAAATCTAGGATATGGGATAAACCCCGTAAGCTTAGACATATAAAGAAGTGACTAAATAAGAGGGGGCATA
>CAYNJF010000067.1:0-11325 GCA_964397555.1 uncultured Francisellaceae bacterium
CATTTCTTCTTATTTCAACGGGTTTGTCATCTTTTGGCATATGGTTGCCCGCTATCTAGGAAGTGTCGTTTACTTCGCTGAGAAGTTCATTTCTGGTATCAAGGACGCCGCTCTTTATATCGCTTCCATTCCTGGGCGCATCATAGCCAAAGGGATTGAGCTTAAAGATACCCTTTTCTGGGCCCTTGCCCACTTCAAAGAACAAGTGATGAGCGGATGGCGAATTGGTCGAGGTCATCAGGTTGAGCATCAAGGCCAACCCAATTATGTGGCTGGTGGCGAGCCTATCATTGAAGAACCGGCGGATGAGGCAGAGGAGCCTGCACCGGTTGCTAACCCAGTGGCAGTTGTCCCGGACCAAGAGCTTGCGGACAATCCGCTAAACCTTGAAAGAGCCTTAATCGTCTATGTTGGCCCTAATGCTGACGCTGACGCTAGAGTGCCCCAAGCCGAGGCTAGGGATCCAAACATAGATTCATATTCGGAATCCGATTCGGAGTCTGATGATGAAGCCCAAGCTCAAGCCCAACCAGAGCGAGAAGAGCGACCTCGCAGAGCCGGGATTAACTATAATCGACGCTATCAATAAAACAAAAAAGCATCCTACGGGATGCTTTTTTTATCTTGGTTTATGGGCTTCTATCAAAGCTACAATCACTTCTTGATCCTCGAAGGCTTTACGTTGATGCTCCCATGAGTCTAACCAGCCTTGCCGTTGTCTCTCGTCTAAAGAACGCTTTAACGCCTCAGATTTTATCTCAAGCGTTTTAAGGTTTTGTTGACAAAACTCGATGTAGTGCTCATTGAGTGAACGAGAATGAGCGTGAATAAAGCCTGCGTTGGTCAAATCACGCTCGTATTGAGCGCAGCTGATAAGCTTTAAGTCGAGCCCATCGAGCTCCATCATGGCCGATAGATGCTTAGAAGGCGCGAGCCCTTTAGTCCAGTCGATGAACCGGATGGTGCCACCTGGCTTTAACGTGCGATAGGCTTCTTTTAAGACAGCGGACTTATTCTCGATGTGCAAAAAGCTCTCGCATGAAAACACATAATCAAATGCCTCACGATTAAAGTGCTGCAAGGAGTTCTCTTGGATGGCTAAGACATACTCAACCGTGCCCATCAACGTTTGATTATCCGTTCGCTCTTGAGCTTGATTGATGAGATCTTTGACCACATCAAGGCCCACCACGTGCACTTGATGATGTTTGGCAAGATAATTGGCAAAGGCTCCAAACCCGCATCCCACATCGAGAACTCGCTTTGAGTCGAAGTCGCTCTCACCTTCGAGTAAGCGAAAACTGAACTCGCCGCCTTGAGAGAGCTTGTCTTGTCCATAAACCTGCTCAATGACGTCGGTAAACGCCTTATTATACTCTTGCTCAAGGGCGGCCAGACTAAACATAATCAGCGGATAAATTTGGCGAGGAAAATTTCATCCACGTAATGCTCATCGGCTTTACGCTTAAACCACTCTTTGAAGACACCCTCTTGTTCAAAGCCAAGTTTTTCATAAAAGGCGAGGGCTTTTTCATTATCTGACTCCACCGTAAGCTGAACTTTACGGATGCTCTCGTCCTGGCTTAAGTCATCTAAAATGGCTTGAATAAAATGATGGCCAATGCCTTTTGATTGGTAATCAGGGTGAACCCCTAAAGTCCCAAGCTCGACCACATGGGCACAACGTCGCTTGTGACGTTTGATGATAACCACCGCAACCACTTTATCGTCTTGCTCAAATACTTTAACCGTATTACGATTGACAAGCTCATCGAAGGTGTTCATAAAACTGATTGAGTCCATGATTTCAAAACTCAAAAATGGATTCACACTTGGATGCATGACAATGTCGCAAAAGCCGTGGTAGTCGTCTGGGTGATAATCTCGTAACATAAGCATTGCTCCTTATCGCTGGAACCATAGTAGCGCAACGAGCCAAAAACTCAACTGCCACGTACCCCTTTTGTCACCCGCTCTAAGCCCGCCAAATCTAAAAAGGTTTCGACCTCAACAAACCCTGCTTTTCTAAAGATGTCTCTGACTGGCTCACCTTGCTCAAAACCATGCTCAACCAAAAGCCAACCCTCAGGCTTTAAGCAACCATAGGCTTGTTCGCATATTTGTTGAATGTCTGATAAGCCTTGATGATCGGCCACGAGTGCCTCTAAGGGCTCATGCACGAGCTCGCTTAAGTGAGGATCATTGTTCTCAATGTATGGAGGGTTTGAGACAATCATGTCCATAGAAGAGGACTGAACGGCTTGAAGCCAATGCCCGCGATGAAAAAGAACCCCTAATTCGTGGGTCATCGCATTGGCCTTGGCCACCGCTAAAGCGTTGGTGCTCAAGTCGGTTGCACACACTTGCCAATGTGGCTTTTCAAGAGCTAGGGCACAAGCAATGGCGCCCGAACCTGTGCCGAGGTCGATCATGGTGCATGCTTGTTTGGGCCACTCAAGGGCTTTTTCAACAACCAGTTCGGTATCGGCTCTGGGGACAAGCACCGATGCATTGACCTTAAGCGTGAGTGACCAAAAGTCTTGTTGACCAACGAGATAAGCGACAGGCACGCCTTTTGCTCTTTGTTCGATCAAGTCCTCAAAGACTTTTTGATCTTCAGAGGAGACGGTCTCATTGGCTTTGAGGAAAAGCTGGGTTTTATCCAGCCCGAGGACGTGTTGCAATAATACTTGTGCATCCAGTCGAGGCGTTGTGGTATTCAACTTCTTCGTGGCTTGGCGTATGAGCTGCTCGAGCGTCAAGATTGATCACCCAGCTGCGCCAACAAGTCTGCCTGATGCTCTTGCCTAAGGGGATTGATCACGTCCATTAAGGCCCCTTCCATGACTTCGTCTAACTTGTAGAGAGTCAAGTTAATGCGATGATCGGTGAGTCGACCTTGAGGATAATTATAAGTGCGAATGCGATCGGAGCGATCCCCTGAGCCCACCAAAGAGCGTCGTTGTTCCGATTGCTCTTTGTCTTGCTTTTCTTTTTCTGAGCGCAAGAGTTTGGCTTGCAACAACGACATAGCCTTGGCACGGTTTTTATGCTGAGAGCGTTCATCTTGGCATTCGACGACAATCCCACTTGGAATGTGAGTCAATCGCACAGCCGAGTCTGTCTTGTTCACGTGCTGGCCTCCAGCCCCTGACGCGCGATAGGTGTCCGTTCGAATGTCATTCGGATTGATGTCCACCGATTCCACAGCTTCAACCTCGGGTAAGATGGCAACGGTGCATGCGCTGGTGTGAACCCGACCTTGCGACTCGGTCGCTGGCACCCGTTGAACTCGGTGCGCCCCTGATTCAAACTTAAGCGAGGAGTAGACTTGATCACCTATGATCCGCGTAATGATTTCTTTATAACCACCGTGCTCCCCTTGGTTGGCACTGATGATTTCCACCTGCCAACGACGGGTCTCCGCGTATTTGGAGTACATGCGGAACAAATCGCCGGCAAAAATGGCGGCCTCGTCGCCCCCGGTTCCAGCTCGTATCTCTAAGTAGACGTTTTTATCGTCATCTGGATCTTTGGGCAACAACAGCACTTGCAGCTCTTGCTCGAAGGTCTCCAAAGAAGCATTGGCCTCATCAAGCTCCTCTTTGGCCATCTCAGCCAACTCCGGATCGTCCTCATCGAGCATGGCCTTGGCGTGCTCGATGGATTCAAGGGCTTGTTGATATCCTTTGAATTTAACCACAACCTCCTCAAGCTCAGAGTACTCTCGAGATAAATCACGAAACTTGTTTTGATCGCCAATGATTTCAGGTTGTGAAAGCAAGTGGGCAATTTCTTCGTGACGTTCAACCAA
Source organism: uncultured Francisellaceae bacterium (assembly GCA_964397555.1). Lineage (GTDB taxonomy): Bacteria > Pseudomonadota > Gammaproteobacteria > Berkiellales > Berkiellaceae > CAYNJF01. The sequence goes on from CAYNJF010000067.1 coordinate 3,815, forward strand.
ATGGATTAATTTGTTTTCAATGGATGCTTTCATGAACTCTCTATCATAAATAAATCGGTTAATGCTTTTACCACGGTCTCATCTCCATCGAAAGCCGCTTCTTTTACTCGTAACGTAGGTTTGTGCAACATCTTTTGAGTCAAACGGTGTGCTAATGCCTCCACGACCTCTTCCGCGGGTTTGCCGCCGCGCAGCTCATTCATGGCCTTTTGAGTCAGTTCAAGTTTCATGGACTGGGCACTTCGCCTTGCCTGAATCAAATGCGCATGGTGCTGTTGAGACTCCACCCACCCCATAAATTGCTGGGCTTGTTCGACAATCATGCTTTGTGCAACCGTGGCTTGTTGTTGACGAAACTCTTGATTCGCCAAGACCACCTGTTGCAAATCGTCCAAATTATACAAAAAGACATCGTCATGCTCGCCCACCTGCGACTCGATGTTTCGAGGGATCCCTAAATCCACCATAAACATGGGTTTTCGTTTGCCTTTGCTCAACGCTTTATCAACAATCGCTCGAGTTAATATGGGGGAGCTTACGTCCACGGCGCTAAACACAATGTCATAATCGGTCAAACAATCCCCGATGCTCTCTAGCCCGATGGCCTTTGCACTCAAGGTGTCGGCTAAGGCTTGAGCCTTTGCTAAGGACCGGTTGGCAAAGGTTTCGTCTTTAATACCTTGGGCCCTAAGGTGTTGCCCCACAAGCTGCATGGTCTGCCCTGCCCCAATGAGTAAGACTTTTCGAGAAGGCAAATCCGAGAAGATTTGAGAGGCAAGTTTCACCCCCGCATAAGCAATGGACACCGGGTTTTGGCTGATCCCGGTATGGGTGCGTACTTTTTTGGCCACCATGAAACTGGTTTGAAACAACCGTTGCAAACACTTACCCAAAGATCCATTCCCTGATGCCATCGAGTAAGCTCGCTTGAGCTGACTCAAGATTTGAGGCTCTCCCATGACCATAGAATCAAGCCCAGATGCCACACTCATCAAGTGCTCAACGGCTTTGGTTTGATGGTGTTGATACAAATACGGCTTTATGGGTAAATCAACGGCTCTTTGCCACCAATCAACCAACGGTCCGGTGTTCTCACTGATGGTATAGAACTCAGTTCGATTACAAGTTGAAAGCACCACTAACTCATCGCTATGACCATAGTCATGAGCTTGTTGCAGCACATCAGAAATTTGGTCGCTTGAGAAGGCCAACTTCTCGCGCACTGCAACAGGCGCGGTTTTATGGCTGATTCCTAACGCTGTGATCATCAATTTTTTTCTTAAATATGAACGATGAACAAAAAGATTCACCTCAATCCCAGAGCTGCCGATTAATAACTTACAAACACCCTAACTGTGCTGGCATAAAGCTCGCCAACTGCCAAAGGAAGTTATAATGAAGCAGGCAGCTACACTCATCATTGGGTTGAGTACACTCGTCGCATCACAAACTATAATTGCCGACAATTTTACTCTGGCCCAAGCCATTAAAAAAGCCCCACCAGTCTTGTCCAAACAAGAACCGGTCACCACTGAGCTGATGTATCAGATTATGGCCGCCGAAATGGCTTTAAATAGGAATCAACCAGAACTGGCTCTGAAAAATTATATCGAGGTCGCGAAAAAAACCCAAGATCCGCGAATCGCAAAGCGAGCTACCCAAATTGCTTTGAGTCTTTCAACCTTAGAGAGAGCTCAACTTCCAGCCCAATTGTGGGCTAAAAATGCCCCCAAAGATTTAGAAGCCCAAATAACTGCAGCAGCGGTTTATATTCGACTTGGGGATGTTGATTCAGGTGTTCAATATTTAGATAGGTTAATGCGTTTAGATCCCATCGACTCGGATCGTCATTTTGTGATGCTTTATAAGCAAATGCCTACCGAGGAAGATCAGGCGGTGGTCATGGACGCTCTCGTTCAGTTGGCCAATCAATCCGAGGACTTAAATCTTGCTCACGTAGCGCTTTCTGATTTGGCGATTTATGAAGATGAGCTCGAGCTTGCTCAAGCGTATGCCCAACAAGGGCTGGCCATTCAACCTAAGGATCCCAAAGCCTCCATTTTGATGGCCCAAGCCATCCTGCAACAAAACAAAGTCGAGCAAGCAATCGCCTTTATTGATAAGCAATTGACCGTGGTTGAGAACTCACTTCCGCTTCGTCAATATTATACGCAATTGCTTATCGAGCAAAAAATGCTGGTTAAGGCACGCACTCAAATTGAGATCCTAACCAAAGAACCTGAGATTGGAGCTCAACAACAATTGCAATTTGCTCGATTGTGCATGCAAGCGGGTTGGTTTGATGAGGCGCAAGTCTTTTTAAATCAAGCTCGACAAGACAGCGAACACAGAGATTCAGCGCACTACTTTTTGGCCCGATTGCATGAAAGCAAAAGTCAGCCCGAACAAGCTGCAAGCTGGTACGAAAAAGTCTATCAAGGCCCTTTCCATGTGATTTCTTTTATACGAGCGGCTTCATTGTACGCAACCATGGACAAGACCCATAAGGCCTTGGAGGTCCTCAAACAGGCTCAAGTAGACAACATCACGGATTATAAGCGAGTCTTGCTCGCAAAAGTCGACGTCTTAAACCTAGAGAAAAAACACCATGAGTCCGTGGCTTTAATCAGCGAGTATTTAGACAAAGAACCACTGGATTTTGATTTTCTTTATACGCGGGCTATCTTGTTCGACAAAATGAACCAGCCTAAAAAAGCGATTCACGATCTGCGCTCTATCATCAACGTGGACTCAGAGCATGTGGATGGTTTAAATGCATTGGCATTCATCTTATCCAATCATACGGACAAGCTGGACGAGGCCGAAGAGCTTGCATTAAAAGCCAACCGTCTTTCGCCTCAAAACCCATCCATCATGGACACTCTGGGTTGGGTTTACTTCAAAAAAGGTGAGTTTGACAAGGCCAAAGAAATCTTAACCGAGGCGCTTGAGTTGTATCCAGATCCGGAAATCGCTGCCCACTTAGGCGAGGTGCTTTGGTCTTTGGACATGAGAACTGAAGCTAAGCGCGTCTGGAACGACGCGCTTAAAAGCAGCCCCAATGACGAGAGGATTCTCTCAACTATGGAGCGTATTCGAGGCAAAGCCAAGCATGCAAACTAAGGCTTTGCCTACACAAGGTACGTAGAGTGGTCTAACCACTCTTGAGCCGGATAGTAGGCAAAAATCATGGTGCCATCTTTGGTCGAATCAATGATTTTCTGAGCAATTTTAGTGTCCACCGCCGGGCAGCCTAGAGAGCGTCCTACGGTCTTGTTCTTAGCTCGGGTCGCATTCACATAAGAAGACCCATGCAACACGACTCTGCGTTTGTAAGCGTTGGAGTTCCATTTCTCAAGACCATGAAGATTTAAAGAGCGGCCATGCTTACCCACGTACGTCCCGCCTGTCTTGTAGACCCCATAAGAAGACTTATGAGAGTTCACCTGATTTGAAAAATTCTTGGCGTACAGCTGACCGGATTTTTTACCGTGGGCGACATAGGTATGATGCAACACTTGCTTTGTATTCAGATCAAGTACCCACATTCGTTTTTCATTCGAGGGTAAGCTGTAGTCAATGATCGTGATGACGTTTGGGTTTTTGATGTCACCATTTAGCACGGCTTTTTGGTGCGCCTTTAACGCAAGCCCAAAGACTTGAGGAGCCAGGCCTTGGGCGGCAAATAGATCAACTGGGCTAACGGAGTGGGCCGGAGTTTGAACAACAACAACCGCGATGAGTAAGGAGGCAACAAGGCGACTCAAATTTGAGACGATAAACATAAAAAGACACCCAAAAACTTAGTTAACTGATTATTATGCTGCTGTGCAGAATTTGGGCAGAGTCTAACAAAACAAGCAAATAACTTCATCTTTGCTGGTATTTTCAGTCTTTTTGTTAATAAGTTATCTTACATCCCTAGATAATAAGGGCTGTTTCAATCCCCTCTTTGCTTTGGTAGCCTATAGTTCGTTTTAAATAGGGATTTGTCATGCAAAAAGTACTGGCTTTGGTCCTCATTGGGACCTTATTATCTGGTTGCTCAACTAACAAAATAAAGAAGGTAAGTGCCAGTGAGTCGGGGGTTCAGCTCGACAGTCCGTTGAGTCAGGTTCACCAAACGTCTCTAAAGCCGCTTGATCAATGGTCCCTTGAAGGAAAAGTGGCCGCTTCCAAGGGCGATGAGGGCGGTAATGCTCGCTTTAATTGGGCTCAAAACCGACAAGCTTATGACATTCAGCTATTTGGTCCTTTTGGGGGAGGTTCAGCCTACATCTTAGGGGATAACACCCAAGTTGTTTTGAAAGATTCCGAAGGGAATGTATTTCAGGGCAAGGATCCACAAGAGGTGGTTTATCGAGCCACTGGATTAATCATCCCTGTGACAGGGCTGGCTCACTGGGTCAAAGGTGTGCCCGATCCCAAACGTAAAATTCAGGGCATTGAGCTCTCGGAGGATGGGCTTGTTGTCAGCCTATTGCAAGGGAATTGGCGAGTCTCTTATGACTCTTACCAGGAAGTTGGCGATAAAATGCTGCCTAGAAAAATGACCATTACCCAATCTGACATCAAAGTGAAATTGATCTTAAAGCAATGGAGTCTGAAGTGATTACTCTGCCCTCTCCGGCTAAAATCAATTGGTTTTTGCACATTGTTGGGGTTCGAGACGATGGGTACCATGACTTAGAAACGTACTTTCAGTTTCTAGAACTCGGCGATCGCATGCATTTTAAAGTGCAGGATGATTATGTCTTAAAAGGGTTTGATTTCCCCACCCAAGACAATCTGATCACCAAAGCGGTCAAAGCACTGAACCCTTTTGCCCCAGGTAAAGGGGTTGCCATTGAGGTGGAAAAGCGACTGCCCATGGGCGGCGGCATCGGTGGCGGAAGCTCAAATGCGGCCACCACCCTTTTAGCCCTCAATCACCTTTGGGGCTTAAATCTTGATAAAGCCCAATTGATGGAAATTGGAACCTCCATTGGCGCCGATGTTCCTATCTTTGTTGATGGGCATGCCTCTTTTGGTGAGGGGATCGGCGAGCAATTAACTCACCATCAGATAGCTCAGACATGGATCTTACTCGTTCAGCCAAAATGTCAGATATCTACCAAAGATTTATTTGCAAGTTCCCAATTGACAAGGGACTGCGCCCCATGCAAAATAAGCACCCTTGAGACGATGAAGCCAGATAATTTTCACCAAGCTGAGTTCAACAATGTCTTTGAACCTTTGGTGAGAACACGATATAATCTGGTTGACTCTGCAATGACTTGGCTGAATAGCTTTAGTCAGGCGAAAATGTCAGGAACCGGCAGTTGTGTCTTCGCTAGCTTTGATAGCGAGATAGAGGCAAACAACGTTCTTGATGAGATGCCTAATGAATTCAATGGCATCGTTACCCGCTCTTGCAATGTCTCACCAACTCACCTTGAGTTGGAAAAATACACCTAATTGATGGGGTGTCGCCAAGTGGTAAGGCACTGGGTTTTGATCCCAGCATGCGCAGGTTCGAATCCTGCCACCCCAGCCATCTCTCTCTAACTTATACTCACTCTCAAACTAGGTAGGTTAGCCCGGTAGGTCTATGAGCCTTCCAAGATCGTCTCGATCGTGGCTACGATTTGCTTACACTTTTCATCGTTAAGAGCATCTGAGTGCGGGTTTTGAAACTGATCTGAATCGTTGTCATAGTATTTACCTGAATCATTTGCGAATGAGGCTTCTGTAGATAAGCGCACCAGAATATTAGCCCCGATGGAAAGGTCTTTGCCTTCGACGCCAAAACCCTCTTTAACCATCTTACTGGCAAGCAATGAGCCGGGATTGACGGCAATGACCGTTGCTCCTTGTTCACCAAGGTGCTTTGCCAAATAAAAAGACCACATGGTGATAGCAAGTTTACTTTGTGCGTACGCGTCCATGGGCTCCATCTGTGGGCCATTTCCACATAAAGCATCCATGTTGACGGTCGATTGCGCAGCCGATGAGAGGTTTAAAACACGGCCATGGCTTCCCAACAAAGGAAGTAGTGCTTGGGTTAGCAAATAAGGGGCGATGGTATTTACAACAAAGCGCACATCAATGCCACTGGGGGTATTCGGGTTTGGAGTGCGCAACACCCCTGCATTATTGATAAGCACATCAAGCTTAGGGTGTTTGCTAGAAATATCTTTGGCTAGTGATTTAACCGCATGCAGATCGGATAAATCTGCGACAAAACCGTCAACATGGCCGAGCTCACGCAGCTCGCCCATCACGTTTTCAAGCTTTTCTGCGCTGCGACCATGCACCAAAACATGGTGACCTTGACCAAGCAAACGTTTTGCCGTTTCAAGGCCAATGCCATCTGTTGACCCGGTAATGAGGATTGTTTTATTCATGCTCGCTCCTTAAACTGTGACCACAACTTTACCAATCGCTTGACCACTAGTCAGGTGATCATGAGCTTTGCCAATGTCCTCTAAATGAAAGGGTTCAGGGTCGATGATAGGCTTTAATCCCCCCTCATCAACAATGTTTGCAAGCTTGGTTAATATCTCACCATGAGCCTCTCGTTTATGATCATGCAACATCGGGATGAGCATAAACACCACGTGCAACGAAAGGCCTTTAAAATGGGCAGGCGTTAAATCCATTTCAACCATAGACACGGTAGTGACCACATGGCCATTCAAGCTCGCCGCCTCAAAAGAGTGGACAAGATTTGTGCCACCAACTGAATCGTAAATGACATCAAAGCCTTTTCCACCGGTATGCTTGGCCACATACTCGCCAACGCCTTCTGTCTTGTAATTGATTGGCGTCGCACCCAACGCTTCAATGAGCTCTAATTGGCGATCCCCTCCTCCCGTTGAAAACACCTGTGCACCAAAATAGTTTGCAAGTTGCAAGGCAATGTGGCCTACGCCACCCGAGCCACCATGCACTAAGATCGTTTGACCTTTGGTCACGCCAGCACGAATAAGTCCTTCATAAGCGGTTATGCCCACGAGAGGGATCGCCGCCGCTTGTTTTAAAGAGAGGCTTTTTGGCTTATGAGCAATAAGCTTAGCATCGGCTAAAATATACTCGGCCAATGCCCCTTGCAAGTCAGCCATGCCTCCTGCACAGCCATAAATTTCATCGCCCAGCGCAAAGCCTTGGACGCCGTCTCCGATGGACTCGACCGTGCCTGCAAAATCCATCCCAAGAACGGCCGGCAACTCAGGTGAAATGGGCTTTAAGTTCTCACCCATACTTCGGATCATGGTATCCACGGTATTCACACTGGTGGCTGCCACCTTAATAAGCACAAACCCCTCTTTTACGTGAGGTTTTTCTAGCTCGGTAACTTCAAAAGCATCACTGTCGCCAAAATGATTAAGAACCATGGCTTTCATGTCGCCTATCTCCTTTGATTACTTGATATTCTGTACATCCATGACAAGCTTGGCCCAGTTGCGTTGGTTTTCGATTTCATGTTCTAAGCCTTGCTCATCGGCAAGTTTAAAACGTTTGATCGCAGG
>CAYNJF010000068.1:0-10427 GCA_964397555.1 uncultured Francisellaceae bacterium
ATTGTCATCAGGGTTATCTGACAAAACCCATTCACCTGAAATTTTATCAGGCTCTCCCTCAAGAATGACCTGGGAGTGTTCATATAAGTTCGTATACTCTTTTTGGAGTGCATCTTTAGTATCCTGACGTTTGCGTCTTTCTTCTTCTACGAGCTCAATCTCTGTTTCAATATCTCTTTGCTCATTAGATTTGCGTAAAGGGCTGAAATTGTCTTTGTTAAGGAAATCTTGATATTTGTTTACTTCATTTTTAAGAGCGATCCTAACGATATGGGAACTATATTGATTCTGATTGAGATACAATTGTTGGAACAAGTCTCTAGCCCTTTCACATTTTTCCTTGTATGCTCTATTTTCTGGCTTTTCAGAATCAAAAATAAGAGCCTCAATAAAAGGTTCTTGAGCTTGATAAGGAGCATATATTTGCTTCATTAATTTAATATTCTTACCGTTTACTCCTTTTTGTGCTTCTCTTTGTTCAATCAGAGCTTTCATTTTCCTGTGTATTTGAATTCCTTCTGTGAGGAGTTTCTCGCTTATTGAAGTCTGACTGTCGTTTTGACTTGCCCTTTCCACTTCTTTCTCAATTTCTTCAAGACGCTTGGCAAGCTGAGCCATTTGTTCAACATACTGTTTTCCCTTTTTTATGTTGGCGTATTCTTGTGAGAAGTCTGATTGAAGCCGCATGGTGTTGTCTCCCTAGAAAACCTCTTCACAGATTATCATATAGTTGTTTTAGTAACTACTATATACACTTATCCAGTATGGCCTAACCTATTGATATTGCTATCTACATTTAGGCTTATGGGAAAATTATTGAATAGTCGTTTTGACCTAGATTGGGTCAAAATACACACTCGAATGAGTAACCGATTTAAATAGGTAAGTATGTATTCACAATAAAGAGCAGCCTTATGTTGAAATCAGACTTATAGGTTTATGAATCTCAAATATATTGTGAGGATATCTAGTTAGAGGATGGAAAAATCAATGAAATCTACAGCCACGCAAGTATCTCCTCTTCTTCTTTGCGAGGCGATGTATTCTGACAAAGGGTGACATATGGGTCTTTTTTGAATATTTCATGACAATTAAGCCTGAGCGCAATAATCAAAATTTCTTAAAATGTTCAAATTATAAAACATCTAGTTGGCTTAGGGTGCAAATGTCTTCTTGCGAAAAATGGGACTTTAAAAGATGATACTTTTCAAAACTGATTAAACAAAACATTTATAGCTTATATTATCGTTTATTTATGATTGTATGCTGTGTTCATATGGAAAATAACGAAAACGTTTTAAATTAAGAAAATATACCCATTTACAGCTTCGCGTATATCATGCATAAATTATTGGTCTTAAAACCTGCTCATACGTTCATCACATACCGATGATCCAGCGTTGATTATTTTCCACAAAAAATACTTAAAGAAAGATAATGACATTAGAAGCTAGCGATTTATTCAAAATAGTAAACCTTTTTACAACTTCCAATAATGATGAATTAGAAAAAATACAAGAAGAACTTACTCAAATGAGTTGTTTTGGTGAAACCCAGATAACTCTAGATATGATAAAGTTCATCAATAAGGGTTTTAAAGAAATAAAAAAGTACGGTTTCATTAATCAACAATTAAACAAAGAACACCTTCTGAAGTTAATATTCGAACCTGATGAATTATTATTAAACTACAAGGATAATTATGAGTATAAAGTACAAACCGCTTTAAAGTACTTTAACCAATATGCAACACAACCCATTGCTCGAAATCTAATTCAAGCCATCCATAAAAATGTACCTCAACATGTTCCGTCTTACATCATCCCATTACTCGTACGATTACAAACAAACTTAAGGCCGTACGAATATACATACAACGATGGTGCTGAGTTTTATTCAAATGCAATTTTTAGGGCGCTTGATGAATTTAAAGAATACCTATCGCCAGTAGAATTTTACGAAATTATTGATACTATAAGTGACTTACAACTCGAGAACACAGAATTTAGTCTTGGTAGTTTTGAAGATAAAAGGGTAAAAAAAAGTATTATTGTTCCTATTTTAGAAATGTTAAAGATATGTTGTTCGGACAGGGAGCTTGAATTTCCAGATCTAATAGAAGATGGGCTTCGAAACATCTATAACCGCTGCAGTGAGAAGAATATAAGTTATAGATTTCAAGAGCGTGATGAAATCGTGCTTACCACTCATATAGAACTTATTTGTAAATTAGAATTTTCAAGTTTACAAAACGAAAAGATATTTGATTTATTTTTTGAGGGTGGGGCCAATATAAATTATTCAAGCAAATCAAACCAACGCATTCTTAGACATTTATTGTCGTATGATTACCTTGATAATATATTATATCTTTTCAAAAAAGGTCTATCCCCGATAGGTATTGAACAGCAAATTGAGCTTTGCAAAAAAGCTGTTAAAAGAAATCATTTACCCCTTCTAAGGTTTATGTTCAATGTGGACAACGATTTTACGTTTGATCAAAGGGTTTGCATACACAGTATTTCCACTCAAGACTTTATCAATAGCAGCAGTGATATAAAAGAACTTTTAGTTGAAAATGGTTTTCTTCATCTAGAAAACATATTGTCCGTGCTTAGCCAATCAATTGAACAGCTCTGTTTTCAAGACGCGTTGAACATAATAGGGCTCATTGAAAACATAAGAGATAGCCAAGACATTGCTGATGAAAACGAAGATCATTTGCCACTGATTGCACAAATCATCATTAAATTAAATGATGCAATTTGTGATAATAATGGTATTAGTGTGGATTATCTTGATGCTTTGATGCTTATAGACGCGCTCAAAGAAAAAGGCGCCGATCCAAACGTGGTATTCCATTTTAATGGGACAAAACATACGGCGTGTACCTTATTATTATCTTACGTACATATTATTGATGAATCGGTTATAAGATCAGAACTAGCGCAACTTATGACTAACCGTGCTGACCTTAATCAACCACTAAACCTCAATGATGGCACTCGATTAACAGCTTTTGAATCGGCAGTTTTCTCTTCAGGATTTAGCCCCGAACTTATCAAGCTCATTAAACCTTATATTAACTTAAGCAATCATGAGATTATCATGTCAACCTTAAGTAAAGTTGTCCACAGCAACACATTGACCATTAGCTTTATGGACAATATTTTCCAGGCTGTGCCAGACCTACTGCATCTCGAAAGTATCGAAAATTTAGTTGATCATGGTTTTTCATATGCTGCATTGGGCAATCATGCTCTAGAGACAGGCGATATCCCTTCCGTCATCAACATTATTGAACAGAGCTATCAACTAACACCACCTCTTTTTGATTTACTTTTAATCATATGGAATGAAACATTATCTTCAAACATAAGCGAAAAAAGCCAAGAACTGATTTTAAGTCTTAAGGACCAAGCATGGTTTAAAAATACCCTGATTGACTTCTTAAATACTTACTATCAAATACCCACTCCTGAAATGGCCATCAATATAAACATCCTCAAACATTTCAAATTTTTTAAATTAGACATTAACAACGTCACGAGAAGAAACATAAAATATATGCTAAGAACCACCAACCCAGATCATCTAGCTTATGTTTTAGGCCTAAATTCAGATATAAGCAATGGTTTTGACAGTTGTTTTTTTGCAAATACTTTTTCAGCCATATCCTTTTTAATAAAATATAGATCCATTCATTCTTCGGTAGAACAAGAATCAAGCTTGTTCGATCAATTGATTCAACTGCACCTTGAAAAGAATAATATAAATGACAGAAACAGTAGAAACCAATCGCTTTTAGATAAAGCAATTTTAGAAAATAACCATTTAGCCGTAACAAAACTTGAAGCCAATGGAGCAAGCTACGATAGCAACTCTCTTTTTGAATCTATTCAAGCGTATGATTTTTTTCATGATCGTGTGCAGCTTTTACGGTACGTCATAACTAAAGGGAAGCGCATCATTTCGATAGATGATGAGGATAAACATATAGCTTGGGTTTCTGATTTAATGTCATTAGTCAACATTGACGACTTAGTTAAGTTGGGATTTAGCGCTAATACACTCGGAAACAGTGCATTAAATAACAAGGATTATTTTTCTGTTTTTAAACTTTATCGTCATGGGTTTATCATTAATGAGATAAACGTTCTCATACTAAAAGAACTTTGGGAATATACGTCAAAAAGACAAAATATATTAGATAGTTCTACGTTAGATCTAATCAACCATTTCAAAAGTCATCCTAACTTTAGAAGAACTCTTGAAGAGCTGTTAAATGGTTTATATTTACTGGATAATGATTTAAACCTTGAGATTCTAAAAGATATAGATCTAGCTGAATTAGATCTTTCCTCAGAAGCTAGATCGCAGATCAAAAACAAGTTAATGTTTGAGCCCTTTTATAATCTGGAGTATATATTAGGGTTAACCAAGTTCAAGCCGGGCTTTTTTTCAAATCATGAAGAAGCCATTCAGTTTCTAGATTCTTACATGTCAGTCGACTTAAGAGATAACGAGAGGACACGCCTTTTAAAATTATTAACTGACTCCCTACTAGAAGAAATAGAGACTGATTTTAGCTATGAAAAAAAACAAGCTTTTCTTAGAATAGCAATGCAGCATAATCTTAAAAATTATTTTGACTATTTAGAGACATTAGGATTTATTCTAGATGTTAGCAATGCCTATACCTTCGCGTGTTTGGATTTATCAAACGGTGATAATCAGAACATCATTAGCTTTTTAATCACTTATTTTCCTTCCTACATCACCGTCGAACAAAAGAAAGCAATCTTAGAGTTTGTTATTTTTGATAATAATAAAATATCAAGTTGGGATCCCTATGATGTATTAGAGAAACTACTTAAAGCATCTCCTGATAACTCAACTAAACTACTCAATCAATCCCTCCTTATCGCCGTTCAACAAAATAAAATATCAATGGCAACCATGCTTTTGGAAGCAGGAGCTTGCCCAAGAATCAATTCCTTAGAATTACCGGTTATTGCCTACCGGAATGCAAAACTTCACGCCGAAATTAATGGCCCTTGGGATGAGGAAGGTTACGAAATTGTAGACTACAGTTTTGTTAACCTTTTAATGAGCTATGCCTTTAATTATGATAATTATGAAATTGATATTGAGCTATTAAACTTTGACTACATCAATGAAGACATCATCAGAAAAATCATTGCTTTTCACACGACTCAACCCTATCAAGAAGCTTATCATTTACATCTTAAAAGAATAGCACTAGAGCGAGCGAACAGTTCAAGTTCTCATGATGTAGATAATATTGAAGAGCATTACAGCTTAGTTAGAGAGTATCTTGATGAATCAGAAAACATAAACCCTAATGAGTCCATTTCTTTCTTCTCATCTTATCCTGGTGCAACTGATCTCCAAAAGACCATCGAAGTAGAAAAAGATATTCGTCAGTATCTACTTGATGCTGTACAGCAATCTTTTGAGGGCAACCAAGAGGAATCAAGAGAGCTTGATGGCTATCTCCAAGCTCACAGCGATGAGCTTGTAACGGGTAATGATCTGAATCTGATGAACGACTTCAGAGGAAGATTTGCAAGCAGTAATTCTGAGCCATCCCAGGTAGCATGGCGTGCCTATGATCCTTTTGCAACGCAAATTGAGGGCTTTAGCAATGCACTCACGAGGTTTGATGAAACTCGTATCAGGGCTGCACATATGTTTTTACTTATTAAAGACAACCCAGCTTTAAAACACTCTTTTTTATATCAATTAATGGATATCCGAAGAGCTCATAGTGAGTCTTACACAGACATAGATAGACCAAGCTGTAAAGCAGGGACTCATGGAAGACTTGCGCGAATATCTGATGGATCTGAGCTGCCACTTTGTGAGCCAAGTTCCAAGCGTATACTACAACTTTTCAATACGCTTTTTTTAGAAGCTTTTGAATTGTGGCAAGAGCATAAAAGCACTGAGGAAGTCCATGAAATGATGGAGGCTTTTGCCGCATTAGGCAAAGAAAATATCGAGGATATATTAACGGACAAATGTGAATTATCAAGTCATCATATTAAGCTTAGGAATGATTTTTTGAATATATTATGTCCTCTTGAAGGCATTGTATTTGAAAATGATTCGAATCTTGATGAGGCAAGACTTCGAAGTGTTATTGATAGAATTGATCAAAGACTAATACAAGAAGCACGTCAACAAAAAATCTTAGAAGAAAAACAAAAGATTGCAAACGCACAAAACCGAAACTTTCCAAACCAAACGATTGATCTTGATTCGATTTTTATCGAGCCTGAACACGTTCAAATTGATGAAGAAAACATTAAAATATCAAAATCGAGCATTAAAGCTATGCTTGCTTTGAATATCTATGATCCTGCAGGGATGGAACGTAGTAAGTTGCTCTCAGATAAGTACTTAAATCGAGCTGAGTCTTCTACTGATACGAGTCTTGCTCCCAAGTCCAATCCTAACCCATTCATCCCCAAGACAAATATGACGCTTGTTGTTCCTTTCAAAGGTGGATTATATCGTGCATTAGAGTATGAGGCCGTACTTGCTATATTTGAACAACATGAAATTGAACAAGCATCTATTCATGCAAAAACCTTTGTCGAAGAATTATATATCCATAAGGACATAAAACAACGATACACTCAATCTGGAGTATCTACTTTTTCTGTAGATGACCTTGAGCCCTTTGTCACCAAGGCATTACAATCAACTAGCATCCAAGATAAAGATATGTATTTAGAAGATTTAGAATTTATCCATTCACTTTGTCTTGAAAGCCCCCTCTCCAACTATCATGATGGGAAATGGGAAGTCTTTGAGGAATTAACCAATCGCTGGTATTGCATTGATTCCCTAGGTGATAATCATAAACGAATTCATGAGTATTCTACGGCTAAAGGTATTTTTTATGAAATGAGAAATGAGAGAAGTTCAAATTGGTGTCACCCTACACAAGATGAGCCGTCTCCCATGAGGGTTGGACTGCGATAGCACGCAGCCACTTGTTGAAGGGTCTCTTACGGTTTAAGAGCCCCCCCCTTCTTATAATCCCTGAAATTGAATAAAGGTTTTAGCGCAAGCTTTGCCTTTGATGTAAGTTTCGCTGTTTGCAAAATCCTGGAATAAGTGACCATCTCCAAATTGATCATGCAGAATCGTTTCGTCAATGGGCTCTTCGAACGTAAGTCGTGTCATTTCTGCTTTAAATTCTTTAAACCAGTTTTCACCATGTTCACGCATATATTCTTCAGGATTGGGGGTCTCCAGCGGCGTTGCCATCAAATAAAAAGCAAAGACATTTTTTTCACTCTTCGCTTGTTCTTTTAATTTAGGGATCACGCATTGATCGACGTCTTCAAAAAAACTTGAATTGACCGCATCATGCTTTTCTAGACTTGCTTTAAAGCATTCGGTTATCGTATTTAATGATGTCTCAACCGTAGGGATGTCGCAAGCTGATTTAAAGCCATTTTGCAATGGTGCGAGCGATTTTTCTAGCTCCATCCAATACTGTTGAGGTTGACCATAAGTGTTTTCAACATAGCTCTTTGCATTTTCGTGCATGCATATTAAGTCAAATTTACAGTCAATGATCATTTCCAGGGCTTGTCTTTCCAGCTCTTCCATGGAAATTGGCTCCACCTCCTCCCCTTCCATGGAAACCGGGTAGGCATTGGGCTCTTGATTGGGAATAGGTTTAGAGTCTGCAATCGCATTAAAGCTCATCCCCAATAGGAGTGTCAACGCGATGGAGTTTTGTTTTACTGTGAGCGTCATTTTAGACATCCTTAATTAATCAATAGTGGGGTGTGTAAAAAGCTCTGCACACATTTTATTAAGTTGATAACCGGTACTGCTTGTATACTCTTCGTACGACATATCGCCCCCAAGCAGAGCATGAGCCATGATGTCGAACCCTTTGTTATCGTACACTTGGCGACTTAAGGCTTGTTGGTTCTTATCCATCATGTCAAGATCACCCCCGTACGAGTTTTTGGTGATGTCCCAATCACGAGGTTGGATGACGGTAAAAAAGGCAAACACATTTTTTTCACTGACCGCAATCTGTGCCACCCTTTCCCTTGCGCATTGCCCTACTTGGGTCAACAAAGGGGTACCTTCGTCAGCGCTGTTTTCAAGGGCTTCTTTTGCACATTGTTTCATGACAACTTTGGTGGCAACTGCTTCGGAGGTTTGGCAAGCTTTGTAATCATCAAGCTTGGCGCCTATCGATTCAGCCAATTCACTCCAGATGATGTTTTCTTCACCTTGAGTCGATTCTGATAAATTTAAGACCTCAGAGTACATGCAAATATGATTGTATTCACACTCAACCAATAGCTCATGCATGGTTCGATTGATTGCATCCCCATTGAAAGGCTCTACTTCCTCTCCTTCCATAGTCACTGGATGTAACATGCTCGGATCTGGGCTCAGCTCATCGTTGGCAAAGACAGGGATGCTGACAAACCATAAGCAAAATGGAAGCAAAGAATAAGATTTATACGACATAATTGATACCTCTTTAGACCTATGTATGTATTTTCGGCCGCCCATTGCATTTAGCTACTGTGTTTATTGGAGGTTTATTGCCCCTTAAACTTAGAATATGTCTTTGTCCATGCATCGATGGCCAGCTTGCCATGAGTTGCTGTATTGAAAAGGTGGCATGTAGACACGTCTGAAAACGTATTGAAAGGCGCCACAAGGCGCCCTTGGTAAGATTATTGATAGGTCCCACGGATCGGATAATCGTGCTCTAGGATGTATTCTAGGCCCGATACTAAAGCTTCTAGATCTGGGCGCACAAATGGGTTGTTGGATACGTCGACAACCTGCAGGGTCCCTTGGCTGTTGATGATAAAAAGCCCAGGTTCGGCAAAGGGATGATCCGTCTCTTTTTCTGAGCGAGGATGAGAAATAAAACACCCAAGTGTTTTCATCTGCTCGACTGTTAATCCGTAAAACAGCTCAAAGCTGACGTTGAGCTTTTCTTGATGCTCAGTCAATTGAGCTAAGCTGTCCCCACTGACTGCAACCATGTCAATGTTAATGGCATCAAGTCGAGCTTGGTAGGCTTCAAGGTTATTCAAAAATTTGGTGCATAGCGGGCAATGCTTGCCGCGGTACACAATGATCATCTTCCATCGATCACCATCACGTTGACTTATGTCCACGGACTCTTGGGACTGATTAAAGACAGGCAGGGCTGGGAACGGGCTGCTTGGATGCATCGTTTATCTCCAAAAAAAAACCTCATAGCTTATAATATGAGGTTTTAAACAAACGATAAACTAATAATTTTAATTATCTTTGATCCCACGCTGGATCCGTTCTGTAATAACGGTGATCTTCTCTGTGTTCGACGTGGTTAATCTTGAAATAGATGTTGTAACGACACTCTGAGAATCCTTCATCCCAGCCATGGAAATACCCACGATCTGACATAGCAAGGTGGAAGTCTTTGACTTTGATTTCACTCATGTCATACCAAATACCACTTTCACATCCATCTTTAAAACCTTGCTCATAGTAAGAGCCGTGATGATGATGTGGTCCCTTACCTCCGATGACCATCTCATCTGCTAACACGGGCAACGAAGCAAGACAGCCTATTGTTAGAGCCACTAATGACGATTTCATACATCCCCCTAGGATAAACTTCAATGTTCCTATCCCAAGTATCGACGATTGTGGATGAATGTTTACAAAAAACTTCAACTTTCGATGCTGTAAAGCGTCAAGATTCGTTCCGCGAAGCACAATTAATGCACAATGAGGTATAAGGGATTGCTTCTAAGCGGGCCGCAGGAATGTCTTCCCCACACGAAGAACAGATATTGTATTCACCGCCTTCGATTCTTTGCAAAGCAACATTTATCTGTTTGATTTCTTCTTTAGCGCTGTGGGCTATTTCACCAAGGACTTGATCGTTTTCACGTTGAACAGATTGTTCAGCAAAGTCCTTTTCGAGTGGTTCTTTTTTGCGCTGCAAGTCATCATTGACACTATCATATCGATGCTGAAGTTCCTGCTTTCGATCTTCCAACTGACGCTTCACTTCTGAAAATTCATCCATGTTGGTTACCTTTCATCCTAACTAGGTTTGAGGTAAAGGATCTTTTTTACCTCGATTAGAGTCCGTGTATTGTGGTGTAGAGCCCGTAGACCAAAAAGGTAACATCAGAAGCAAAATGATGATCGAGCTTATAAGTAAGGTAGCATAAAAACCATTCCATCC
Organism: uncultured Francisellaceae bacterium; assembly: GCA_964397555.1. Taxonomy (GTDB): domain Bacteria; phylum Pseudomonadota; class Gammaproteobacteria; order Berkiellales; family Berkiellaceae; genus CAYNJF01. Next base: position 10,265 of record CAYNJF010000068.1, read on the forward strand.
CCATAAGTCCAGGGCGCGTCCAACAGGCCAAAGTGCAAACGCAGCACCAAAGTAGCCCAAGGTGCCAGTAAAGCCATTCGAGGCAGAAGCTGCTCGTTTGTCGACAAACTCAGCTGCGGCAAGACCGACGATCATTTGAGGCCCAAAAACAAAAAAGCCAATC
>CAYNJF010000069.1:0-10181 GCA_964397555.1 uncultured Francisellaceae bacterium
ATGTATGGCAATGATATGAACTCTCAAAGCATGAGCTTTGTAGACAAGCCTGATGAGACAAATGTATTTAAACGTTTAGTTCATTATTCATAGTATCATCGCCATTTTTTCGATGCGTTGGATTGTTGTTTTGTTAATATTTGTATTTTAGTTGATTTAATTAATACGCTTTAACAAAACCACCGTCCACGCTAAGATTGGTTCCGGATATTTGTGAAGCATCATCACTCAAGAAAAAGGCAATGGTCTTTGCAACTTCCATGGGGGTTGCATATTTCCCAAGCGGTATATTATCGGTTTCTATAGCGATTTGCTCACTCTGCGTTCTCCCTGACTTTTCAGCTCTTGAGTTCAATTTATCAAGATAGCTTTGGGTTAGTGTGCCCCCTGGAGATACGGTGTTGACTCGTATGCCTCGTTCACCCAATTGGTAGGATAATCCTTTGGCTTGGTTTAGCCACATCCCGCGCAGCACGCCGTAGGCGGCATGCTTGGGCATGACTTGCTTCGATGATATACCGGAAACAATGACGATAGAACTCCCTTGGCTGAGTTTGGGCAGTAGATGCTTTACGACTTCCATGGGACCTATAAAACATTTGTTAAACATCTGGCCCCAAGACTCAGGACTCGGCAACAAATTATCGCTTAATTTAGGTCGTGGAGATATGACGACTAGACCATCAATGGGCTCAATAATGCCCTCTATTTTTTTCTGTACGTCTTCGATTTCAAGATAGTCATGAGCCATGGTTTGTAGAACGTGGTCGGAGTATTGTTGGGCCAAGGCTTCGAGTTTGTCTTGATTGCGAGCGATTAGGATGAGTTTATGATCTTTACTTATTAGATCCTCAATCAATGCGGTCGATATTCCGCTGGTAGCGGAGGTAATGACGATAGTTTTAGCGTAGCTCATGGTACTTGCCATAAAAAACAATAAGAATAGAGCAATTCTCATGATTGTCCTTAAAAGGTTGTGTTTTACGTCAATAGGATAAAGCTGTCAAGAACGCTTTTGTGTCATCACCGGTACAAAAGAGTGGGGCAAAGTAAGGGCAGCTAAGGCGATGAAGGTGATTTTTAGATAATCTAAGTCCGAATGGCTTAAATCGGTATCAAACACAAAGAGTAGGGCCAAGCAACCAATGATAACCACGCCAGTCATCCAATGGATGATGGTGTTTTTATGGTAGCCAATATCATCTCGACAATGCTCTAAGTGGCGTATTGAGTGAAACAAACAAAAATACGTGGCAAACCCTATTAACGGATTGGAGATGGAGTATACCAAAGCTGTACACCCAACCAAACTTGCCAATATGAACCGATGTTTACTGAAGCTCAAAATTATGATTAAGCCAATTAACACGCTTACTGAAAGCCCAACTGAGCAATAGAATGCGTAAGGTTGCGGTGCAATGGATTCTAAAAAGTAAGAAACTTGATGAAGGTGCGTGGCTGAAGCGACCCCTAAGATCGCCATCCCCCAACCAAGTTGTACAACAAATGATTCTTTTGGCCAATCAGATTGACCAAAATGAATCATGCTGAGTATCAAAAAGGTCACTAGAAACATGGAAGGGAAGACAAGCCATAAACCAACGTAAGCTGAGCCTATCAGCATGTACAGGCATAAGGCTTTGATCATCTGTTTGGTGCTTAATGATTGGCGAAGTATGACCAAGTCAAAGGCGCCATGGGGTAGCCCGAACAATAAAATAATGAAGCAGGCAAATCCTACAGCACCGAGCGAGTTATAATTGAGATTTAAGAGATAGAGTAGGGCTGATATAGAAAGACTGGCAAGAATAAACTGGCGAACGCTAGATAAAGGGGTGGTTAATAGTTTGGCCATTCAATGGTGGATGTGCCACCCGAAGGTGACACATCGCATCCTTTAGACTGTCTGTGTTTGTCTTTGAGCTGAGTCGCTGGTGGCAGCGGCCCAAATCACAACACCAAAGGCAATCTTGTTCACAAAGTCAGCTAAGTTGTACACGATGTTCAACGTGGCTTCGTTTCCTGTGCCCATGAAACCTAAGACATAACCGATTGGGTAGATAGCCCAACCAAACGTGACGATGATACGCAAGGCTGAAAATGCTTTTTTACTAGAAGCAGTACCGGCTTGCGCATTAATTTTGCTGGCTTCGCCTAAGAAGATTTCATAAATAATCCAGAACCAGGCAACCATGCCTAGGCCAAAACCAACCCAGATGTCCATACCAAGACCCAACTCAGGATCAAGACCGCGTAGCTCACCTAAATAACCAAAGACTAACATGGCCACAGAGGCAATCAACAATCTCCAGAAAAGCGCCGTAGAGACGACGGTTAAGGCTGATAAGATTAAGTAGAACTCAACGATCTGCAATGGAACGGTTAACATCCAGTCTACATAACGGAAGACAACAGGGCTTGAACCTTCAACAATCCAATATCCTCTCATGTAGAAATAATGCAGCGCTGCAATACCTGTGACCATGGCCGCCACAGAAAGCGATGTTTTCCATTTACCCACAGCACGGTCACGCTCAACCCAAAAGAAGAAGGTTGCAGCAACCATCGCCGCTGAAATAATCCAAAAAGAGATGCCGACAAAGTCGTCCGCTTTCAACAACAAGTTTTCCATTAATTTAATTCCTCATCCATAAAGTACAAGGTATTAAACCATACTGAGTTGCTCGTTTAAATAGAGAAAAGTCCCTTCATGTGACACGTCGCAGCAGGGGATTTTGAGAGGCTTTTAACCTTTTGATTGGGCAAGTTTTTTGCGTATTTTTCTAATTTTTATTTCGAGTTGGTTTCGTTTAATTTTTGATATCTTGTCTAAAAAGACCACCCCATCAAGATGATCCAATTCGTGTTGAATGCATTTTGCCATAAAGCCATCGGCATCCATCTCGAACACTTTGCCATCGATGTCTTGAGCGCGTACTTTTATTTTCTCGGCACGTTTAACAATGCTTTGTATTTGCCTTGGGTAAACCGACATACAACCCTCAGCTTCCATATGCTCGCCTTCGCGCTCAATGATTTGAGGGTTAATCAGCACAAGTGGTTTATTCTTTTCTCGGGTAAAATCGATGACGGTGATTCGCCAGGGTGGATCTAAGTCCAGTTGGGTGGCAGCAAGTGCGGCACAATTGTCCAACGAATAATGAGTCTCAAACATATCGTCGACGACTTGCTTTAATTTCTCATCAAAGACCTCGACTGGAACGGCTTTCCGTTTTAAACGAGGATCGGGATAATTGAGAACTTTAATAATGGCCATAATGGTTAGAAAATTAAATAACTAGACTTAATACTGATCATAACATTCTTCATCAGGGATTGCATGGGTTTGACCTTATAGGTCAAACCCAGGGCCACCATAGGGCTCAAGATTTGATAAGATATCCACGGCAAAAGGTCTGACCTCAGCCGAGGTGCTGTTGTTGACGTAATCTACCACATCCTGATTTGAACAACTAAACAAATAGTTGGTGTTTGAGCTCGACAACACATCTTCGATATTGACCCATTCTCGCTCTATCCCTTCTTGAATGCTCGTGTTGACGCTATCCAACCCAAGCACACAGCGTTCATAAGCACTTGGATTGGAAGCACAGATAGTCGTTGGGGAACCATTGAGTAAAATGCTTACGGTTTCATCACAATCCGGTTGAATAAGAGGGGGGGTAAAGCCCACTACGGTTAAGGTAACCGTCGCCGTGTCCGATAAGCCTTCTGCGTCCGCAATGGTATAAGAGAAGCTCACGTCACGGGTTTGACCAGGGGCTAAATCCTCAAAAGCCTCATTGGTGTCATAATCAAAGGTTCCATTGGCGTTGACGGTGAGAAGGCCACCTCCAACGTTGATAGGCGATCCTACGTTGTCACTACTGCCTTCAACCGCCGTGACATACTGCATGTCGGTAAAAGTATCACTATTATTAGGATCGGTATCATTGCCTAAAAGCCCGAGCGCTTGATCATTTACCGTATACACATCGTTTGATATCAAAGTATAAGCGTCATCCATAGCATTTGGTGCTTGGTTTAAGATGATGCTCATCGTCAAATCAGCGCTTTGTATCTCGCCATTCACGTCCATCACATAGGGAATGACTTCTGTGCCAATCAACAAGGCATCGTTAATGCTGGATGCGTCATAAAGCTCGTACACAAAATCGCCCGTGTTGATGTTGACTCTTAGATCCCCAAGTGGGGTCTCAACCAGAATATAATTGGCACTCTCGGACTGATCATCCTCGGAGTCATTGGTGACTCCATTGACCGATATCACGGTGGTTTGTTGTGGATCTAAGCCGTCTGCAACAAATAAATTACCGTTTACACTTGCGCTTTCTTCGACAAACAAGTCAGGCTCAAACACGCTTGCTTGGGTCCCATTAAGGCCCACCGGAATAGGAACCGGCTCTTCTTCAATCACCGGAACAAACGGATCACCCACGTCTGGAGCTTCCTCGCTTTCACCACTGTTTGTGTTTGATGAGGATTCTTTGTTTGTTTTTACCTCAACCGGTTGACCTGTAGACTCAGGGATGACATTGAGCTTATCTACTAGATTATGCAAGGAAAAAGGGGAGTTCATGACAGGCCCATTGCTGGTCGGCTCCATCTCCACCTCTTCACGCTCATTAAATCGAACCGAGACAGGGATTGAAAAGAGCTGCTCAAAGTTGAGTGCTAGAAAATCAAACTCTTCCGACTCGACGTAAACCGTATCATCAATGACCTCTTCGTCATTATCAAATGAGCGAGGAAGACTCACTCGAATATTAAATAGTTGCTCAAATGACAAATTAACGAAGTCGTTCTCATCAACAGGGACCGTGTTGTTGTCCTCTTGGGTGTAACGTGGAAGCTTGTCGACCATATGGGCTACTCAATCGATTGATGTGCATACAGTGTACGAGATTTCTAATCAGTCAATAAACTAGCCTTTGTATGAAAAAAATTTACTTTTAGTAAGTCAATTCGCATTTGTTTGTGGTATAGTTCTTCAAATCAATTAGAACCCTTTTTTATGCTTACTCAATTTACTGTTAAAGCTGGCGAGTCCGCCGAACACTCAATTTCTGCTCCTTCTTCCAAACCGTTTTCTTTTCAAGTCCCTAATCTGTGGGTATCTTTTGCCCGTTATTTTGAGCCATATGTTAATGGGGGACACTTTTTAGGACGTGACACTGAGAGCCCTACCATCAAAGTCGAATTAGCCAATGCGATTGCTCGAGCCAAAGCGTTGTTGCTGGATGAGTCGATATCCCTTGAACCTTCCCATGAAGCCAAAGAGTTGACCAAAGAAGCCGTAAAGGCTTTTTTTAGAACGGCGGTGAGCTTAGTGCACGATTACGACCCAGGCGATGAATCCGTGGTTTTAGCGCTTGAAGATCCGAGCGATGTCAGTGCAAGCCTACACCATGATTTGGAGAGGTTATTGAATAGCACGGTTGATCCCGTGGAGGATATGGATGAATTGGGTCCAAATGAGGCATCGGCTGGCATGCGTTACCCTTTGGCCGGGAAAAATAAATGCTTAGGCTTTGTCCAAGTCCCAGATTCAAACTTGGTGTTGATAGCGATTTCTCAAGATAAAAACCCTGCCAAGGATGAAAAGCTTCGCAAAGAGTTTGGCCACTTTTTACAAGCCCTCAATCGTGCGCAAGATGGCTCCGACTATGAGTTTGAATTAGTAAGTGTACCTACCAAAGAGCAGTATTTAATGGTACGCATGCTCAATCATACCTGCGAGTGGTCTGCACCCGAGCAATCGATGTTGAGTTCCCCAACACGCTGTGTTGAAGTGGCGCTTGCCAGTGCTTTAAATAAAGTGGGGCGTTTTAAAGCCTTTGAGCCAGATTCGATTGGTATGCTTACCTACGGTTCAGCCCTATGGGAGCTGCCAGACAGAGCCACCCCTCTAGCGGGATTTACAGGCCCTGTGGTGATTGAGGCTGAAGGACATACCGTTGAGCAATATCGTCGAAACACAAAGCACGTGAATCCCGAAGATCCTAACCTTAAGATACCGCTCGCTGATGGGCGAATTGTATGGCTTGATAAATGGAAACCATGTGAGGGGCACTGCCAACCCTACTTAGCCCAAATCAGAGCCATGTGTTTATCTGGAGGCCCAGCTTCATCCTTTAGCGAGCGAAGAGGGGAGCCTTTGTTTTCTTGGGATGATGAAAACAAACAAGTGCATATCGAAGACAGGCAGTTAAGGCCTAAAAAGCCTACCCCTTAGTTCAGCAAAACCTCAAACAGCGACGGCTCTATCTTGGAGGAGGCCTTCTATGATGATGGTGGGGCGGTCTCCTAGGTGGCGGTGGTCTTCGCCCTTCGGGTGAGGGCTCAAGTTCTCTAGGCACTTGGCGGCCCATCTCATTGGTTTGAGGTTCCCCAGATGGTTGTGCCTCACGGGGGGGAGCCTCTCGTGAGGGGGCTCGTTCATTCGGTTTTGTCTTTTGGGGTGGTGTGGCTTGATTCGGTGCTCCGTAAAACAGATCAAGATTTTGATTTGACGAAGGTGGCTGATTGGTTCCTTGCGGTTGTGGTCTTCGCTCACCACCACCTTGTTTTTGAAAACTTGGATCAGGCGTTCCCATAAAACATCTAGGGATGAATGGAAAGTTGCTGGTCAATACGTAATGATAAGTGCCATTTGGGTACTCTGTGGTTTTGGATACACGCCCATTGCAGCGATCTAAATCACCCGCTCCCTCAACGTACTCGTAATCTTGGACAAAGCGCCCATCGTAGGAACCCCCTGGGCCCGAAGGCCTTGACCCTTTCTTTAAGCGGTAACTAGAGGTTAAAGCACCTAGATAATCACCCGAATCATTGGTATACCCCGTATCAGAATAGATAGGAAATCCATCGGCGGCAAAACCAACGAGAGTTGGCGCGCTTGAGTGAACACGAACAGGATTGCCATGATAGTGATAAGCGCCATTAGGTTGAACGTGCGCGTGATTAAAATCAAGCCCCAAATTTATGGCGTTGGATTTTGCTTCATAGTTCCAACCGCTTGAGCGATCATTATTCCAATATTCAGCGGTGCCGGGATCAAAAGGGATCCCATTCAGCGCAACACCAAATGAATAATTTCGAAGTGGGGTGGGGGATGCGTTCTTCTTTGGGTTCACCGTTACTTTAAAGGTATAAGATTGAGCTTTAATCGCATTGGGATTGTTGGCGTTAGGGAAGTTGCCAGTGGCATGATTCGGCAATCCATCGCTTTTGATGACTCGATAATTTCCCTCAATGGTCATGGTTGCGGCCATGACGGCGCATGGCACAAAAGCCATCAACAAAAGCGGTGAAACACGCATGCATTCTCTCAATCAATAACCCTAACTCAAAGATAGGCCATTTGGTTCAGATCCATAAAATATACCATTATCAAATTAAGCTTTTACACCAAAGGTCGATAATGATGTAAACAAGGAGAATGGCATTGAAAGACATCAATCGACGATTACCACAGTACGTCCATACAGATCAAATGGCCGATCCCGAAAAAGGGTATTTGCTCAGCGACTCTGAGCGAGACATTGTTCTTGAAATTTACAAGCCTGGCTATTACCAAAGGGGCAATGTATTAAGGCTGGATCATACGCTGTTAGTCACCAAGGATTTCCAGCAATACGTCTTTCCGAATCAAGTGGATGCTCATACCAGTGTGGTTCATCTTCAGTATGATAAACGTGTTCGAGTTGCTCAAAATGTTCGAACCGGCCACTGGGTCGTGGTGGTTGAATTCATCTATCGTGATTATGACAACGAGCGAGTACTCAACATTGACTCGGTTCGCACCAAATACGCGGTGTACAAGAATCGCATTATCAAATTAAGCACGATGCTTTATCATCAAGGGGTGTTAAGTCTCGAGGATTTTGAAACGATTGGGGATCGGATTGATAACACCGACTTTGAGTTTTTAATAACATGGTACAAAGAGTGGAAAAGTAAGAACAAACCCACGAAAGATCCGCTGGTCCAAGAACATCTTGAAATGCTGAACTTATGGTTTAAAGATGGGTATGCTTTTGAGTATCGCATTAAATCCATACGTGCCCATTCTCGTCAAGAGCGAGAAGCGTTGATGATTGCTGGCGAGTATATCAGTCATTTCGACACGCGAACGGTGATTCCTTTTCATTATGGAGAGCGTTTAAACGATTACTTAGCGCATACCCTTGAGGACGATAAAAAAATCGAGCTTGCACGAAGTGTTCTTCAGGTGGTAGATGAGCTTCAGAGTCAATGTCAGGTTATTCATCGAGATCTGAAACCGGGCAATATCATTTACGATGCCGAGTCTAAAACATCTAAATTAGTCGATTACAGCCTAGCCATCCATGTCAATGACGTTGATGAGGCAACCCAAGAGGTGGGTACGTTAAATTATCGACCCCCTGAAGTCACCCATGGGGAAAAAAGCCACTATTCGTTTAAGTCGGATAATTACGCCGTTGGGGTGATCTTAGAGAAGATTTTTGGGGAGAACCCTTCGGATAGGCTTAAGCCCTGGATAGAAGCCTCTCAAGCCTTAAAAGAGGATAACCCTTCACAAAGGCCCGAGTTGGCTGAACTGTTGAAAAGACTCTAACGCCTGGGTTTGATTTTTTTGGCTTGGACGATATGCAACTCAAAAAAGAATTCCTCTTTTCGAGTTTTGCAACTAAAGTGCAATGGCTTGTCTATCTCTTTTAGGGTTTTTAGCGTCCAATCACCATTGCCTTGCACTTTAAACGTACCGGCTTTGGTGGTGACAGCTTTGTTCGATTGGGATGTGATTTCGTCCCCAGTTTCATCATGTACTTTGAAGGACATGATGGTGCCAGGGACGCTGATACAGCCACTTAGTGTGCCCTGATCAGAAAGAGCTTCAAGCTTTCGAATATTCTTTTCCATGTGTTTCCACCAAGGTTCTATTGCTTTAAGAATAACATAATATGCTGTTGTGCGGGTTGACTACACCCAGTCCATCTCACTTTTCACTGCGCAATACTGAAATGAGATGACAAATACGCAACTGTCATTATGCTCACCACAATCGCGGTAGAAGTTGGTAAGAGAACAAAACTGTCCTTCGTGTTCAAAATTGTTGGTCCAAGCTTTGTAGTCCTCAGGTGGCTCCCAGTTTAATTGACTAAAAGCACCCCCATATTGAGATAAGACACCTTTATCTAGAGTATGCATGGCATATACTTTCAATATAAAACAGTAATGTATGTTGCGCAGAGTCAAACTGCAACTAATAGGAGCCATGAATGGACAAACAGTCGGTGGTCAATCATCTTGAAAAAGCATGGGCTTGGCTGAAACAGACATCTTTGAAACTTTGGGCGTGGCTCAAACTGGCTTTTGTTTGGTTAATGCTCAAACTTCGTGGCCAGCCGGCAAGACGCTTTGACATACCGTATGAAAAACCTAAGCGATCTCAACCTATCAAGCCCAGCATTACGGTGGTGCTAAGTGGCGGCGCGGCCAGAGGTCCGGCTCATTTGGGGGCTCTGTCGGTGCTCGAGGAGAACAATATTCCCATCGATTGCATCATAGGGACCAGCGTTGGGGCGTTTATCGGGGCGCTTTATTGCGATAATCCAGATTCAAAGGCACTCAAAGAAAAGCTTGATGCAATTCAAACAAAAGATCTTTTTGATCCAAACGCGTTTTCAACCATCAAACTGATGGCTCGATTTTCAGGTTTATCCGAGGGCCGGGCTTTGCAGAACTTTTTAGATGATCATTTAAGCGTTAAAAATCTTGATGAGTTAAAAATTCCTTTTATCGCGGTTGCAACGGATTTGGAGATGGCTGAGCATGAGTATCTTGATGCAGGCCCAATTATCCCCGCTATTCATGCATCCTGTGCATTGCCTATCGTGTATTCCCCAGTAAAAATGTACGGCAAAACTCTTGTGGATGGGGGCGTGATTTGTCCGGTTTCTGTCGATTTGGCCAAGAAGATGGGATCAAAACACATCATTACCATCGATTTGAATACCGTAGAGTCGCCGAAAGCGGTGAATTCCAACCGTGAATTAGCTTACCGTAGTCTTTGGTTAGTATTAAAAAATCTTGCCAGCAAACAACTTGAACAATCAACGGTTGTTATTCAACCAAACTTTGTCAGCGAAAAACCATTTGATGACAAAAATGCT
>CAYNJF010000070.1:0-10124 GCA_964397555.1 uncultured Francisellaceae bacterium
GATGCCAAACTTGAGCCTTCGCAATTAAGCGACATTCTTTTGGTGGGTGGCTCTACTCGCATCCCATATTTACAGCATCGCATAGAAAAAGCCTTTGGCTTAGCGCCAAAATGTTCGATTGACCCCGATCATGTGGTGGCACAAGGCGCTGCATGGCATGCGGCTACTTTGAGCGGTCAGTCAAACCACAGCTCTTTGTTGTTGGATGTTAATCCGTTATCTCTAGGAGTTGAAATGCTTGGTGGGTTGGTTGATAAAGTCATCGCTCGAAACACCCCGATGCCCGTAAGCGCCAAACAGAAGTTCACCACCTATGAAAATAATCAAACGGGCATGGAATTTCATATTGTGCAAGGTGAGCGTGAGCTGGCTCAAGATAATCGCTCGCTTGGTAAATTCACGTTGAAAGGGTTACCCCCTTTGCCAAAGGGACATGCCAAAGTTGAGGTGGTCTTTACACTCAATGAGGAAGGGCTCTTGCACGTTAAGGCCACTGAGCTGACCACGCAAGTCGAGGCCTCCATCGACATTAAACCGTCGGTAGGCTTATCCGATGAAACCATCGAGTCGATGTTAAAACAAGCCATTGACTTTGCCAGCGAGGATATTCAGCGACGCAAGCTTTTTGCCAAACGCGTCGATGGCGAGCAATTAGTCCAAGCGATCCAAGGGGCGCTTAAAGAAGATGGTCACTGGCTGGATGAGCATGTCTTAAATGCCATTGAACAAGAGTTAACCCATCTAACGAGTGTCATAGCTCAAGAAGACTTATCGGCACTGGATCAAGCCATCAAGCAGCTTGAAACCAGCTCGGATGAGTTTATGCGTGAACGATTGAATCGTAATTTGAAACGAATGGTCAAAGGCCAAACCCTGTCTAGTTTAAGTGACAATTTATGCCAAAAATAACCTTTTTACCGCATCCTGAGATTTGCCCGGAGGGCAAGACCATTGAGGCTGAGAGTGGCCGCTCGGTTTGTGAGCAAGCCCTTGAGCAGGGCATTGAGCTTGAGCACGCGTGCGAGATGGTTTGTGCCTGCACAACGTGTCACATCATTGTTCGTCAAGGGTTCGATTCGATGGACCCCCCTGAGGACCGAGAAGAAGACTTACTCGATAAGGCCTGGGGGCTCGAACCTGACTCAAGACTGAGTTGCCAGGCCATCGTAGATGAGGAAGATCTTGTGGTAGAGATCCCTAAATACTCTTTAAACCAAGTCAAAGAAAATCATTAAGGACGAATCATGAAGTGGACTGATACCATTTTGATTGCAGAAACGCTGTTTGACAATCACCCAGACGTCGATCCCAAAATGATCCGTTTTACGGATTTGCATCAAAAAGTAACTCAATTAGACGGCTTTGATGATGATCCAAATCGCTCGAATGAGCGCATCCTTGAGGCCATCCAGATGGCTTGGATTGAAGAGGCTGAATAAAGTCTCAGATGGAATAAGTTGCACACCTGGTTTTCATACTATACTAAGAGTATTCAAAATCAAAGGTGTGTGCCTTGGACCCTCAGCAACGCCTATCTAAAGCTAAGCACTGGTTCGAACAACGTGAATACGAGCGTTGTTTGGACGAACTCGAGTTCGATGCCTCCCACCTCGATGCCACTCAATCATGCGAATACTATTGCTTGAAGGGGGCAGCCTTATCCAGCCTAAACCGGCCGAATAAAGCTTATCAAGCGTATTTAACCGCCGTTGATAAAAACCCACAGTGCGAGCCTGCCTTGTTTCATCTTGGGATTATTGCTCATGAGCTTTTTCAACCTCAAAAGGCGATTCAATGGTATCAAAAAGCGCTGAAGCTCAACGCCAAGCGCGAGCGCTCTTATCTTAACCTTGCTCAAGTGTATCGCGATCTTGGTCAACAAGACAAAGCCGCAAAAACGGTGAAGATGTTTTTAAAAAAAATGCCAACGCATGCGAAGGGGTTAAGGCTCTATACCTCATGCACGGGTTTTACCAAAAGCACAGGGCTTGTGGCCACCAACATCAAGCACTTGCTTTCAAAAAACGATCTGACGGTCAAAGATAAAATTCAACTGCACTTTGCTATGTGTAAAATCCATTTAGACTGCAAAGAGTATGAGAAAGCCTTCGAGCATGCCCAAAAGGCAAACCAACATCAAAATGCACAATTTAGTTTTGATTTTGATGCGCATGAGAAGGATTTAGCTCTACTCAGGTCGCAATTTGATCAATCGTTTTTTTTGCAAGCAGGACTCGAGCCCATCGAAGCGCTCACGCCTGTGTTTGTCCTTGGCCTCTCCCGTGCAGGCAAGACCCTCGTTGAGTCGTGCCTTAGTGGAGGCTTGCTTGCACCGTTGGGCGAAATTCGTCTTGTCGATCAATACCTCAATCGCTTTCACCCCCAATACCCAAGCCATCCCCATGAGTTTAGCCATCATGAGTTAAACCAACTTCGGGAGCTCTACCTCAAGAAAATGGCTTTACATGGCAACCAATGTGGTGGCTTTATTGATACGACCCCATCAAACTATCGACATTTAGCGTTGATTTTAACGATGTTTCCAAATGCCAAGTTGATTTGGTCACAAAGAGACGTTCTTGACCAAGCCTTATGCATCTATTTTAAATATTATGCAAAAGGCAATTATTATGCGTATCAGCTTGAGTCCATCGCCCGATTTATGAAAGGTTTTGAAACCATGATGAGTCATTGGCGAAGTGTGATTCGTACCCCTTTGATGATGCTTTCGTACGAGCAGCTTATTCAAAGCCCTCTCAGTATCATGGAGCGTATGGAGCACTTTACCGGCGTGGCGGTTGAAGATAAGAAAGCTGTCATTCAAAAGCTTGATTTGCATGTCAATGGGGTCAACCTCCATGAACATTTTGACCAGTTTTTAGACCCATTGAAACAAAGTTTCAAGTAAAAACAGGGACATTTGCCTCTCATCAGATTATCATGTAGGCTCATTTTTTTTAATTTAGATGAGAATCCTATGAGGCAATGGTTATTGGCACTCTCAATGGTCCCTGGAATTTGCTTGGCGCATACTTCGATTCACCCGAATGCGGTCGCGATTGCATTTGATGGACCAAGCGTTGTGTATGTGGGGTTTGATGCCCAAACTCACCGTCCCCAAAGCATGCATCAAGTGCATGCATCCAAGCCATATTTAAGTCATTCGCCACGCCATAATGCGGCACAGACCACTTATTCATCGCATGCTGCCCAGCCTCGAAATTCCAATACAAAAGCGACACCACGTCACCCGAAGGTTGTCTTGAGCAAACAAGTGCGTCCACAAGCGGCAACCGAACGCGCGGTATCCAGCAGATGCTTAGCCTGCACAAACAAAAAACAAAAAACTTATACGAAACATCGAGTCGAGGAGTTACCTCGTGAGTATCGCTCTCACCCTCAAAAGTTTGCAAAAACTCAAATCCGCCCTATGACTCAAAAGTCCAAAAAAGTATTGAAATAACATGGCCAGACATATTGCAGCAATCATTTATGGTGCCCTCAAACGCGGCATTGAACAGGGCTACACGCTAAAGGAACACCAGGAAGCTATTTGCGCTTTGTATCAGCCAAGCTTCGATGAAGATGATCCCTTTGCCATCGTCAAAGAGATCGATTATCTTGTTCGCTTTGAAAAAGGGCTTCGAGACGCTCAAGTCAGTCTCGAGCTTTTTGAGTATTTCAAACAAGATCAACCTTTAGACCCTGAAAGGGAAAATCGATTAATTCAAGCTTTTAACCGTGCTTATGATGCCATTTTTTATTGTGGATTTAAAAACCAGGTTTCATTCACCTATGTGCGCTTTGAGCAGCTTCGTAACGCTTCGTTACGTACGCTCAGTCGTGTCGATGGGTGCCAAGTGGTTGAAGTTGAAAATGGCGTTCATCTTTGTCCTGAGATTATTCATAGCATCGAAGAGGGCGAAATGACTCCTGAAGATGCTCTAAGGAAAGTCAAACAAGCCCAAGATCAAGTCCTTAAAGGCATCGAGTCGGTATTGAGCGCATCTCTTTGCGTAGACAAAGGTGTGCTGCTTTTTAACCCGGCTTTTGTCCGAGGGGGGCTGCCGGAAGTAATGAGAAAAGCCAAAATTGAGATGGAGCACGAATTTAGCATGATTGAACTGTCTCTAAAAGAGCAATACCCCTCATGGTTTGAAGATCCAGTTATAAATGACTTGGCTGAACAATTAAGAGGTGCGGCTTCGATTAAGTAAGTCATGGATTTTGAGTGGCTCATGCGCGTATAACATGGGTGGCTTAGTATTTTAGTTGGAATAGTAACAAGGAGAATAGAGCCATGGCGATTGAGCGCACTTTATCGATCATCAAACCAGACGCGCTAGCAAAAAATGCAATTGGTGAGATCATCGCTCGTTTTGAAAAAAAAGGCCATCGTGTCGTTGCTGCGAAAATGATTCACTCCATCGAGTCTAGGCGTTACCTCGTGGGTATCGCTCTCACCCTCAAAAGTTTGCAAAAACTCAAATCCGCCCTATGACTCAAACGTCCAGAAAAGTATTGAAATAACATGGCTAAACATCATATTGCAACAATCATTTATGGTGTCTTCAAAAAAGGCATTGAGCAGGGCTATACTCTAAATGATTATAAGGTCGCTGTTCGCGCTTTATATCAACCCAGCTTCGATAAAAACGATCGTTTCGCCGTGGTCAAAGAGCTTGATTATCTTGTTCACTTTGAAGAAGGGCTTCGAAAAGCTCAAGCAAGTCTAGAGCTTTTTGAGTTTTACAAACAAGGTCAGTCTCTAGACCATGAAAGCTTAAATCAATTAGCTGAATCTTTTAACCGTGCTTACCAAGCCATAGTTTATTGTGGGTTTCAAAACCAGACTTCATTTATTTATGAACGCTTTGAGCATCTTATTAATGCCTCTTTGGACATACTGAATAGTATCGAGGCTTTTTTTCGCAGAGCTTCTATCCTAGAGAGTCTTCGTAGGGAATCTCTACATAGACTTAGTCGTGTCGATGGGCGCCAAGTGGTTAAAGTGCAAAATGGCGTTCATCTTTGTCCCAAGTTTATTGATCGCATCAAATATGGCGAACTAACTCCTGATGAAGCACTTAGGCAAGTCAAACAAGCCAAAGATCAAGTCCTGGAAGTCCTCGAGTCGCAGTTGAGGGCCACCTTCTGGATGGATAAAGGAATGCTACTTTTTAACCCAGCCATTACCCGAGCGGGGTTGCCGGAGATGCTGAGAACAGTCAAGGATGAGATGGGGCACGAATTTAGGAAGATTGAACAGTCTCTCAAAGAGCAATACCCCTCATGGTTTGAAGATCCAGCCATAAACAACTTATCTAACCAACTAAGAAGTGCGACTTCGATTAAGTAAGTCATGGATTTTGAGTGGCTCATGCGCGTATAATATGGGTGGCTTAGTACTTTAGTTGGAATAATAACCAGGAGAATAGATCCATGGCGATTGAGCGCACTTTATCGATTATCAAACCAGACGCGGTAGCAAAGAATGCAATTGGTGAGATCATCGCTCGTTTTGAAAAAAAAGGCCTTCGTGTCGTTGCTGCGAAAATGATTCACTTAAGCAAAGAGCAAGCGGAATCATTCTACGAAATCCATAAAGAGCGTCCATTTTTCAACGATTTGGTTTCTTTCATGATTTCTGGACCTGTGTTTGTTCAGTGCCTAGAAGGTGAGAACGCCATTGCAGTCAACCGTGACGTCATGGGCGCAACCAACCCGCAAGAAGCTGCTGCCGGTACCATCCGTGCTGACTTTGCACAAAGCATTGACGAAAATGCTGTCCACGGTTCTGATGCCCCTGAGACCGCCGCCAACGAAGTTAAATTCTTTTTCAGCGATGATGAACTCTGTGCAAGAACCCGCTAAGAAAAATCTTCTAGGCCTTAGCCTAGATCAAATGAAAGCGTTTCTCACCGACTTGGGTGAGAAACCTTTTCGTGCGAAACAAATTCTTCAGTGGATACACCAAGAGGGTGTGTCTGACTTTGATTTGATGACCAATTTGAGTAAGCCTCTTCGAGCTAAGCTCAAAGCGAACTGTTGCGTCGAAGCGTTGAAGCTTCAGATGAAATCAGAAAGCTCAGACGGTACCGTCAAATACCTTTTTGAATTGCCAGAGGGTGGGGCGGTGGAAACCGTCTACATTCCGGAGCGAACGAGAGCGACGTTGTGCATCTCATCGCAAGTAGGTTGTTCTCTCAATTGTAAATTTTGCTACACCGCGACCCAAGGGTTCCAGCGCGATTTAAGCGCCGCTGAAATCATTGGTCAGTTGTGGGCTGTGCATCATGACATGATTAAAGCCAATCAGTTGATCGATGGCGTTCGCCCTATCACCAACGTGGTGATGATGGGGATGGGAGAGCCGCTGATGAATCAGGCACAGGTATTCCCAGCGCTTTCGTTGATGCGTGATGATTTGGCCTACGGACTCTCAAAATGGCGTGTGACTGTTTCCACCAGTGGAGTAGTGCCTGGCATTGATGCCCTTGAGTCCTTGGATGTGGCCTTGGCTTTATCCCTTCATGCGCCCAACGATGAGCTTCGCTCTCAAATCGTGCCTTTGAATAAAAAGTATAACCTTGAAAAGGTACTTGGAGCTTGCCGTCGTTATGTTCAGCGCGACAAACGACGCAAGGTGACCATGGAGTATGTGATGCTCGATGGTGTGAATGATTCTCTTGAGCACGCAAGACAACTTGCGAAATTGTTGCGTAGCGTGCCATGCAAAATCAATTTAATCCCCTTTAACCCTTTTCCAGGGAACCATTATCAATGTACGCCGATGAAGCGCATTGAGGCCTTTTCACAAGCCTTGCAAGACGCCGGCTACATTACCACCATTCGTAAAACCCGAGGTCAGGATATCTTAGGGGCTTGTGGTCAACTCGCAGGCGAGGTCAAAGACCGAACCAAGCGCCAGGCCAAACATTTAGCCAGTCTGGGGCAAAAGCCCATACCGCAGACTCTGACCGTACAATAAGAGGAGACAAGGATGACTCGTTGGATATGGATGTTCGCCTTAACCCCACTTTTTCTTGGTGGTTGCACCACCAGTAAAGTAAAGTCCGATGATGAGCCCATCATGCAACAACCAACGATGAGTCGCCAAGACGAATTGTTGGCCCCACAAATCGACTTCGAAAAAGCCGCTAAACTCTACGTCGATTTGGGGTTGGCTTATATGAAAGATGGTCAGGTGGGTCGAGCAAAGTCAAAATTGCTTCGTGCTAAAAAACTCGCACCTCAACTTTCCACCGTCCATTATGCGCTGGGTTTTTACAAAGAGCGCATTGGTGAGTACGATCAGGCTCAAGGTCATTACAAAGAGGCCATCGCTCGTCACGATGGAGGCGAAGAGCGCAACAACTACGGAACCTTCTTATGTCGTCGCGGTCGCTACGAGCAAGCTGAAACTCAGTTCCTTAAAGCGATTGAAGATCCAAACTACACACAGTCTGCCGAAGCGTATGAAAACGCAGGGCTATGTGTGGCTCAAATTCCTAAGATGGACAAAGCAAAAGAATATTTTGAAAAAGCAGTCCGTATTGATCCAAGACGCACCGATGCTTTATTAGAGCTAGGCATGTATCACTATAATCAAGACGAGCTTGGTAAATCCCTGGAGTACCACAGTCTGTTCGCGTCTCAGACGACTCATACCCCTCGGTCTTTGTGGCTGGGCATACGTTTGGCCCGAGCCTTTAACGACAAACACAAAGAAGTTACCTACCACAAGCTGTTGAAAGAAAAATATCCCCAATCCAGTGAATATCAACATATCATGAAGCACTACTCATAGGCTTCGAGAGCACTCCCAAGCACTATACTTAGAGTATTGTGCTTGGGAGGCTCTGTTTTGGAACGCACCGTCTGGACTATTTCATCACTGATTAGCTTGATCTTGCTGTCATGCATCGCCTATGTGTTTTACTTCGTTGATACCCGTTATGAGCCTAATCAAGAACAACTGTCCCACCAGGAGAAAGTCACTGAATATTTAACCGGCGTGCTGGGGGAGGATGGTTTAAATCAATACGCACAAATTCCTACCGGTGTTTTTCTTCAGTCCATGCATTTTAAAAGTGCCAACCAGGTGCATGTGTCAGGCTATCTGTGGCAAACCTACACCAAAGGTGAGCACGATGGGATTACTCGTGGGTTTACCCTGCCCGAATCGGTTGACTCCAGCATTGAGCAAGTCTTTACAAGAGACGTTGATGGTAAAGAAATAGTAGGGTGGTATTTTGAATCTTTAATCTTAGAGCGCTTTGACTATTCCGATTACCCGCTAGACAACAAAACCTTCTGGCTTCGACTATGGCACAAAGACATCGACAAGAAAGTGTTATTAGTCCCGGATTTAACCTCATACGCATCAACTGAGTTGGCCGATCAATTTGGTATTGATAGTCAGATTGTGCTTCCAGGCTTTAAGATCTCTGAAAGCTTTTTTAGCTTTAGAAATAATCCTTACGATGCTACTTTGGGCTTAAGCACGCAAATCTTTAATGAGGGAAAGCCTGAGCTTTACTTCAACATCGCCATGAAACGCCACTTTTTAGCCGCGTTCTTAACGCACATGCTGCCCATCATTTTAGTCACCCTCATTGCCTTTGCGCTATGCCTTAACATGAATACTTGCTCTACTAGACGTGCGGCAAATCAGTCGAGTGCGACAGGCATGATTTCATCGTGCGCCGGTCTTATCTTTGTGATTGTACTTCTTCACATGAGTCTTCGAAGAACGACGATTGATGGGGAAATCGCCTTTTTAGAAACGCTCTACCTTTTGGTGATCTCAACGGTCACGTTTTTAGCGTACATCGCCGTAGGCGTAGGCAACCCAGAAGGGTGGGTTGCAAAGACGTTAAAGGTGGGATATCACAACAACATCATTGCCAAAGCATGTTTTTGGCCCGTCTTTTTACTGATGGTGCTCCTTTTATCCATCATCCAGCTTCTTTGACCAAAGAGGTCTTCGAGGTTGGTCAATCAGCACGATAACGCCCTGAGAGTTAATTTCCACGTGAGTGCCCTTTGCCCGGTTTCGAATGCTTGCGCCTCCCACCGGAGACAGGGTTGTATCCAAATCCCATGTTAGCCCATGCGTTTTGACCTGAGTGTCCTTAAGGGGCAAAAAAGAAAAAATCGCTTTAGACTCAACCTCAAAAAGAATGGGATGATCAATATAAAATCCCCACTGAGTCCCTTGATGATGCGTGTGGATCAAAGTCAAAGGCAGAGTAGGGGCATACTTTTGGAATAGCATCAGATTATAGTAACTGTGATCAAATGCTTGTCCGAACAGTCCAAAACAATCAACAACGTCAAGTGGTTGAGTTCGTGCATGCAACATGGCTTTTTCAAAATCAGTCGTTTCCTGGCAAGCCTGATGGAGTATCGTAGCCCCCTGAAAATGGCGTTCAATGTCCTTTTTTGAAGCATAGAAACGACTTAGCGTATCGAAATCCCCAATCACAGCACTGGGGCGAAAGCCTTGCTCGACTAATCGTTGCGCTGCACCGTCGCACGCAAGAATCGGTTGGTTTGAAAGATGCTCGAAAGCAATGTCTCCATCGGCCACGATAGATAGATGACTCATGCGCCCACTCATAAAAGGGATGATTTTACTCCACGTGTGAGAAATCATCCATGGCTTACATCATCTCCAGAGACCTCCATGGAAAAAGGTAGGCACAATCATCCCAATCGTCACTTGTAAATTCATCAAATCAGTTATACTTAATTTAATTGGTAGGAATCATGACTTATGAATAGACATACAGCTTAGGAGAAGCTATGAGAACCATCGCAATTGTCGCCTTCGTGGTCGCAAGCATTGGCTTGACAGGATGTCAGTCTCGCCTCCATCCCAAAATGACCGAAGAACAAGCCATTGGTACCTTTGTAGGTGGTGTTGGTGGAGGTCTTATAGGCACCACCATTGGATCTGGCACAGGAACCGTGGTTGCCACCGTTGCCGGTTCACTCTTGGGGGGCTTTTTAGGGTATAAAGCCGGTACGGCGATTGACGAAAACAATCAGCCAGTAAGTGCCATGGGATCACACACCCAATGTGTCCCTCAGTCATGCTCACCCATGGCGCAAGTAAG
>CAYNJF010000071.1:0-9928 GCA_964397555.1 uncultured Francisellaceae bacterium
AGATGTCACTCTTGTCATCAATACTGGCGGCTTGCAAACGTTGTCTGAGCTCTTTGAGCTTCTCAATCCCTTGGGCCATGACTTCTTTGGTTCGGAACACACTGAAATCAGCCTGCATGACCTGTTTGAGCTCGTCACGAATGGTCTCAACGCGTTCGCCGTTATTATTAGTGTTCCAACGACGATACCCTTCAAGAGCCACTTCCATGTCGTCTTTAGAGACCAAAGACTCTTCAATCCCTTGAGTCAATGCTTCGTTGACATGAATCCCTGCGGCGCGACCAAAGACAACGAGATCCAGTAAGGAGTTTCCACCGAGACGATTGGCGCCATGAACCGAGACGCAAGCGCACTCCCCTACCGCATACAAGCCTTGGACAACCGAGTCTTGACCTTTGGAGTCAAGGTTAAGGACCTGACCATTTCGATTGGTTGGTATGCCACCCATCATGTAATGGCAAGTAGGCACCACAGGGATAGGAGTGGTCACCGGATCCGCGTTTGCGAAGGTAATGGACAGCTCACGAATACCAGGTAGACGAGTGCTGATGATGTCCTCACCAAGGTGATCGAGTTTTAAGTGCACGTGATCGCCATCGGGTCCACAACCTCGACCGGCTCGTATTTCAAGCGCCATGGAACGTGAAACCACATCCCTTGAAGCCAAATCTTTTACGTTGGGGGCATAACGCTCCATGAATCGCTCGCCGTTGGCATTGAGTAGATACCCG
Organism: uncultured Francisellaceae bacterium; assembly: GCA_964397555.1. Lineage (GTDB taxonomy): Bacteria > Pseudomonadota > Gammaproteobacteria > Berkiellales > Berkiellaceae > CAYNJF01. The sequence continues at coordinate 732 of CAYNJF010000071.1, forward strand.
CCTTCGCCTCGACACCCTTCGGTCACCAGGCAGCCAACACCGGCAATCCCCGTGGGATGGAATTGCCACATTTCCATGTCTTGAACGATAAGACCGGCACGAAGTGCCATGCCCACACCGTCCCCAGTATTGATAAGGGCATTCGTGGTGGACGCAAAGATTTGACCCGCACCACCTGTGGCCAAAACCACGGTTTTTGCTTTGAAAAAGACAATCGTGCCATTCTCAATGCTCATGGCCATCACCCCAGCAATCGCTCCATTGTGACCTTTCACAAGATCAAGCGCGTACCACTCGCTGAATACGGTCACGTTCTCTTTGAGATTGTTTTGATAAAGGGTATGGAGCAAAGCATGCCCGGTTCTGTCTTCGGCAGCCGCGGTACGAGTGGCTTGCTCACCACCAAAATTCTTGGATTGACCCCCGAAAGGACGCTGATAAATTTTACCGTCTTCGGTTCTCGAAAAGGGAAGCCCCATATGCTCTAGCTCATAGATGACTTCTGGACCCACTTGACACATGTATTCAATCGAATCTTGATCACCTAAGTAATCGGACCCTTTGACCGTATCAAACATATGCCATTGCCAATTGTCTTCATGCTTGTTGCCCAAAGAAACTGTGATGCCACCTTGAGCTGATACGGTGTGCGAACGTGTAGGAAATACTTTTGAAATCAGCGCGACGTTATGGCCTGCGCGACCGAGTTCAAGGGATGCTCTCATGCCTGCGCCACCTGCGCCGATAATGATCGCATCAAAAGTTCTTGTTGATGGATTTGCCATGCTTTATCCCCAGATAATTAAAACGCCCCAAGCGAAATAGCCAAATAAAAGACCGAGCACCAAAATTAAAAAGCCCAACCTTAAAGCCGTTGATTTGATGTAATCCGTTGCGATTGTCCAAACCCCTACCCATGCATGAAAGGCCACACTCAAAAAAGCTAACAAGAGGGTAATTTGCACCCACGCTTGCCCGATGAATTGGCTCCATTGTGCATGGTTTAATTCAGGGTGCGTTGCAAAATAATAGACGGCACCTGCAATAAAAAAGAGCATATAGACAGCGGTTAGCCGCTGAATGGTCCAGTCTCGAAGTCCAGTTCCAGATGACATATTACCCCCAAATCCAGTAAGCGGTTGCCAAAATTAGCAAGCCAGAAATCATAAATGTAAGAAACGCTGTGGCTCTTGAGGCACGAAGCGTGTCAGCAACATGCATGTCCATAAGCAAGTGACGTACCCCCGCCACCACATGAAAAATCAGTCCACTCAAGGCAACAAACAAAATACCCTGGGCCCAAAACGAAGTCATCAATGCCGCCATGTTAGAAAACGTTTCGGCTGATTGTAGGGACTGATCCATCATCCATAAAACAAAGGGGATGATAAAAAATAGTAAAAACCCTGAAATTCTATGAGAAATTGACACAAGGGCTGGAATAGGTAGCCGAATTGTCAATGGATTAATGTTGATTGGTCGATTCGAATTCACGGCAGATCCTAATGAGTTGGTTGTTGGAGACATCGATTGCATTATAGTCGAGGCACCTGATCACACGCAACGTAGCCTACGGTGCATACAAGGCCGCCCCCTTACTAACTTTCTTCCAACCTCTTTGTAAAATAGGTATACTGCCCCTGGTCTATACTGTTCGCAATGGAAGTTAATCACATTAATTATGGAAGCAACAATGGTTGATAAATCTGCGCAATTAAGTCTATCTTCGGACTCCCCCAACATCGAATTACCTATCCGTGATGGCACATTAGGTCAAAGTGTGGTTGATATTAACAGCCTTAACAAAAATGGGGTTTTTACTTACGATCCAGGGTTTCGTTCAACCGCCTCATGTGAATCCAAAATAACTTTCATTGATGGTGCCAAGGGCACGCTCCTCTATCGTGGTTATCCCATTGAACAATTAGCCAAGCACTCAAACTTTTTGGAAGTTTGCTATTTACTGCTTAACGGTGATTTGCCTTCGCACGATGAAATGGAGTCGTTCAGCTACAAGATTAATCGTCATACGATGGTCCATGAGCAAATGAGTGACTTTTTCACAGGCTTTCGTCGTGATGCGCATCCGATGGCTATCATGTGCGGTGTTGTTGGTGCTTTGTCTGCTTTTTACCATGATTCTTTGGACATTACGAGCGAGCAAGATCGTGAAACGTGCGCGTTCCGTATGATTGCAAAAATACCAACGCTTGCAGCCATGTGTCACAAATATTCCATTGGCCACCCTTTCACCTATCCTCAAAACCATTTGAGTTTTGCGCATAATTTCTTGAACATGATGTTCTCGTTGCCAACCGAGCCTTATGAACCTCATCCTGCCATTGTCGATGCTATGGATAAAATCTTTATCTTGCATGCTGATCATGAGCAAAACGCCTCGACCTCAACGGTTCGACTTGCAGGGTCTTCAGGGGCGAATCCTTTTGCATGCATTGCCGCGGGTATCGCCGCGCTTTGGGGACCTGCGCATGGTGGGGCAAATGAAGCGGTGCTTCGTATGCTTGATGAAATTGGAGATGAGAAACACATTGCTAAATTTGTAGAGCGTGCCAAAGATAAAAATGATCCATTCCGTTTAATGGGTTTTGGCCACCGTGTTTACAAAAACTTTGATCCAAGAGCAACCGTGATGCGTGAGAGCTGTCATGAAGTCTTAAAAGCTCTTGGCCATCCCGATGATCCAATGTTCAACATTGCGCTTCAGTTGGAAGAGATTGCCTTAAGTGATGAATACTTCGTTGAGAAGAAACTTTATCCAAATGTTGATTTCTACTCCGGTATTATTCTTAAAGCGATTGGTATTCCGGTCAATATGTTCACCGTGATTTTTGCATTGAGCCGTACGGTTGGCTGGATTGCTCACTGGAGCGAAATGATCAGCGACCCAGGCATGAGCATTTCAAGACCAAGACAGCTCTACACCGGTGAGACTCAACGTGACTACGTTGATATCGCTAGCCGATGACCTCTAGGGTTCTTGTAACAGGGGGTGCGGGCTACATTGGCTCGCACATGCTCTTAGCCTTACAACAAGCAGGGGCTTGCCCGCTTGTTGTTGACGACTTAAGCACCGGCTCTCAAGCCAATCTTATCCACGGCGACTTCATCAAAGGCAACCTGCAAGAGCAGGCGTTTGTTGAGCGCATCTTTGAGCAGCACACCATACATGCCGTTATCCACTTTGCCGCAAGCACGAGCGTGCCTGAGTCCATGGCATACCCTGAGCGTTATTATGCCAATAATGTGATTCCAACGATTCATCTATTGAATGCTTGCGTTAAACATAAGGTCCAACACTTCGTCTTTTCATCGACGGCTGCGGTGTATGGAAACTGCGGTCGTTCCATGGTCGATGAGACTTGCCAGACCAAGCCCATCAACCCGTACGGCGAGTCTAAAAAGATGTGTGAGATTATGATCCATCAAACATGTCAGGCTCACGGGTTAAACGCAGTTATTTTACGCTACTTTAATGTCGCAGGGGTTGATGCCTCCATGAAGGTCGGTCCAAGAGCGGCTAAATCGGCGCATTTGATTAAAGCGGTGGTTGATACGGCTTTGGGAAGACAACCGGCGGTACAGGTATTTGGGAACGATTACCCCACGGAAGATGGTACTGGCATCCGAGATTTTATTCATGTTAATGACTTATGCCAAATCCACTTAATGGCTTTGGATTATTTATCTCAAGGCGGTCAATCTCAGACGCTCAATTGCGGGTACGGCCATGGTTACTCTGTGCTTGACGTCATTGAGCAGGCCAAATCAACCCTTGGCATCGATTTTGAAACTCAATGGGCCCCAAGAAGAGACGGTGATATTGCGAAAATGGTTGCAATCTGCCATGGTGTGCAAAATGTGCTCGGTTGGGAACCTAAGTGGAGCGACTTATCTGAAATGATCCGCTCCTATTATCAATTCGAGCAACTAAGTATGTCTTCTTAGGAACTCAGCATGGCCAAACTTTACTTTTACTACTCGGCGATGAATGCCGGTAAAAGCACCAATTTACTACAATCTAATTATAATTATCTTGAAAGAGGCATGGAAACCATTTTGCTAGCGCCTCATTTTGATGACAGAGAGGCCCAGGGCACCATTCATTCTCGCATTGGTTTGACGGCCCAGGCTTATCCGTTTAAGCAAGATTGTAATCTTTATGAGTACGTCTCTAGCCAGTTAATCGAAAAGCCTAATGTCAGATGCGTCCTTGTGGATGAAGCTCAATTTTTGACTCATGCACAGGTACTTCAGCTTGCCGAAGTCGTGGATTTAATTCGACTGCCTGTTTTGGCCTTTGGTCTGCGTAGTGATTTCCAAGGCGAGGTCTTTGAAGGCGCTAAGTATTTGCTTGGACTTGCTGAAGAGCTCGTGGAGCTCAAAACCGTTTGTTCTTGCGGGCGCAAAGCCACGATGAACCTGCGTGTGGATGAGCACATGAACGCTGTTTTAGAGGGTGAGCAGGTCGAAATTGGGGGAAATGATCGCTACATTGCCTCTTGCCGCATTCACTTCAAAGAAGCCCTTGCCAAGGCCAAGGCGCGTCAAAAACTCAAGCATCTTGAAGTCGAATGTGAGACTTAAGGATTCCAAGCGGTCGTATTTAAACCATCCTATTATTGGAGTTCTTATGCGTGCATCCATCTGGTTATTAGCCATTTTATCCCCAGCAGCCCTTGCAGCGCCTCAAAAAGCTTACTTTGCTGGAGGCTGTTTTTGGTGCATGGAACAAGCGTTTGAGGAAGTTGAGGGAGTCAGTGAGGTGATCTCAGGCTACCTTGGCGGCCAAATTAAGAACCCGACCTATGAGCAAGTGGTCCAAGGAAACAGTGGCCATATTGAATCCATTGAAGTGCATTACGACGACGCCAAAGTCTCTTACGAGACTCTGCTGTATCATTATTGGATCAATGTCGATCCGACGGTGTCAAACCGCCAATTTTGTGATCGAGGCCCTCAATACCGCTCCGCTCTTTTTTATCAAAACGAGAAACAGAAAAGTAAAATCGAAGCCTCTTTCGAGAAAGTTGAAAAGCTTTTCACTAAAGTTCATACCGAAGTCCTTCCTTACAAAACCTTCTATGCCGCGGAAGGTTACCATCAAGATTATTACAAAAAGAACCCAATCCGGTATAAGTTTTATAAGTACAATTGTGGAAGAGAAAATCGATTGAACGCCCTCTGGGAATCGAGGGCGCCAGCTTTGAGAGAATCGCACCAATCACTTATGCCTGAATAAGTCATTCAGGCATGAGGATTAAGCCAAAATGGACATAGGTGCAATAAAGTCGAGGTTTAATGAACGAGCCACTTCGTTGTGAGTGATCTGCGAACGATACACATTAAGGCCATTCAGCAAGTGTAGGTTTTCTCGACACGCTCTTTGATACCCTTTATTGGCAAGCTCAATCACAAAAGGCAATGTCGCGTTGTTCAAAGCAAACGTCGAGGTTCTTGGCGCCGCTCCAGGCATGTTGGCCACGCAATAATGAATGATCCCCTCTTCTTCGTAGGTTGGCTCTGAGTGAGTGGTTGGCCTTGAGGTTTCAAAGCATCCACCCTGATCAATCGAGACATCGACAAGAACGGCATTGGTCTTCATTTTTGTCAAAAGAGCGCGATCAATGATTTTTGGTGCTTCCCCACCTGGCACAAGGACCGCGCCTATCACCAAGTCCGCTTGAGTAGCGTAATGTTCGATGGCATCTTCAGTTGAAAAGACCGTGTTCAAAGCACTGCCGTATTGGTGGTCGAGCTCTTCTAATCTTGATAATGATTTATCCAGAACGGTCACGTGTGCGCCCATGCCACACGCCATCGTCAGAGCGTGGGTACCAACGACTCCTCCGCCTAAGACAAGTACATTGGCCGGCTCAACACCTGGGACACCACCCAAAAGTACGCCCCTTCCCCCTTGAGGCTTTTCAAGACAATGGGCTCCTGCCTGAATGGACATGCGCCCAGCGACCATACTCATTGGGGTTAAAAGAGGCAACCTTCCCGCATCATCGGTGACCGTTTCATAAGCAATGGCAACGCACTCAGACTCAATAAGCCCTTTAGTTTGCTCTGGGTCCGGCGCTAAATGAAGGTAGGTAAACAAAACATGATGTGAACGGAGTAACGATAATTCAGGGGCTTGAGGCTCTTTGACTTTAACAATCATTTCACCTTGTTCGAAAATTTCTTCAGCAGAATCCAAGATCGTGGCACCGACTTGCCGGTAATCATCGTCGCTTATCCCTATGCCTTTACCGGCATTAGACTGGACGAACACTTGATGGTCATGCTTGACGAGCTCTCGGACACTTGCTGGCGTCAATCCAACTCGATGCTCGTCTTTTTTAATTTCACTGGGAACCCCAATTTTCATATATGGTCGCCTTTTTAACATGATAACAATGGGATTATACACAAATAACAATCGAGTTCACTAAAGACAAATCGAGTCAGGCCTGTTACCCAACATGTGTAAGAAAAGGAGTTTTGTCTGGGTCTTTGATGATAAGGGCAACAGTCAAAGAGGCTTGTTATGAGAGCATTGTTACTACTATGCCTATTGTCACTCCCACTTATGACGGCTTCGACGGCTTATGCCCGCTCCCATTTAAGTACTACCCTAGGAAACCCCCATTATTATTCCTATGGACACAGTGGCTATTATGTCTACCCCAATGGTCTAATCATCTCAAAAAGCTACACTAAGCGTTCCATTGCTCACATGGCAAAGCTATCGAAAAAACTAGGTTACACTAGGGTTTATTTACTTTCTTCGTCCTACCGGCATGGGGTGCCTCATCATTTAAAACGATACACCAAGCGTTATTTTCATCATCACGGTGTCCAGTACCGCTATGTTTATCCAAAGCAACGATACGTGAAATCTCGCCACTATGTTAAAACCTACCCTAGGTATTACTCGCAACGAGGTTACTACCGAGGCTCGAGCCCGCATTATCGACATTATCGCGATCATCATAAGCGAGGCAGCATTCACTTTAGTATCCGCTTTTAATCTCTTATGATTTTGCGCATAATTGCTGTTTAACACTGATGCGCGACAACTTGCATATTCATGAGGGAATGTATGAAAGGATTTCAGCAACTTGTTTGGGCCACTTCCATCAGCATGGCCATAATGAGTTCGCCCGCTCAAGCCGCTTATGGTGAGCCATTCAACTACTATGAGCCTGCCCCAGATAAAATTTTAGAGAACGTCGAAAAGTATCATCTTGGCCAAGGCATAGAAAAAGCCAGAACCGGTAAATACGAGTACGCATGGAGTGAGTTCGCTTTCATGCTCCATTATTTTCCAAACCACCCTGTTGCCTTAACGCAAATTGGTAACCTGAGTATTCAAATGGAAAACCCAAAGCGTGCCGAAAAATATTTTGATAATGCCATAAGGCTGTTTCCACACGAAGCAAATACCTACGCCTTGCAAGGGGTCTTTTTGCACAACCAAGGCCACTTTGATAAAGCCATTGAGTCTTATGAAAAAGCTCTCAAGCTCAACGATACTCCTTTAGAATTTCATTACAATTTAGGTCTGGCTTTGTTTGCGACTGAGGATTACCAGGCATCCCTTGAGCACGCTCAAAAAGCGTATCAACATGGGTACCCTCTTCCTGGTTTAAAAGAAAAGTTGAAGTCCGTTTCGGTTTGGAAAGAGCCTGGGCGACCTAAGGCCTGAGCGGTGATTTTTTGAAGTATCAGTGGTTTACCAGTTTATCTGACTTATCCTCTTATTTGCCTTCGTGGGACTCGCTGTGTGAGCGAAGCCCACACTCACTTTTTACTCGATTTCAATGGTTTGATGCCATCTCTCAGTGGAACAACCATTCCCCGATTTTTTGGGTTGTTATGGATGATGAACACCCTATCTGCATTGTTCCATTAAGCATCAACACCTACCGAGCCAAAGGGATATCATGGCGCCAAATAGAATGGCTTAAAGGGCCTGACAGTCACTTTTGTGGCGTTATTGGCCAGATGAGCGACTCTCTTTATCAAGCGTTCATTCATGAGCTGCATCATCATTGCCCTCACTCATGGGACACCCTTGATCTTTACCCCATCCAAAATCAGTCTCTTCAAACTATGATCAAAGACCAAGGCACTGGTGAGCTTGAGTTCCAAACCAACCACTATGGTTGCAAGCTTGATAACTTTGATGAGTACTACGCCAAAAAGAGTCGCCGCTTCAAAAAGCGCATGAATCACATACGCAACAAGCTTGAGCAAAAGGGATGCGTTAAGGTCATAGACTCATCAACGTCAACGATGGATGATGCGCTTGTGCTTGAATGGATAACACGACTGTCTGTTTCAAGTTGGAAAACTTCCACGAATACAACATTCGACCAGCAAGGGCCACAACAGTTTATTCAGAGGCTTATCGGGTCAATGCACCCTCATGCTTGCAAAGTTTGGTTTTTGACTTTAAATGATGCTCCGATAGCTTATGAGTTGCAATGCTTTGAGCAGGGGCATGTGTATGCGTTACGTTCTGATTTTGACGAGTCTTACGCCTCTTTATCTCCTGGCACTTATTTGAACCTTGCCGTATGCAAGTCACTGTTCAACAGTGAGAATCATACCTACTGGATGGGGCCTGGTGAAAACGCATACAAGTTAGTGTGGGAGAACTTCAAAGAACCGGTTTATCGGCTAAGGGTTTATCGCGGAGGCATTAAAGCACGGCTCATTTCTTTATGGCGTTTAACACAGAAACATTGGGAGTCACGCCGCTCCAGCTCGGTCTTAAAGGAGGCTTCATGAATCATTTTTGGGGTTGGCTAGGCAGCAACTTAGGGTTTGAAGCGTCAAAAAAAGCGTTACATCAGTATGCGCCCCATGCTCCTGGGTCCTTACAAACGATGTACATGGAAAATGGGGCCGCCGCCTTCAGCCAAGGAACTGATATTGAGTTTGCGCAAGATAAGCAAGCTTATGTCATCGTCATGGGCGATGTTTTACTTAAGCAAAGGGGCCGTGAAAAAGTAAAGATCAATGCCGAGCAAGCTTTGGCTGCCTATCTGCACCAAGGCTCTCAAGCATTTAGTCGATTCACTGGCCAGTTCGCGATGGTGTTTATTCGTCAAGATCTTCAAGAAATCTGCATGGTGTGTGATCGCTTCTCAACCATCCCTTTGAATTATTGCGAGTTTGAACAA
>CAYNJF010000072.1:0-9885 GCA_964397555.1 uncultured Francisellaceae bacterium
CTCAGCTTGCCTAAGTAAGTTAAACTAAACCGTCCAAGTTTTGGGGGTCAGTTCATTAAGCGGCTTTTTTAATGCTTTTTTTAATCACTCACGTCCACTGAGTGCTCCTAAAATATGGAGCAGTGACATGAATAAATTAAAGATGGCTACGTATAGCGATACGGTTGCCATGATGTAGTTGGTTTGCCCACCATGGATGATTTGCGAAGTCTCCCACAAAATGATGGCGCAAGAGAACAACATAAAGGCACATGACAGAGCCAAATGAAACGCTGGTATTTGGATAAAGAACGAAGCCACCACTCCTAAGAGGATTACCATGGATGCTCCAAGGATGAAGCCGGTAAGATAGCTGAAGTCTTTTCTGGTGGTTAGCGCGTAGGCGGAGAGGGTTAAGAAGATAAGGCCTGTACCCCCAAGTGCGGTCATAACAATTTGCGTGCCGTTTGAGAAATTATTGATGTATAGGTTCAATACAGGACCTAATGTAAAACCTAAGACACCAGTCAAGGCAAACACGCAGGCAATGCCCCAAACGCTGTTACGAAGCGCTGATGTGGCAAACAATAATCCAAAGTATAAAAGCATGACACCCAAGCCCATTGGTGGAGCGTTGGTCACCATGGCGATGCCGGCTGTGACTGCGCTGAATAGCAGCGTCATTGACAACAATATATAGGTGTTTCGAATGACTGAATTTGTAGCCAGTACGGATTCAGTTCCAACTCGTTGCACCGGAGAGGAATATGTTCTCGGCATAACTGCCCCCATAGTTAGTTATCAAAAAAATTCGAAGATTATTATAACACACATTAAGACCCGAACATTGCAAATTCCCTTACAAGGCATATGTCATCTAAATCAATGACTTAAAATTGACTGTTTTTTAAATCAGGGCTTGCAAAGTTGGGTGCAGGTGCGTAGTATTCGCGTTGGAGAGGTGGCAGAGTGGTCGAATGCGGCGGTCTTGAAAACCGTTGAAGGGAAACCTTCCCAGGGTTCGAATCCCTGTCTCTCCGCCAACAATCAACAGCAGACATGCTTGAGTTGGCCCATATTATCAAACCCAGTTCTCTGGGAACCTTCAACCAATTTCCTACTTTAGAACATTAAGTGTGCTCCCCAGGCATCTACCGATCTATTATTAAGCTCCGTCCTGTTTTCCTGACAGCTCTTGAGTACTTGCCTTAAGTTTTGATGGCGCATGTTATCTTATTACTGAGTGTTGCGGTGAATAGAGACCATATTCACCGCACTGTCGATGATGATTGCTTTTAGAATGGTCATTGTGGCAAACAAGTGAGCATCAAAGGTTTCGCATAGAGTTCAAAAAAAACGACCGTTTAGCTCAGAGTCGAACCAAGCAGCTTTAATGCTCGTCTACTTCTTGAATTAAGCTTTCGTCTCTATTTCACACGCACAGACAGTCCCATCTCAAACGTAGCAATTTTCTCTGGGTTTTCAGGATAGTCAGTAAATGCCTCAATGGGAATATTTTGCGTGACGCGTTCGCGACTTTGGGAGGATTGTTCAATCATGGATTCCACGGTTTGGCCATGCTTGCACACAAAATAAACATCTTTTTGAGGGCGTTTAATAAAATCAGCACTCATGGATTTAAACGCCAGAGAGACTTTTTTCCCACTGCGCTCTGTAAAGTAAACCGCATGCATGCCAGAGGCAACATCCGCGCCAATGACCAAGGCTCCCAAATACATGGAGTTTAGGTGATTCTTAGTTTTTCTTCTGAACTTAATTTTAAGCACTAACTCTTGTTCGTCCATACGAATAAGCGTAGGGGCCGTGTATCCGATCAGAGGCACTTTAAAGTGAGCGAACATCCACAGTTTTATTTTGGCTTTGGTTAAGACGTTCATGACAAAATCCTTTTGGTATCCAATTAAAGAGATTATCCACCTTGATGATACACGAATTGCCAGATGTTAATGAACACTCATTATGCGCAGGTATAAAAAAGGATCTAATGCGACAAATGGCTCAATTTTTCATCGTTTTGAACCTTATAGAGCAATTTGCTGTCCTATGACTAATTATCCAGCGGAGTCCTGTTATGAGCAATGAAGGTCCTTTCGAACTTAAACTAGAGCCTGATGAAATGGAGCAAGTTGATCATATTCAACCGCGTGAAATAAAGGCTAACATCGATGCCTATAATGCTAATCCAGATGATGATAATTGTAAGCAGGCGCTTATCTCGCTCATTGAAAGCAACTTGAAATACTTGAATGATTATTCGCATTTAAAAGAAAAATCAAGAATAAACTGCAAGCACATCAGCGATAACCTTGGTGACATTAAAGCAATATTCCAAACGCTTATTGATAAAAAGCGTTCATCCCCTGATTACTCAACCCATCTTTTATTCGCCCGTTTATTAGAGTTTGAAGTGGTTATGTCTCAGCTTGGGGCAAATCCTGAGGCACAGGTCACGCATGAACGATATGATCCGCAGTTAGACATGGCGCGTCAAATTGTAAAGACGAAGATTTATCAGCAAAATGGTTATTCGCCAGCCGTAGAGGATTGGGTACAAAGCTCATTTAACCATTGGTATCATGTAGAAAATGAAATCTCAAATGAATGTACTACTTTAATTTTGTACATGGGTAATGAATCGGTGCCTATGGATTCGAGTCGCTTCAATGAGCAGTTCCAAAAACTTAATAAAATTATTAACTATTGTATTCAACAATATAACAATGGCGATCCAGACATAAAAAAGATGGCTGAAAGTAATTTAGCTTATTTTTCTGAGTCTATGAATGACATGGAATTAATCAATATTATTAAACAGAACGTTCCTGATTACATGACATATGAACAGGCTGGACAATTATGTCATCTGATAACTAAAGTGGAAGCGTTTAAAGAGTTAAAAGACTTAGAAGCGGGGAATGATGAACAACTCACCCAGGAATTAAATGATTATAACGCGTCTCAACATGAAAACGATAGGGGACCAAGCCGGTTTGTAGCAACAGGCTATGGTTCATCTGCAACACAAGGGGAAGCTGTAGAAGCGAGAAGCTATGGAGGGGCTTCAAGGGGCGCACCCAACGATGAAATGGCAGTTGTTTTTAATCAAGCTGCTGACGAGATTATGGGCGCGGTGGCGCATGCCGCTGAACAGACGTTGTCGCCAGAGGCTAGAGAGCGTCTTAAAAGAGCCGAAGAGGAAGAGCTTGAAATAACGTATGGTCAAGTTGACCAATGGTTTGCCTCCAATAGTGAGAATACCATCGACCGAATGGTTAAGCTAAGAGATTTTTTTCAAGAAATTAACACATCCAACTCAAACATACGCACTTGGCTTGAACAGCCTGGTCATGAAAGTGAACAACAAAAAATAGGTGATGCGTCACAAGCCTTACAGGATTTGTTGATAAATAGTCCTGAATTTCATGGCTGGTTCGATGAAAACTTTGAACCCATTCACACAAGAAAACCTGAAGAGCGTATCGACGAGCAAGGCAATCCCATCCCAATGAGTGAGCTGCCCACTCGTGGAACCACTATGCTTGAATTGTTTATGCAAGCCAACGAAGAATTAATAAAGGGCAATTCGGCCCCTATGGAGACTTTACTTGAAAAGCAGCCTTCAATTAAGAGATTCTTTGATAAGAATTTAAATGCCTTTGAAGCGGTAAATCAGGCCTATCAAATCCAGCTAGCTGAGAATAATCGAAGCGGCTTTGAAAGTTTACCGGAAGACCAGAGGCAGGCCGCCGAGCGTGAGTTACAAGGTCAACTTAACTCCCTTGGGCTCGAAGGGGGGCAAGAACCTATCCAAACAACCTATCAAGGTCAATCAACAGGTCAACATGGGCAAACAAGTACTCATTATCAGACTCCATCGAGTACTGTGGAAGCAATGGGTGAATCATTACCGGGCAGTTACCGTGGGTATGGTGCACCTCATAACTCAGATGCTGAGGGCGGGGGAGTTCCAAGTTCGCAGTATGAGGACGTTGGGGCCTTACAACATCGTCGAAGACCTGATGATGGTTTAGGGAGGGCTGAACAGTACGGTTCTTCTTTTTTAATGCAGGGGGCGCATGACGGCCATTCTGCCACCAAAGATGAATCCATTCAAATAACCATCAATATTGCTGCAGACAAGTTTAATGCCATTATCAAAAGAGCCAAGTCGAGAGCTATGCACCCCATATCAAGCGGGATTACGGCACAAGGGGATGAACCTCATCAAGAGCCAAACATTGAATTTACAAACTTGGCTGTCAAAGAGCTATATGAAACCGAGCGTTATTTTATTAAAAATATGGAATTTATTTTTCAACATAGAGAGGAACTAAAACCAATCCATTCTGATTTTGAGGCCGGATTTGATGCGTATTTCAATTCGCTTGTTGGTGTATTGCAAGCCCATAAAAAGTTCCTGGCGATGCTTGAAGCCCACCCTGATAACCCTGAAAAATGGAACGATGCATTTATAGAACTCTGTCTGGCCGATCATGCATCTATTTTAATGTACCAACAGAACGTTGCACATAAATTTACCAGCGAATCGGGACAATGGTTTGAAGAGGTTGTGGATGGTCCAGGAGCGAGACTCAATTTTTCTGCCAGAGTCGCAGCACAGTTTCAGCGGGCCGCAAAATATCCACTATTGGCTAAAGAAATGGAAAAGCTACATAGGGAAATTAACGCTCAAGATGCAGGTGAGCCTCCCAATATTCAATCGTACGTAAAGTTTAAAGAGGTGAGTAAAGAACAAATTCGAGTTTTGAATGAAAAAAGGAAGGACTCAAATCAGGTAATTAAACAAGAAATCATGGCCATGGCACGAAATGATGATCCGGGTATTTTTTGTTTTACGCCAGATCAAATTTTAGCACGAAATGATCTGGATTTATTGTTTAAAGCACAAGCCATCATTGAGTTGTGCAATCATGATAAAGTTAATGCGCCCTTAGTAGAAAAAAAGAAAATGATCGATATGGTTCTTGAACAAATAACAAATTACCAAAATGGATCAAAATATGATAAGGCTAAGATTGAAGGGTCTCAGTTCCTTGAGGCCGTTAATTTCTTAGCTGATCATCATGCAAAAACAAAGAGTGAGGCCCCCGGGTTATTGCAAAATATTTTTCAGCGCAAAAAATACAAGGAAAAACGAGAATTTCATTCAGCTCTTAGGAAGGTTGCCAGGAAAGCTCGTAAAAAGGATTTAAAGGCAAAACTTGAGAATCATAAAGTGCCTGACGATAAGGAGAATGCTGATCCAAATGCGCTAACTACCCCCACTCAGTCCCCTGGTCGCTCGGATCAAGTCTATGGTCAACTTACATTACATGACAAAGATGATGGTGATTACGCTCAAGGAGATCTAAGCCCTCCTTCTGAAAGTGCACAACAACGACAGGTGGCTCAGAACTACGGTTCAGTAGATTTACCTCTTGGTCCTGGTGATAGAGCTTCTGTGGCATCACCACCTAGTCGTCAAATATTTGCATCTAATCCAAACCCTGAGTACAGCTTTCTTCCAAAGTCTCCAAAGTCTCCAGGGTCGGAGGTAGCTTTTTCTGTAGAAAGCGGGGGATCACCGTCAGCTCGTGTTGAAGGCACAACAAGGTTAACAGGACTACCCTCTGATGATGAATTGAGAGGGCAAGACAACCCCATTCCAGGACGCAATTATGATTTGGCCCCGAGTAGTGATAGCGAGACTAGTTCAATATATCATGCACCAGAAACCGATAAGGCTGGTGTTCCTGAAGCAAGCCCTTCTCGAGGTTCCAATGAGTATCAACTTATCTCTGAACATATTGCAGATAGGCAAGATCCAACACATGGTGTGGTCACAAAGGAGCAGATGCGAGCTCAGCTTGCTAGAAAAAGTTCAGAGTCCCAGTCCCCTAGGGGAAGGGGGGCAGCTGTCACACCCATGAAACAAGTAGCTCAAGAGGCGGCTAATAAAGCTGGGGAACGTCTAAATGCGCGTCCTGTTGTGGCTAACGTTAGCGATGGAGTGGCGCTTGACTCGATCGAAAAACTCTATGACAAACTTAATACTGAAGAAGTCAAAGAACGTTGCATGGTTAAAGACATGGCGCTTAAGGGTGATAAGGGAGCTCAATACATCGAAGCCGAGCTGCATCAAGGCCAAAAAGTATTTGTTGATCACAAAGAGGATAAGCACCAGTTTAGTGTGCAAAAGACAAGCGATGAGTCTAAAATGGCACAAGCCTATGAGTCGGTGGTTCGCCTTGCGGTGGCCTCCATCGAGCCTGGTCAAAACATTCGTATGAGTATACCCCTTGATCATCGTCACCATGACACACTAAGAGAGTTAATCGAAAACGCCATTGATGAAAAGTTTAAGCAAGAGGCGTATAAAGATGTGCCTGAAGAGCAAAAGCCTCGCTGTCTTGATAAAGAAAGACCCAGAACAGGGCCGGCGCCTGCCGCAGGTGGCTAAGCGCTTGAATTGATGCCGCTTTCAGGGCATCTTTCAATGTTCAACCGCGCTTGCTATCATCGTTACCAGAAAGCTACACTGGATGCATTTCGACTCTAGTATTCGTTCACATACTGGGTTATGCTGAAATCTCACTTATCTGACTTCGAGAGGGCTTAGCCTTGATTACCGTACTTTTAGTCGACGACCACGATTTGGTACGCGCGGGCATTAAGAGTCTATTAGCTGACGTGGGTGACATCAAAGTCATCGGCGAAGCCGCTAGTGGCGAAGAAGCAGTACGTATTGCGCGTGAAAAGCATCCTAATGTTGTCCTTATGGACGTTCGCATGCCGGGTATTGGCGGGCTTGAGGCAACAAGAAAGCTCTTAAGAGCAGATCCGGATATTAAAGTTATTGCTTTGACGGTCTGTGGTGAAGAGCCATTCCCGTCCAAGTTACTTCAAGCGGGAGCGGCAGGTTATCTAACCAAGGGCTCTGGCATTGAAGAAATGGTTCAAGCCATTCATTCCGTTAACTCAGGTAAACGTTATATATCACCTGAAGTTGCACAGCAATTGGCGCTCAAACACTTATCCGATGACAAGGCTTCTCCGTTTGATGCCTTATCAGAGCGTGAGCTGCAAGTCATGCTGATGATTACCAGCGGCCAAAAAGTCCAAGAAATCTCAGATAAGTTGTGCTTAAGTCCTAAGACAGTGAATAGCTATCGTTATCGCTTGTTTGACAAGTTAAACGTTCATTCAGATGTCGAACTGACTCACTTGGCTATTCGTCATGGTATTTTAGATACAGAAACCATGGATCCTGAGCTCGCTCTCATCGAAGA
The DNA here is from genome assembly GCA_964397555.1 of uncultured Francisellaceae bacterium. Lineage (GTDB taxonomy): Bacteria > Pseudomonadota > Gammaproteobacteria > Berkiellales > Berkiellaceae > CAYNJF01. Next base: position 7,290 of record CAYNJF010000072.1, read on the forward strand.
GTAGTTGGAGACAGGTGGTTTCAATGCCATAATATGGCATGTTTGATGCAAAAGCCTTCTTAAGTACGACCACTTCTCGCCCTGGCGTCTATCGGATGTTTGACGCCAAGGGCTCACTGCTTTACGTGGGTAAAGCCAAAAACCTCAAAAACCGTCTTAGCTCCTATTTTAATAAGCAGCATGATGCAAGGCTTCAAGCCTTAGTCTCTCAAATTGCATCGATTGAGGTGACGGTTACTAATAATGAGAAAGAAGCGCTTTTGCTTGAAAATGAGCAAATCAAGTCGCTTAACCCTCGTTATAACATTGTTCTCAAAGACGATAAATCTTACCCGTACCTGTTTTTATCCAAGCATGAATACCCAAGATTGGTCTTTCATCGTGGCCCCCAAAAGAAAAAAGGGGAGTACTTTGGTCCTTACCCCAGTGCATACGCAGTTAAAGACACGCTAAACTTACTTCAAAGGCTGTTTAAGCTTCGCCAATGCGACGATACTTTTTTTAACAACCGTTCTCGCCCGTGCTTGCAATACCAGATTGAACGCTGCAGCGCTCCTTGCACCCGCTACATCAGTGAAGACAATTATAAAAAAGATGTCCAGCACTCCAAAATGTTTTTAAAAGGGCAGCATCAACACATCTTGGACGAATTGATTGCCGGCATGGGAGAGAGCTCAAAAGAGCTCGATTTTGAGCGAGCTGCGGTCTATCGTGATCAGATCCAAAACATCCAAAAAATCATTGAGCAACAAGCGGTCTATGGTAAAGAAGGGGATTTGGATGTGGTGGCCATGGCCCACTCGGGAGAGCAGGTGGTTGTGACCATTCTTTTTATACGCTCGGGCAAAATGTCAGGCTCAAAGAATTTTTACCCTAAGCAATCAAAAGCGCTTGACGTTGAGTCCATGCTCGAAAGCTTTCTGTCTCAGTATTACCTGGCCACTCATGTGGCTCATTCGCACCCGAAAGAAATTGTGCTATCCCATGGCATTGCAGAGCCAGACAGTTTTGTTGATATGATGGCTCAGATCCATCAAAAAAAGGTGAAGCTGTCTTTTCAGGTCAGAGGCCAGAAAAAAAGATGGCAGCAATTAGCGATTGATAATGCAAGCATTGCTCTTAAGCAGCGATTAGGCTCCCACAAAGTCTATTTCAAACGCATGCAAGCTCTTCAAGAAGCCTTAGGGTTATCGGGGATCGAACGAATCGAGTGCTTTGATATCTCGCACACCATGGGAGAGGAGACGGTGGGATCTTGCGTCGTGTTCGATGACAAAGGCCCAGCAAAAGCGATGTATCGTCAATACAACATCGAGAACGGTGGTGGCGATGATTATGCGGCCATGGAGCAGGTGCTGACTCGTCGCTACCAAAAGATGAAATCCCAAAACCAGACGATGCCCGATTTGGTGTTGATTGACGGCGGTAAAGGCCAATTAAACATTGCACGCAAGGTCTTAAAAGAGTGTCAAATCGTTGATGTTTTACTGGTTGGAGTCGCCAAAGGCGAGGGACGTAAGCCAGGCCTTGAAACGTTGTACGCAGTCAGCGGGGATAATGGGGAAGAGCTTAAAGTCATCACGTTGATGCCCACAAGCGAGGCGTTACATCTGGTCCAGCAGATAAGAGATGAAGCTCATCGTTTTGCCATAAAACGCCATCGAGCCAAGCGTTCAAAAAAGCGGAATACTTCCGTGTTAGAGCAAATCCCTGGTGTTGGGCCTAAGCGTCGCCAACAGCTTATTACGCACTTTGGAGGGCAAAAGGGGCTCATGGCGGCATCCGAAGAGGCGATTTCAAACGTCACAGGGATCTCTAAGGCCTTAGCCAAGGTTATCTATCAACATTTGCATGAGAGCTAAATGGCTCATCCTTGCGCCCCATAAGCCCTCATGTTATAAGATTTGAAACTTACCGTTGTGTTGCGATGATGCTGACGATCCCAAATATCTTAACTTTTTCTCGATTAGCTCTGATCCCAATCTTTGTTTTAGTCTTCTTTGTCCCACACCCCCAAGCTAGCCTAGTCGCCGCTATCTTGTTTTGTATTGCGGCTATCACCGATTGGTTCGATGGTTTCTTAGCTAGAAAGCTTAACCAAACTTCACGATTCGGTGCTTTTTTAGACCCCGTTGCAGACAAATTACTGGTGGCTAGCGCGTTGATGTTGATTGCTGTACGGTTTGATCATGTCTTAATTACGATTCCGGCTCTGATCATCGTTTGCAGAGAGATAGCGATATCAGCCCTTAGAGAATGGATGGCTGAGGTTGGGGATAGGGCGAACGTCCAGGTGGGCTTTCTTGGCAAGCTTAAGACAGTCTTCCAGTTCATCGCGGTCTTAATTTTGGTATGGCAGCCCCCAAATTGGCAACTTCCTACGATATGGGCGGGAGTAGCTTTTATGTATATGGCAGTGGTTTTGACGATTTGGTCGATGTGCTCCTATATGAAAGCTGCATGGTTAAGCTTTAAATAAAAAAATTCTTTTAAATCAACGCTTGACGCGAGGCCTGATTCATATATAATTCTCTCCAGTACGCGGGAATAGCTCAGTTGGTAGAGCACAACCTTGCCAAGGTTGGGGTCGCGAGTT
>CAYNJF010000073.1:0-9538 GCA_964397555.1 uncultured Francisellaceae bacterium
ATGGCGATACCAAAGTCATCTGTACGGCTTCGGTCGCACCTGGTGTCCCCCGCTTTTTGAAAGGCAAGGGTCAAGGTTGGTTGACTGCCGAGTATGGCATGCTTCCCCGCTCTACCACTGAGCGCATGCATCGTGAATCGTCTAAGGGCAAACAAGGTGGGCGCACACTCGAGATTCAACGCTTGATTGGCCGTGCCTTAAGAGCTTGTGTGGATTTAAAAGGCCTAGGCGAAAATACCATTCACATTGACTGCGATGTCATCCAAGCCGATGGTGGTACGCGTACCGCAAGCATCACCGGTGGCTGCATTGCGTTAGCCGATGCATTGACGGTGATGCGTGAACGCAAAATGATTCAAAAAGATCCATTGAAGACCTTGGTCGCGGCGATCTCGGTTGGGATCGTTGAAGGCCAAGCGGTCTTGGACTTGGATTACGCCGAAGATTCAACCGCGTTTACGGACATGAACATTTGCATGACTCAATTTGATGAGTTCATTGAAGTGCAAGGGACAGCAGAGGAAAAGCCTTACACGAAAGATCAGCTCTCTCAAATGCTCGAGCTTGGCTCGCAAGGCGTGCGTCAACTTATTGATAAGCAACGCACTCTGTTGGAGCTATAAACCTATGTCATAATCGATGATCAAAGGGGCATGATCGGAAAAGCGTTGTTCTTTGTAGATGCTTGCCTCTTTGACACTCGATTCTAACCCTTTTGTGATGACTTGATAATCTATACGCCATCCAACGTTATTATCATAAGCACGACCTCGGTTCGACCACCAGGTATACTGATCAGGTCTGTCGTCAACCACACGAAAAGCGTCTGTGAATTTATCAAACAGTTTATCCATCCAAGCTCGCTCTTCGGGCAAAAACCCTGAGTTCTTTTGGTTCGATTTCCAGTTTTTGATGTCTATTTGTTTGTGCGCGATGTTCCAATCACCGCATATAATGATTTCTTTTTTTCGTCGTTTTTGCTTGAGCAAATAATCGTAGTACCAATCCATAAAATCATATTTCAAGGCTTGTCGCTCATCTCCGGACGTACCCGAGGGCAAATACAACGATGCGATGATCAAGTCATCAAATTCGACGTGGATGTAACGCCCTTCGATGTCAGAAAGATCATAGCCAAGCTCCGTGACCACTTTATTGGGCTTTTTCTTAGATAAAATCGCAACCCCTGAATACCCACGTTTTTCGGCCTCAACGAAGTAGCAATGGTAATCACTCGGATAAAAACTTTCGTTTAATTGATCTTGGTGGGCTCGAACTTCTTGTAGGCAGACCACGTCGACCTCTGAGGTTTCAAGCCATTCATAAAAGCCTTTGCGGTGGGCAGCACGAATGCCGTTGCAGTTTAAAGACATGACTCGAAGCATCATGAGAGTTTCCTTTTTGGTTGCTCATTGGGGATGGTGATAGACTAGAGCTCCCATCAAAGGAGATCTATATGCACGATTTTCAACTTGAGTTTATTCATTTGGCCCTTGAAGTTCAAGCGCTTAAGTTTGGTAACTTTACTCTGAAAAGTGGTCGACAAAGCCCTTATTTTTTTAATGCCGGTGCCTTTCATACGGGAAAAGCGCTGTGCGGATTGGGCTCATGCTTTGCTAAGGCGATGACTCATCATGATCTTAAAGCAGACATGTTGTTTGGTCCCGCCTACAAAGGGATCCCGCTTGCCACTGCGATGGCTTGCGCACTTGGGGATGGTACACCGGTGGCGTTTAATCGCAAAGAAGCAAAGACACATGGGGAAGGCGGCACGGTACTTGGGGCCCCGATTCAAGGTGACGTTTTGATCATTGATGATGTCATCAGCGCGGGCACAGCAAAGCTAGAGGCCAAAGCATTTATTGAAGCACAAGGTGGGAACCCAACGGGTATTTTGGTTGCGCTTGATCGCCAAGAGCTCGGCGCCGGCTCTATCACGGCCTCCAAGGAGTTGTCGAGCAAGCATGGTTTGCCGGTTTATTCCATCATTACCTTAGATGACCTGCTTGACTTCATTAAGACCGAACAAACGCTCGCTCATCACTTGGATCAGATGAAAGCCTATTGGGCACAACATCGCCCAAAAGTGACGTAAAGGTGATAAGCTTTTTATATCCGTGGATTTAAGGAGCTTCATCATGCGTTTATCTCTGTTGATTTGTTCAGCTTTAATTTGTGCTCAAGCCTCAGCTCAAGTTATGTATCGCTATCAAGACGAACAGGGTAAACAAGTCATCAGCTCAACGCTTCCCGCCGACGCATCTGCAAACGGCTATGAAATCATCTCACCGCGAGGCAACGTCATTGAGCGCGTTGCCCCTGAATTAACCCAAGAGCAAATCCAAGCCATTGAGCAGGATCAAAAAGAGGCCGTACAAGCTGAGCAACGAGCTCAAGAGTTAGAAAAGGCTCAACAAGCGGAACGTAAGAAAGATACGATGCTTTTAAAAATGTTCTCTCATGAGCAAGACATCATTCGTTCTAAAAATGAAAAAGTGTCGGCCATTGAAGTCCAACAATCCATCATGAACGAAAACCTTAAGCGACTTCATGAGCAGCTCATTAAAGCCGAAGACCGAGTTAAAACGCTCATGTCCATGGACAAAGTCGTGCCCATGCAATTAAAGGATACGATCGCTGAGACCAAAGTCCAAATCCATGAACATGAAGACTTTGTCAATCGCAAAGAAAAAGAAAAAAATCAGATTGAGTCGCAATATAAGCAGATGCTTGACCGGTTTAGAAAAGTCAAAGGCTTATCTACTGAGGATGCGCACGTCTTGGAGCCGTAGCTTTCCCAGCCAAGCGCTCCACATCATCCATTCGATCTGTCCGTTGTGGCGCTCTTGAGCAAGATCCTTTTTGTTTTTTTTGAGTAAAGCTTGGGGTAAAGCTAGGGCCCACTTGTTCAGCCTCATCGATGGTAGGCGTCTTAGGGCTGTCTGGAACGTATTTGGATGGTTTGGGTATCGCTGAGTGTGCAACCACCGTCAATGACAGCAATGTCCCTGACACAAGAGCCAGGCCTAAAATGTTAAAGTGCACCATCATGGAACTGGCGCCAATGGTAGCAAGAAAGAACCAGGCAGCCACCGAAAAGGCGACTGCTAGGATAAAGAACTCGTTAAAGCGCTCTTTCATGCTAGAAAGGTACCTTCAAGTTTGGCTCCAATGCATGAATGACCGATTTAAACGCCTCTTGAGTTTTTAACAGACCTTGCTCATCCGTGGCTTCAAAACGTAAGACTAGATTCGGTGAGGTGTTTGAGGCTCGAATCAGTCCCCACCCATAATCAAACTCCACTCGAAGACCATCGACAAAAATTAAAATGGCGTCTTTGAACGGATTGGCATCAATGAAGCGCTCAATGAAGCGAAACTTCAACTCATCTTGAATAGGAATTTGTATTTCGGGGGTATTGACTGAGTCAGGAAGTGAATCAAAGGGTGCTTTTTTATTTGAGATAATTTGAAGCATGCGCGCGCACGCGTAGGTGGCATCATCAAATCCATACCAGCGATCTTTAAAGAAAAAATGACCGCTCATTTCACCGGCCAAGGGCGCTTGATGGGTTTGCATCTCTTGTTTGATCAGAGCATGCCCAGTCTTAGCCATAATCGCATTGCCACCTCGTGACTCAATCCAAGGCTTTAAATGTGATGTGCATTTAACGTCGTAAATGATGTTGGCGTTGGGATGCGCTTGCAAGACTTGCTCAGAAAATAACATGAGTTGACGATCGGGCCAGATGATTTCACCCTTTGGGGTGACCACACCAAGCCTGTCACCGTCTCCATCAAAAGCAACCCCAATGTCTGCCTTATGGGTTTTAACCGCCGTGATCAGATCTTGCATGTTGCCCGGTACGGATGGATCGGGGTGATGAGCTGGGAAATTCCCATCGACGGTGCAATAAAGTTCTATGACCTGCGCCCCTAAGCCTTCAATCACGTCAACCACATTGACGGCAGCGGCACCATGACCACAGTCTACAACCACTTTTAGAGGTCGAGTAAGACAAACATCCTTTAAAATGGCTTCTTTGTAAGCGTCCAGCATTTGTACCGGCACCACAAGGCTTGGTTGGCTTGGAACAAAATCAGCGACTTCGATGCGTGTCTTGATGTCTTGGATTTGACCATGAGAGAGCGTTTGCCCTCCCATCATCATTTTAAAGCCATTGTAGTTTTTAGGATTGTGAGAGCCGGTGATCATGATCCCTGTGCCCGTATTCAATGCATACGTTGAAAAGTAAAGCACTGGTGATGGCACAAGACCGATGTCATAGATTTTTACGCCACACTCACTGAGCCCTTTGATGAGCGCCTCTTTAAGGCTGGGCCCTGAAAGGCGACCATCCCTTCCTACGACCACTTCTTTAAGGCCTTGTTCGATCATTTTTGATCCAAAGCTTCGACCCACCCAATAGGCGAGCTTCTCAGTCAATTGCTCATCCACGATGCCACGAATGTCATTGGCTTTAAAAATCATTGGTGCATCAATGCGATTCACGATTTCTTGTGCCGCGATTTCCATATTCTCAATCCTTCTTTTTAGTAGGTACCGGTGTGACCGAAGCCCCCTTCCCCACGACTGCTTTGTTCAAATTCTTCGACAATAGACAAACTTGCTTGCACCACAGGGACAAAGACCAATTGAGCAATGCGCTCACCTGGTTCAAAGCTGAAAGCTTTATCACCACGGTTCCAACAAGAAACCTGAAGTTGCCCTTGATAGTCTGAATCAATGAGCCCAACCAAGTTTCCCAAAACAATCCCATGCTTATGACCGAGGCCAGATCTTGGCAAAATGACGGCCGCTAGCGTGGGATCGCCGATATAAATAGACATCCCTGTTGGGATTAAGATGGTCTCCCCAGGTTCAACCGTTGTGGTGCCATCGGTGCAGGCTCGAAGATCGATCCCTGCAGACCCTTGTGTGGCGTACGCCGGCATTGGAAATTCTTGACCTAGTCTGGCATCAAGGATTTTTGTTTGGATGATCGTATTCATTCCATCTCTCTTTCATAACAGTTAATAATTGGTGGGCAATGGTAGTTTTGGGAGCCATAGCAAGATGGTGCTCCCCTTTGGGCCAATAGATGGACAACTGGTTTGTGCTGGTGTCAAACCCACAGCCGGGTTGATTGATGGCATTCAGAGCAATCATATCGCACCCTTTTTGCACCAATTTATCTTTGGCATAAGCATCGCCGTGCTCCGTCTCAGCGGCAAACCCAACACAAAAAGGACGGTTTGAGCCTTGGGCAACGGTTTTTAAAATGTCAGGGTTTTGGACCATCTCAAGATTTAAAGGGTCCCCTTTTTTTATTTTTTGTTCACTCACCTTCGCAACGCGATAATCCGCCACCGCAGCCGCTCCGATGTAGATGTCCATCCAATCCATGCGTTCGGTGACCGCCTCAAACATTTCTTTGGCACTCGTCACACGCACGACCTGCACCCCCGAAGGGGTATCGATGTGACAAGGGCCTGTCACCAAGGTCACTATGGCCCCGCGGGCTTTAGCCGCTTGGGCAATGGCGTAACCCATTTTCCCTGAAGAACGGTTGGATAGGTAGCGAACCGGATCCACAGGTTCAACGGTAGGACCGGCACTCACCAAAATGGATAAGCCCTCTAAGTCTTTGGGCTTTGAAAGAGACTCTATGGCGTTTGCAATGTCTTGTGGCTCACTCATTCGACCAGGCCCTACCTCCTGACAAGCCTGAGAACCATCACCCGGTCCGATCGTATCCACGCCAAGACCTTTGAGTTTTTCTAGGTTCTCTTGCGTACAAGGATGCTCCCACATTTGCTTGTTCATGGCTGGCGCCACTAAGGTTGGCCCCTCATAGGCCAACCACATGGTGGTCAATAAGTCATCGGCAAAACCATGAGCCATAGCCGCCATGCGGTTTGCCGTTAGTGGAGCCACCACAAGCAAATCTGCCCAACGGGCCAGATCAATATGGATAAGGGCGTTTCCAGCTGAGGCGACCTCGGAATAAACGGGATTGAGTGAGACCGTTTCTAAGGTCATAGGCGTCACAAAGTCTTGAGCCCCTTTGGAGAGGATTACTTTGACCTCATGGCCAGACTTTACAAGTAATCTGACTAATTCAGGTGTCTTATACGCAGCAATACCGCCGGTCACAGCCAAGACAATGTTCATAAAAAATCGATCTTTTTTCAAAGGATGATACAATATCACGTATCGTTAGCATGCTCTATTAGCCTCCAAAACGCTACATAAGTAAACATACTAACTCTATTATCACCCTGAGTGTTCGACTGGATAACTTGCTTATAGTTTGCGAGTTTGGTATAAAGTTCGACTCTTAGATAAATTTCACGAAAAGATAAAAAGGCTTTACGTTATGTCAGCAGTTTGCATGATCACCGGAAAAGGCACAATCTCCGGAAATAATGTTGCCCACTGTAACAAAAAGACTCGTCGCACATTCCAGGCCAATCTCCATTGGAAAAGAATTTTTGTGCCTTCAGAGAACCGTTACGTGCGCATTAGACTATCCTCAAAAGGTTTACGCATCATCGATAAAAAAGGGATAGAATCCGTTATCGTTGATCTTCGTAATCGCGGTATCAAAGTATAGGATTTTAGATTATGGCAGCTGACTCAATTATTGTAAAAATGCAATCGACTGAATCGTCGCACTTTTACACCACTAAAAAGAATAAGCGTAACAAAGAAAAGCTCGAGCTTAAAAAGTACGATCCTATCTTACGCAGACACGTTCTTTATCGTGAAGAAAAGATTAAGTAAACAATCTTTCATTAAAAAAGCCCAGTTAAACTGGGCTTTTTTATGTCTGACTTTCTATATCAGTTTGTTAACTTGTACGATTGCAAGTAGCTCGAAAACTCTTCTAATGCTCTGACACCGGACTTTTCGGCCTCTGCGCACCACGCTTGCAACGACTCGAGCAACTCTTTTGGCGAGGCATAGGTCTTATCCCAAATCTCTTGAAGTTTCATGCGAAACTCAAACACTTGGTTAAGGTTTTGGTAATGGCTAAAAAACCCAGACAAAGACTCACGAACCGACGCATCGACTCGAGCCCAGTCTTTGGTCAAAATGGGCTTAAGTGACTTAAGAAGCTTCCATTCAGAGCGAGCAACCGTTGGTTTTGTGTTTTCAAAGGCGGGCTTGGTCACAAATTTCGTGAATCGAGTCATCACCTCAAATCGGTTTTGTATTAATTGAGCCACCGTATCCATATCAAGCGATTTACCTGGCTCAGGCACCACTTTGGGGGCAACGCGCTTGATGTGTACCAACTTCATTTTCTTAAAAATGGTCAGATACATCCAGCCTATGTCGAACTCCCATGGCTTGATGGAGAACTTTGCGGAGGTGGGGTAAGTATGATGGTTGTTGTGAAGTTCTTCACCACCAACAAAAAAGCCCCAAGGAATAAGGTTGGTGGAGGCATCAGCGCTTTCGAAGTTACGATAGCCCCAAAAATGTCCGGCTCCGTTGATGACTCCAGCGGCAAAAAATGGGATCCAAGCCATCTGCAAGGCCCACATACCTAGACCAGGAACCCCAAACATCGAAACATTGAAGACCAATAGCAAGCTAAAACCTAAGCTGGCACGAGCATAAACATGTCGCTCCAACCAATCGTTGGGCGTGCCTTTGCCGTATTTGTCTAAGGTCTCTTGGTTTAAGGCTTCTTTTCGGTACAGCTCAGCGCCTTTGCTCATGACTGTCTTGATCCCAAAAATTTGGGGACTGTGCGGATCTTCCATGGTTTCGCATTTCGCATGGTGTTTACGATGAATGGCGGTCCATGCTTTGGTTTGCATGCCGGTGGTCGCCCAAAGCCAAAAGCGAAAGACGTGGGACAATAAAGGGTGCATATCCAAACTGCGGTGAGCCATGCAACGATGGAGGTACAACGTGACGGCCATGATAGTCAGTTGGGTGAAGCAAAGAAATGTGAGGGCCATACCCCACCAAGGTAAATCTAGCAAACCGTAGAACATGTTTACTCCTTTTATACAGGGTTGGCTGAATTGAAGAGCATCATACGACTATGCATAGACGGTGTCTAGCCTACTTAAGTGGCTAAATGTTGCGTCTCGTGTCACACTAGCTAAGCGTGATAAGGACCACTATGCTGAGTATCCAACAAGGACATATTTCATCCCCCATTGCTTTGAGTATTCCGGACCTGAGTATCCCGGCCGGGACCATCATGGCACTCACCGGCGCAAACAGCAGCGGCAAAACAACGTTGTTAAAGGCCATCGCTGGCCGGCGCCTTAGCGCACAACGCTTTACGATGGAAAACTGCGTTTTCATTGAGCATCCCCCTGTGATGGCTGAGCGAGTTCGTACCGAAGAATGGCTGTCATGGATGCTCAAGATACACCGCGCTAAAGAATCTTTGGCAATGATTCTTAAAGACTATGATCTGGAGTGCGTGTCAAAGACCATGGCCTCCAAGCTCTCTAGCGGGGCCCAAAAGCGACTGTGCTGTGCGCTGGCACAAATCAATCCAGCCCCTGTTGTCATCTTTGATGAACCCACCTCAACCGTCGATGCCCACTCAAGCACCTTAATCCACCAGGGATTCTCTCGCATGAAAGCCCAAGGGCGAGTGGTGTTGTTTAGCACGCATCATCAAGAAGACTTAAAGTACCGAAGGTGGCTTCATCTATCCAATGGCATACTGACCTGTTGTGCATCTGAAGAGGAAAGCTTAGATGTTCACGTCGCCTAAGTTCAATTTGTTCATCATGGAGCTTGTACGTCTTAGCCGTTCAAAGCCTGTGATCGGATTTAGTTTAAGCTCACTTGCCTTGTTTGCTCTTGTGCTCTATGAACTTAGCCATGATTATTTGTATTGGTTGGTGAGCCTTCGCGGGGAGGGGCAAGCCTTGGGCATCAGTGTGGAAGTGGTACGGCCTTTTTGGGGCTGGGTGCTGGCCTACCATGTTTTAGTACTGCCCTCACTTTGTACGTTTTTGTATCGAAGCCCTTGTCTTTGGCCCATGCTCTCTCTTAAGAGGCGTACGGTTGTGGCGATTAAAATCAGCGCCTTTGCCTGTGTGCTTTTGGCTCAGATACTGATCCTCAGTTTGTATCCTCTCAGTTTGTGTCTCAACACCTCGCTGGATGGTGGTCTGGTATTATCGGGTGCGATGACAGTCTACCTCGTATCGATGTGGTGCGTGTGTGTGTGCGTGGCATTTCAAGCCATGGTAAAACCAAGGCTTGCCTGGATGGCCACTTACGCTGTTTTATTGATAAGCCTTTTAAGCGGAGGCTGGCTTGATGTTTACGGTTTATCGTTTAGCTTTGTTGAGCACGCTCATGCCATGATGTACGGTCAGTTCAGTATTGGCGAAGTAGGTTTTTATCTTTTCAGTGCGTTAGCATTCATCATGGTGGCCGTATGGCCGACAGGAGCACACGCATGAACGTTCTTATTCGCTCCATGGTCCTTGTGGTTCTTATAAGTGGTTGTGCTTGGTTGGCAAAATGGCAAGGCCCTTCGTTCGACAT
>CAYNJF010000074.1:0-9055 GCA_964397555.1 uncultured Francisellaceae bacterium
ATAATGCTCCTAACTGCCTAACAAAATCTCTTGAATGAATGGCTTTGCCCTCTAAACAGTGGGTAAGCGCTGAACGAGTAATCCACTTTAGCTGCTGACATTGGGCCATGGAATAATCCCCTTGCACAAAATCAAGCAACATCTGACCTTCGATGACGTTCGCCGACTCAGACAAACCAGGGTAAAACCCGGTTGAAGGCTCAAAGTGATAATGCCTGCTTGGGTCAATGGGTTCATCTTTGCTGTCAACCCTCATTTCAATGCCGTAGCCTAATGAGGTTAACAGATGACACTCAAACACACGTAGCCCGGTTTGAACGACAAGCTCATCTTGGCTTTGCAAGTGTTCAAGGGCTTGCTCATAGGCATCGTAGACGTCTGAGTGGGCATCTTCGCCAGCAAAAAGCTTTGAGAGTAACTCATTAAGATACAAGCCACTCATCAGCGTCATGGATTGCAAGAAGACTGGGGCGCCCACAGGCTCAATGCCCGTCACCGTCAACAGCTCTCCTCGACCGACCGCGTTGATTTTAATCTTACAAAAGGGCTGGCATAAGCCTTTGAATTTCGATTTGGGGCGTTTTGCCCCTTTGACGAGCCCTGAGAGCTTTCCATGCTCTTTGGTAAAAAAATCGACGATTAGAGAGGTATCTTTAAAGGGTTTGGTGTGGATGACATAAGCCTGCACCAAATCCAGCTTCATGCCTCAAGCCCCATGTCCATCAACACTGAGGGGTTGTCTGCCCAGCCTTTTTTCACCTTGACCCAAAGCTTGAGGTTCACTTTTTGCCCAATGAGCTTTTCGATGTCACGTCTTGCATGGATGCCAATGGTTTTTAAGCTGTTGCCTTTATCGCCAATGAGAATGCGCTTTTGCCCTTCTCGCTCGACCAAGATAAGAGCGTGGACTTCAAGGCACGTTTTGGCTTTTTTAATGGACTCAATATCGACGGTACAGCAGTAAGGGACTTCTTTGTCGATGGTACGTAAAATCTTTTCACGAACAATTTCTTTCATGCGAAATGGATCATCGTGCGAACACTTGGTGATCTCATCAAAATGGAAAGGCCCTTCGGGCAAAGAGTCAAAAACCACAGACTCTAAGGCTTTGACGTTGTTGCCATCAAAAGCACAAAGAGGCACCATCGTTTTGAAAGAACAAAGCGAACTGATTTTTTCCATAAACGGGAGCAGCTCATCTTTTTGCTTGAATTTGTCGACTTTGTTGATGACGCAGACTACATTTTTGCCATCGCCAAGAAGCTTAAGCACGTTTTTATCTTCTTCGGTCCAAACACCCGCCTCGACCATAAAGATGACCAAATCAATTTCAGACAGCGACTGCCTGGCCTGTTTGTTCATCAGCTGGTTTAGCTTACGTTTGGCATTGATGTGGATCCCAGGGGTGTCGATGAAGACAGCCTGGCGATTCTCTTTGGTCAATATGCCGTAGAGGTTTTGCCTCGTGGTTTGAGGCTTATGAGAGGTAATGCTTAACTTTTCACCCATCAGGTGGTTAAGCAACGTGGATTTACCAACGTTGGGACGACCCACGATAGTAACAAATCCACAATGAGTATCACTTGACATTCAATAACTCCAAGGCCTTTTGGGCCGCTTCTTGTTCAGCAAATCGGCGATTTTTACCTTCGCCTACGGTTGTCTCGATGCCTTCCACTTGGCACTCAACAATAAACTCAGAATCTTGACCGTAATTCTCTCCTTTGATCAAGGTGTAGACCGGCAAAGTGCGTTTTTGGGCTTGAAGCCACTCTTGCAGCCGAGTCTTTGGATCTTTTTTAATTGAGTCTAAACTCATGCTTGCCATGCGATGATCAAACAGCGCAGACATGACTTTTTTCACCTCTTCCATGGATGAGTCTAGATAGATGGCCGCAAAAATTGCTTCCATCGCATCGGCTAATACCGAATCTCGTTTATAGTTGCCACTTTTATTTTCACCAGGCCCTAATGATACATATTCATAAAGCTCTAGCTCATGCCCAATCTCAGCCAGGGTCTTACCATTGACTAAATTGGCCCTAAGGCGGGTCAACTGGCCTTCTTTTCCTTTTTCAAAGTGTGCGTATAGTTTTTCGGCGATGACGTAACCTAAGATAGAATCCCCTAAAAACTCTAATCGTTCATTGTTCACTTTACCCATGGAGCGGTGACGCAGCGCTTGCTCAAGCAAACTCTCGTCGTTAAATGAGTACTGCAATGATCTCATGAGCTCACGTAAATTGGGCTTCACTGAACCTCCACCTCTTGATCAAAGACCAAAACGGCATCAATGTTTCCAATCGCATGAACTCGTATTTCATACTCCATGGACAAAAGACGAGAACCATTCGATTGTTTTTTCACTTTCAGCGTCTTTGGGTCAACGTCTTGGACATCATTAACCTCAAACTTTCGCTGTAGCTTTTGACGAAGCATGTTGGGGGACATCTTTTCAATCCCTGGTTCTTGAGCCAACGATTTTATCGATGTCTTAATGCTCATGGCTTGGATGTAGCCTGGCACAAGCCTTATCCCAACCATCACCAGTGAAATCACAATCGTTAAGACAACGACCCAGCTGATGAGGGTCAATCCCTGTTGTCGTTTCATGCGTCTTTATCCTCCATGCTAATTGAACCTAAGCGAGACCATCTCATGTCTTTCTTTTGAGTGTCGACGCTTAACCAAATGTAGAACGCTTTCCCTAGCACCAACTTATCGGGCACAAATCCCCAGACCCGAGAGTCACGTGAGAAGTCTCGGTTATCACCCAATACAAAGTAATGCCCTTCAGGCACGGTCACTTCTTGGTAGTCGCCATGGGAGATGGGTGAGACATAGATCGAGTGCTCAACCTCATCCAACGACTCATGATAATGCTTCACTTTGCGCTCGATGCCCGTGGAGTCTTTGTCGTAATTGGTTTCAATGTAGTCTTTGGGGGCCGGGGTACCATTGATGAAGACTGTTTTGTCTTTGTAGCTGACCGTATCCCCTGGCAACGCCACGACGCGCTTAATAAAATTGATGCTTGGGTCTTCAGGGTTACGAAACACCATGATGTCCCCACGCTTAGGCTCGCTCAATGAGACCATATGGGTACCCGTAAGGGGTAAACGTAACCCATAAGTGAACTTATTCACCAAGATGAAATCCCCTTCCAACAGGGTGGGTCTCATCGAGCCCGAGGGAATGCGAAACGGTTCTACGATGAATGAACGCAATAAAAGCACGAGCAATAAAACGGGGAAAAACGATTTTGAGTACTCGGCAATTTTGGTCATTTTCGGAACCGACTCAAATACCTGCTGTTCTTTTAATCGAGCCTCGAAAGCCTCAACGTCCAAGTCTTTGGCGTTAAAGGCGCTCAAGTCATGCTTGTCGATGATTTGTTGATAGCGCGACACGCGCTTGGGTTTAAACATCCACGCATCCACGGCCCAGATGACTCCTGAGACTGCGGTGAGTCCTAACAACAACGCTGAAAAGTCGTAATACAAATCCACTGTTAATCCTTATCCACCTGGAGTACTGCTAAAAACGCCTCTTGTGGGATTTCAACGCTTCCCACTTGCTTCATGCGCTTTTTACCCGCTTTTTGTTTTTCAAGCAGCTTACGTTTACGCGAGACATCCCCGCCATAACATTTAGCCGTCACATTCTTTCTAAGGGCTTTGACTGTGGTTCGAGCAATGATTTGCCCACCAATGGCCGCTTGAATGGCCACATCAAACATCTGCCTTGGAATCAAATCCTTCATCTTCTTAGCCAGCTCACGTCCGCGATAGGCGCTGTTGTCTTTGTGGACAATCAGAGCAAGCGCATCCACGGGCTCGGCGTTGATGAGAATGTCCATCTTCACAAGCTTGGCTTCTTGGAAACGTTTGAATTCATAATCAAGTGAGGCAAAGCCACGCGAGGTGGATTTGAGCTTATCAAAGAAATCCAAGACCACTTCGCTTAAAGGGAGTTCATAGGTCAAGCCAACTTGATTCCCCAAGTATTCCATTTTGGTTTGAACACCACGACGCTCCACGCACAACTGAATCACATTACCTACGTAGTCTTGGGGGACCAAGATGTGAGCCTCAACGATCGGCTCAAGCATGGCGTCAATTAAGCCCATGTCTGGTAACTTGGCTGGAGAGTCAATGTGGAGTCGCTCGCCTTTTTTGGTCACCACTTCATAAATCACCGTGGGCGCAGTGGTAATCAAATCCAACTCATACTCACGCTCTAAGCGTTCTTGGATAATCTCCATGTGGAGCATGCCCAAAAAGCCGCATCGAAATCCAAAACCTAGGGCCGTGGAGGTTTCAGGCTCATAAAAAAGCGAGGCGTCGTTGAGGGATAATTTGGCAAGCGCATCACGAAAATCTTCAAAGTCATCCGAACTGACCGGGAATAAGCCCGCAAAGACTTTGGGCTGAACACGAGTGAACCCTGGAAGTGCTTCACTGGCACCGTTTTTCGTATGGGTGATGGTATCGCCGACGGGCGCACCGTGAATGTCTTTAATCGAAGCACACACGTACCCCACCTCGCCGGTGTTTAACTCCGTCATTGGGGTTCTTTTTGGTGTGAACGTTCCCAGCTGGTCAATTTGGTGCTCGCCCTGGGTCGACATGATTTTAATCTTATCGCCTTTCTTTAACTTACCGTTTTTTATGCGCACCAGAGAGACTACGCCCAAATAACTATCAAACCATGAATCTACGATAAGCGCTTGTAAGGGGGCATCTGGGTCACCTTCTGGCGCTGGTATTTTCTCAACGATTTCTTCAAGCAGCTCTTCGATGCCTATCCCGCTTTTGGCGCTGACTCGGGTTGCATCCTCAGCTTCAATGCCAACGATTTCTTCGATGTCGTGAATAATGCGCTCAGGATCGGCCTGAGGTAAGTCAATCTTATTGAGAACAGGAACAACCTCAAGATCTTGCTCAATCGCGGTATAACAGTTGGCTACCGTTTGGGCCTCGACTCCTTGAGCCGCATCGACCACCAAAAGAGCCCCTTCGCAAGCGGATAACGAACGAGAGACTTCGTATGAGAAGTCCACGTGCCCGGGCGTGTCAATAAAATTAAGCTGATAAGTGTTGCCATCTTTGGCTTTGTATTGAAGCGTAACGCTTTGTGCCTTGATGGTGATGCCGCGCTCACGCTCTAAGTCCATTGAGTCAAGGACTTGGGCTGCCATTTCACGATCAGATAAGCCCCCACAATGCTGAATTAAGCGATCAGAGAGGGTCGATTTGCCGTGATCAATGTGGGCAATAATTGAGAAATTACGTATGTGGTCCATATAGAAAGTGATCTTACATAGGTCGATTATTATTGTAAATCGCTATTTTACGGGAATGGTAAATTGAGAGCCAATAGTATTTGAGATCAAGGAATTAATGGTCAATTCGACAGAAAAAAGCCAACTATTTAGTTGGCTTACATTTTGGCGGGTTGGAGCTGTATGTTTCTACCTTTAGGTTGGGAGACGCCAATGAAACGTTGTACCTTCCCGTCTCTTGTGATGAGCAGTGAAAAAGACTTTTGTTTGGGGAGCGCTTTGAGGGCTTGATAAAACTGATTTGCATTGGCAACGGGCGTTTGATTCACTTGCATGATCACATCACCTCGACGAAGGCCTGAGGCCATCCAATGTTGGGATTTGATGGAGGATACTACCACGCCTTGAATGTCCTCACTGAGCATCTGATCTTGCTCTGGGTTGATGTTTCTTACCCCTAAACCTGATCGAAGCGATACACTAGGATTTAAATTGGTTTTTTGCACGATGGTACGCACCGGGGGCTTACCTAGTACAAGCTCCATGTCCTGATTCTTTTTATTTCGAATGACTTCGACTTTCACTTTCGTGCCAATGGGCAATAACCCAACGATAGGTGGGATGTCGGTGGCCTTTTCGATGGCCTGCCCGTTAAACTCTGTGATGACGTCCCCGACCTGTAAGCCAGAGTATTCAGCGGGTGAGTTCTTGGCTACTTTGGATATCAAGGCCCCTTTGGTTACTTTTAAATCGAAGGACTCGGCAATCGAGCGATTTAGGTTTTGAAAGGACATGCCAATATAAGGTCTTTCGACAAAGCCTTTGGCGATCAATTGTTGTATGACAGACTTAATGACAGGGGCTGGCACCGCAAATGACAGGCCGGCATAAGAGCCTGATTGAGAGACAATTTGAGCATTAATCCCGACTAATTCGCCTTTAAGATTGAGCAATGGCCCACCTGAATTACCTGGGTTGATGGCAACGTCTGTTTGCAAAAAAGGCACATACTTTTCAGCCCCTAGGCTGCGACCTTTGGCTGAAACCACCCCCACAGTCACCGTATCTTCAAATCCAAATGGAGAGCCTACGGCCATCACCCACTGCCCGACTTTCACTTGCGAATTTGAAAAACGAATAAAGGGGAGATTATCGGCTTCGATTTTTAGAACCGCCAGGTCTGTGCCTCGATCATAGCCGACCACTTGAGCGGGGTATTCCGTTTGATCTTTAAGCTTGACGTAGATTAGGTTAGCGCCGTTGATCACGTGTAAATTAGTAATGATAATCCCCCGTGGATCGACGATGGTGCCTGAGCCCAGACCGGGATCCGCTTTACCTTGTAATTTCTTTTGAAAGTCTTTGCCCAGACGTTTTTCAAGATACTCCATTAAAGGGGTGCCTTGAAGATCTTCAATCAAAGCATCAGGAGCAAGCTTTTGCGTGGTTTTTTGAGTGTTATAAGTGACAATCGAGACCACCGCTGGCGAGGACTTTTCCACGATCTTTGAAAAGTCGACATTGGGATGCGCCATCCCCATTCGGGGTATCAACATAAGGGTGAACGTACAAACAAATACAATCGCTTTGACCATCTTCTCTCCTCGGAGGACCACTTTGGTCAGTTATTTGACTCATTGTATCATGCTTGTTTGGCGCAAACTATTGAACGTTTTTTCGCTGGCAAAAAAAAGCCTGGTGTGAAAACCAGGCTTTTTGCAGTCAAAATACCCTTAATAGCCGCCAGCGTCTCTAACGAAGGGGCGTATGCGTCTTTCAATGGTCTCACGCGCTCGAAAGATGCGAGAGCGAACCGTACCAATGGGACAGGCCATAACCCCAGCAATTTCCTCGTACGTCAACCCTTCCATTTCACGTAAGGTGATGGTGGTTTTTAAGTCTTTGGGCAACTCTTGAATGACTTCGAGCACCGCTTGCTCAAACTCATTGCTGATCAAACCCAACTCAGGGGTTAAGTAATCACGCAACATTTTATGAGGGGTTTGCTCGATATTAATGATTTCAACGTCGGTATCCACGGGTCGTCTTGAGTTTACTACCAAGTGGTTTTTGGCGGTATTGATAGCAATTCTGTATAACCACGTGTAAAACGCGCTATCCCCTCTAAATTTATCGAGGGCATTGTAGGCTTTGATGAACGCTTCTTGAGCTACATCCATGGCTTCTGAGGGTTCTCGCACATATCGTGACACAATGTTGATGATGCGCGGCTGGTACTTTTGAACCAGTAGGTCAAATGCTTGCTTATCCCCGTCTTTGACCCTTTGGACTAGTTCTTTATCTTCCACACTGGACATAGTTGATACTCTTTATTTTGGGTTTGTCAACTTACTACATGTTACTCGTATAATCTATCGGCTTCAACCCTAGGTCTTTGATGCTGTGTATCAGAGTAGCTGCACAAAATGGGGCAATACCTCCCTAGAGTCTGGACGACTTATCTTGTTAGATATCATAAACTTAGTGTGATTTCTGAGGATATTTAGAGTGTTATTGAAGGATCTGATTAAAGGTATAGCAGGTCATTTTTTTTGTATAAAGCGGTTGCAGTCCTAGCTTTTGGTTAAATAGTTCCCAATTTGTGAGAGCGCACCTTTTCAAAAGCACTTTAGACCTACAGATAAAAATCAACAGGCATACAAAGGCTAAAAGGCGTGTTTATGGCCCAATGGGGTTACGTGAGAGACTCGCTTATGCGGAGCTAGTCAGGCTTTGTTTGAAAGTGCGTATTCGCTCAATCAAAGGCTGCATGGATGGTATTTTACATGGGTTGTTTGCCACCACCCATGCATTTAAATCAGCATCCGTTTGCTCGAGTAATACCGTAAATTGCTCTTTTTCCGCGTCGGATAGATGCTCAAACTGCTGGTCATAAAACGGTAAAAAGTACATGTCTAATTCGAGCATGCCTCGACGACAAGCCCAGCGTATTCTTTTATGATTCATATTAAAACGAACTATTTGGTGTTTTTAAAAAAGCGATTTCTTCATCGCGGCTTTCTCGACCCAGTATAGCATTTCGATGAGGAAAGCGGCCAAACTGTGCGATCACATCGTAATGGGCTATGGCAAACTGGTGACTTAGTTTAAGTTGTTCAACATTGCCTTGACCTGATTGTTCAGCAAGCTCGACAAGACGAGCAAATAAGCCAACGCATTGTTTTTGGCATAATAAATCTTCACTGTGCATCAAAGGCATATACAGAAACGCGTTTTCTGTTGGGGAGAGATCTTTTTCAAATTCATGATCTAAGGCATGACGGGTGGCAGCAAGAGCAATTTCATCGTAAGCAAACGCTTGGGGGGTATTGCGATACATGTTTCTAGGAAACTGATCGGTCAAAATAATATAAGCGAGTGTGCCTTTGGCTTGAGATAACCAAGGCTCTAGGGCCCCAAGTTCTGCATTCGCTAAAACAGACTCAAAACGCTCTTTGATGGCCGCGTCTGTAGCCTCAGATTTTTCCCACCACATCTTTCTTTTTTCTGAAAGTTGACTTTCATCATCACCAAACCAAAAGTGAAGAATGTCGTGAATGTTTTCAAGCATGAAGTGTTCTCTTTTTTGTTTGTATTGTAGCCTTGAGTCCATCGAATTGCACTGATTGACAGGAATTCATCAATCTCTATACTGGAGGTTTTTTGGCGGAGATCAATATGGGCGAACAGCGAACAAGCCATCAAGGCTGGTCAACCCTTGCGCAATGGGGCGTCATCGACCTCACAGGTCCTCAGGCAAAGACCTTTTTG
>CAYNJF010000075.1:0-9049 GCA_964397555.1 uncultured Francisellaceae bacterium
ATACATGGCATGACTTTTGGCCTCCTAATTCTTCGTCTTCTTACGTAGAAAGCTTTCTTCTGAATAAATCGACTAGTAGTCGATCACCGGCGATATCGTTAAACTAAGGGTTAAATATTTATGCGCACTGGAATCTCGATTGATGAAGACTCCCAGAGATCGTATCGATGCCTATCCTAGAATTGCTCATTTTTTAGGCTCACTCAAAGACGATGAGTTGATTCATCTTATTCAAGGCGGCAACCGTGCTCACCAGGGCATCGGCGGCTCATCAAGCTGCGTAGATACCAGTCATGGCCGGGTCTTTTTTAAGCAAGTGCCACTCACTGATCTTGAGTTAAGCCTTGAATATAAGGGTTCAACGGCCAATGTTTTCAAATTACCACTGCATTATCAGTACGGGGTTGGATCGGCCGGGTTTGGAGCTTGGCGTGAACTTGAATCGCACCTTAGCGCAACTGATTGGGTACTCGAGGGACACTGTCCTAACTTTCCACTTTTGTATCACTGGAGAGTCCTTGCCAATGAGGGCTTAGACACTCCCCCATCGTATTGGGATAACGTTGATGATTATTGCCAATATTGGGATAACTCTGCCCAAATTAAGCAGAGAGTGATGGCACTCCAAGAGTCCTCTTATCACATCTTGTTATGCCTAGAATACATACCTTGCCATTTGTATGCATGGTTAAGTGATAAGTTAAAGCGCCAAGATGATACGACTGATCAAGCACTAGAATTCGTCGAACGCAGTCTTTTATCCACTGTTGACTTTATGCAACGTAATCACATGATTCATTTTGATGCCCATTTTGAAAATCTTTTGACCGACGGTGAGCTTATTTATTTTAGCGATTTTGGATTAGCTCTTTCAAAAGAGTTTCAACTTAATGCTCATGAGCTTGAGTTTTTCAATCAGCACTCCCAATATGATGAGGCATCCATTGGGGTCAACCTCATGCACACGCTTGTCTCATCCAAATTAGCCCAAGATAAATACAATCTGCCAGATGCTCTTAAGACTATCCAAAGCCGTGATCTTGGGTACTCTGATTTACAGCTGGGCATGATCGACAAATACACAGACATCGCATTGCTTATGGATAATTTTTATGTAAACCTTCAACAAACGAGTAAAAGCACCCCATACCCCAGAGAAGAGATTGAGAAAACCCTAATAGAGCTGGGATAACTCTTTATTTCCACTTATAACATTCCTGTCAGGCCATACCCCATGAATCTTTCAAACTACTTATCCGTTGGTGCTTATCAGGGACCTCCTATTGAAGGGAATATTGATAAAGCCTTAGATAAAACGATTGAAATAGCCACATTAGCCGACCATCAAAGCATTGATATTTTGTGCCTCCCTGAGTGCTTTCTAACGGGCTACTTTACTACCCACTCGAAGGCTTCAACATACGCTATTGACTTTGATAGCACTGAGTTCAAAGCTATTCTATCGGCGCTTGAGTGCGTTGAGACAACGCTTATCCTTGGCATGAATGAGCGCTCCAATCAAAGCCTATTCAATACCGTCGCCGTGATAGAAAATGGAAAGTTAATTGGTAGGTACAGAAAGTCCTACACTTACCCACCGTATGATTATTACACGTGTGGAAATGAGTATCCGGTCTTTGAAAAAAAAGGGACAAAGTATGGAGTGATTGTTTGTTATGACTCTGTGTTTTTCGAGCCGTCTAGAATCTTAGCGTTAAATGGAGCAACCGTTCTTTTTTGCCCATCGTTCAATCGAATAAGCGCGCACAATCGATTTTTAACCAAAATGCACCGACGCTCACACTTTATATCACGAGCTTTTGAGAATCGTTCCTGGTTTGTCGTCAGTGATGTTATCTGGGATGAAAAAGACGAGGTCTGCCCCGGCTACAGCTGCATACTCAATCATGATGGGGAATTGATGGCCTCAAGCGAACCTTTTTGTGAGAATCTCATTAGCTACTTCATCCCTTTAAGTCATTTTAATCAAATCGACCATCATCGCCTAATGGGCAGAGAAGACCTTAATCGGGAAATAGCAAACTTAAGAGGATTGGCAGAAAAAACATGAATTGGTAGGCGCGAGTGGGATTTAACTATACATGTATTCAATTGAATATTAATGAAATTTTTGCATAATATATTAGCAGGTGCCCCAAATACTGCCCCTTAACCTATCTGGCTTTAAATGGACAACAAAAAAGTCACTTTTTTATGTAATAAAAATAACCAATTAATTGTTATTCTCCACTTTTCTTAAAAAGATAATGAATTAATGGATTACTAAGCCTTACGGTATTTGGCATTGATACTGTAAGCCACCCAATAAAGTACTTCAGAACATCATTTTGATCACAAATATTAACAAAACCTGTTGCGCGGCTACCGTCAGGTTTATCAAAAACTAACTCTCCCTTACCTGTTCCAAAGTTTATGATCGCACCAGAGTTCAATATAAAAATAGCATCAATTTGTTTTTCAAGCTCTATATCTTTTTGGCTGTTCAACTTGCTCAAGATAGTTTCAATTGATACGTCTGTTTCATAAGCAAAGATAAAAAATGGTCGCCTATTATAAAATCTCTCATCATCCTTTTTTTGAGTCAGTCTTAAATCGCCCTTTGTTGGATTAGGAGTTAACTCTTTTAATGTACAACATTGCTTAACTAATTTTTCAATTTCTTTCAATCTAAATTTTACCTCGCCAAGGCATTTGACACTTTCAACTATAAACATATTAGGCGCTGCAGGATCAACAACAAATGGTGTTATGTCTCTCTCGGCTATAACACAATCAACTTGACCTGTTCTTTTGTTTTTCGAATCAATTACTTCACCATGCCCAACAATTAGGTTTTCAGAAAAACACTCCCTTATAAACTCTCTTAATATTATTTCGCCATGAGTTCCTTTATTACCACTATGCTCGTATTTAGATCTAATTAAATTAAATTTGGCATTAATAATACTCTGGTAGTGTTGCCAATAATCGTCGAACATTCTTACCTCACATTTATATCAATTGCTAATATCGCAATAGGCTATCAAAGTACTCAAAGGCGACTATACCTTTATAACCCGTGCACTAGTAATGGTTGATTAATTTTTGTCATTTTCTTTAG
The DNA here is from genome assembly GCA_964397555.1 of uncultured Francisellaceae bacterium. Classification (GTDB taxonomy): domain Bacteria; phylum Pseudomonadota; class Gammaproteobacteria; order Berkiellales; family Berkiellaceae; genus CAYNJF01. The sequence continues at coordinate 3,122 of CAYNJF010000075.1, forward strand.
ATAATATTAAGCAAAAAGCCGGCTCTATAAAATTAGACATGGTTGGGTGGTGTATTAAGCCCCCATGTTTAAAAACAAACAACCATAATACTGTGTCTTGAAGACTGAGCCCAGTTCTTTCCACTAATTCGTGGGCTGTAAAGTAAGTATAATCTTTGGGGCTGTTTTCTCTTAGATAACTCAACAAAATTTGGGCTTGTTGATCAGGCTTGTCGCTTAAAAAGTCCTCCCATTTTTTTACAATGAGCGACTTATCTGGCAAAAACTCAAGCACTTCTTCACACTTGGCTTTTTTGAGCTCATCCAAGTCATGTAATTTACGAAACACATTCATCCAATGTTCAGGTACTCTCACTCTCCACTTGTCATCACTTAAAACATCTAACTTGTCCATTGATTCAACATACATGTTTACAGGCAATCTTTGTCGCAGATCCTTCCCTACTACCAACAAATATTCATAGTCTTCTTTAAATTTATCATAAAATTCATTTGCCACTTCCAAGTTTCCTTTAAATGCCGCTTCTTGTGCCAAATATCCCATCTGCTTTCCATGCTGCTTCCAATATAACCTCTTTTCTTCTATCTTTTTATCCCAATTAAGCCAATGATAATCTTCCTCATCTGGAATATAAATTCCACTCCCCCAACTTCTATCAAAGTCGCTATCCCAACATATGGAGCGCTTTATTTTCTCAACTTTATCAAATATACCCATTGAATCTGGTGTTCCTTGTTTTTCGTTTTTAATCAGTTTTCTTATGCACTTTGATTAAGAGTACATCAACAATGTATACAGCACTTGATTAATCCATGCCTAATGGAAACTTACGATTGAAATTTAGTGCATATACATATTTAACTTCGGTATTCCTCGCTATTACTTTTATATCGGTGTCTGGGGTATTTAATTGAAAATTTAGACAACTATATTCAAATTAGGCCCAAATGCTTTCTTTTCCACTAAAAACCTAGCTATTTCGAGCATAAATTAGCTGTGCACCTTTACAGAAAAAGCCCAATCCGTTATAAACACTGATTATTTTAGTTCTTTTGTAATATCTAATCTTAAGAGTCGTACCAATGAATTTTTGGAAATCAAAATTTGCAGCAATTTTAATGCTACTAGCCTGTACTGGCTGCACATCCATAAAAGTCCCACAAGCAGTTGGCGGCAGCAAAGCGGATGCAACGGTTAAGCTATCTTATCAGTATGGTGGATTTGAAAAGCCAGAAGTTGATTGGGGGCAAGCTAATCTCAAAGCTCGAAAAAAATGCAATGTCTGGGGTTACAAAGATGCTGAGCCCTTCGAAGCCTCTGAGTCTGTATGTTCGGCATGGGGTCAATATGGTTGCATAGGCCGTACAGTAACAACTACATATCAGTGTATTAATTAGGTTAATTGCATGAGAAAAATCAGATCAATTATTATTCTTTCACTTTTACTATCTGGTTGTGCAACCGGTCCGTTCGGCGAAACAGCATACAAGCCAAATGGGCTAGCAGGTGGATACTCAGAGACTCATTTAGATAAAAATATCTTTGAAGTTTCCTTTTGGGCTAACGAAAATACCACCCTTGAACGTATAAATGATTTTACCTTATTGAGAAGTGCTGAATTAACGGTAGATAATGGGTACAAATATTTTATTATTACAAGCACTCACTCTACAAGCGCATATCTTTCATCTGAATATAAGAAACCTAGAAGACAAGACTCAATCGTTTGTTTAATGGAAAAGCCCAAGCATTACGATGTATATGATGCTAGCTTTCTATTAAAAAGCATTAAGCAGAAATATAAGATGGATTCCTAATGACCCAGGCTAATGAATCAAATGAGGATTTTACACCAGGGCAAAGGCTATTTATTCTAAAAATTTCTCTAACTTGTGTGTTGTTTGCAGTATTATCATTTGTGTTCAATTTACTTGAATACCATTCATATCGCGGCTTAATAAGTGACTCAAATTTTTTGGAGTTTGTAGGCACCTTTTATATTAGCTATTTAATCGCGAGATTTGTTGAATGGTATATCGAATACTCAATAAAATCGCACAAACAATGGGTCAGTAAATTTGATAAAGGCGAAGAGGCTGAGGTACCACCTTCAGATACCTAATCTAACCTACACGCTGCAATTAATTCTAGCCAAAAGATTTTTAGTTAGCCTGCTATGTTTGCGTAATTCCTTCTCTATGTTTTGGAACTGTTTCCATCTACCACCCCTATACCCACGCATAGCTGCCTTCCGTTTCCCTTCCTTTGTCTTTGGGCCCGTAGAATGCTCCCAAGGTTTCCATCTGCGGATCATAGCTGATTGTTTTGCTCGCCTCTCTGGGGTCCATCCATTCGCCATTGGTAGCCTCCAATAGTTGGTTTTTCATATTTTTTTTTCCGTCGGAAGCACCAATGCCAAAATTAAACTTATTTGTATACTTGCTAACTGAATTAGATTCTATATTAGTTTGGTTAAAAATAGGCTGTGGTGGTGGGTTTAGCAGCTTATTAAGAGCTTCATTCGTAGTCCTACATTGCTTTTGCGCCTTTAGTGTCAAGTTCATCGTAACATCATAATACTTTGGATCATCCTCAAGTCGGCCTTGATATAACATTTTATTAAACATCGCATTTAAAATCTGTACCTGTGTTAACAGAATTTCCTTTAACTGTTTATCACCTTCCTTTTCAAGTCTCATACAAGAAATTGATAACTGAAGACAAAGGTCGGCTGCACTAAAATCGTCGAAGTGCCCGCTCATTGCCTGTAAGCCCACTGATGCAACCCATGGCGGCATTATCGTAGCCTTATGGTTTAGTCTATATTCATCCTCTTCCTGCTCTTCTTCTATGTTACTCATTCATTATTCCTTTGTTATTGGATAACAACTTACCGTTGGCTTTCCCAGTTTAATCCAGGCCGTAATAAAATGTTTAAGCTCATTGCTTGGTATTTTACCCTCTATAAGATCAATCTTGTCACTATGACTAAGCAATTTAGCAATAACATGCCATGGGTCACAGTTTAATCCAGCACTAGCATTCTTTACATGGTTAAAAATAATTTTCATTTCATCACAATTAAAATCAAGGGAACACTGAGAACACTGGGAATCTCCAGAAAAAGCAGTAACCCTTGGCTCTTGTGTATGTTCCCGATTAAACTCTAACCGGGAACGAAATCGCTTGATGCTCTCAATAGCACTCATTCAGGCAAGTCTCTAGGGCAAACGTGGTACAAATTTGTGGGTTTGCCATGTGGAATACGTGTTTTTTTCGTCAAACGCCCATCACTATCAGAATCGACTAACCATCCAGCCTCTTGCAATGCTTTACTAACACGAGTTAGCGGGTATCCCCCTGCCTCAGCAAGTACTTTTGGTATAAACATATAAATCCGACTTCTAGGGTCATCTTTGTGCCACCCAGCTCTATTGATCATTCGATTAGATTCAGATTGGTGTTCTATGTTTGAAAACCTCGAATCCCCATGATCCAAAATAAAATTTTCCACGGCTCTTTGAATTCTTTGATTTTCAGTCAATTCACTGCTTTGTTCTTCTTGCCATAGCTTAAATGCTTGAATAGAAGATTCAATTACGCTACCTTGGGGCCAAGCTACTAATACATATTCGATGGCAAGCTCACCAGCAAAAGCAATCAAAGCAAATGAACTAGCTCCCCTTTGTTCTAAACTTGAACGGCCAAGTGAAGAAAAAGTTTCAAGATATTCATTAAGTTGATTTGAAAAATCACGACTATCATTAACAAGCTTTCGAAGAAAAGCATTCCCAAGATGCCCAAAATTTTCAGATCTAGCTTTTTTTAAATGATCTGCAAAAGCTCTCCCGCTTTTAAAGCCATGCAAATTGCTAAATGCACCAAACTCAAACCTAGCTGGTAAGCTGAGAATTCGAACCAATTGTCCTGAATTAGATTTCTTACCCGCATCATTCATTATTGATTCAAGATTACGCTCCCCTGTTGATAGAGTGGGCAATTTCCAACGTTTAATCTGACGCATACCGCCAGAACGGTTCGCTCTTTGTTTTCCTTATCCATTGACTAACATGTAGACCATGTTACCTACTTCTTTAGAAGGGACTTCATCAATCTCATCTAACATGAGGCAAGTATTATTCCTTAAAGATGCAACACTCTCTAACCCATTACTAGTAGAACGCCAAGATCGAATAAAATTAGGCCCACCCCAGACCGATGCAGCTACCTCAAGGGCTGTAGTTTTGCCACAAGATGAGTCACCTACCAAGTGGATGCAGAATCCTGGTCTGTCAATCAAATCCATAATAGGACCAGACAGTGCACTTGATACTGCGACTATTAAAGGTATGTTCCCTTCACAAAATTTACCAATATTTAATTGCCAACCTTCTAATGAACCCTGAACTTTGAAGTCACAATGTTCTAACTGTTCTGACTGAAATACCACCTTATCATTGCCAAAAACTTCATCTGGTAGAACAAAAGTGTTTTTATGCCAACCTATTTGCGAAGTGGAATATATTCTTTCATCAACTTTATAATGCATTAGATAGTTAGCAAGTTCACCTTTCATGCTGCGCTCTATAAGGACTCCACGACTTAATAATTCCTTACAAAGCTCATCCAAATTACCTCCCAGCAAAGACATAGGCATTGCCATTCTTTGCCAACGACCATTCGTGTCTAAAAATCTAAGGAATCTACCAAAATTATCAGAATCAACTGAAAAGCTAATTGCTAGAACCTCAATCGGTGAACAGATCCACCTATCAAATTCATTTTTTTCATTAAAACTGTGGTAGTAAACACCTGGCTTATAATTTCTACCATTAACTTTGTACCAATCCACATGACACTTATAGGATGGTCTTGCAATCTTTGGTGCCACCAACTCTATCAGCTCAATATCTGCCGGATTTTTAATTTGTGAATAATTCATGATCCCATTGTTCCCAGTCGCTTTTGGGGCATGGGAACCATTTGAACCCTTAGATACACTAGTGGGATTACTTGGATCCCTATGTTCCCGTATATTATTCTTAGACTCGGATTGTGATTTGCTCATACCAACACCTCATTAATGCCAAGGTACGAAGCTAAATCATTAAAGTCAGTTAAGTTGGATGGCGCATCTTCTGGCCAAACAGGTATTATGAGTTCCGCACCAGAATATATTGCTGCCTCACGTGCTTTAGTAAGCCCTGGATTATCGTCCCTAAGACGATCATCATCAGCACATATATATAGATTTAAGCTAGGGAAATCTTTACATGCCTGCATGGCTACAGACTTTAGATTTCCTGCATCAATTGCAGCTATTACTGTTACATCAGGCATTTCTTGTGCAATGGTTGCCCCTGTCGAAAAACCTTCACAAATATATATTGGCGCATTTTTTTGGAGTAACTGAATCGGTATAAAGTGGCAAGACTTTGCACCATCTTTTAACAAGCGCTTGTTTCCATATGGATCTATGAACTGCAAACTTGTTAATTGTTTTTTTGAAATCCACTATTGGCAATACGAGTTTAGACCCAAGTTGGCGAGCACAATAACGATATATTCTCTTTCGCTTAAGATAGGGATGATAGGATTGTGCTATGGATGTTGAAGACCATATTTTTTTGCTCTAGCGGCTGCCTCCACATGACTTGCTTGTCTTTTTGCTTTGGCCTGTTCGTTTAACTGTTTTATCTTTTTGAAATATTCAGACTGCTCTTTTTTTGAAAGCTGACCTACAGGCTTATAACTCCAATTGAACTTAGTTGTCCCCTTCCAACTACCATATGCCCCAGCAGGTAAATCCGAGAGATATAAGACATACCAACCGTTCTTACTACCTGGTTTGTCATTTTTTACCCTAAAGCGATGCAACTGGCCATCAGCAATAATTGATTCATTTTCAGATGGGGATATCCCATGCT
>CAYNJF010000076.1:0-8799 GCA_964397555.1 uncultured Francisellaceae bacterium
GAACTTTTTCTAATCGAAGCTCTAGCTCAATTGGAGAAGAGCTGGCGTGGATGAGTGCTCGAAGAAATACAATGTAGTCTTTGTAGCTAAGCGAAAGGGTTTGGTTATCAACAATCTGCCAATCTACGCATAAAGCGAGTTTACGCGTTTCTTTTTCTAAACCGCTTAACATGACCTCTTGGGGTATGCCATCATGACTTAAGTGCCATATCCCACCATGCTCGGTAAACACTAAATCGGCCAATGATAGTGGCTTATCTATAGGTGCTCCTCGCTCTAGCAAACGACAGTGGGCATCAATCAAATAATGAAAATCAGCATCCTTTAGGCCGAAGTACCCTGGTTTACAGTGAAAGATACTAGAGTCATCCAAAGACAAGGAAAACCTTGAAGTTAAATCGTGTTTAAACTGCTCAAACGTACTGTTGCCTAGAGGCGTAAACCAAATCCCACTCTTTTCATGAAACTCAGCCATCAACTTAAACGATGGGTGGGCGCCATGCTTTAAATCCATAATTTTACGAAGCGCGCCATACTCCCTATGACTTACCCCAACAAAGGTGTCCCCTTTTGTGCACCAATCAAGAACAAGCCCATATCGAGTTTTGCAGTTGTGTTTAAACGTACGTTTTAAATTATTTTGTTTGTCTTCAGAAACCTTGGTACACATCAAACCCTCGACATCTTCAAAGACTCTGTCTTTGAATTTTATAATCTTACGCTTGACTTGTGATTCTTTTATCTTTGAGACAACTTTCATCCATTTATGATAAGCATTCTCGCTTAGTCCGATATATCCAGGTTTATTTCCAATCCAGTGCAGCGTGGTGCCATGGGCCGCGCAGATTCTCGTAAGGTGTTGACTTAACGTTGAATAATTAGAGCTCTCAAGGGGGGTGTACCAATTGCCATCCCGTTCTTTAGTAAAGGTTCTATGGATGGCTCGTGTCTTTTGCTTTGACGATGGTCTGACAATAAGGCGCTGTAACCTATCATAATCCTCAGCACTAAGAGAAATAAGCCCCTCATTAATATTCATCCAATTTAAACTAATCCGATGCTTCTTTGCTTTTTTACGAAGTGCCTCCATATATTGTTCACTGCTGACTCCAACGGGCACACGAACTGACCAATAGTGATCACATTGAATGAAGAAGAGTTTGGATAAATTAAGATATATTGGAGGAATTTTGCTTGGTCTAGCTTTAGTCTTAACCGCTAAAGCTTGCATTAATTTCGTGTAACTTGCCTCATCGATTGCCAATTGATCATTCACTAGCTCACAATCTATGTCTAGCCCAATATCACGACAGGATCCTTGAAAACTGTTTTTCACATTCTTATACGGGCGACCAAATAATGGGGTAAAATAATGAACGCCGCTCCTTTTGAATACTCTATCTTTAAGCTTTACCGTTTTGTGTTCAAGTGCGCAAGTGAGAGCACAAGTCCATTTTTCATAATCCAGCTCACTGAGACCAATTTGATGATTTGCTTTTTCAATCCAATTCAGTGCTAAATTAAATTTTAATGCTTGTTGTTTGAGCTTTGCTTTAAGCCATAAGTTGCATGAGGATAACTCCACAAAGTAACAACCATCATCATGTAGTTTAAACTCTGTATTTCTTGCCCGATAAATACTCCAGCGTTCATTGCAGTACTTAATAGCCTCACACCAGACGCCATAATCATGCTCATCTAAACCTAGGTGCTCTACCACTCCCTTTTGCCAGACCAAGTGTCTTTCTACCCCTAAGCGCGTCAACAATCCATTAAAGAGCAACTCCAAACTTTTTTGACTGCGGTCTAACACGGGCGTCAGATAGCACACCTCACCGGACTCTAGCAATGTTCTAGTGAACACCCTGTCTTTGGGATTAACCACTAAAAACTCTTTTGCCTTTTTTCTTTTTATTATCTCTTTTGTCTTTTTGACTTTTTTAGCCTTATCCTTGAGAACCTCATAGTCAGATACCGGCAACACAAAAAAACCATTCTTATCTAATGATGGATTTAGCTTGATCTGGTTTCTTCTAGAAAAATTACGTAGTGTACTTCTTAGCACGTTATAGGGAAGATCCATTAATGCGATGAACACGAGATCATTTTCTTGAAAAGAGGGTCTTGAATGTAAATAGAGCTGCCTGGCTTTATTTTTGGCTGATGCTTTTCTCAATTGGGAATAATCATCATCATTTAACCCAAGATAGCCTACTCTATTTTCAATCAGCGTTACGTTCATTCGATGACGCATGGCTTCGGTTGAAATAATGCAATCTAATTGATTCTTGGTGTAACTCAATAAAGGTGTGTACCAAACCCCATCAACCTTCTCAAAGGTTCTGTGATGAAAGGGAATAAAGGGGTTATGATCGAACGAAGTTATGCTTGAAGGATCTAGTTCAATTTGATTTTTTAGCATAACGACATCTTGCTTTGTTAAGCCAATATGTTTTTTCTTATCTTTTAACCAGCGAACCTGAATACCAGACTGATTCTGGCGTTTGAATTGAGTTATGAAGCCTTTTTGATTATATGGGCTCGTTGGCGCATACCAATGTTCGCCCTGTTGATAGAAAGTTACCCCAAATAAGCAAATTGTATGTGCTGACTCGACCGTTTCTTCACTTACGGCCATAGCATGAATAGACATAGATTTTGACATAGGTAATAGTAAAGACAATCACGTACAAGTGGCGATTAATTTAGACAATTAACAAATTAAAATCAATCAAAATAGACTAGATTGGCCAAAACAATCAAGTTAACTAACTTATTATATCAATCTAATGGTGCCCCCCTCATTAACCTTTTGATTTTCTCTGGTGATAGGGTCTTTGGTATTTATTCAAAATCAGCTTAAATTTTTAGGGTGAGTACTTTTACTCTGGTGAAGGGTTCATGGATGCTTTTTATGTTTTATCAAAGAAGATCAATGCGTCAAAATTTACGCAGAGAATTTTCTAACCTCTATCCATTCAGAGAATAAATGAAACCTTAGAAATAGGATTGAGATGAGCCAATGGGCGTCCACCCTAAAGTATTCCAACTTATTAATCATCCATTTATTTATCGTATTTGCAGATAATATTAGTTTAAATAAAGGTTTGCTTGCCGTGTCTGAACAGGATTTGATATTATTTAAATGGATTTTGAATAGAAAGAATTCTAAATAAATACACAAAGGGATCATTATGAAGCAACTTAATCAGTTTGAAGTCGATCAAGTGAATGGCGGTATTACAGCAACTCAAGTCGTTGCGGGTATTTACGTAGTCGCCGAATTACCTCACATGATGCATGGTTTTATTGAGTTCGTTAACTATGTCGAGGGTTTGCGTCAAAATGGCCCACAAGAAGGTGACTATTTCGGTAACTTCTTTAATGACAACCTTGTAAAACCTGTAAAAGGATTCGTGGGTGGCTAATTTAATCGTCATACCGGCTCGTCTTGCCTCGACGAGGTTTCCCGACAAACCTCTGGTTGAGATTGCCGGTGTCTCGATGATTAAAAGAGTGGTTGCCATTGCTAAGGCGTCCACTCTTGCCGATCATGTTGTGGTTGCCACCGATGATCATCGACTGAAAGACCATCTTGATGGCATCGTTGAAGTCATCATGACCTCCGCCGAGTGCGCAACCGGGAGTGATCGAGTCGCGCAAGTTAGCGCTATGTTGTCCAACGATTTTGAATTAATCTTCAGTCTTCAAGGCGATGCGGTATTAACCCCACCTTGGATCATAGATGATGTGTTTAAAGCCATGATGGATGAGCCACAAGTCGATATTGCAACTCCAGCCGTAAAGCTTCATGGAACGGCAAAAGAAGCCTTTTTAGAGCATAAAGTATCGAATCCAAGCTCAGGTACCTGCGTTACCTTTGATCATAATAAACACGCTTTATACTTTTCAAAACAAGTGATTCCTTTTGACCGAGATGGTGCCGATAGCCCGATTTATCGCCACATTGGTCTTTATGGTTATCGTGCAAAGGCGTTAGCTGATTTTACAGCGCTTAAACCAACACCTCTTGAGCAAATTGAAAAACTTGAACAACTACGCGCCTTAGAAAACGGAATGACCATTAAAGTCGTTGAAGTAGATTACAAAGGTCGCACGCATGGCTCGGTAGACAATCCCGACGATGTGAGCCTGATAGAAACTATAATTGAAAAAGAAGGTGAGGTTGTCTTATGAAGACAATACGTCTCTTTATTGCCAGACACGGAAACACCTTTGAGTCCGGGGATACACCAGTGATGGTTGGATTAAAATCTGATCTGCCATTAACCCAAAAAGGTCATTGCCAAGCCCAAGCTTTGGCTGACTTTTTTTGCGAACAAAACATCCAATTTAAAGATTACTTTTGTGGGACGCTTTCTCGCCAAAAGCAGACCTTGCAGACCGTCATGAAAGCCATACCGGGTCCGATGCTAGACATCCCTGCTCTTAATGAAATTGATTATGGGCCCTGGGAGGGTCAAACGCCCCAACAGGCTGAAAAAGATTATGAAACTGAGTTTCAAGCTTGGCATTTGCGAGGCCAATGGCAAGATGCTTTGTTTAATGAGATGTTTGCAAAAAGGCTCAATGGATTGCGACTATGGTTGGAGCACGTTCTTAAAAAGAACCAAGATGGCGATTGTGTTTTTGCCGTCTCATCGAATGGGATCATTCGATTGTTACTTTATTTTATGCCCGATTTATGGACACTCATTACTCAAAATGAGCAGTTTCAATCGTATAAGGTTAAAACTGGGCATTACTGTGAGTTACTCTTAAGCGAAGATGGCATCAAAGTGGCCCAATGGAATGCCTCTCCAGTCAAAGAAGAGGCAGCGCTAAGCTAAGCCTCTTCTTTCATCCAATTCGATAAGATATCGATGATCTTCTGAGCCTGATCTTGACTTGAGATATTAAACTTGGATTTCATGCGATATTCGCCGTTTTGCTTTTGAAAGCGACCAATACGAAACTTCTTCGGCCCATAGGCTTCATCTTTAGGGATCCAATCTTGATACTCAAACATGATGGTTGCCCATGCACCTTTGGTTAAGACCTCTTTACGAGTCTCTTTACAAGTAATCACGCCACCATCTTCATACTGAATGGTAATCTCATCAACCGTCTCTGCCATGGTTCCTCCTATTTAATTAATTTGGTGGCAATGTAACACGAGAGCGCACCAGATGCGACACCCAATAGATAGCTTCCTCTAAGAAGCATCAAAAGCACCTCGGTAAACCCAAAGGAGCTCTGAGGGTAATAGGCAAAAGCAACGCCCAACCAAATAACCATGGGCAGAACCATCGCCACCAAAAAAATACGCTTAAACCGCTTTGGCAAGGTTACCAGCATGATGACCATAAAGACGAATGCAATGACATTAAGCAAAGCCAAAACAACCACGTGAACCTCTCTTATTGCAACTGATTTTTTAGGATAGCTGACTTATACTGATTGGCAAGAGCATCAATCTCACTTATTTGCTCAGCGGATAAGTTCGAAAGATATGGCTTTCTTGTTTCTTCGCTTTTTGCATTGCTTTGAGCACTGATCTGCAACCAGGCCAAGGCTTGCGTTAAGCTTTTCTCGCCGCCTTCTCCGTTGAGGTGCATAATGCCTAGATTATGTTGAGCTTGGTTATTACCAAGTAGAGCGGCCTGTTTGTACCACTTTCTTGCCTCAACATCGTTTTCAGGGGTTCCTTGGCCTTTTTGCATCATCAAAGCCACGTTGAATATCGCTTGAACTTGGCCTTGATCGGCGGCGGCCTTGAAGTACTTAAAGGCAAGCGCTTTATCTTGCGCAACCCCATCTCCCTCGTTATAACGGATGGCGATGGCGTACTGCGCAACATCAATGCCATCATCGGCCGCTGATATCAAAAGAGCAACACCCTTCTGTAAATCTTGAGGGACTTCATTACCTAATGCATAAAGTTGACCTAACTCAAACTTTGCAAGAGGATCATCTAAAGTTGACGCTTTTTCAAGAGATTCAATCGCTTTGGATAAATCTTCTCGAACCCCTATCCCGTCACGATAAAATTTAGCCACTTTAAAATGGCACCGAGGGTAATCAGATTGGGCGCATTTTTCATACAGTTGCAATGCAATCGCATCGTCTTGGTTGGTGTTTAGATAGCCAAACTCATATAGTTCACCAAGAAAGAACGTGGCGGGAGCATATTCATTAGCGGCCGCCTCTTCGATGATAGAAACACCCTTAGTCTCATTTTTTTCTACACCAAGACCTTGGATAAATACTTGGCCTAACATGAATTGCGCGGGCGCGTAGTTTTCGGTCGCCGCTTTATCATACAAACGGTAAGCTTGTTCATCGGATTGCTCAACACCAGCCCCCATGCGATAGCTTATTCCAAGCTCATAAATAGCTGGCACATAACCAAAATCGGCCGCCCTTGAAATCATGTAGATTGATTTGGGAAAATTGCGAGGTCCACCAACACCGTCTCTTAAAGCGACTCCATAGTGATGGAGCCCCTCTGGCGAATCAAGTCTTGCGGCTTGCTCCATCCACTGGCGATACACAAATGGATCTTTGGCTACAATACCACCATCACGGTGCACTTTGGCCAAATAAAGGATAGCAGGCACATAGGCTTTATCGGCCGCCACTTGAATATAACTGACCCCAGAGAGCTGTTCTTGCTTATCGGGGGATTTTTCAACATAAGCCCGCCCAAGCATAAACGTGCCTGCGGTATTGCCTTTTTTATGAGAAGCCTGAAATAATTCAACGGCTTTTTGAGTATCCTGAGCAACCCCGTTGCCTTCAAAAAAGCTGTTGCCTAAAAGGTGCATGGCATTAGGCTCCCCTATGTCCACCCCTTTTTGAAAATACTCATTCGCGCTGTTGATGTCTTGCTCGGCTCCATTCCCATCACGGTAAAGCAAACCAACCTGGTAAAAAGCTTGGGCAATGTTTAAATCAGCGGCCTTTTTAAACCAGCGAAACGCTAAATCGTAATCTTGGCTTGTACCTATCGCTTTAATGTAGCAATAACCAAACCAATACATCGCTTCAGGATGACCTCTTGAGGCCGCTTTTTTTAACCAGAAATAAGCATTGTTGCCATTTTGATTGGTCCCATCTCCCTGAAGGTAAATCATGCCTAAATTAAATTGTGCATCTAAGTCGCCATCTCGTGCTCTGACAAACACTTGTTGCGCTGGTCCAGTAAGTTCCTCTCCCGCTTTGGTATAGACCGCCTTGGGCGCCGCAAAAGCGCTCATTGTGACCATTGCCCCTGCTAAGATCCATGCTGCGTTGCGCACAAGTGCCTCCTTGGTTTGTGTCTAATTTGATTCAGTTCTACAATGAATAGAGTAGATAAATTTGATAATGGTATATTTGTATCGGTACTTTCTACAACTATAACAGATTCCCTCAATTGCCACTAAATGGTTGTGATTATGAAACATCTTTTATGCTGCACTGCTATTTCTTTGATTTTAATTAACCCGTTGGCTCACGCAAGAGGCAATGAGCCAGCCCCTCCTGCGGTGGCCTCACAAAAGCTTGGGGAAGATTGTTGGAAGTATTATCAAATGGAGCGATGGCCTATGGCCACGCATACGTGTTTGCAAGCCCAGCAGATGAAATCCGATGATCCCCTTGTCTACTATGCCCTCTCCCAAATGCTTCAAAGAGAAGTCATGACGCATGAGAACCCATGGCAGGATAAGATTTGGCTTGAGCAAGGGGCCATGAAAGGTCACGCCCCTTCTCAATATGAATTAGGCCAATGGTACGAAAAGAAAAACGCTTACCCTGAGGCCTTTTATTGGTATGGCAAATCAGCCAATAAGGGGAATAAGCATGCCAAACACCATTTAGCCAAATGCTACGTCCATGGCTTTGGTACAAAGCCTGATACCAAAAAAGGGATAGAGCTTTTAAAACAACAAGCATACGAGGGCCATGAGGCGTCTCAGCTTGCGTTAGGCGAATACGCCTATCACGGAACCATCGGCAAACCGTCCAAAGAAGCCGCTCTTTTTTGGTATGAGAAAGCAGCCAATCAGGGCAATCCATTTGCCATGATGCAAATGGGGATAATTCATGATTCCATGGACAATCAAGCGGATGCGTTTGAGTGGTTTTCAAAAGCCGGCCATCAAGGTCGCCAGGATGCCATGATCGAAGTAGCTAAGCGCTATGAGCAAGGCAAAGGCACCGAGCCTTCCATGGAAAAAGCGTTTATTTGGTATCGAAAGGCGGCAAGAAATGGAGACGTCGATGCGATGCTTAAAACAGCCACTATGTACCAAAAGGGTCTTGGAACGGCTTTAGATATGGACAAAGCCGTATATTGGTATCAACAAAGTGCCAACCAAGGAAAAGCTGAAAGTTTGTATCAAATGGGTCTTTTTCATGAACATGGCCAGCACGCCAACTTCGATGGTGAAAAAGCGCAACATTATTATCAGCAATCGGCACAAAAAGGGTTTGCCCCTGCGCTCTACAAAAGAGGGAACGTATTAATAACGTCTTCTGAGCCAATAAAACGAGAACAAGGCGAATCATACCTGAAACAAAGCGCGGACAAAGGATACACCAAAGCTCAATATGAATATGGTATGGCTCGATTTGATGGGCGCAACACCAAGCAAGATAAATTTATGGGCATTGAGTATCTACAAAAAGCGGCCAAAGATGACCATCCTGAAGCGGTGGCCAAATTGGCGAAAATCTATTGGACGGATCCCAAACATAAGCACATCCCCACCGGCATCCCATGGTTGAAAATGGCGACCAATCATCAAGATGAAT
>CAYNJF010000077.1:0-8555 GCA_964397555.1 uncultured Francisellaceae bacterium
ACGTAATCCTTCGATGCGTAAGTAATGACGACACAGTACCCACTCTTGAGATAAGGCCACTAAAGAGCCCGTTTCTTTGAGCGTCGCGCGAAAAAGCTCTGAAAGATCTTCAACCGCCTGTTCGGCTAACGCCGGCTTGCAACTGATTAATGAGGCAATGATGTTCATGCTGTTGAACAAAAAGTGGGGCCGTATTCTGGATTGAAGCGCTTGGACTCGAGCCTCAGATTCAAGCTCAATGCGCTCTTTCCACTGAGCTTGCATATAAAAATAACGAAGGGCAACTAAAGAAATGATCGCGCTGATGGTCAAGCAGCGAAACATGAACTCACCCACGGTCTCTTCATTGTCACCCCACTGATAATCAAAGGTGACGATAAAATAGTTCGCCGCGTAAGACACCAACCCTGTGATGAGCATGATGATGAAGTAGGCCGCCACCAGCGACCAGACTAAAGGCAGCTTCGCGAGTGCTTTTCGAGACATGCAAAGGACTGCCGCACTCCCTAAGGCAATCCACTGGACAAAAATCGACAATAAGCCAAGCTCATCCCAAGACTCGTGGATTTTATCCCCCGTGGCCAAGATCATGACGATCGCAAGCAGCTCGGCTCCGATGGTTAAAATGAATAGAGGCTTGATGCCACAAAAGTTGGGCAAAAAGGCTTCGCTTTGTTTTTTTTGACCGAGAAGTCCCACTAATTTTTCCAGTTAGTCTTGGCGGATCACGTTAATATTAAGTGTAGTAGCTAAACTTAATTTAATGGGAGCTTACTGGATAGCCATGCACTGATCGCTTGGATCTGAGGGACACATACCTCATGGGCCATTGGGTACTCCTCAAAGGACACGCTTGCATCAATGGACTCAAGCTTTTGAGCGCTAAGCTTGGCCCAGCGCATGGGCACCACCTCGTCTAGGGTGCCATGGGTCATAAAGATAGGCCCGTGAGGCTTTTTCGCTTCATCAAAGTGATTGGGGCACGGTAAATAGCCGGAGAGCACGCAACACGTTGCTAGAGGAATGTCGCAAGTTAAGCTGGTATACAAGGCCAGTGCACCGCCTTGGGAAAAACCGACAAGCGCGATGTTGGAGGCGGGTATGCCGTGCGCAATTTCTTGCTCAATGATCCCTTTGATCCAGTTTCGTGCTTTCGTTAGCCCATCAAAGTCTTCACGAGCCTGGGCATCTAAGCCTCGAATGTCGTACCAAGAAGGCATGACCATACCTCCATTCAAAGTGACTGGCATCTGAGGAGCATGGGGCAAAATAAAGCGAGTGTGCTCAAGACCCAACATAGGGCATACCTCTTCGAAGTCGTGCCCGTTTGCCCCGAGCCCATGCAACCATATCACCGTGCGTTGATGCGTTTGGGGTTCTTGAATAATCGCCTCTAATGTATTTGACATGACTCTCTCTTATGTTTTAGAACCAATAGGTTTACACTATGATTTTGTTTGAGGGTTAACCCTATGCGCCGATGGTTTCTTGTTTTAGCAATCGTTTGCACGTGCGTCTACGGCTGTGGTCAAAAAGGCCCATTATACTTACCAAGTGAGCAACATGGATCATTTTAATTTTAATCATGAGTCGCTCTGTTGTGAGCAAGTCCCAGTTGAACAAATTGCTCAGCAATTTGGCACGCCTTTGTATGTGTATTCAAAGGCGACCTTGACTCGTCATTTCAATGCCTTCAAAGACGCATTAGCGTCAAGAAAACACCATATTTGTTATGCGGTCAAAGCCAACTCCAATTTAAGCGTTCTCCATACCCTAGCCTCTTTGGGGTCAGGCTTTGACATTGTGTCAGGTGGGGAGTTAAAGCGTGTTGAGTTAGCCGGTGGTGATCCTAGTAAGACTATTTTTAGTGGGGTTGGCAAACAAACGCATGAAATCGAACAAGCTATTGCTGCCAACATCCTTTGCTTTAATGTTGAGTCGTCTCATGAACTTGAGATGATCGCTCAAACGGCCTCAACCATGAATCGAAAAGCCCCGATCGCTATCCGAGTAAACCCAAACATCGATCCTGAGTCTCACCCTTATATCTCAACAGGGCTTAAAGACAACAAGTTTGGTGTCGATTGGAAGACGGCCTTGCAACTTTATCAAAAAGCAAAAGTCCATCCTCACCTTGAAGTCAAAGGGATCTCAAGTCATATCGGCTCGCAAATTACCACAACCGCCCCTTTTGTCGAAATGACCAAAAAGCTCAGAGGCATGATCAATGAGCTTAAAGATCAAGACATTACCCTGTCTTTGGTTGACTTAGGCGGAGGCTTAGGCGTGCCCTACCAACATGAAAACCCGCCAAGCCCAAAAGACTATATCGAGAAAGCAGCCCCCATTTTAGATGACTTGAACGCCACTTTGATCGTCGAACCAGGTCGAGCAATCAGTGCCAATGCCGGCGTCTTACTCACCCGAGCGTTGAACATAAAACCCTCGGGCGATAAAGTGTTTTGCATCGTGGATGCGGCCATGAATGACTTAATGAGGCCCTCGCTTTATGGGGCTTACCAGGAAATAGTCAATGCAACAATCACCGATCAAACACCCGTCTTAATGGATGTTGTCGGGCCGGTATGCGAAAGTGGCGATTTTTTAGGGAAAGAGCGACTGTTGGATGCTCGTGTTGGCGATTTACTGGCCGTAAGAGGCTCCGGTGCTTACGGATTTACCATGAGCTCAAATTACAACACTCGAGCTCGAGCCGCTGAGGTCATGGTGGATGGAGAGCACGTTTGTTTGATTCGTGCCCGCGAAAACCTGGAGTCACTCGTGGCACTCGAAGTCCCTTATCTAAATCAAGAGCCTAGCTCACCACCCGTTGAAGGCCTCTCTGAATAAACAAGCGGCGTCACTGGATTTCATGAGGGGATAAGCTATACACTTATATTAAGATGAGAGTAATAGTATGTCCCCCACATGAAAAAGAGCATTCGCTTTGCCAAGATGCATGGTCTTGGCAACGATTTTGTCGTGATCGATTGCGTCACCCAAAATATTCATCTAACTCCCAAACTAATCAGAGCCATATCTGATCGCCATTTTGGGATAGGTTGTGATCAGGTTTTGTTGGTTGAGCCGCCCACGCTCCAACAAGAGGATTTTTTCTACCGTATTTACAATGCCGACGGCAGTGAGGCCGAGCAATGTGGCAACGGAGCCCGCTGCATTGGCCGCTTCATCAAAGATGAGGGACTCTTTCATCGCAACCATATGAACGTGGGGACCAAAAAAGGCCCCATGAGCATTGAGGTTGAATCCGATGGGCAAGTCACGGTCACCTTAGGCCCACCGAAATTTGAACCCAAAGACGTACCGGTTAAAGCGCTCAGACAAAACCAACAAGAAAAGTACGCCATAACGATAGACGGGAAACAAAAGGACGTGAGTGTCCTTTCTTTAGGCAACCCTCACTGCGTTTTTTTTGTGCCTTCGATCAAGGATGCTCCCGTTGAAGAGCTTGGCAAAAAGCTTCAAAAGAATTCAGCGTTTCAAAAAGGGGTGAATGTTGGCTTTGTGCAGGTACTTGCAAGAAACCACATCAAGCTGCGAGTCTTCGAACGGGGTGTTGGCGAGACCTTTGCCTGCGGCTCAGGGGCCACAGCGGCCGTGATTGCCGGCATTTTAAAAGACGAGCTGGGTGAGCAAGTCAAAGTGGATATGAAAGGTGGCTCTGTGTTGGTTCGATGGCCTAAGTCTGGGCCGGCTTTTCTAACAGGGGCTACGTTTCGAGTTTATGATGGAGTGTTCAGCGCCTTCGATGAGCCCAAAAACCAACGACATTCGTGATGCGAGAATAAAAAAGCTTGAGCAAGCTCATCTTGATGCTCAATCGCAATTGATGAGCTTGTTAACCTATGCTCGAACCCAACATCAAGCCATGCGCTTCATGCATGTCCTAGGCACTCAGCTTCTCAAAAATACCACTTTGGAGGAGAGCGTTGAAGTCGTGGATGATTTGTTGGCTCCGCTTCATACTCGATGGGCCTTTCATCATACCAAACGGGTAAGTGACCCATCGATACAAGCCTTTAAATCGTTCTCTTCACACATGAGTCATCGCTTTTTGCATGATTGGTACGAGCATAAAACCACGCTCTTTAGCGCCCCAAGCCAAGCCTTAGTCGAGTGGTGCTTTGCTCGAGCTCTTCCGATAAATCATCTGTTGGTTGTCCCCAATGATCCCCTTATGGAACAAGGGTTCTTAGTGCTAGGCTTTGAGGACGAGGATTTATCGTTTTTACAGCCCTTTTGGACCTACATGAGCGAATGTCTTCATCAGCTTCTTTTGAGACAACATTTGAACCGTCCCCAATGGAGAACTTCTGGATGAAAAGAACCCCTTATGCAATTGGGTTACTGTTGTGCCTTTGCGCCCTTAGCGTGGCCTTAGGGTTAGAGCACCTTGGGGGTTTAGATCCATGCCCATTGTGCATTCTCTCTCGAGTGATGGTCTTCGCTTTGGTGCCTTTGTTTGTCCTGGGCTTGTGTCTAAATCCTAAAATCAAAGGGCGTTACCTGCTGGCCGGTGTCGGCGTGTTTACCACATTGATTGGAGTCGGACTTAATGTAAGGCATTTATATTTGCAATCGCTTCCCAAAGAATTAGCACCGGCTTGTGGTCCATCTTTGGACTATCTGATCCAGGTACTAACCCCATTTGAAGTGCTTACCACGATTTTACAAGGCTCAGGAGAGTGTGCCCAAGTCCAATGGACGTTCTTAGGTCTTAGCCTACCGGCATGGACACTCGCGTTTTTCTTGATGATATTGATCACGTGGATTTGGGTGCTTCGAGGCGAAAAAAAAGGGTAGCCTAGGTGGCTACCCTCAGCACTTAGTGCTATCAACCCACCAGCAACGCACCCTTACAAGAATATCAAGTCTCAT
Organism: uncultured Francisellaceae bacterium; assembly: GCA_964397555.1. Lineage (GTDB taxonomy): Bacteria > Pseudomonadota > Gammaproteobacteria > Berkiellales > Berkiellaceae > CAYNJF01. Next base: position 4,900 of record CAYNJF010000077.1, read on the forward strand.
CCATCAAACTTGTTGGCGATCCATGCCAAATCCTTGCAATCCTTGTTCAAACTTACAATGTAAGCCGGCACTCCCTTGCCCAGTGCGTGCCACGATCCTTGTGGCTTTGCTGGCTCCCGTACCGCTCCGTTGATACGGGAATAACTTCACTGTAACAAACGAACCAACTAAAACAAGGCCCTAATCGATCGCATAATTTAATGTCAACTCTGTGGAAAAGAAATGTATAAACAACTTTATATCATAAATATCAACAATTTAAGCCTGTGGATAACTTTTGGGTCGATGATCTCTTAGCCGTGTCGATCGATTTGTTGGCACGGGTTTAAGAAATCTCTTACGTAACCCTGCGATCGGATCTCACTTCAGGTCAAAACTTGACTTGGCGCGGTTTGGAGCTTTAATTAAGTTAGAGATTTAAAGTGATTCATACGCACATTGGTAGACCATGGAGGGTTGCATGCATAGGGAAATGCCAGAGTTTGGCCCAGAAGACATTCAAGGTTCCATCAAGGGCTGGCTTGAGGCAAGGCAGAAAATGATGATTGCCTTCAATCACTTATGCATGTTAAAGCCTTTTGACGATTTGACTCAAGAGGATCTCATTGAGCCTGTTGAAGACTTTTGCACGGAGCTTGTCGATTATTTGAGTTATGGCCAGTTTAAGGTCTTTGAAAAGATCCTCTCGCTGACGTTCCCAAATCGAAACGAGTCTAAAGACGTGAAAATACTACTGTCGAGGATTTTTTCAAGCACCATTCACAGCATCGAGTTTCACGACACCTACACTCGCAATTTTGAAGTCGACTCTTTGAAAAAAGATTTATCCGATTTGGGGGTACATCTTGCTCATCGTCTTGATTGGGAAGATCAGCTGTTGGACAACTTGTATGAATCTGTCCTCATGCCTCACCCTCCCAAGACGACTTAAGGCTAATCTTCCAGATACTGCATCTTATCTTTGACGCCATTCCAGTCATTGGCATCATCAGCAGGCTCTTTATGAGCGTTGATCACAGGCCAAGTCTGAGCTTTTTCCGCATTGACGGCCAAAAACTGCTTTTGCTCTTCGGGTAAATCATCCTCAGAGAAAATGGCCTCGGCAGGGCATTCTGGCTCACATAAAGCGCAATCAATGCACTCTTCGGGATTGATCACCAAGAAATTGGGTCCTTCGTGAAAACAATCGACCGGACATACTTCAACGCAATCGGTAAACTTGCAGCGGATGCAGTTTTCCGTCACCACAAAAGTCATAGCACCCTCTCTATCATTATTTTTAAGTGCGAGAGTATAGCATGAGCGCAGCCATCCACCTAGCTGTTTTGATGGGAGCAATATCCCCTTTGTGCCCATCCTACAACCCCTTACGGTCAATAAAGCCACCAAAGACTTGACCTTTGAATAAGATGATTACAAACTTGTCCTTTTTTTAAAGACCTTAAGGACTCATCATGCCTAGACCTAAAAAAGCAGCGCCTAAAGCTGTGAAGAAAACGACAAAGAAAACCACTGCCAAAAAAGCAGCGCCTAAAGCAAAAGCAAGCAAAGCGAAAAAGGCGGTTGCTAAAGTAAGCCCAGCGCAAACCTTAGCGAAAGGTGTGATCAGCAGTGTTGAAGCTCTCGTCGCTCATTGGGACAAAGAGTCCAAATCGTTGAAAAAAGAATCTGAAGCCCTTCGTACTAAAATCAAAAAAGCGCAAGAAAAGCTTAAAAAGGCTAAAACAAAGCATAAAGAGATTGCTAAAAAGCTCAAAGCAAAGGCAACCAAATCTCTAGAAAACCAATTAAGCAAGGCGCTTTCAAGTGTCGAAGAGCTAACGAAGACCATCGAAGCGATTCAACACGACGTGGATGCCAACAAACAAGCGCAAGCGAATACCAAAGATGAACTTGCCAAGAATAAGCAATTGATTAAGCTCATCAAGGCTCACGATAAAGAGTGGAAGCTAAAAGACGAAAAGCCAGCCCCTTCGAAAAAAGTCAAAGCGAAAGCTGAGAAGAAGACAGCGAAGCCAAAAGCTAAAGCCAAGCCAAAAGCCAAGAGCAAAAAATCGACCAAAGCAGCGCCTTTAGCCAAAGAGGCCGATGTTCATGATGATGCCATCATCGATTTTGATGACGCTTCTCCTGAAATCCAAGAATTTGATTTCACTGAAGAAGCCGCTTTAGCTTAATCCTACAAGGCTTAAGGGCGCTTAGAGCGCCCTTTTTTTTACCATGATGAGATTTTTCTACACACTTATAAAAGCCATCACGCATGCTGGCAAGTTGAAAAGCCTAGGCCAAACTCGTCTGAATACCGTGCTTGAGATAAGCCCAGCCTACCTTCATGAGGCTGATGTTTCAGTGCTTGTGCTGGATTTTGATGGTGTCCTCAATGCCCACGGTGAGCTTTTTCCACGCGAAGACGTCCAAACATGGCTCAAAGCCTTGATGGATCAGTATCCGAGACTCAAAGTTGCCATTTTATCCAATAAACCTCTGGAGGCTCGCAAATCTTTTTTTGGTGAGCATTTCTCATCAATTGAGTTTGTTAGCGCCAAAAAGAAACCTTACCCAGATGGCTTAATCCAAATTACCCAAAAGCACCAGGTACGCTCAAATCAAGTCCTTCTGGTCGATGATCGCATTTTAACCGGGATGTTAGCGTGTGCCTTGGCGCAATGTCAGGGGGTATTGATTCATAAGCCGTATACCAACATGAGAAAAAGACCGGTAAAAGAACTTTTCTTTGCCAGCCTTCGAGCCCTCGAGCGACTTTTCTTCTGATTAGTTTAAGGCGTCTTGGTCCATTTCTTGAGTTCGGATCCGGATTACTTTCTCAAGCGGGGTGACAAAGATCTTCCCATCACCAATTTTCCCAGTGTAAGCCGCTTTTAAGATAGCTTCGATGACTTTGTCTAAATCTTCGTCTAAAACCATGATCTCAAGTTTAGATTTCGGCAAAAAATCAATCACATACTCTGCGCCACGATACAGCTCAGTATGCCCTTTTTGACGACCAAAGCCTTTGACCTCACTGACCGTCATGCCTTGCACATCTAGCTCTGAAAGCGCCTCACGAACTTCGTCTAGTTTAAACGGTTTGATGATGGCGGTGATTAATTTCATATACCAAGCCTTGTTGCTATAATCGATTTTTTTTTCGGGAATGACACCTATGATACCAAATGATGGGCCACACGTGAGTTTTGCTCAATTTTTAAGCTCTCTCCCCGACCAGGTCAAACAAGCCCACCAAAAAACTCTCGAACAGCTCAAGCCTTGGTTTGATAAATGGCTTGAATCGATGAATCTGGTAACTCGTGAAGAATTTGAGGTTCAACAAAAGATTCTTGAGCGCCTTGTCCAGGACATTGAGACTCTAAAAGGCTCTTCCAGCGATTAAGACTTCGACTGTTTGGCAAATTCGAGCACTCGCACCACGCCAGTCCCCATGACTAAGATCACATAAAGGTAAGCGAGAGGCTCGAACCAAGCCTCAAAGCAAGCCATCATGGTGAAAAGAATAAATGCTTCGGCCCGCTCCATGAGCCCTGGGCTGTAATAGAATGCTTTATTGGATTGCTGGCTGGAGACCGCCCCCACCACGAGAAACGACGTCACACATATAAGGGTGGCTGCAAACATCCATAACCCAGGCCAGGCCCTCG
>CAYNJF010000078.1:0-776 GCA_964397555.1 uncultured Francisellaceae bacterium
TTTGAGGCCCAAAAACAAAAAAGCCAATCATAAAGATTAGGAAAGCATCAATCAGTGGATGCGTCACTGGGGTATGCCACATACCAAAGACACACAAGACGAGACCAACGGCACAAATAATAATAGAGGGTACTCGATTGCCTCTAAAGAAGTAGTCACTGCCCCACCCGGCTGCAAGCATGCCGAAAAAGCCCCCTACTTCAAAACCAGCAACGGTGGAGCCTGCCAACATGGTCGAATAGCCTTTTACCTCAATCAGGTAAAACATACTCCAGTCGTTAATCGCGGTTCGAACAACATAAACAAAGAAGTAAGTTATGCCAAAAATCCAAACATACTTATTGTTAAGAACGTGCCCAAGCATGATTTCTTTAACAGACAACAACGACGATTGACTGTCTTTGTGTTGAACATCTTCAGGATCGGCTGGAGGCAAACCAATCGATTGAGGGACATCTCTTAATCGATTGATGAGGAAAAAACCCATGCCAATGCTGATCGCAGCCGGTATAAACATAGCCCAGCGCCATCCCCACTGAGCGGCACAAAAGACGGCAATGAGGGGGATTAAAGCACCACCGACATTATGAGAGGTGCTGGTAATGCTATACCAAAGCCCACGCTCAGATTGCTTGAACCAGTAGGTCAATGACTTACAGCAAGCTGGCCAACCCCAGGCTTGGAACCACCCATTTAAGCCCCAAAATAAAGCCAATAACCAAATGGATGATGAAAGACCAAAAAGTATATTGAACACACCGGTCAAAATTAGACCA
>CAYNJF010000078.1:786-8404 GCA_964397555.1 uncultured Francisellaceae bacterium
ACCAATTGCCATAAAGTACCGTGGGTTCGACCGGTCGGACATCACCCCACTGAGAAACTTTGAAATCCCATAACTGATATAAAGAATGGTACCCAACAAACCAATTTGAGCTTTCGTTAATGACAAATCCTCAGCCATCAAAGGCGCAGCAAACGTAAAGCTTTTCCGGGTAAAGTAAAAAATCGCATACCCAATAAATAATGAATAACAGATTCTTAATCGCCAATATTTATAATTGGCACGAATCTCATCCTCGTCCTGCAATGGGGTAACGTAGGCTGCAGGCTTTAGTAGGTCCAAAAACTTACTAAGCACTTGCGGGCTCCTTGTCAAAATAGGTTTTTAAGCTGACTTTTAAATGATATGAGGCTAAATTCGTTATTAAGACATAACGACTGCAATCTTGATGACTATTCAAGTACTTAGCCTTAAGAGGATATCAACATATTTCGACAAGATATCATGTTGAAAGAGGAAGTCAAAGTTTGAAGTAGTGCTCACCACCATTGGAGCGATAAGCACTGCATGAGTTAAGCTCGGCCAGGAAAAGGAAACACGTTTCCACTCGCATTGTCGCCATCGGCCTTGTGATAGGCGCTGTCTTTGAGCTCAAATATGGCCATCACCGTATCTACTCTCAAGTAGGTAACGCCAGTATATTGCTCAGTTAGCTTATCACCTTTTCCTAAGACACATATTTTATCCTCTAAATGCCAGTAGGTATTCTCAAGCTTTAAGGAGCAATCCACGAGCTCTCCGCAAGCCCAGGCATCAAGCTCATTCTTCTCCATTTGACCACGAAAAACCGTGATGCCTTCTGTAAATTTATTAACTTCTACTTCAACCCATACTTTTTCTGGTTTTTTCGATTTTTTGGTCGGTGCCATAGTAAGCCTTCAGAATCTAAAACAACAACATTATATATAGATAGTCGATGAACACACAGCCCTTTTCATCATTTCCATCACTACACCTGAGGATAGTCTTAATCTGACAAGTTGGTTGGATTGCAATCAAACCTAGTGTGATCAAAGATGAAGTATACCAAGGAGGGTAATCATGGGTGATCATAATAACACTGATATTGTCAGCAGTTCCGACACAACAACCAACACTCAAACCACAACAGATGAGAGACCACCAAGCTCTGAAGGTTCAATATTAGGTGGAAAAGTTAGGGAGCTAGCAGCTTTGCTGACAACGTTCCTTTCTATTGATGATTTAAAGAACATGATTGGCATTGATACTTTTTGTGCTCATGAAATCATTCACTTGCCACCTATCAATCGATACTTGAAACACAAAGCCAGCCAAGAATTTGATGCCTTAACGGAGGATGAAACTCAAAGACTGACCAAAGAAGATTTCATTAAGGATGCCCAAAATTCTTTTGAAAAAAGAACTGGCATATTTTGGATGCTAACTGATATATACGATCAAATTCAATTGAATGGAGTAATCGATGAAATTAATTACTTTTTAGAGCACCAAGATGAAATAAAAAAATTAATGGAAAATGACTTAAGACGATTAAGCGAGTTTGAGCGCGCGCTGGGGATTTTTAAGCTAGCTTCCAAAGCAAATGATTTAAACAGTCTAGAGGTCTTAGCACGGGCTCTTGAGGAAAAAGAAGACTCAGTAGAATCGCTGGTCAAGCAAGTCAATCATAGTTTGCTTGATCTTCAAAACCGTCCGAACCATCATTTTATCCAAGCTAAATGCATCACGCGTATTGATGATGAGTGGATTCAAAAGTTTTATTATCGTCACTTGATGGATGAGCCTCGAGTCACACACTTGCATTTGAGCAATACTGGCATAAAGGAAATCCCTGAATCCATTGCCCGATTAGGTAATCTTGAATTTATCACGCTGTGGGAGACTCGCATTGAGCGTTTGCCTGATTGTCTGGCCGATATGGGTTCGTTACGAGAAATACATATCTCAGGAACAAATCTAGAGACCATACCGGAAGTACTTTTTGCTTGTCCAAGTCTTCAAAAGCTGAGCATCCGAGATTCGCGATTGGCCATGGTGCCGGATGATATCACTTGCTGGCCAGACTTAGACAGGTTCGATGTCACCAACAATGAGCTAACAAACCTTCCGATACATTTGTCTTTGAACAGCAAACTGGTTGAAGTCTACGCAGAACAAAACCACTTGAACTCACAAGCAGACGTTAGCAATCTAAAAATTATTGAGGCTCGCACTCATGGGCGATTTTTTCATTGCGCCAATGTGTTAAGAAACCAAAAACCACTTGAGAGAGAGCCAGATGATGCCGGTCCAAGTGACAGTGAACAAGTGACCAGACAGTTTAGATCCATGACCCTTTAATGTCGTTATAGGCCGACGGATGGCGACTTGGGTCGCCATAACCCACTTAAACCGCCCCTAAAACTGAACACTTTAGTCTACCCTTTAGTTAGGATCGGATAAGGAGCTTAATATGAACGCTGTAAAAACATTGAGTGCTTTTCTATTGATGTGCCCTTTTTTTGCTCTTGCAGATGGGAGTGAGAAAACACCTACAACGGAGCCTGCCGTCCCTAATATGGCTGCCCCACTCATCGACATCGATTTGGATAGTCATGGGTTGCAACACTCCGATCCAGAGTTAAATCCAGAGCTTATTGATTCAGAAACCTTTAAAAAGGAAAAGGACGTCAACGTCTCAAATTAGAGACTTACACCATCATGCACCTTGATGCATGATGGTGCTCATCAACCCAACCCATACAACCACACAGAGCCTTTGAAAGGCTTATCCATCTAAAAACGCATTTCATCACATACCCCTTGAACAAACTCGCATGGTTAGAGAATATACCCATAACTTAATCAATAAATACTTGTATGTTAACCATTTCAAATCAAAAACCTTATAACGGCCCCAATCTCATTCTCTTAGCCGGCACCTCCACAGCTGGGAAAAGTACGACCGCGGATAACATTAAAAGCTCCATACGAGCAGATTATTGGAATTGCGAGATTGAGATTATCTCATACGATGATTTTTGCCAAAGGTATGGGCACGAATTTGAGGATTATCTTAATGAATTACTCATCAGCCAAGGTTTTGAAGGCGGACTAAAAAGCTTATGTAAAGGCCAGCTTAACGAACAAGACACCAAGGTTGCAACCGCCATCGTTGAAGAGCAAGGTACGCAATGGATGCACCAAAAAATGGCTGGCACAATCCAACCCTTATTAACCGAAGGTAAAACCATTATCGTCGACACATTAGACACGAATGACATGATTGAACGAGTTCGCAAACTCGGCTACCAAGGTGAAAGCATCAACACACTTCTATATGTCCCCATAGAGCAATTCCCACAAAGAGTGAAGAAAAGAAATGACCAGGCGCTTGAGAAGTATCAAGCAAACCATGAACAATACAAAAATATTCGTGATGCGGCCGACGTGATTGAGCAATACCAACTTTTTTATACGTTCGATGAAACACCAGACTGTTCAGACATAGCCAGCATGACGGGTGAGCAAATACAATCCATATTTGAGCAAGCCCAACAAGGCACGATAGAGTTATTTGAACAATTTTTAGTGATTACAGAAGGACACCTTGAACAAGCAAGGGAGACTAATGACGAAGCGTTGATATCAAAATTAGAAGAAAGAATTGGTGAATATCAAAACGAGCTAACCGAGATCCGAGAAAATCTTGAGGCTTCAAAATCAAGCTTTATGAACTTATTAAAGGTAAGGCCTGATAGTACAATCTATCATATAAGACCCTCAAAACCGTATGATGTGGTGGTAGATGCGCACCTTTGCAGCCCGAGCGAAGTAAGTTACACGATAACTCGATGTGCAACAAGTCCCTATGGAATAGATACTTCAAAAGTATTGCAAGAGAGCGAACATTTGCTGGATATGATTAATCATGGCTTCACCTATCAAAAAAGATTAAGATAAGCTTTTAACTAAGCCCTAACAGGGCTCAACAAAACAAGCGCCCAATGGGCAGGCCCTCGGACAATATGAGGATTGGAATATCAGCCAAGCATGAGACAATAACACCACCTAACACCCAGACTATTTTGTAAGCGAAGTTCACATAAACGGAAATACGCTTACGAAGATACATCACGTGCAGAATAACAAGAATCAAAGCCCACTCAAGAAAACGAATCGGCGGGAAGACTACTAGGTAAGTGAGTAATTGGTTATCAAAGACAGCTTGAGCTTCTTGCATTGATAATAGTATGAGGTGACTACCAATTAAAATGCCGATCCCAATGCGGGTCAAACCCAGCATTATGGCTACCCCGCCCTTACGGTTTACGGGAAAACCCAACCGAGCACATGCCAGGTAACACCACCCAACATAAAGCAGGAGTTTTACAAGCAAAAAAGATGCTATAGCAAAAACTTCCAAAATTAAACTCATCTACCACCAAATGATATGTTCTTATGACCTAGCAAACTTAGGATAGTTCACCTCGAGAACATACGCTCACGTTGAAAAAAATAATTAACTCAAATCACATTCCCACTGAACTTTTTAACATAAGCAAAGTCCAATCCGGGTTAAAACGAATAATAGCCCTTGACCTATGCAGTCAGATTTGGAGGTTGGTCATGTTAAGAATACTTATCGTATTAGCATGCTCACTGGGTCTAACCAGTGCTCATGCATCCGATTACGGAAAAAAAATATGTAAATCGGATGGTAATATATGTCATAAAGTGAAGCGCGGTGAGACTTGGAATAAGCTGTTTCCAAATGCTGAAGAACGAGACATCGTCAGACGCCACAATCGCACAAATGTCGAGTTAAGAGCAGGTACCACCATTGCCGTACCAAAGAACTTAAGTCGCATTAGTGTGATGGACATAGCCCCTTTTCCTAAATATGCACCACCTTCTAAAACGAAGGTGATACGAGTCAATCAACAAGCATTGGCATGGGGGGCCTACGACACAAACGGTAAATTAGTAAAGTGGGGTCCCATGTCTGGTGGTAAAAGCTGGTGCGCCGATGTTCGAAGAGGCTGTGGGACTGCGGTGGGCAACTTCACGGTATATCGTAAGCAAGGAGCGGGTTGTCGTTCAGGCAAATACCCTCTTCCAAATGGTGGGGCTAAAATGCCATACTGCATGCACTTTTATAAAGGTTATGCGATGCATGGTTCCTATACGGTGCCAGGTAAGCATGCAAGCCACGGTTGCGTCAGAATGTTTGTCGAAGATGCCAAATGGCTGAACCAAAAATTTATTAAAGTCGGTTCAACCAAAGTCATGGTTGGAAAGCGATAAACTTTATTGCTCACATCCTTTCTTAGGATGTGAGCCCCTTCTTACAGTTACCCACCCAAAGCCCTTCGTCGTGAATTACATTCTTGGCTGCCCTTATTCTGAGCTGATGGATTACTCTGAAATCTTGAATATCCATGTATGATGGGAGACTTACTCAGGATTAAGCTTCTTTCTTGTCGCCTCATATCGGCCCCTTGTGTCTGTAAATAATCCCCAAAGCCGCTTACATTGGCATCTTTGAAGGTGACAGCTAAACCTATCTTGTTGTTTAATCTTCGAACCACTCTACCTAAGGCTTGCATAACATCATTAGGACGCTTTCCATCTTGCAAGTAGAAAACTGTTCGTAGTTTTGGATCTGAAAACCCAACACGACACATGTTAACGGCAAGCATCACTGCTTGCCCATCAAGGGCTTTAAACTGCTCAATTTTTTGTCTTAGTTGTGTTTCATCACTATGGATAGCAAATATGGCTAGATCTGTATCATTAAGTACGGCTTGTGCCTTTCGCACATAAGCAATACTAGGCAAAAAAACAAGTGTTTTAAAATCTCGTATTTTACCCTCTGGGTGTTTTTGCTCGAGCAAATTAGGTAAACCTTGAATAATATCTTCAACATAATCATGAGAGTACGGCAAATCAAGCTTGCGACGCTTAATAGGACATATTATTTGATCTTGCATCGCCTGATGAAATGGGTACTCAAATAAAGTTGAATATGCATTCGGCCTCTTTCTTGGAGTTGCCGTTAACCCAATGCTCACCGTATCGTTCATCCTTGAGACTTTCTCAATCAAGTCATCAGGTACTTTATGGCACTCATCGATAAACACATGGCTTAGTCGAATATTAATGCCTTGTTCAATCCAGTTGGCAAAGCTATCCTGACAAATCAACAGTATGCTCGATTGAGTGCTAAAGGTATGACTGCGTAGTAAAAAGTTTAATGAAATATCTGTTGAGCTTGAGCTAACCTTAAGCACTCGAGTAAAGTCAAAACCATTTCCATGACTTTGGACGTAGCCTCTAAAATCACAATAAAACTGTTCAAGCAACTCTAAATTAGGAATCACTACGGCCATATGTTGCTCATTCAACCCCTCATAGGTACGAATTAGTGTTTCAATTTGAGTCACTGTTTTGCCAGTACCAGTGGCCATAGCCACCAAACTAAACTGCCCTTTGGGAGCTGAGCGTATTTCTTTAATCGCATTTTTTTGATGAGAGTAAAGTTGATATGGCAAACTCTCGCGATCATGGTTTGGCATATGATTTGGATTTGCTTTTGCATGGGCTTTAAATATATCAGCTTGAGCAATCATGGTTTCTCTCAAACGATAGAGAGCTAGATTATTATTCACAATACTCTTAAGCTGGCGATATACCCTACTGCTGATTTCATTCCATGCTGGGCTCAAATGAGCTAAATGCTCACTCATCTTGCTGGATACGGAATCATTCAGCCATGCTGTGGCTTTTTTTAGCTGTCTTTGGGCGAGGTTGCGTTGGATGCTTGTGCGAGTCAAGCAAAGTTCATCACTTGAGATAGGACCAACCTTGTCCACACCAAATAAAACCATAAGTGATAGTTGTAGATAATAGTCCTCCCCCCACATTTGATCCAGCTTATTCGGCAAGAATAAGTTTCTAAGCTCTAAAACTGAACTAATCTTCCCTCTAAGTTCTAATAGATTGATATATAACGCTTTCGAACCTAAATCACTTTGTAGGGTATGAGTGTACGCTCTGTATGTTGGTATGGAGATACAAACTTTGTCATGACCTTTATGTGTCAACATATCAAAGATTTCATCATACGTAGATAGTGGTTGTGAGGAGCGAATATCTCTAATATTATCATCAAGGAAACAAGCTGACTCTGAGCGCAGATATGAAAAAATTAAGGCGGCAAGTCTACGGCTGTTGATGAGTCCCGGCTTGCTTACCCCATGAAGAGTCTTGATAACCAAGACAGAACAATTAGGCCTGAAAGCCCTGAATTCAGACTCAGTCATAACCGCAATAACATTACCGTTATTAGAGCGTGGAATGTACGCATCAGGGCCTCTACCCGCAAACACAAAGGTATGCACAGATGTCGGCTTTTCATACCAATGTATATCAAGCTCAACGCCATCTAAACGTATTTGCTCTGAACGCTTATAGCCCGAATGGTTTCGATTAAGCTTGTAAAAATCAATCAAGTGATGGTTAAGCTCAACTGCTGGTTTGCAGGGGCTTGGAAAAGTCGGTATTGAAGGTAGCCCCAAATACTTAGGATCAACTCCGCATTGAACATCAGCGAGCTGCAGACGAGACCTTAGAACTT
>CAYNJF010000079.1:0-8391 GCA_964397555.1 uncultured Francisellaceae bacterium
GCTCACTCCCCAAAAAGTCCATTTGCCCAAATGGTTTATGGAGTATGATTGGGGGCGTCCCACAGTTGTGGTTAGAACGTCTTTTTTATCTCAAGACGAGGGGATTAAAGAGTATCAAGAACAAAATATCAAAATAAAGTATGCGACTGTCGAGCGCGCATTATTAGAACTACTTTATTTAACGCCAAAGCAAATAGATCTTCTAGAGTGCTATCAGATTGTCGAAGGGTTACAAAACATGCGACCTAACATCCTTCAGACCTTGCTTGAAGAGTGCTCTTCAGTAAAAGTAAAACGCCTATTCTTATTTATGGCTGATAAGGCCCAAATACCTGTGATGAAGCATTTGAACTTAGATCAAATAGACTTGGGTAGGGGAGTTCGTAGTATTGTCAAACATGGAATGTATGACTCTAAATACAAGTTAGTTTTACCAGAAGAGTTAGTCAAATATGAATGACGAGTATAAAGCTCAAGTAGATTTACTGCTCAAAGTGTTGCCTTTTGTCGCATTAGAGCCATGTTTTGCACTAAAAGGTGGCACAGCAATTAATCTTTTTGTTCGTAATATGCCAAGACTATCTGTTGACATCGATCTAAGCTATTTACCGATGGATGATCGTGATGCAGCATTATCCAACATCGAAGAGTCTCTCTATCGAATAAAACGTGGTAAGCCGCATCATTTGTAAATTAAGAAATTTGACCTGGAGAGAATGAGCGTGGACCTCTCATGTCGGTTAAATCAAAACCAACTGGAGATAAATTGTTTGGCCAATGGTGGGTTTTTCTCAAACGCTTGGCTCTACAGCCAACATGCTTTTCATAGATGAAGTTTTATTTTATGATAACCAGCTAAAGTCCTATGTAGCTAAATTATCGGACCATACCGTTTATTTTATTGGTGTTAAATGCGATTTTGCTATAGCGTGAATATTTACGCCAAGGTAGAGCGCTTGGTTTATCCAACGTTCAAGTTGATGGAGTGCATACCGGCATCACAGAATATGATTTAACAATTGGTACAAGTAATGCGTCAGTATTTAATGTTGCTAAGGAAACAATCACTTTCATAGAAAATAATCCAAATCCTGATGGCTTTAATAATATGAGAGCTACGATGTGATAAGTCAAGATAAAAGCACATTACTTGATTTGAGCTGGTAAGAATATTTGCCGTACTGCAATTTTGTCCTACTAAAACCAGACTTGGCGTTTAAACAGTTATTCTAAACCGATAAAGTAGGGCACAAATGAAGCCTACGCCAATCCCAAATATTATTTCACCGTAACTCACCGTCCTGAGCAATATTATAATCTTTCTTCAGAAAATCTTTTCTTGACGGATATCAGGGGATCCTAGCTACACCCGTGGATGGTTGTAGCTAGAATATAAGTATGAGTTAACAGTCACCCAAGACTAGTATCTGGGGGCTACTACTATTAAGGTGTTTTACAATATGATACTGCTTTGTTAACAGCGGCTCCCATACCCAATAGAGCTACGGTACCAACAGCAATGTAATAAGGATTTAAAAGTTCAGCGGTGGCTCCCATCTCAACCAGATTTTGAGTTTCTTGGTATGAAACAGCAAATTCTTTAAGAGTTTGTAAGGCATAACCACCCGCAGCTAATCCAATCATAACATCCCTACAATCTTTAATTAATCCACCACCAGTAACAACAGCGAGATCATTCGTTGATAAGACTTTCATAGTATTTTCCTCGATTAAAATTGACAACAAGAAATTTAACTTAACGAAAGAGAAATTTAATTTAACGGTGATAGTTCATCAATCCTTGAATGATTAATGGTGTATTTGAATGGATATGTGAGGATTTTTGTCTACAAGTATGTCAGCTATAATGCTTAATTTCGTATATCAATTTAACACTACTTATTTCTCTGTAATCGCGTGAATATTTCCCTAAATTACCTATGCGGCCCTCTGCACTTCTACGGCGATTGGATCCTCTAAGCGATATTAAAACAGCTATATCATCTTCCTCAGTTGTAAGAGGTGTAAAGATGTTGCCTGAAAAGGTGGATAGAACTTATGATCAAATATAAGCTTTAAAATCTAGTATAAAGGATTAAAATCTCAGCAATGATAATAAAGCTTTAATTTAAGGGCTCATCGATTTTAATGATTGGCTTCAATAACAACTGTTTGAGAGGAAAATCAGTATCAAACGATTGAAAACGCTCATCTTTGTTAAACCTCAGAGTAAAAGCAAACTCAGAAAAAGTAAATCAAGTAAAACTACCTTTAGAAATCAAAATTACATTTACTCTTCCAATGATGATAATGCCAATAAAGGAATAGAGGGTGATCTAGATACGGCCAAAGCCAATAATGGACGGTTAAGTCAACAGCATTATCTCATTAGCGAAAAAGTGACCATCAAGCATCATCAATATATGGCTGACAATGTATGCCCAACGGATTATAGACCTACTGATTGCGATGAGAGTATTGTCTATGAATGCAGAAAGTAGAAAATCTATTAGCATAAACCTTTTGAAAGACAATCAAAACTGCATCTGTGTACATGCTGAGATATGGTGCAATGAGCTTGGTGAAATCTGGTTGCCTGATGTTAAAAAAATAAAATCATATATACGGCCCACTCAACATACAAAGACAAGCCAACGGCAGAGATGCGTTTGATTGCAAAGCACTCTATTTAACTAGGCTCAAGGCACATATGGAATCTCAGTTTGTTTAAATGGATGATCTGATCATGGATACCCCTGCGCAAGCCAATCAGTCATAAACAGACAAATCTAACCCTGTGAAGAGGAAAAAGGAAACAATAGGATTAAGAGTCAGGTGATACTTAGGCGAAAATGCTTGTTAGTGCTCACTCACTTATTATCAAATTAGGCGCTCACATCATAAGTAGATAATCATTTGACTACGTTTGTTGGTTGGTTTACTTTGTTGTTCCTGTTTGAAGATAAAACCTCAATGGAGTAAATCATGAGAGCTATCAACACAAGTGAGAGTCTTTTAGTATCTGGAGCAGGCCTTTTGGCCGATTTCATTGATGATCTGTGCGGCAATGGAAGTAGTGTGATTATCAGAAACATTGAAATCCCTGAAATCCCTATTAAGGCCCCCCCTGGATACCCCTTTACCCCCCTTCCATGTCCAAAAGATCCGAGCATTGATGATCTCATTAAACAAATGCCCAGAATGACGATAGGTCATCTAGTCGAGGATATCTAGCTTTATGCCTGGGAAGTCTGGGTAAGTCTAAGCATCTAAAACTACTATTGAACTAACTTTATTGATGATGAATAGCCTAATGGGATTGGGCGATAGAAGGGGGCTGCGTGCCCCTTTTTAAGATTCCGTGTAATAATGAATGAAGCTGAAAATCTTTTCAGCTGTGATGGGTGCGCTAATCACTGAGTTCATGCCTGATTGCAAACAATCGGCCGATTTTATCTGGCTGTCATGGTCTAATAGTCCAATAATAGGGATATCACTAAAAGCATCGGCTTTTGAGCGAACCACTTTGGTTGTTTCAGGGCCTGACAAGTCCGCCATCTCATAGCTTAAAAAACATAAATCAAAAGGTTGGTCATTCAAACTTTGAAGAGCCCACAACCCACTGTCGACGACATGGACCCGGTGAGCGGTGGTTTTTAAAAGGCCTGTGATTAATATTTCATCAAGACGAGTTCGTATGCCGAGTAAAATATCGAGGGGCTTTCCTTGAGAAGGCTGTTCATCAGCTTGGTTAGGTGTCCAGTCTTTGATACGCTTGATGGTACTCATCTTTATGCGGCTTAATCAGTGCCTATATCTAGAAGTATAGCTAATACTTTTTCATTTAAAAGTTGGCTATCATAGGCTCAAATGGATTGTTAAGGAATTACGATGCGTCTGTTCAGAATAATTTTGGTAAGTTTGGCCATTTTGGTGGCGTGCAGCGCTCAAGCCAAACCTTTGGTGTGTGAAAAAGTCGTCGTGTCCGGAGAGATGAGTTGGCCACCTTTTTCTTACATGAAAGACGGGGAGCTTCAAGGGGTAGGCATCGATTTAGCGAGGATCTTATTTACTGAGCTCAATATTCCTGTCGAAGTGGTTCCTGTCCAAAGGCATGATGATTTGAGCCATATGCTCGATACTGGGCGTGTTGATTTTCTTGTGGCTACGTATGACGAGCCTAGATACCACAAAAATGCTCGACTCATTTACCCTCCATATTTTGAAGATAATATCGGTGTGGTCACTCATACCCGATCCGCTTTTGATGTTTACGATTGGCACGCGTTGATGGGTAAGACTGGATTGACGACCAATAATAATCAGCTTGGTATTGAGTTCAACGAATTTGCCCAGGAGTACCTCAATATCCAGTCGGAAGGCAATGTTCGGTTTAACATGCGAAAACTAGCCCGTGGTGATTATGAGTATCTGATTGGCTCCGAGCAGATGTTAAAAATGGGCTTGGCTTGGTACGACAAAAAGCAAGAGTTTATATTCTTACCGACCTTAGTGGCTGGTGAAGATTTGTTCTTTGCTTTCTCCGAACGCTCCGAATGTCTCCCGTATGCCGCATTCATTCGTGATAAGATTGCTCAATACAAAGAGTCAGGGGTTATTTATAGTTTGGTGCAAAAACACGCTGGTTCTGATGAAGCCTTCCATGCACGCTATAAAAGTGATTTAGAGCTAGGCCCTATTGATCAATTCATGAAAGGCCAGCATTAATAACAAGCAGACTCAGAGATCACTCATTGAATTGGGGCTTTGGATTCTGGCATAGTTGGATTGTGATTGCACACGGAAGCGCAATGATATGTCAAAACACATTCCAAGGACGATTGAGCCTTTCTTAAACTCAATTATTGAGAATGCCAATCAACAGCAATGGGTGATCAACTTTTACCACGAGCATATCCGTGCTCATATTCGTGAGGTGATCGACAAAGAGCTTTTCGGACCTGATTCTGAACTTGTCCGTCTTTACTCCCAACCCAATCCCCTTGAAGAGTGCCTCTTTCTTAGAGATTTCTTTCTTGAAGAGCGATTGTACCCCGATAGCATATATAAGCCACTCACCAAAGCACTTAACGAAAATGCTTATTTAGCTCAGTTGTTGCAAGATGAACTATTCAAAGCGCTTTGGCAGCGTCAAACCGATTTAACCAGCACCTTACCAAGCTACACACCTGAAACGATGCGGGATATCCTAGCCCGTGAAGTGCAGTTGGTCATGGGTCGTAAGCTAAATAAGCTCAAGCGTATTTCCCCCGGTCAGTACCATCATTATGAAAAATTGCGATATTGGTTACAAAAAGAGCTCAATCATATGGGGCCCATTGATCGCAATCACCGCTTTGATAACCATCGGTTTAGCTTGATTGAAGATCCTGATGCCAGAGACATTGATTACTCGCAGATGTTCACTCAGTTTTGGTATTTCATCAACGGGGCCTCCAGAGTTCCTTTATTCATGCAAACAGAAATGCTGCATGCTCGCTCGATGATTACAGGGTTTGTTGATTGGGTCGTGGCCTTTAGTCAAAACAGCGATAATGCTCGGATCCGTAAATTATCAATCCAGCTGCCTCTTTCATCGTTTATTTTTCTTTTACAGTGCATTAATCTCGCATTAATTCCTTACCGTGCAGCTCGCACTTTAGTCAATGAGTTATCTCATCTTATCCAGGTAGGATTGGAATCGTTGACACCATCCTCATCCGATAAAGAATTATCGGGCTTTTTTTCGGCGACAAAAATGGCCATCAACTTTGCTTTTTATGTAGGACTTTTATACTTTTTCTCGCTGCCTATTTTGCCGAATCCCTTTCACTGGCTTCCAGCCATCCCCGTTGCCTCTATCTTGCTGATCCCCTCAACGTACGTATGTGCCACTTTGGTTGGGGCTTGTGTGCACTCGCTGTTTAAAAACATGTTTCCAAAATCGTTAAAGCGCATGAAAAAGTCAGCGAAAATGATCGACGATGGCGTTCAAGAGGGCATGCATCAACTCGAGTCAATGCATAAGTTAATCACACCGTCTTATCACAGGATGAGGCAAAGGGAACGGCAGGAGAAACCAGTGGTTTATCCTTCAGCCGCCCCTAGGCCTTAAAGTTCTTGTTGAAATTTCTTAATGTGATCAAGCTGGCTTTTGAGCTTGGCAAGATTGGGGGAGTCAGGGTGACTCAAAAGAACATACTCTAAAACCTGAACGGCCTCCTGATCTTTACCAAACTGCTCAAAAAGGACTTTGGCTAAGGTTCCATAGGCTGTGGGGATGAGCGCATGGGAGTCATACTTGACATGAAGCTCTCGAAGCAGTTGAACAAGAAGGCTGTATTTTTGGGCCTCAAACAAAATCTTAGCCACACGAAAAACCGTTTCAATCGATTGGCATTTGTAGGAAGGGCATCGTTTCAACATCTGTTCGGTTACCCGAATGATGGAGATTTTGTGACCACTTTCAACAAGCTGTACTAAATACCGTTCTGCCATGCACTCAGTTTTGGGACTGTTTAATTCAAAGTGATACTCAAAAACTTTTTTAAGCAGAGTTAGGTCTTCAGGGTGCCTTTCAAGCTCAGATTCAAGCACAGTTATGGTCTGTTGAGTGGCTTGTGAACTTATGGTTTCTTGCGCGGCTATCTTAGCAGGAGATGGACTCTCAAAGTCTTGCGTGGCATCTTGAGATAGCTTTGCTAAAGAGTTCGCAAAAAATTGGATTAACAGCACAAAAGAAAAGACACTAAAGATAGCGCTCATTTGCAGAGCAATCAAAGAAGGGAAGAACATGGCAATCGTTTGATGTAAGGCCCATGCACCAGCTGCACTCACCATCAACCCAGAAAAAAACACCATGCTAAGAGGGAGAGTTTTTAACCCAATCACAACCCAAGATAAAGGGTTCAAAGCGGTATTGATAGGTTGAGTCCAAAATGAACCTAGCATGCCTGGCATGAGTAAACCTACCAAAACAGTGATTACCATCGCAACGCCAGTTTCAAGGCTAAACCAACTGATGGCAAGTGCGAACGCACACAAAGACCAAACACCAAAGGTGTTAAGCCAAAACCTAAAGCCATACTCACTGGGCCCAGATTTAGTGTTCACGTCGTGACTTGCAACCCACTGGGTGCAACCGGCTAGTAACGCCACACTGGTGAAAACAGCTCCCCATTGCAACCAAGCAACGTCGGCAAAAGCGTTCAGCCATAACGGCATGCTGCCCAAAGAGCCAATCAAAGCCATTGGCACGGGTGCGCACACACGTAAAAGACTGTTTGTCCAGAGATTATCTTTCATACACATCACTATTCGTTAGGCATAACTATCAGTGTATGAAATCAGGCATAAAAATGGTGATTACTTTAAATAACGATGAGCACGAATGGCTGGTAAAAAGACATTAGGGTCGATTTGCGCATCTTTTCTGACAATTCGCTGTGCATTTTTACCCTGTTTGGGCTTTATGGGGACAATGTGGGGGGGCGGGACCGATGCATCCGCCTCATAAACTAATGGTACTGGCCCTTTGACCATCATACGTTGGATGGGAGCTTTATCGTTAAATAAAAGGTTTGCTCTTAAATGCGGGGCAAGCTCTTGGACGATGGCAAGTGGCTCGCTTGGACTTAGGTGACTTAACGCATTCAGTTGAGCAAGGATGCCTTGGTCTTGCTTTTTTCGCTCGAGCATATGCCTTGCATCAAGCGCACTAATGCGCTTGATGGAGCGAGTATTGGCCCATGTCCAGCTGATTTTTTTGGGGACATATGGGAGGACTGGTATCTTTCGATAACACTGTTTAAGGTGCAAGCGAGCGAGCCCCATCTTAGTCAATGGATAAGCAGTTGATTGAGGCCGCTTTCGAACAAGGGCGGCATGCTCAGCCTCAAAATTGGCTTTTTTAAAGTCAATGCGCTGGCCCTTGAGTGCAATCATCGACGCTTTAAAATCATCCTTGGCGGCGTTTAACTCATGAATCAGCTGGATGGTTTTTGCGCTTGCAGCAAAAAAGCCCGGGCAGACAATGATTTCTCTTGGCTCTTGCTCATCAAAGTATTCAAGCTGTTTAAGAAACTGGACGATAAAAGGACGAGGAAGTGTTTCTTGCATGGGTCGAAAGAAGACGGGCGGGACAGACATCCAGGCTGGTAGTGCATCTACCAGTATGGCATCACACACCGCGTTGAGAGACGAGTGAAGGTGACTGTATCTCTCCAAGACCTCAATTTTTTGCTCTGATGTGCTCATAATCTTCCTTGTATTGAATGCATTGTACTGATTTTAAAGTCGCTCAGCAAACGACTACGGGTCTTTGACTGAGTGTCTTAAGCTAAAAAGGATTAGGACGTTATGCGAGTTTTAGTCGCGGACAGCCAAGACGAC
>CAYNJF010000080.1:0-7633 GCA_964397555.1 uncultured Francisellaceae bacterium
ATCATGTGCCTCAATAAATGCAACTAATGCCCAGCGCGCATATGGTTTTCCAACCTTGGTCGGATCTAATTGAATCACATCATGCCAACCAGCATGAAAGTTATCATTTTGACATAGTTGTTTAAAGTTGCTTGATAGCATAAATAAAGCTTTGCCAGGTTCATGCTCAACAAGTTTGAGATTGCTTGGGTCCTTCCCGATTCTTAATCCAGAGCAGCTCTCTGAAATCGCTAAAGTAAAGGAGCCAGCATCGTAATGAGGTTTTGCCAAATACTCTCCAGATTCAGACCATTCATACCTTAAGAATCTAAGCAATATATGGGGATACTGTGTATCGAAAATCCTATCTACGATGCCAGGATTGAATGGCTCAAACTTCTGCATGATAGAAAGGATCAACTCATAGACGTGTTCCCATATGGGTAAGGCTTGATTAAAAAAATCATTTACAACAGGGTGTTGTTGGATAAAGTCTATGTGCTTATCAAACACAGCCGGGTGAAAGTGAAAGAAATCTTTATTGTCATTGTAAATGCCATCAGACGCTTTACGATGCTTGTATCCTACATCACCTCGACGGTGATATTTGGCGATTGTAAAATCAATATGTGATTTAACATCATCTGGAGCTTCCAGGAAATTAAAAAATGCCTTCATGGCAGAGATTATTTTTTGCTCGGGTATCGCAAATGGCACAAGGTAGTGTTGCTTTTCTATAAGAGAAGACCGGATGGTTTCATAGTCAAATGCTTGTGAATTGAGATTCATAGGGATTATGGTTTGCTTTTTTGGAAATATAACTTAAATGGGCTGTATGATCAAACCTCTGATTATTTGTAAAAAAGAGGCAGCTTTGGTGTCACTCTCGATGGGTGTCAAGGCTATCGATTACCGACGCAAATTGATAATTTCAGTGATGATCGTTTTAATGGCTTGCGCAAAACCATCGTCGGCTAAGTGGGGTTTAATCGCGCCCAACGAGAGCAGATAAACTTGTCCCCAAGCTAAACACAAGGTGATGATAGCCACAGGTAAAGCAAAACCAACGCCTATCATGGTGAAAGACCAAGCAAGTCCCATGATCCACACGCCCCAAAAGCCTACGAGAGATTCTGCAATCACAGGAGAGGTGATGGCGGTATACATAAGCCCAGACGTCACAGCTACGAGCGTAATGTAAAAACCTATGAATCTTAGTGACAAGGACATGAAACACCTCGGTTGATCGTGCTTCTCAATCCTTGAGGAAATCAAAAATCTATTGTATCGCGTCGAAATGGGTCTGGTCAAGTTGGTTATCCAACAGTTAAAAGAATGATCAGTTCCGTTCGTCTACCCAAGTGACAAATTCATCGACAGGTTCTCGTTGGGTTCTGTATTGATTGACAGGGTTGTTCATATCTCCATACCCCATGGCCATCCCACAAACAATCAGCTTCGAGTCATCGAGTTTTAGCTGTTTTCGAATCAGATCGGGGTACTCACTGAGTGCCGCTTGCGGGCAGGTCTCTAACCCAAGTCCTCTTGCGGCCAGCATAACGCTTTGCAGAAAAATCCCAAAATCCATCCATGAACCTTTGCAAAGATGGTCATCGATGCAAAAAACAATGCCCACAGGAGCTCCAAAAAAGCGATAGTTTTTGTACCACTGAGCTTTGCGTGCGGCTTTGTCTTGGTAGTCGATTTCAAGGGCACCATACAAAGCAGCTCCGCATGCTTTGCGTCGGGCTTTGTAAGGCTCGACCCATTCGGTGGGATAGTAGTCGTAATCCGGGTTTTCAGCCACTTGGTTTTCACGGGCATCAATAAAAGCATCTCCGATGGCATCCATCGATGCCTTGTCAAGGACGATGGCTTGCCAAGGCTGATGGTTGACGCCGGAAGCTGCCCAGCGAGCGGCTTCAAACACACGATGGACTAATTCTTTTGGGACGGGCTTATCAAGAAACGCTCGGCACGAGAGCCTTTGTTCAATCGCCTCAAGAACGTCCATCGGTATCCTTATCTACGGTTTTGTTTTTCTCGTACTTCGTCAAGCATTTTGCAGTCGATGCAAAGCGTGGCCGTGGGTCTTGCTTCAAGGCGGCGAATACCGATCTCGATGCCACACTCCTCGCAGTAGCCGTACTCTTTGGCGTCGATGGTTGCGATGGCTTCATCAATTTTTTTGATGAGCTTTCTTTCGCGATCACGGGTACGAAGGACAAGAGCAAAGGTTTCTTCTTTGGTGGCCAAGTCACTGATATCAGCTGGGGTCTCACCAGACTCTTTGAGATCAGTCATGGTCACGTCACCACCTTGCATCAAGGCTTCTTTCCAAATCAATAACAACTCTCTGAAGTGCTTAAGCTGAGAGTCATTCATGTACTCTTCGCCTTCAGTGATCTGATAGGGATCTTTTTTGACGGGACTGTCTAGAGCCGACGAGTGTGAAGAGCCAGGGTGGCTTACGGTGCTCTTGGTTTTGTCATGAGGTGTGCGGTCTGCCATGGCTATGTCCTCCCTTGGCGATTATGACTCCTTGGTATCTTCCTGTACCAAGACATTCAAACTGCGTATGTACAACACAATCATACGAGTCCAAAAAAATTAGGATAACACACTAAATATGGTCACCCTAATGTACTGAAAAAATATCAGCTGTAGCTGAATATACACGTAAAAAAGATCCCTTACCATGGCGATTGTCTCAAACAGCCTTGTGAAATAAACCCATGGCTAAGCGCTAAAGCATAAAGTTTTTTTATGCATCATCCGAAAAAGAAGGTAGAGACAACAACGGTTAGCATTATGGAATTTTCTAGCTCATTGACCGAGGCCATTTTACTCAAGCGACACCAACGTTTTTTGGTGGACATCGCTGTGACTAAAATGGATAGACGCACCATTTACTGCGCCAACAGCGCAGCACTTAATGGATGCGATGCTCTAGGTTCGCGCATTTGGTTTTCGACCAAAGAAGGGACAAGTCGTAAATACCCTGATACGTGGGAGCTTGTTGAGGTTGATGGCGGCCACTTAGTTTGTGTGAACCCAAATTTAACCACGCCGTTGGTGCTTGAGGCGTTAGAGCAGCAAAGCATAGAGCCGTTAGTGGACTACAAAGAGATTGTCACTGACTACGTCAACCCAGATGGCTTAAAGAACTTTGATATCACCATGAAAGCGTGCGACAACTCCCATCAATGTTTCATTGAAATGGTCAATGTCACCATGGGCGATGAAATCCATCGTGGTTTTTTTCCCGATCATCCATCGAAAAAAGCATGCGACCAAGTGCAACAATTAATCAACGCCAAAGAACAAGGCCATCGTGCCGTCTTGTTGTTCGTCGTGATGCACACTGGCATCGAACGACTGTTCCCAGCCGATCACATTGATCCACAATTTGGTCAATTGCTACGCGATTGCGATCAAGCTGGGGTTGAGTGTCTGGCTTATCGAATGGAAACGGATTTTAAAACCATTACCCTCGATAAAGCCGTCGATGTTTGCATCCCTAAAAATATTTATGGCACTTTAGGCAGCAAGAACAAATCCTAGCGTGCTTAAGGTCGCTATGGCGGCCCCTACCGTGCCCTCAATAAAATAGTTGCTTGGTGAGCTAAACTCTTCCATCTGATCGTTGTAAGAGGCCCGAACGGCCCAGTAAAGTAGGCCAGTGGTTGCTCCAATAGACACTGATGCAATCAATGGCACCGCAATGCTATTCCCGCCTTGCACGTAGTGGGTTTGTTTGATATCTAAGACTTCCATGTGTTCCTCCAAGCTAATCCGCAATCAGTTCAGCGAATGGTTTCTCGTTGTCCCTTAATGGCTCTTGAGTGCGAAGCTGCTCCAACAACACCTCAACTCCGGCATCTGAAACTTGGCACTCTTGTCGACGCTCATTGACTCTAGTTTCCAATGTTTTTTGATCAAAATCAAAAGCGACTATTTTAAACTGGCAATCAAGTTGCGCACCCAGCTTGGCAAAGACCTCACGTTGCCAATATTTTAAACAGGTCGCATCGATGATCACGGAATATTGGGCTTGTAACAAAGTTTGTGCGATGGCTTCCATTTTGGCATACACCTTCTGAGTTATCTCATCGCTGTACATCGAAGCTTTAAGATCATCAGGCGTAGGTTCAAAGGGATCTAAATCGAACATTTGTTTTCGAATGACATCTGAGCGTAGTCGAATGGCACCATGGGTTGCCATTTGCTTCTCACTGTAGACGGTTTTGCCAGATCCTGATGGCCCACACGTGATGGTTAAAGAGGGCTTAGAGCGAGTTTTGGTGTAGGTGTGAGCCAAATCAACAAACGCTTCCATGTCTTCAAGCAAAGCTTTTTTCTCATCCTCAGTGCGATCATCCATAAGCTGAAAAGCCGACACTTTAGCTCGCACCATCGCCCGATAACTTTTAAAAAAGTCGAGCGTTAATAAACCTTGATAGTCTTGGGCCGACTCAAAATAATAGTTCGTCAGCACATGGGCCAGTTGCTGATATCCTTTGTGTTCTAAGTCCATGATCAGAAAACCCACGTCATTGATGGTATCAATCATCCGAAAGTCTTCGTTAAACTCAATGCAGTCAAAGACGACAGGCTTACCCTCTTTGAGAACAATGTTGCCAAGGTGCATGTCTCCGTGACAAGGACGGGTAAAGCCTTGTGCTTTTCGTGACGACAAAACAGGTTTAAGCGCTTCAAAAGAGCGCTCAATGTGCGCTTGGATCTCGCGAACTTTGGTATGAACGGGCTGACAAAGCTCCATCCCTAACATGGTCTCAAAATTATCAAGGACCGGCGCCATAACCGTTTCAGGTTGCCCAAAAGAGGATGCCTCATCGACAGGCTCAAGCTTGTCATGAAAGGCGGCAATCTGAAGCGCTATGGATTTGACGATGGCTTTGGACAAGCCTTCGGTCTGATGCAAATGTGAAAGTAACTGAGATTGATCAAATTGATTCATCTTCAGTGCGTATTCAACCACCTCCCCACCTGGCTTAAAACTTAAATGACCTTGATGCTCATAAATAGGTCTGACTTCGATATAAAGTTCAGGGGCTAAAGACTGGTTGAGTTTAAGCTCAAGCTCGGTGTAGTGTTTACGCAACTCGAGCGTTGTGTAGTCATTAAAGCCTAAGCTTATTGGCTTTTTGATTTTATAAGCAAATGCCCCAGTTAAAATGACCCACGATAAGTGGGTCTGAATCACTTCAAATTTGTCAGTGTCATGTTCATAAACTGTCGAGCAGAGCAGTGATTTGATTTGTGTATCATCCATGATCAATATTCCTATAATTGTTTGAAGGCAGACTCAGCTTTTTCAATGAAGGTGTCAATCAACGCTTGAGTGTGTGCAATCGATAAGAACCCAGCTTCATACGCAGAAGGGGCAAGGTAGACACCGCGATCTAACATTAGATGGAAGAACTTTTTAAACCGCTCTACATCACAGGCCATAACGTCGTCAAAGCTTTTCACAGGTTTGTCAGTGAAGAACATGCCAAACATACCTGGCACATGATTAAAGCTCATGGGAATGCCGCACGATTGAGCTACGTTATCTAGCTGTTCTACCAAATAATCGGTTCGTTGCCCAAGGGTTTGATAAAACTCGTCTGAATCAATTTTATTTAAGGTGGTCATCCCTGCGATCATTGCGACTGGGTTGCCTGAAAGAGTTCCAGCTTGGTACACATTCCCCATAGGAGACAAGTGCTCCATGATCGCTTTTTTACCCCCAAAGGCCCCAACAGGCATACCGCCACCAATGATTTTGCCAAAGGTAACCAGATCCGGTTGAATGCCATAATGACCCTCGGCCCCAGTACGATTGACCCTAAACCCGGTCATCACTTCATCAAATATTAAGACCGTGCCGTAATTAGTGCACACCTGCCTTAACCCGTTAAGAAAATCTTTCTCTCCAGGGATACACCCCATGTTACCGGCGATGGGCTCAATAATGACACAGCTTATGTCCTCTCCGTAGGCGGCAAAGACCTCATGCACTTGCTCAAGATTATTGAACTCAATGTTCAGAGTTAGTCGAGATACCTCTTCCGGAATGCCAGGAGAGCTTGGGCAGCCCAGAGTAAGAGCCCCAGAACCTGCTTTAACCAATAAAGAGTCAGAATGACCGTGATAACAACCTTGGAACTTTAAGATTTTCTGGCGCCCCGTATAAGCTCTGGCCAATCGAATGGCACTCATGGTGGCCTCGGTGCCTGAATTGCACATGCGTACTAAATCCACCGATGGAATGCGATCACAAATGGTCTTGGCCATCAAATATTCAAGCTCGGTCGGTGCACCAAAACTCAAGCCATGTTGGCAGATTTCTAAGGTAGCGTTCATCACGTCCGAATCGGCATGCCCTAAAATCATAGGGCCCCATGAGCCAACAAAGTCCAAATACTCTTGACCATCTTGACAAGTCATAAAGGCCCCTTTAGCGCTTTGGATAAAGCGAGGGGTTCCACCCACGGCGTTGAAGGCTCGAACTGGGGAGTTAACACCACCTGGTATGTACTGTTTTGCTGATTCAAACAGAGTTTCTGATTTATTCATAAACTTCTCTTTTTGGGACTACTTGGGCGAAATTTTGACGCCTTGGGCGCTCTAAAGCAAGCCTTTATTAAAGAGTCTTATCCGAGCGAGTCTCATGAAAGGTTGGGCCGCAGACGAAGCGCTTAAAGCTTTTTTTTCATGGGCGACTGTGTGAGAATAATGCCAAATTAAATGTGTTGGAAAACTAATGAAAAAATACATGTGTTTGTTGTGCGGACTTATTTACGACGAAGAGCAAGGCTGGCCGGATGATGGCATTGCTCCAGGCACCAAGTGGGATGATGTCCCAATGAATTGGCGGTGCCCAGAGTGTGGAGCGACGAAAAGTGACTTTGAGATGGTCGAAGTTTAAAACGGCTTGACCACGACTAAAATAACGATGGGAATGAGCCCAAAGACTGGGATCTCGTTGAACCACCGGTAAAAAACGTGGCTTTTATCGTTCTTTTTGAGCTTAAATTTTCGAAGGTAGTGATAACAAAGGACGTGGTATCCCACCAACAAAGCCACCAAGGTCAGTTTTACGTGCAAATAACCAGAGTTTGTAAGCGCACCTGCCCAGTAGGTTAAAAGCCAAAAGCCAGAAACCAGTGTTAAAATCATGCTCGGTGTCATGATGCCAAAGAAGAGTTTTCTTTCCATGGTGCAAAAACGCTGGTAATGTTCGTCGTCTTTGTTTTCTAGTTGGGTGTGGTAGACATAAAGCCTGGGCAAATAGAAAAGTCCGGCAAACCAGGCCACCATGAAGATGATATGAAACGATTTAATCCAAAGCAAAACAAAACCTCTTATAATGGGAACAGAATCGGACATGCTAAAAATCGCGAAAGGCAAGATACCCTACCATAATGGCGCCTTAATTTTGATCTTTTTAGCGCTTACGCTTTTGTTTTTGTATCAGAGTGGATATCGAAGAGGCTTCACGAAAGGGGCCCACAATTGGCACACTCTCCAAGAAGAGCACTATGAGAGTCATCAACGTCATCAAGTGTGTATGGCTGAACTGGATGAGGTCGTAAAAATCAGCACGCATCAAGGGCTCGAGCTGTCTTCTCAACAAATCAGTCAT
>CAYNJF010000081.1:0-7079 GCA_964397555.1 uncultured Francisellaceae bacterium
GGCTTTAGCCGTTTGGGCAATTCTTGGAGTTAACTTGTTGTCTTTGACGGGGCCTGTGATTTCGGCGCGAAATAGCTGCATCCCCCCCACACCAAGCATCGGTAAAATGGCTACGGCCAGAATAATGATCCCAATCCCACCTAAAAATTGCAGTTGTTGGCGATAGTACAAGATTGAGTGAGGCAGACTATCCAGATCGGACAACACCGTAGAGCCTGTGGTTGTGATCCCCGAAACGGATTCAAAAAAAGCATCGGTAAATGAAATATTTGGATCGGGGCTTAAATAAAAAGGTAAGGCTCCGACTAGGCACAGCACCGACCAAAATAAGACCACCACTAAAAAACCATCACGAGTTCTTAAATCACCTTTGGCATGACGAAAGGGATACCAGATAAAAAAACCTAATCCAATGATGGCAAGGGTTGAGTAAACAAAAGCTGAAAGTGAGCCATCTTGATACCACTGCTCGACAAGCGTCGGGGGTATGAGTGAGATGCTGAACATCATCAGCAACAGACCGAGTATGCGCAGAATGGTGGAGATATGCATGTGGTGTTCCTAAATAAAGGTAATCCCAACCTGGAAAAGTTTTTCGACTTGGTGAATGGTTTGTTTATCAACCAAGAATAAAATCACATGATCTTCGGGCTCAATGAGGCAGTCCTCATATGCGATGATGACTTTATCTTCTCTGACAATGGCACCAATCGTTGTTCCGTAGGGAAGAGGGATTTCTTTGATGGTTCTTCCAATCACCATGCTGGTTCGGGCATCGCCATGAGCAATCACCTCAATGGCTTCAGCGGCGCCACGCCGAAGGGAGTGCACATTAACCATGTCTCCACGACGGATATGAGTGAGCAGGCTTCCAATGGTTGATTGTTGTGGGGAAATAGCAATATCAATGTCTCCCCCTTCAACGACATCCACGTAAGCGGGGTTATTTATGAGCGCCATCACCTTTTTTGCGCCTAAGCGCTTGGCTAACGTTGAAGACATGATGTTTGCTTCATCAGAGCTTGTTACGGCACAGAATACATCGGTGTTATAAATGTTTTCATCAAGAAGAAGTTCTCTGTCAGCGCAGTCTCCGACAAGCACAACCGTTCGCTCAAGATGATTGGCTAGATATTGAACTCTGTCTTTGTTGTGATCAATGACCTTCACTTGAAACTGATCTTCTAGAGCATGGCATAACTTGTACCCAATGTTGCCGCCACCGGCAATGATCACACGCTTATAGGGTTCATCGACCTCGCGAAGCTCACTCATCACGGCATGAATGTTGTTGGGGGTGGCCAAGAAGAACACCTCATCGTCCGGCTCAATCACCGTGTCGTCCTGAGGGTGAATGGCTTTAGAGCGCCGATAAATCGCCACGACCTTGGTTTCGATGTTGGGCATGTGTTTTTTCATGTCTCCAAGGACATGGCCCACCAGTGGTCCACCATAAAAGGCACGAACAGAAATCAGCTGAACCCGCCCACTTGCAAAATTCACCACTTGCAAGGCATCAGGGTTTTGAATCAAACGTTTGATATGCTGCATGACCAGATGCTCTGGCGATATAAGCATATCAATAGGAAGTGCGTCGTTGGAGAAAAGCTCGTCGTAGACGACATACTCAGTCGAACGAACTCGAGCAATTTTAGTTGGGGTGCGAAACAAGCTATATGAAATCTGACATGCCACCATGTTTGTCTCATCCGAATTGGTGACGGCAATTAACATGTCGGCATCTTCAGCGCCTGCATTCATTAAAACGGATGGATAGGAAGCAACGCCATGGACGCAACGAATATCAATCCTTTCTTGCAAGTCTGCAAGCTTATCCGTATCAATATCAACGATCGTAATATCGTTGTCCTCGGTGGACAACGTTTGAGCAAGGGCTTTGCCTACCTGGCCAGCCCCTAAAATGATTATTTTCATGGTCTACTGTTTGATCAAAGTCGCATAATAAAACCCATCATGGGTTTTGCCTGGTAAGATCTGTCGACCAAACGTTTGAGCCACTCCGAAATCCTGTTCAATAGCTAGCTCTCTTGCATCAGGAGTTTGACTCAAAAACGACTGCACTTGATCCACGTTCTCTTCCTTAAAGATAGAACAGGTGACATAGACTAGTATGCCACCACGTTTGAGCATCGGCCATAAGTTGCGGAGCAATTGTGCTTGAGTTTTTGTCAATTCATTGACTTTTTCTTGGGTCAGGAGGACTTTGATGTCAGGGTGTCGCCCTATCACACCAGAGCCTGAACAAGGAGCATCCACCAATATCCTGTCGTATAAGGCGCCATCCCACCAATCGGTCTTGGCGGCATCTCCTTCGATAAGGCGAGCTTTAAGTTGAAGGCGACCCAAGGTCTGCTCTAGTTTAGAGAGTCGGTTTGGGCTTATCTCAACACAATCAAGCGAAAGCGTGGGTTGATGTTCGAGAAGGTGGGCCGACTTACCTCCGGGGGCGGCGCATGCATCAAGAACATGCATACCAGGTTCAGCGTTAACAAGCGCTTGGGCGTATTGAGCGCTTAAGTCTTGAACTGAAGACAAGCCTTCTTCGAATCCAGGTAAAGCAGACACATCCACAGGTTGCTCAAGCTGTAGGGCGCAATCAAGCTTAGGCACACGTTGTGCAAGAATGCCTTGCTCTTTGCATCGAGCTTGATAATCAGTCACCGTTACTTTCGCTTGATTAACCCGTAATGTCATAACGGGGTGACTCAAGCTTGAACTCACGATGTTTGGTTCGTCCTTCGGCCATTGCTCAATGATTTTTTCGTAAAACCATTGAGACATCCAGCGTTGGGTGTGTGCGGTTTGATTGGCTTGTTCGACCAGAGTGTCTTTTTGACGACAAAAATTTCGCAAGGTTGCATTAACAAGGCCTTTGGCCCATGTCTTTTTTAAGTCTTTTGTGGTGTCGACCGCTTGATGCACGACGGCGGCCGGTTTACCCTGCTCGAAAATGAGTTCATTCAGACCGCACAGCAAAAGTGCATAAAGATCGTAATCTTTGGCTTTGAAGGGTTTATTTATGAGACGCTTAGCAATGGCATCTAAGAAGTGGTATCGACGCAGCACACTAAAGCATTCATGCACCACACGTTTTCGTGTGTTTGGGTGACACCCAAGAATAACTTTAGCTTTTGGGTTAAACATGTGTCGCTCATGAATCACACGCTTTAGTTGTTGACAAGCAATGGCTCGAGCGTTGGTCAAATCAACTCTCCTGGCACAAAAAGCGTTTTCCTTGCATTCAAAAGATCACCGACCGCAAGCATTTTTTTTCCTGGGAATTGGATATGCGTCATCACAATAGAGCCTTGTTGACAGCCCACTTCAACGCCATCTTTGTTGGCTTGGATAATTTCCCCAGGCTTGCCTTTCTGATGGCCGAGGTGAGCGGCTCCGACTTTGAGTACTTGTCCTTGGTGGGTAAACCACGAGCCAGGCCAAGGATAAAATGCGCGCACTTTACGTTCAAGAAAAGTCGCGTCCTTCTCAGCAAAGCGCAACTCTCCATCGGATTTTTTAATTTTATGCGCATAGCTTGCTTGGCTATCATCTTGGCGCTCAGGCTCAAGCGCATCTATCTGAGCTAGCCCCTCTAGCAAGCAGTCTGCCCCAAGGGTGGCCAGTGCATCATGCATGGATGCACCTGTGTGATTGCCAACCGGGATTTGTTTTTTGAGAAGCATGTCACCTGTGTCTAATCCTTTGTCCATCTGCATGAGCGTAACTCCTGTGAGCGTGTCTCCATGCAAGATTGAGTGTTGAATCGGTGAGGCGCCACGCCAATGGGGTAACAAAGAGCCGTGCACATTCCAGCATCCGCGCTTTGGTAGATTCAACACCGCTTCAGGGATCAAAAGCCCATAAGCACTAACCACCATCAAGTCAGACTCCAAAGAAGCCAATAAGGATTGAATGGTTTCATCTTTTAACGATGCAGGCTGCTCGACTCGTAAGCCTTGCTCCTGTGCATAGGCTTTGACCGCCGAGACGTTCATTTTTTGGCCGCGACCCGAGGGTCTATCAGGCTGAGTGAGCACCAACACGATATCGTAGCCGGCTTCCACCAAGGCTTTAAGCTGAGTTTTTGCAAAATCTGGCGTGCCAGCAAAAATGATTTTCAAGATAGTGCCTCTAAATGCTTTTTCATTTTTTTCAGATACAAACTTCGCTTGAGTGCCGAGACTTTATCTAAAAAGGTGATGCCATCTAAATGCTCAATCTCGTGCTGCACGCAAAAAGATTCTAAACCATCCGCTTCTTTGGTGTGCTTTTGACCCTGTTTGTCATAGTATTCATACACAATGCTTTTGGCACGTTTGACCTGAATGAAAAGACCTGGGAATGAAAGACACCCCTCTTGTGAGGTGGCCGTCCCACGCTTTTCTAGAATCTTTGGATTGATAAGACAAACCGGTTGATCGGCGTTCTCAGAGAGATCCATCACAATCACTCTCATGTCGAGACCAACCTGATTGGCTGCAAGGCCACACCCATTGGTTTCATACATGGTTTCAAGCATGTCATCTAAGTTTTGATGCAAGGCATCGTCGAACGAACATACCGCTGTAGTTTTTTGACTCAAATGTCGATTAGGGTAACTTAATACCGCCAATACTGTCATCGATAGACCCTCTATGTTGCTTTGCCATAGCCTACCATTTTCACTGAACAGTGTCAGGTTGAGTTAATTAGCTTAGTTGTCGATTGGGGGGCGCTCTGGGCTATAATAAAATTAGACATATACACACAAAGCAAGGTGTCCATGCTCGCTTTCGTTGGAAGATTTATTTCGGTTTTGCTCTTAATGGGGACATGGGTCATGGCGCTTGCCGGCCCTACTTGGCTCAAAGAGGACGCTCCTTCTCAGTACGTGGTTCAAGAGGGTGATACCCTTTGGGACATTGCCGGTCAATTTCTCCATGATCCCTGGCGATGGTCTGAGTTGTTTGCTTCTTCTGATTTAGACAACCCAGATTTGATTTATCCTGGCGACGTGATCATTTTACAAAATGGACAAGACATCCCCAGCATCCGCATTGAGCGTCGGGTAGAAGTGGAGTCTGTTTTAACAAAAGATGGGGTGACCAAGCTTATTCCAAGAATCAGAGAGTATCGAGCATCTAAGGCCGTTCCGACGATTCCTATGAATGTTATTGGTCCCTTTTTAACTCAATCTCAGATTCTTCCGCCCGGCTTTATGGTGGGCACACCAAAGATCGGAGCCATTGACGAGAGTCGATTACTGGTTTCAGAAGGAAGTCGCTTTTATGTCGAAGGGTTTATCCCTTTCGAAGGTCAAGCGCTTGGGGTCTACCGTCCTGGGGAGACGCTTGTGAACCCTGCAACCGGTGAGGTTGTCGGGGAAGAGGCGGTTTTTTTAGGCGCGGCCGAGGTTGAGCTTCAAGGTGAGTTGTCGTCCATGATTTTGCGAAAAGGCGTGAAAGAAATCCGCATTGGTGATCGCATTCTTCCTCTTGAAGACGTCTACATCGAACCTTATTTTCTTCCCAAGCTTCCTGATAATGAGGCCCAAGGCTATATTTTGACGGTTCTTGATGGGATCGCGAGCATGGGCCAATATCAAGTCGTCTCCATCACAGGTGGGGATGACATGCTTCGTAGCGAAGGGGATGTTTTGGATGTGATTCAAACCCAACATAGCATGCCTGCACGATTGACTCATAAAGAACGATTTGAAAAGCGGGTGTCACAACACCCGGTGCAATACCACACGTATCCACCCATTAAAATTGGTCGGATGATTGTCTTTAAGGTCTTTGAGCGTGCGAGCCTGGCTTTGGTGATGCACGCTGAGCGTCCAATAAACTTGCATGATGAAGTGAGAAGGCCCTAAACTTGTGCCCCTTTTGGGTCACAAACATGGAGAGATCTCATGGCCACACGCGTTGCAACTGATGAGCTTCGAGCATGGCTTTTGCTTAATGCCTTGCCAGGATTTGGGCCAGCAAAATTCAAACATTTGTTAACCATGACTCCCTCGTTTGCCCCACTTTTTAATGCGAATCGTGCGACCGAAGACTTAAACGACTTTTTAAAGGCCCATCGGATTTCACCTAAGTTCGATTGGGAGGGCGTTGAAAAAGAGCTCCGTTGGCAAGATGATTCGAGCCATCATATCATTGCGCTCTCGCATCCAGATTATCCAGACCGACTCAAACAAATCCATGACGCCCCAGGACTGCTCTACGTGAAAGGCAATCTTAGTGCATTAAAGTCCGATCAGATGGCTATCGTGGGCTCCAGGCACCCCAGTGTGCCAGGTCAAAAGAAGGCCTATGAGTTTGCTCAAAGCCTGGCAAAGACTGGCTTGTGCATCACCTCAGGACTCGCTTATGGCATTGATGCCATGGCCGCCAAGGGGGCGCTTTCGCAACACGGTCAAACCATTGCCGTTTTAGGCCACGGCTTATCTCATCTATACCCCAAAAGCCATCATGAGCTTGCTAATCAAATTATTGAAAAAGGAGCGCTCGTCAGCGAGTATCGACCCCATATCGGTCCAAAGCCGGCTTACTTTCCCAAACGAAATCGGATCATCAGTGGCATGAGCGTTGGTGTGTTGGTGGTTGAAGCAACCCTCAAAAGTGGCTCGCTTATTACGGCCTATACCGCCATGGACCAATCCAGAGAAGTCTTTGCCATGCCTGGCTCAATAGACAGCCCTGTTGCCAAAGGGTGCCATCAACTTATAAGAGATGGCGCAAAATGCATTGACTCGATGGATCATATTTTGGAAGAGTTGACGTCAATCCTCGGGGGAGTCGTCTACTCTATTAGTAAGGGGCATCAAAATGAGCCCACCCCATCACCAAAGGAGGATGCGTCTTCAATCATCAACACCGTCCTTAGCCATGTAGCCTATGAATGTACCCCAATCGATTGGGTTGTATCCAACAGCGGGTTATCCACCGAGCAAGTGGCCATATCACTCCAAGAGCTCGAGCTGCAAGGAGATGTGGCATTAGTCCCAGGTGGCTATGTCCGCGTATGACGAGGTGCCAAGTTATGAAAGAGACAGTTTTTGACGTATTGATGTT
>CAYNJF010000082.1:0-6852 GCA_964397555.1 uncultured Francisellaceae bacterium
AAATCCACTATGTGTGAATACATACGTGGCATAGGGTATGAAGTCATCGTTGCCAAACATGGTCACGAAGTGATAGAGCTATTCGAGTCTGAAAAGCCGCAAATGATCATCATTGATCTTGATCTGCAGGGACTTGATGCTAAGACGACCGTACGTCAACTTCGAGCATCATGTCATGACATTTCCGAGTGGATCCCTATCTTATTTTTAGCGGGTACCCGTGATGAGCAGCTCATTAATGAAGCCATTGAGTCTGGTGGCGATGATTTTATACTGAAGCCAGTCAGCCAAAGGATTCTTGAAGCAAAATTTACGGCAATAAGACGACTGATTTCGATGAGACAAAACTTAATTGATTTTGGGCAGCAGCTTAGACAATTAAATGATAGATTACTGGCCACCTCTCAAATATTCAATGAGCTATCTCAAGTCGATCCTCTTACCAAGATTGCAAATCGTCGAGCGTTTGATGATGACTTTGACATCAGTGTTCGCAGTTGCATCCGAAACAGTGAACCTTTGAGTGTGCTTTTAATTGATATTGATGATTTTAAAATATACAACGATCAGTACGGGCATCAAGCGGGCGATCAATGTTTGTACCAAGTGGCTCAAAAAATCAACTCAGTACTCCTAAGACCGAATGACTTTGTCGCAAGATATGGGGGAGAGGAGTTTGCCGTAGTTCTTCCAGGGGTTGATGTGCATGGTGCATCCATAGTGGCAGAGAGAATACGCTGCGCCATCGTGAACGAAGGACTCAAACACCCAACCAACCCAGAAAACTTAGTCACGGTTAGCATCGGGGTTGCAAGCTCACATCCAAGCCGAAATTTTTGTCCCGATAAGCTAATTCAATTATCCGACTTGGCACTTTATGAAGCAAAGAATCATGGGCGCAATTGTGTTTTCTTTTGTGAGCAGGCCACCGAAATGCTTGATGAAGATGAAAAACCTACCTATAAGCGTTTAGCCTAACTTGCTCCTCTTCTATACTTTGATACACTTTGCTTTTTGAGCAAGGCTTAATCATGTCAAACACAACTGGGTTTGCATCAAAGATGCAATCTTCCCTCAATGAAGACCAAACCGTCGAATATGGACTTGTTTTAAGCGATCAAAGCGTTCCTATGAACCAATATCTTGGGAAGCCCATTGCGCTGTCCTTTACAGGCAACATCGAATGCCTAAACTGTCAAAGAAAGATCAAAAAGACGTATAGCCAAGGGTATTGTTTCCCTTGCTCACAAAAGCTTGCCGCATGTGATCTATGCATCATGAAGCCAGAGAACTGTCACCATCATCTAGGGACGTGCCGAGAGCCTGAATGGGGTGATACCCATTGCATGATAGAACATTATGTCTATTTATCCGTAACGTCAGACTTAAAAGTAGGGCTTACCCGAACAGGACAAGTGCCCACACGTTGGATTGATCAAGGCGCTTCAAAAGCAGCCGTTATCATGAAGACAAAAACTCGTCGAATTGCAGGGTTTGTTGAGGTGGTCTTCAAAGACATTATGAGCGATAAAACCAATTGGAGAGCCTTGCTCAAGGGCGAAAACCCAGACTTAGATTTGCATGAAATCTATGAGTCCATCCAGCCGAAGATACAAAAAGGGTTGAAAGAGGTTCGAATGACGTTTGGTGATGATGCCATCGTGGAAGTGGATGGTTTGGATATCCAGACCATCCAGTATCCAATCATCAGCTACCCTGAAAAAATAAAAAGTCTATCCTTCGATAAGATGCCGCAGATTCAAGGGGTCTTACAAGGGATAAAAGGGCAATACCTTATCTTGGATCAAGGTGTGCTTAACATGAGAAAGCACACCTCTTATGAGTTAGAGTTCAGCGCTGCTTAGGCGCTTGAACTTCTCTGGACGATCTTCGCGAGCGTTTATTTTGCGGATAAGGCGAGGCCCTAAAACCATTAAGCCAAGTAAATTGACGATAAGCATTCCATTCATAAACAGATCGGCCAAGGTCCAGACCATGTTCACCTGCAAATACGCGCCGGTGGGGATCAAAAGGATAAAGGCAACTTTAAAGGGCCTAACCCAATCTTCAGAAGTCAAAAAGGCGACACAACGACCAGCACACATCACCCAGGTTAAAATCGTGGTGAATGCAAAAAAGAAGAGTGTGATGGTAACTAGGTGACCGGCAGGCGCCCAGTCAAACCCTAAACGAAAGGCTTCGATGCAGACGTTAGTGCTTTGTTCATCCCCAAGCCAGGCGCCAGTCACCATTAAGACAAGCCCCGTGAGTGTGCATACCACCATCACAAGAATGGGTGAGACGGTGCTAATCAGCCCCTGATGCAGAGCGGTTTGAAAGCGTGTGGTTTCGCTTGGTACGCTAGAATGAATGATTGGAGCCAAACCAGCTCCCACATCGGTTGCAAACAGCCCACGGTCAAACCCAGCGCGAACACCCTCAAAGACCATGTAACCACCTACCCCAGAAGCCACTTGCACAGGGTGCATCGCTGCATGAAAAATTAAGCTTAAGCTTGGAAGAATGTGGGATGCGTGGCGGACCAAAATAACCATGCACGCAAAAAAGTAGATGAAGGCCATCAAAGGCACGACCTTGGAGACCACCATTGAAAACCTTGAAAGCCCACCGAGGATGACAACTCCTACCAAAAGACTCATGAGTCCACCGGTTAGCCACAGAGGGACCCCGATCGACGCGAGTGGTAAAGCCATGGAGTTAACCTGAACCAAGTTACCCACGGTACAAGCAGATAGAATCGTCAGCAAGCAAAAAAGGGTGGCTGCCGTAGGGGAGCCGAGACCATCTCTTAAATAGTACATCGGTCCGCCAACAAATTCGCCCCGATCATTTTTTTGGCGATACATCACACCAAACACGGTTCCAATGAACTTTAAGATAGACCCCAAAAAAGCCATCACCCACATCCAAAACAAAGCCCCAGGGCCACCTGCGGCAAGTGCCACAGCGATGCCGGCAATGTTTCCCGTGCCTAAATTCCCACCAAGAACGGCAGCAACAGCGCTGAAAGAGCTTGAGCCTTGGGAATGATCACGATCGCTTAAAATAAGCCGCCAAGCTTTCAACCAGTGAGTAATTTGTAAAAAACGTAGCTGGTAGGAAAAGTAAAAACCGACAAGGCAGATAAGTGGGATAAGAAGTGAGCTTGAGACAAAATGCTTGAGTGTATCTAACACAGAAACCTATGATTTGTTTAATCAGCTAAATAGTCTACAGGGTGGGGGGGAAAGCGTCAATTTGCTTGGGTGGGGATTGTTAAAACCTTAAAAAAGGCTGTGGGAAAACCCCACAACCTTAGGTGACTGGCTCATCTACAGTGCTCGGGGGGCATTCAAAATCTACCGTGACTTCTCCTTGCTCATTCACCGTTTCAAGCTTCACAGGGAAGCCCCAGAGCCCATAAAGGTGCTTCAACACCTCTTGGGTATTGGGCGCATTGAGTGGGCGACGTTTGGCTTGAGTGTAACGTAGGGTTAATGAACGATCACCTTTGCGGTCAACATTATAAACCTGGATGTTCGGGTCAATGTTAGCTAAGTTGTATGACTCAGACAAAAGTTGGCGAACTTGTTGATAGCCTTCTTCATTATGGATATGGGCAATTTCCAAATCGTCTTTTTGATCATCATCCAAAATAGTGAACAACTTTAAATCCCGCATTACTTTAGGTGATAAGTATTGAGCAATGAAACTCTCATCTTTAAAGTTGCGCATCGCAAAATCGAGCGTTTCCAGCCACGGGCTGCCAGCAATGTCAGGGAACCATCGTCGGTCTTCCTCGGTTGGCTCCTCACAAATACGCTTGAGATCCATAAACATGTTAAACCCTAGGGTGTAAGGGTTGATTCCCGAATAGTAAGGACTGTCGAAAGAGGGTTGATAGATGACACTGGTATGAGAGTGCAAAAACTCCATCATGAAGTCATCTGAAACCAAGCCTTCATCGTACATACGATTTAGGATGGTGTAGTGCCAAAAAGTTGCCCATCCTTCGTTCATGACTTTGGTTTGGCGTTGTGGGTAAAAGTATTGGGCCATTTTACGAACAATGCGAATCAACTCACGTTGCCAAGACTCAAGCAAAGGGGCATTCTTCTCAATGAAGTAAAGAATGTTCTCCTCAGGATCTGAAGGGTAGCGAGCCTCTTCGGTGGCCTGCTCTTGTGAGGGCTTGGTGGGAAGCGTGCGCCATAGCTCGTTGACTTGAGACTGCAAGTATTCAGAACGCTTGGCTTGGCGTATTTTCTCTTCACGTAAGGAAAGCTTGGTTGGGCGCTTGTAGCGATCGACCCCCTGATTCATTAAGGCATGGCACGCATCTAAAATCTGCTCGACCTCATCGATGCCATACTTCTCTTCGCACTCGGCCACAAAGTTCTTTGCAAAGACCAAGTAATCCACAATGGAGTCTGCGGATGTCCAGGTCTGGAACAAATAATTATTTTTGAAAAACGAGTTGTGCCCATAGGAGGCATGCGCAATCACCAAAGCTTGCATGGTGAGGGTGTTTTCTTCCATCAAATAAGCAATGCAAGGATCCGAGTTAATCACTAACTCGTACGCCAACCCCATGTGACCACGTTTGTAACTCTTCTCAACCGATAAGAATTGCTTGCCAAATGACCAATGATTATACCCTAAAGGCATGCCGGTCGATGAGTAAGCATCCATCATCTGCTCAGTGGAGATGACCTCAATTTGATTGGGGTAGGTGTCTAATTTAAAGTCTTGAGCAATCCGAGCGATTTCTTCATCAAAACGGTGAATCAGATCAAAGGTCCACTCGTTGGAGTCACTTAACAGTTTATTCGTCATACCAAACCCTTAAGCCATCTCTTGGCGTTTAAATAGCTCTCTGAACACAGGGTAGATGTCTTTTAAATCTTCAATGTGCTGCATGGCAAATTGTGGGTGACCTTCTTTGACCGATAAATAAGCCTCCCACAAACTTTGGTGGTGACGCGGCATAATTTCCACGTAGGCAAAATATTGAACAAAGGGCAAAATATCATTGATGAGCAAATCTCGACAGCGAGGGGAGTCATTATTCCAGTTATCCCCATCAGAGGCCTGCGCGGCATAAATGTTCCAGTCCGATGTTGGGTAGCGGTCTTTCATGACATTCTGCATCAGATCAAGAGCTGAGGAGACAACGGTACCACCGGTTTCACGAGAGTAGAAAAACTCCTCCTCATCCACCTCTTTTGCACTGGTGTGATGGCGAATAAAGACCACTTCAACGTTTTCATAGTTGCGTGATAAAAACAGATACAACAATATGAAAAAGCGTTTAGCAATGTCCTTTTTGGCTTCATCCATTGAGCCGGATACATCCATCAAACAGAACATCACCGCCTGAGTGGTCGGTTTAGGCTGCTTGATGCGATTGTTGTATCTAAGGTCAATGGGGTCAATAAAGGGGACATTTTTGATCTTACGCTTTAATACCTCTATCTCTTCTTTAAGCGCAACCACCTCTGGTGCATCCTCAGAATGATTCATTAAAGCTTGCTCAAGTTGCTTCTCTATTTGCTTAAGCTTGGAGCGGTAGGGGGCCCCTAAGGCGATACGCCTGGATAGCGCGCTACGAAACGAGCGAACAATGTTGATGTTGCTTGGATTGCCGTCTTGAGTAAAGCCCGC
Source organism: uncultured Francisellaceae bacterium (assembly GCA_964397555.1). GTDB lineage: Bacteria > Pseudomonadota > Gammaproteobacteria > Berkiellales > Berkiellaceae > CAYNJF01. The sequence goes on from CAYNJF010000082.1 coordinate 5,665, forward strand.
TCTTACCATCTTAAAAGCAGGGACTTTCGCGATTTGAGTCTTAACCATATTGGGAAGGGCTAAGTCTTCAAAAAAGATCTCTAAAAACTCCTCTTTGGAGATTTCAAAGATGAAGTTATCTTCGCCTTCACCTTCTTCAGAGGCACCAGAACCTGAGCCTTGACCACCACCGCTAGGAGGGCGCTTGATCAGATCACCTGGCACAAACTCTTTATTCCCAGGTAAGACTAAGTCTCGTTGCCCGCCATCACCAAACCCATAATGGGGCTCGGTGATGTCTTTGGCGGGGATGGTAATCTTTTCACCGGCTTCATCGACTTCTTTGATAGAGCGACCAGCAACCGAATGGCGAACAGCTTCTTGAATTTGTCGTTTATAACGACGCATGAATCGAGCCCGATTGACGGCGCTCTTATGGCGACCGTTCGGTCGCCTATCGATGAATCGAGACATATGGGGCCTCTATGATGATTTTCTTACACGCAAATACCACTCGCAAAGCAACCGCACTTGTTTGGCGGTATAACCTTTTTCAACCATACGATCGACAAAGTCTTGGTGTTTGCGCTTCTCTTCAGCCGAGGCTTTCGTGTTGAATGAGATGACAGGAAGTAAATCTTCTGTGTTGGAGAACATTTTCTTCTCTATGACCACACGCAACTTCTCATACGAAGTCCAGTTCGGGTTTTTACCTTTATGGTTCGCACGAGCGCGCAAGACAAAATTGACAATCTCATTTCTAAAGTCTTTCGGATTAGAAATGCCAGCAGGCTTCTCAATTTTTTCAAGCTCTTCGTTCAAAGAGCGTCGGTCCAAGATTTCACCAGTATCAGGATCACGATATTCTTGATCTTGAATCCAAAAATCCGCATAAGTGACATAACGGTCAAAAATGTTCTGCCCGTACTCAGAATACGACTCTAAATAAGCGGTTTGGATTTCTTTACCAATGAACTCAACATATCGAGGGGTTAAGAATCCTTTGATGTAAGACATGTAGCGTTCATGAATTTCAGGTGGAAATTGCTCACGTTCGATTTGTTGCTCTAACACGTACAGCAAGTGCACGGGGTTAGCTGCGACTTCAGATGTATCGAAGTTGAACACCTTGGAAAGAATCTTAAAGGCAAATCGGGTGGATAAGCCGGTCATGCCTTCATCAACCCCCGCAAAATCACGATACTCTTG
>CAYNJF010000083.1:0-6460 GCA_964397555.1 uncultured Francisellaceae bacterium
CGAACCAAGGGGTCAGGAGTTCGAATCTCTTCGGGCGTACCATATAAAACAAAGGCTTACAGTTTAATTTCTGTAAGCCTTTGTTATTTAAATGCATCCATGGGTACACTCATGGGTACACTCTTATTTTTCTTGGTATTTATTTTTAAGATCAAATTTAAATTTAATGGGTTTGAATATATTGCTTAGATCTCTATAGAACGGCCATATATCACTTTACAACAAACTATAGAAACTTATTAAACTGTCGATAATCAAATATTGCATATTACACATAAATACGTGTATAGTCCGTTTTGTTTCTTTGCCGAAGGCTTTGGCACGCGGCAGCGTCTCAGTGGCCATAAGACTGGGCATTTATTCTGCAACCGATTTTTTGTGATTTACATCAAAGGTAAAAGCACAACAAATAATATGACTACAAACTCCACCAGACAAAAACTAATCAATACGATTGTTTTTTTTGCTTCAAATACTCAATATTGCGGAAAAATTAAACTTTTTAAACTGCTATATTTACTCGACTTTGAGCACTTTAGCCAAACAGGTAAAAGCGTTACAGGCTTTGAATATCAAGCTTGGAAATTTGGTCCCGTTCCAGCAGATTTGATGGAAGAATGGGAAGAGTTTAACCCTGACATGGCACAAGCAGTTCATATAGAGTTTGAAAAAGAGGTTGATTACGTCCGTCAGGCTATCAAAGTAAACGAAGGCGTCACATTTGATGATGAAATATTTACGCCACGTGAACTGCGTATTATGTCCGCAATTGCTGAAAAATTCCGCGAAACAATGTCTGCAAAACTTATAGATGTTACTCATGAACAAAATGGTGCTTGGGATAAGGTTTGGCATGAAGGTTCTGGTGATAGACAAACTATCCCATACACGTTAGCCTTAAAAGATGATCAAACCAACCGTGATGTACTTATTGAAATTGGTGCAGAACAAGACATGTACAAAGCAGCTTTGATCGCAGCTCGTCAAACAACGCAACAAACCGCCACTGATTACTAATGACAGTAGCATCTTTAGCCGCTGGTCAAATCTGGCAAGATGACTGCTACTACCTCAACCCACAAACTGGCAAATGCATGCGCAAATATTTGCTAGTATTAGCCGTTGATGCAAAAACACAAGATGCCGTCACCTTAGTATTCACCTCTCAACCCAACGGTTTACCCGACCATCCTGTCTGTTATATTGGCAACCCTAGGTCAGGCTTCTATTTGGGCGTTTTAGGCGGCGTGTTTATCAAAGAAACATGGCTCGATTTTAATAGTCTTAAAATGCTTGATACAGATGATTTTGTATTACATATTACACAATCGCGCAAAACCTTATTGTCTCAAACACTTTCATCAACCACATTCTGTGCAGCCTTACGTTGTATCATGCAGATGCAAGACGACATTACTAGGCAACAATGGCGCTTGCTTGGCGATACTATTGCACAGCTCAATTGTCACTAAACTAAGCTAACGACTGCGCTACCAAGGTATCGGCAATGGCTATTTGTTGTTGGTTGGATTGTTGAATGCGGGTTTTGAGTTGGTCGCATAGAGCCATGAGTGCATCGACTTTGGCGACAATGCGGTGCTGTTCGGAGAGGGGTGGTATGGCAATTACTAATTGGTAAGCTTCGTTTCTATTTAACCCTGGCTTTATACCTTTACCTAATTCATCCAAACCAAGCGTATGTAAAAGTTTAAAAGTAAAAAAAAGGTCGATTTCTTTAGGTGGGATACAGAAGTAGGCAACATCCGTGACACAACAACCATCTTTTAAATTTAAATTCAATGCGCCTGCTGAGCCTTTTCTACCTATAACTATACATTTTGACTGCACAAAAGAGACATTGTGACTACCAACGATACCATTAGAACCATAAACTGGATATTCTCCAGTATTACTTCTTTTAGGTTCAGGTAGATTATCTCCATACTCAAATGAAAGTAAATCACCAAGTTTTAGCCACTCCCATCCCTTCGGCAATTCAAACGGTTTTTCATCTTCACCAATCGGCGCAAGTGGTTTTTCTTTTTTGAGTTTGCCTTCAGCTATCAATTTGGCTTTTTCGGCTTGGATGCGTTTGATTAGTTCGCTGGCGGGTTCATCGTTGGGGTCTTGCGGGACGAGTTTGCCCATGACGGCGAGTTGTAGCAGGGTTTGTTTGAGGGCGTCTATGCTGGCTTCGGTGGTAAAAAGCACATCAAAATGCGCGTAGATGCGTTGCCAGTTAGCGTTAAATTCTGCGGCGTTTTGGCTTTGGGTGAGCGTGGAGAGCAGTTGGCTCACTAGGGTTTCATGCGCTTCTTGTGTGTTGCTGTGTTGTTGCTCTAACTGGTCGCATAGCGCCATTAGTTCATCGACTTTGGCTACGATGCGGTGTTGTTCGGTGATAGGTGGTAAGGCAATTACAGAACTTGCAACCCTATGTAATGCGAGCTTTGGTTGTGCAAGTTGAATAGTTTTTTCTTGGAATTGTTCACCTAGGAAATTGCTCGTAAAGCAATACTTAAACCAGTTCTTATCAAGAAAATTGAAAACAACTTTTGCAGCATTTTCAGTAAGGATCATTCCATTAAAGTTTTCTGGAACAGTACCCACATCGCCAATAGTACCTGCAATGGTTATATATAGGTCTTCTGAGCTAATTGTATAATTTTTAAGTATTTCTTTAGTTTCATCATCAATATATTTAAGACTTTCTTCAATCACCGTCCCATGTTTCATATTAGTTACTTGAATGTAGATATTCGAAGTTTTTACTGGAGAGAATGTTTTACCTTCAGGCAGCCTTTTCCCCCCTTTTATTTCTGCTAAATTTGATACTCTTACCCACTCCCATCCCTTTGGCAATTCAAACGATTTTTCATCTTCTCCAATCGGCGCAAGTGGCTTTTCTTTTTTGAGTTTACCTTCTGCTATCAGTTTGGCTTTTTCAGTTTGAATGCGTTTTAGTAGTTCGCTGGCGGGCTCATCATTCGGGTTTTGTGGCACCAGTTTGCCGCGCACGGCCAACTCTAAAATCAGCTCTCGCAGTTTTTTTACGCCATATACACTGCCTGCATTGCCACTGGCTCTGCCACGGCCAGACTTTTTCTCGGTATCCGCCGCTGTCCAAATATCGATATGCTCTGTGAGCAGGTTTGCAATATTGGCCATGCTTAGTTGCCTTGTGTGCCTGCGGCTAGGGCGTCGCCTAGGATAGTTTTAAGCTGATTCCGTAGACCGGCGATGTCTTGTTGCATGGTTTGGTATTGCGCTAACAGCACTTCTGGATCGTGCGTGATTTGCTCACCCACATGTGGGTTTTTGCAATCGAGGTTGTAGTTGCGGGCTTGAATATCAGCTAGGCTGATTTTCCAAGCTTGTTCGTTTTCTTGTCTGGCGCTAAAGCCATCACTCTCACTGCCCCACCAGTTAGCAAGCGTTTCAAACTCCTCTACCTTCATAGGTTTGGTTTTGTTGTAGGCTTTTACACCTGCGGGCAATGGTTGCTCGTAAAACCAGATATGTTGTGTGGGTGTGCCTTTGGTAAAAAACAGCAGGTTGGTTTTAATGCCGGTGTAAGGCGCAAAAACACTGTTAGGCAAGCGCACGATGGTATGCAGGTTGCAGTCTTGCAATAGTTTTTCTTTGATGCGGGTTTTAATGCCTTCACCAAACAAAAAGCCATCGGGCAACACCAGTGCAGCACGGCCACCGGTTTTGAGCAGTTGCATAATCAGCACTAAAAACAAATCGGCAGTTTCGCGGGTTCTAAACGTAGCGGGGAAGTTGGTTTCGATGCCGTCTTCTTCCATACCGCCAAACGGTGGATTGGTAATCACCACATCCACACGGTCTTTTGGTTCCCAACTAATGAGTGGACGTGCGAGTGTATTGTCATGCTTGATGTTACTGGGCACTTCAATGCCATGCAGTATCATATTGGTGGTGCACAGCATGTGAGGCAGAGGCTTTTTCTCAATGCCGAAGATATTGGCTTGTAGCGTGGCTTCGTCTTCTACAGTTTTCACATCCTGCTTACGGATATGCTCTATGGTGTTGCTTAAAAAGCCTCCTGTGCCACAAGCAGGATCCATCACTTTTTCGCCCAAACGTGGATTGACCATGCGCACCATAAACTCAGTGACTGCCCGTGGTGTATAAAACTCACCTGCGTTGCCTGCAGCTTGTAAATCGCGCAAGAGTTGTTCGTACATATCACCAAATAAATGGCGCTCTTGTGCTTTGTTAAAGTCTACACCCTCTTGAATTTTGTTGATGACTTGGCGAATCAGTTGACCTGACTTCATGTAGTTGTAGGCGTCTTCAAACACCGAGCGAATCACATAAGCACGTTGATCATTGCCCTTCGCTTGTAAGTTCTGCAATCCAGGGAATAAGTCATTATCGAGAAACTGTTTTAATTCATCACCCGTTACACCTTCGGCATCAGCCGCCCAGTTACGCCAGCGGAATTTTTCAGGTAAAGGTGATTGATAGTTGTCTTGTAATATTTCCCATTCAGTTTCTCTATCATCAAAGATTTTAAGAAATAACATCCACACTAGCTGGCTTAAACGTTGTGCGTCACCATCTACGCCAACGTCTTTGCGCATGATGTCTTGAATGGATTTAATGGTACTGGAAATGCTCATGGTTTTCTTTTATGCGTATAGTTGTTGTTCAAGTTCTTTTAATGCTGCTAAATAGGCTGATTTGCTGCCAAAGAATGCAATCAACTCTGGTGCACTGCCCATGCTATTAAATGGATCTAATGTCAGCACTTTGATGTCTTCAATATTCTCAACACCAGTATCAGCATACTTCTCTAGTAAGGCTTCTAAAACCTTGCGTGCTTGTTCGCCATATTTGGCAAAATAATTCCGCTTTTTCACTTTCTCAGCACGTTCACGACGTGTGAGTGGTGGTTGATCAAACGCGATATGACAGACTAAATCAAAAGGGTCGTAATCTTTACCAACTTCTTCAGCTAGTGCATCAAGTAAAACGCCATGTGATTCAAGCTCTTCGATAAGCGCTGTTTTACGCTCAGTATTTGACCAAGTTCTTAAAAACTCATCGAGAGATGCAAAATCAGTTTTTACCTTTGTTTTAGTGTAATCACGAAGTGACTCAGTAATCAGTTTGCCCTCTGGGCCATAATATTGCACTCTTTGCGCAACAACATGTACTTCAACATCACCAACGACGTACTTGATTCGACCTTCACTACTTCCAGTATCTTCACCACCAGTAATATCTGGAATCTCAGACGTTTGCGGTAGACTTTCATCAGTGTCCTCTAGGTCATCAGGAGGAACTGGTGGTTCATCTCCTTTTGGTTCATAGATCACAACAGGGTCACCATCAAAGTCTTTATCGGCAAAAAGTTCGGTGGCCTTTTTAAAGTCCATAATGGTAAACCAGTACTTGCCATAGTCTTCATTGATGCGAGTGCCACGGCCAATAATTTGTTTGAACTCGGTCATCGATTTAATATTTTGATCAAGCACGACAAGCTTACAGGTTTGCGCATCAACGCCTGTAGTCATCAGTTTTGAAGTGGTTGCGATAACAGGATAACGTTCCTCAGGATTGATGAAATTATCAAGCTCGGCCTTACCTTCGTTTTCATCGCCAGTGATACGCATGACATATTTGCGGTTTTCTTTTACGCGCTCAGGGTTCAAATTAACCAAAGCCTGACGCATACGTTCGGCATGGTCGATGTCATCACAAAAAACGATGGTTTTGGCATATGGGTCGGTCAGCGTCAGGTATTCAGTAATCTTTTGTGCCACTAACTCGGTGCGCTTTTCTAGCACTAATGTTCTGTCCATGTCAGATAAGTTAAAGATGCGGTCTTCGATTAATTGACCGCTTTTATCCACCTGCCCTGCACTGGGCCGCCATCCTTGTAAGTCTTTATCAATGTCAATCCGCACAACTTTGTAAGGCGCTAAAAAACCATCTTCAATTCCCTGCTTGAGGGTGTAACTATAAACTGGATCACCAAAGTAGGTAATGCTGGAAATCTCTTTGGTTTCTTTGGGTGTTGCAGTCAAACCAATATGCGTTGCGTTGCTGAAATATTCTAACACTTCGCGCCAAGCCGAATCTTCTGCCGCACTACCACGGTGACATTCATCAATGACAATGAGATCAAAAAAATCAGGGCTGAATTGTTTGTAGATATTTTTATCTTCTTCATTACCTGTAACAGCCTGATAAAGCGATAAGTAGATTTCATAACTTTTATCGATTTGGCGCTTGGTGATTTTAGTCATCGCCGCACCAAACGGCTTGAAGTCATTGTTCTTAGTTTGATCTACAAGAATATTGCGGTCAGCTAGAAACAAAATACGCTTTTTGGTACCAGACTTCCACAAGCGCCAAATGATTTGAAAGGCTGTGTAAGTTTTACCTGTACCCGTTGCCATAACAAGCAGAATGCGCTCTTGACCTT
>CAYNJF010000084.1:0-5560 GCA_964397555.1 uncultured Francisellaceae bacterium
CAACAAGATTCCAAAACGCGGTCAAATAATCAGGTCTTGAGTTACGGTAATCGATGTAATAAGCGTGTTCCCAAACGTCGCAGGTCATCAACGGGGTAAGTCCTTCGGTTAGAGGGTTGCCCGCATTAGACGTGGATTTTAGCTCAAGTTTGCCTTCAGAGTTTTTCACAAGCCAAGCCCAACCAGAGCCAAATGTGGTTTTGGCCACTTGGTCAAATTGGCTTTTAAACCCTTCAAACGAACCAAACGCTTCTTCGATGGCGCTCAAAAGGGGCCCGGTAGGTTCGCCGCCACCATTAGGAGACAAACAGTTCCAGTAAAAGGTGTGGTTCCAAACTTGCGCGGCGTTATTAAAAATACCGCCTTCAGAAGTGCGAATGATGTCCTCTAAGGACTGACCATCGAAATCTGAGTCCTTGATGAGGTTATTTAAGTTGGTCACATAAGTCTGGTGATGCTTGCCGTAGTGATACTCAAGGGTCTCTCTTGAAATATGAGGCGCTAACGCATCTAATTCGTATTTTAGAGCAGGTAATTCAAAACTCATTTTTGTCCTCTCAATAACTAAGTGTTACAATGGCTCCAAGTCACCGGCTAGTCTATGGCCTGACCCTGAGATTGGCAAGAGGATATCTTGTTGAGTGTCTTAACCATGAACATAGGATAAACCAATGGATACATTAGAGCGCATCAAGGCCCAAATTGAAACCAACGACATGATGCTGTACATGAAGGGCACCCCCGATTTTCCTCAGTGCGGTTTCTCCGCCCAAGTGGCTCGCATTCTTGAATTAGTGGGAGCTAAATACCACTTCATCAACATTCTTGAGAATCAAGACATTCGTCAGACTTTGCCTCAATACGCAAATTGGCCAACCTTTCCTCAATTGTGGGTTAAAGGTGAGTTGATCGGCGGCTGCGACATCGTCACAGACTTGTATGAAAAGGGCGAGCTTGCCACCATGTTGACTGAAAAGCAGTTAACTGCGGACAAGGTAGAGTTTGCTCAAGCCGACTAAGTTCATGGCTTGATGGATAGAAAAAAAGCAGGCTTGGCCTGCTTTTTTTGTGTCTGCTTGTTCATGAAAAAACGCAAGACTTGGTCAACGATTAGATGAGCGTTTGCAAATAGTTTTGCTCACCGACTTGCTCAAACAAGTTAAGCTGTGTCTCAAGCCAGTCACGGTGCTCTTCTTCAGAGCGTAAAATCGTGGCCAGTAAATCACGGGTGCCATAATCTTGCGCTTGCTCGCAAACTTTAATGGCTTCAATCAAATCGGGAATGGCTTTTTCTTCAAGCTTTAAATCGCATTGAAGTTGTTCAAGGACGTTTTGACCGATTTTGAGACGGCCTAGGTCTTGATAGTTTGGAAGCCCGCCTAATAAGAGGATCCGATCGGTTAACTCTTGGGCATGCTTCATCTCATCGATGGACTCTTCATAAGACTTAGCGGCAAGCTTTTCAAAGCCCCAGTCGCTTTGCATTCTAGAATGCAGAAAATATTGATTGATGGCGACGAGCTCATTGCCCAATAAGATATTAAGGTGCTCAATGACTTGTGGGTTGCCCTTCATTTGATGTCCTATTCAAGAATGGTAAAACAGTTGTCATTCTTAATCAGCACAAAGGTTGTGTCAAGAAAAGGCTAAACCGATTCCTTCCATTGCGGACCAAGGCTATTAACATCACGAGGGCCAAGCTCTTCCATCAAGATTTCATCAAGCTCTAAGGCACAAGAACCGCACTGACTGGCCACACCCAGTTGAGCACTGAGCTTGTCTTTGGTGTCCGCCCCAGCCTTAATGCTGCAACGAATTTGCTCTTCTGTGATGGCTTTACATAAACAGATGTACATACAAACCTCCCTACGATTTAAGCATAGCCCCAAATGAGAATGATTGTCAAATAGAATTTATTTGCATTTAATTGCCTTCCGACAAGGCAGATGCGTAGAGCCGATGTCTATTTCATGGTAGGATGACGCCGATAATTTAGAGTTTGCAACACTATTTTGGAGGCATCAATGAGTGTTTTAGTTGGAAGAAAAACTCCTGATTTCACAACCTCGGCTGTATTGGCCAACGGTGAGATTGTTAATGAGTTCACGTTATCCGAAGCGTTAAATGGTAAGTACGGGATTGTCTTTTTCTACCCATTGGACTTCACGTTTGTCTGTCCATCCGAGCTGATCGCTTTGAACAATCGTATTGAAGAGTTCAAAAAGCGTAATGTTGAAGTCATTGCGGTCTCCATTGATTCCCATTTCTCCCATAAAGCATGGCGCGATACCCCAGTTGCTAAAGGTGGTATTGGCGAAGTGGATTACACCATGGTCGCGGATATTGATCACAGCATCTGCCAAGCGTTTGGTGTTGAGCATCCAGATGCATCTGTGGCCTTTAGAGCAGCATTTCTCATCGACAAAGACGGGCAAGTGCGTTCACAAATCGTCAACGATTTGCCAATTGGTCGTAACATTGATGAGTTGGTTCGTTTGACCGATGCGCTTCAATTCCACGAAGAGCATGGTGAAGTTTGTCCTGCAAACTGGAACCCAGGAAAAGATGGCATGAAGCCTACGGCAGATGGCGTGGCGACTTATCTTGCGTCCAACGCTCAGTCGCTATAAAAAAGGAATGCGCTAGAGTGGCTCTAGCGCATTTTTTTCCTCTCTTTTTTCTTATCGCTCAGCTCTAGCACGACCACCTTGGGTGATCTTAAGCTGCTGGCCTGCAACCCAAACGTTATCAAGTACCTTCATGGACTCTCTAGACAAGTCTTTGGGTAACTCAACGGTTGAGTAGTCGTGGTGGATAGAAATGTCACCGATGAATTTTGAATTCAAATCGATTTCATTGGCAATGGCGCCGACCAATTGACCGGGCTTGACCCCATGGACACGACCTACTTGGACCTTGTAGTTCTTTAGGTTATCGCTGTAAGAGCGTGAACCTCGCTCGGGACGATCGCCTCGGCGCTGAGGACGCTTTTTATCAAAAGAGCGTTCTTTGAATCGACCACGCTCATTGGATGATTTTCTCGCTGGTGCCGAGTCTTCAAACTTAGGCGCTTGAATCGGGTTGTTCTCACAGGCGATAAAAGCAAGGGCTGCGGCTAACGTGTCAACGTCCATCTCTTGGCTCAGATTTTTGACCAAGTTTTGGTAAAAATCAAACGACTTAGCGTTTTGAACCATCGCAAGCTTCTCTTTGAACTTGAGGATTTTCTTCTCTTCGATTTGTTCATCAGAAGGCTGTTTCATCAACTCAATACGCTGCTTAGTTGCACGCTCAATGGTACGAAGTTGACGACTTTCGCTTTGTCTTAGAAGCAAAATGGCATGACCTTGACGACCCGCACGTCCGGTACGGCCAATACGATGCACATAAGCTTCTGGGTTATGAGGTAAATCGTAGTTGATGACATGCGTGATTCGCTCTACGTCCAAACCACGAGCGGCAACGTCAGTGGCCACAATGATGTCGATGCGAAGCTTTTTCAAATCTTGAACGCAACGCTCACGTTGACGTTGTTCCATGTCACCATTAAGAGCCGCTACTTTTTTGCCGTAACGTCTTAAGATGTCGGTCAAGTCTTCGGTGCTTGATTTGGTTTTTGTGAAGATAATCACCCCATCCGTAGGCTCACTGTCGAGCACTCGAATGAGCCCTTCGAGTTTGCCTCGGTGATGAACAAACAAGGCACGCTGTTCAATAGTCACCGCGGTTTGGGCTTTGGATTTAATTTTAACCACTTTAGGTGCACGAAGGTGCGTTGCGGCAATCTTTTGAATCGGCTTGGGCATGGTGGCAGAGAACATCACCATCTGCTTTTGCTTAGGCGTGTGAGTCAAAATCCACTGCACATCTTCTAAAAAGCCCATATTCAGCATCTCATCGGCCTCATCGAGTACCATGCATTCGATGGACGATAAATCCAAGGCACCTTTTTTGATAAGATCCATCACGCGACCTGGCGTACCGACCACAATGTCGACGCCGCGATTGAGCTTGGAAATCTGCTGAGAGTAGCTTTGACCACCATAAATGGGCATGATGCTCGCATCGATATGCTTCGCGTAAGCCCACATGTTCTCACACACTTGCATCGCAAGTTCACGAGTGGGGGCAAGTACGAGCGCTACCGGGGCTTTGTTACCAAAAGTTAGGCTTGATAGCATGGGCAAAGCGAAAGCGGCGGTTTTACCGGTTCCGGTTTGAGCTTGTCCAATGATGTCATGTCCCTCTAACAATAAGGGAATGGTCTTTTCTTGAATCGGGGATGGGCTCGTGTAGCCACACTCATTAATGGCCTTTAAAATTGGATCAGCTAATTCGAAATCAGCAAAGCTTAAGCCCTCGGTTGCCAAGGTCATGTGTTATCCTCACCTGATGGGAAACGTTGAATCTGGAGTGAGTTGTGATTCTAAAGGGTATGACCAAGAAAAGCACTCAATTTTTTGAAAAGAACCCAGATAAAGTTAATTAACTTACATTTTTAGGTTGATCTTAAGCCTTTTTAACGGATGCAGGCCTGTTAAACTTGGTTAAATCTAAAAAAAACGAAAAGGGAAGTTCGATGAATCAGTTTTACTCTCATTTACTCTCACCGCTAGCCTTGGGCCATACCACTCTTAAAAATCGAGTCTTGATGGGGTCGATGCATACCGGCTTAGAAGAAGAAGCGGATGGATACGCAAAAATGGCGGCTTTTTATCAAAAGCGAGCCGAAGGTGGAGTAGGCTTGATTGTGACAGGGGGCATAGCGCCCAACAAAGCCGGCTGGGTAGCACCTTTTTCAGCTAAGCTCACCAGCCCAAAACAAATCCCAAATCACAAAGAGATCACCGAGGCTGTGCATGAGGCAGAGGGTAAAATCGCGCTTCAAATTTTGCATGCTGGTCGGTACGGCTATCACCCTTTGGCGGTGGCTCCATCGCGCATCAAAGCCCCAATCACGCCTTTTACCCCTTGGAAGCTTAGCAAGCGTGGCATTAAAAATACCATCAAAGATTTTGCCACCACGGCGAAACTAGCCAAAGACGCAGGTTACGATGGCGTTGAAATTATGGGGTCAGAGGGTTATCTCATCAATCAGTTTTTGGTAGAGCACACCAACCAACGATCCGATGAATGGGGGGGCAGTGTTGAGAATCGACAACGATTCCCGCTCGAGATTGTCAAAGCTGTCAAAGAAGCCGTGGGTGAGGACTTCATCATCATCTTTCGGTTGTCGATGTTGGATCTGGTTGAGAATGCAAGTTCGTGGGATGAAATATGTCTGCTTGCCAAAAATCTTGAACAAGCCGGCGTGACCATCATCAACACCGGCATTGGCTGGCATGAGGCTCGCATTCCTACCATCGCACGAATGGTGCCAAGAGGGGCGTTTACTTGGGTGACGCATCGAATAAAGCCTCATGTTAACGTGCCTTTGGTGACTACCAACCGGATCAATATGCCTGATGTGGCCGAGCGTATCCTTTCTGAATCGCACGCCGATATGATATCCATGGCTAGGCCTTTGCTTGCCGATCCACTCTGGGTGAACAAAGCCCAA
>CAYNJF010000085.1:0-5019 GCA_964397555.1 uncultured Francisellaceae bacterium
GCCAATCCAGCTCTTGAGGGGCACCCTTGTCAACCGACTCGGCTAGCCCTTTCAACCCTTTGAGGCGGCAAAGGGTCTCAAATGCATCAATAAGCACTGGCGCTCTTAATTGATTGAAAAGACGAATCGCCTCCAGTGGGGTTCGACAGTCGCTAAGCTCTGGATGAGCTTGTTGCACGTCTTTGAGCGTTTTTTCCAACCCTTGGATTTGGGCAATGTGCTCATTAAGATGCATCAGCTCTTGATGAATTTTTGTGCGCTGGACTTTGATGGTGCGCATTTTGACCGTTAAGTTCTCGTCAATGGATAAGCTTTCGTCAAAATGCATGCCTTGGGCATGTTCAGCAATGAATTCCACCGCTCGGGTGGTTTCGGTATCGCCTCGAACCCAACCAAATAATCGGCTAAACAACCCTTGCTTGGCCGTAGCTCGCCAAGCATTGAGCGCTTGTTGAAGCTGCTCGACTTGCCCTTCTTTTTTCTCATCTTGTTCGGTGAGCGTTTGTTGTCTCTGGATTAACTCGTCTTTGGCTTCATTGGAGCCAAGAAGACTCTTGCTCAAACGACGGTGCAATCGAATTTGAGACGCAAGCCATTTTTCCAAAAGCACAAGTGCGTTTTTCTCGGTAGCCGCCTCAGAAGTGATCGCCTTGACTCGCTCTACCATTGAGCCCTCAGCCTCTTTTAGGGCAATGGGATCTGAGTCTCCTAATACCCCAACCGTGACTTTTCTGGATTGAACGAAAGAGCGAAGTTGTAAGTTTAATGCCAAATTACGAATAAACGCTTTGCTTTGTTGAGCCATCGGCGCTTGAATGGCTTGGCTTGCATGATCGGGTAAGCTCATGGCTGCAACCATGGTTGTGATGGTTGAATCATGGATGTCTGGGTAAGTCGTATCCAAAAGAATCGAGTGAGCTTGTTTTAAGCACGAAAGCTCATCTTTATCATGCAGGGGGTATTCGTCCGTCAAGCAAAGATGGGTCAACAATGCATTAGGGGTTGGCGCTTTTGGGATGGCAACAGCCACCGGTTTTTTTGACTCATCAAGCGCCCACTTCATGCTTTGCACAAAATGATGCATGGTTTTGCGAAACGATACCCAATCGATGGATAAAGGCGTGTCATGACTCTCGATGGTTTTAAGCAAATCATCCCAGCGATGTTTATCGCTTAAGCCCTTGTCATAAGTTTGAAAGAAAGCTTGCCTGATGAAAGGCGTAGGGAGCATCGCTTTGGCTTGGTTTTGTTGAACCTCCACCATCACCCATATTAAGGGCTCATCCTTTTTATCAAATAAACTTACCCAATAGAGGCCGTCTTTGAGCTCAAAGGTGCCTTGAGCGATGTCACAACTCTCTAGGGTAAGAAACTCGGCCCTACCAAGTTCTAACTCTAACGTTGCGGAATACCACGACCAGTATTGAAGCACGTCGATGGGTTTGGCAGGTGACATACAAAGCTCCTAGCGTCCAAATAAGGGCATCATAGCAAGAAGCTTTGTGCTTAAGAAGTTTTAAAACTTAGACAGGCACCCACCTGGGTCGAGCTCTTTTAATATGTTCGACGTCCGCAAGCAAGGGTGCGGGCTTTAATTCAGGGGCTTTATCAGGCCAGTGCGGGTGTGGCCAACGAGGCCGACCGTTGACGTATAGCCCGTAACCTTGACCGGGACGTCCAAAAGGTTGACCTTGCCAGGTAGGATCGTAATTAGCGCCATGAAGCCCAATGCATTGAAGACCTAGTCCGTCAAACAAGGGACGAAGCTCAGGGCTTAATGCCAAATCCTCAAGGTTAAGTTTTTTAACTTGGTTCCAGGCCATGTAGCCATCAATGCGTGATTGTGGATGCTGATAAAGATGATTAAACCTTGCGTCAAATTCATTGAAGGTTTGAGGGGGTAGATTCATGACACTCATAGGAGCCTCCTCTGTCTAGTTTCATCTTAATCGCTTGTGAGAATCACGGCAATGCTGATTAAAATCCTTCCCATAGGTTGGAGTTTTCTTCTTCGACGGCGTGATCTCTTTTTTTGAATATAGCATCATGCTTTTTAATCTCATCGTGACGAGATTTGGGGAATTGAGTACGGTTTTTATCGAAATCATGGAAGAACTCGTCGATTTCGCTTTGGTATCCCGTTTTGATTTGTTTACCCATGGTATGTCCTTATTAGTAGTAGGGGTTTTCACCTTTACTATGATCAGTCACATCGATGACCGCTTTAATCTCTGGGCAGTGTTCCATCAAGGTCTTTTCGATGCCTTGCTTTAAAGTCACATCCACCATCCCACAACCGTGACACCCTCCTCCAAATTGGAGCACAACTTCTTTCTCTTGAGTGATTTCGACCAAAGAGACCATACCGCCGTGCGAGGCCAGGTTTGGGTTGATTTCGTTATTTAGATAATAGGTAACTCGCTCCGTAAGGGGGGCACTATCATCCGGCTTGACGCCACGAAGGTTAGGGGCTGTGATGGCTAGCTGGCCACCCATTTGATCGGTCTGATAATCGATGTTGGCTTCTTTTAAGTATTCACTTGAAGGCTGATCCACATAAAGATTGAATTCGTCGTAGTCGATGAGTAAGTCAGTGGCTTTTTGATCGCCTGGAGGACAAAAGGTGATCCCGACTTCAGCACTTGGGAAACCAGGCCTGTCCAGGAAAATACGAAGGGCAAGCCCTTCTTGTTCTTCTTTTTGAATCAACTAAGCAAAGTGAGTTATGGCGCTTGGCGTAATGTGAATATCAACGTCTGTATTCATATTTGTGTTCCTACTGAATGCGTCGTCGGATTAAGTGCATCACCCAACATATCTGGACCTGGTCCTTATGTTAAATCATTGATTTAGGATGAGCAAAAGGTTTGTTATAATAATGCATAATTTGGTTACGCTACTTAGCAAAGTGTGGACCTAAGCTATTCTGGACGCTTGCCCTGCTTTGCCACGGAGATGATATGGCGAACAAAAACGTACTCGATTTCAGAGCTCAAGCCGAGCAAATGATGCGTATCGTTGAGGCTAGATTGGATCTTGGCCAAAAAGACATGGCCCTAGAGCTCATGGTACTCAAATTTAAAGCCCTTTACGAACAAGGAGTTGCGAGTGGCAGGCTCTATGAAAAAGAGGGTATTTACCCCTATAACCCTTTTCAAGAAGATTCCTTGTAAATCTAACTCATATTAAGAGCTTGGCGGACAAAGACCCTTTGTGCAATACTTGAACTAAGGACATGCACAGGTAATTGATTATGCTTACCCCCTCGAGTAAAGATGAACAAGAACTCATTGAAGACGCTAAAAGGGCACAGGAGTTACCGTTTAATCAAGAGCTATTTATTAAGCTTGGGCTTTCAGAATGTCCAGACCGAGTTAAAATTGACCCCAGGGCGCAAACCTCTATAGATGCGGCCCAAAAAAAAGCTAGTAAGCCTGAAACTAATAGAAGACACCTCAAGAAAAAGTAATAACACCAACTAAAACCGTCTCAATGTTTTGTCTTCTCTTCACTTAAAGCTTACGCCCTTAAAAAAGGCAATTTTATGCCCGCCCCTTAAGCAAACCGTTCTTTCTTCCGTTTTCATTGAAAAAAATTTTCAAAGACCTAATATATTAAACGATTAATAGCCGTACGAATACGTTTTATCCCATACTTACAAAAGAGTAAGTGAGCAAAAAAGTTTCTACTTAATAACAATCACACCTGTTCAAATTAATCCCCAATCATCGAATCAATCACTACGATTATCGTTGTTTTCTTTGTTTAGTACGTGGATACACGTATGGTATTCATAACAAAACTTTTTAATCGACTGAGTAGTTAGGAGTAAAAAATGGCTAGGAGAAAAAAGAAACATTCGAAACGCAATAAAGGTAAGCAAATTCGCAGCAGAGGAATGAATGCTGAAAAACGTTCAGATGAATTTATCGATCAACTTGAAGCCATCATATCGGAAGGAACACTGTCTACTGATAAACTGAGAACTTTACTCGATGAACTTCCAAACGAAAACAACATCCATTTATTTAATCAAATATTTCTTCAGATAGATTTTTATAACATCTTTTCTTTAGAAGATGGTGACTACGCTCACCTTTTGGCCATGCTTGACAGCAAATTAAATCTAAAAGTTCAACTATCCAATGAGCCTGTAACACTTTATCGAATAACACAGCATGCCATAAGGGAAAATTCATACGCAACGTTTGAATTTTATTTAGACATTCTAAAAAAAATGGAGCATGAAGATGAGCTTGAGCTTTATACAAATTTTATTAACACCATCCTAGCAGCCATTGAGCAAGATAACATCATCTATTTGGAAAACCTACTCGCAGTCCCTTCTATCTTAGAGCACATAAAAAGAAGTATTGATAAAAACTTATCACCTCTTGTTCATGCGACATATAGGAATAAACTGCCATTTGTCCAACTTCTTATTGACTCTGGTATCGACGTCAACAGCCACTATCGTGGTTACACTTCGAACCTTATGAGCGCTCTAAATAATCTTTTTCTCGTTCATAAAGACAGATCAGCAAAAGATATCTATCACTTACTCAAACAAAACGGCGCAAAATTGCGCTTCTTATACGATTGGGAGCATTTTCTCAAAATATTAAATAAACATCTAAAAGCAGCAAAAGCAATTGCTCATTTACATCCAGAATTAAAAAAATGGCTCAAAGATTCTGAGTATACTATTTTCAACCTGGTTAGAGAATCAAATTACGATGCAGTCGCTTTTTTAGCCGAGGTTGGCGCAAACATTCATGTAAAAAATGAAAAAGGTGACTATGACGCAATATCGATAGCCACTAGAAACGGAGATGCAAAAATGGTGCGTCTTCTTGTTAAGCTTGGGGTTCACCCAGATGCCACCGGTGCCTGCTTACGTTTTGAGGACTTTTTTCATTCGATAACCCGTCTCGCCAATGAAGAACGTATGAAATCACAAACCTATGAAATATTTCAATTCTTCTTTGAACAAGGCCTTCGAGTTACAAACGAAGAAAT
>CAYNJF010000086.1:0-4517 GCA_964397555.1 uncultured Francisellaceae bacterium
GTCTCTATCCCAAGTCCGAGCTTTGTACCAAGATACTTTGCTAACCTGGCTAGTATCAAACCAATCAGCATCACAACGGCTGCGCTGAGGATATTGGGAAGATAATTTAAGATGGCTCCGACGTAATCGGAAAACGTATCCGAAAATGTTTTAGTCCAAGAACTCAAACTGAATAAATCTTTATCCATGGGTAGATTCCATATTGCAAGACATCAAGAGAAAGTGGGTAAAAAAGCTTTCTATTATTTTATATCATTTGAATGAGTGATGCTTTTGCTGTAGAACAATAAAAACAGAAAGCCTGCAATGGCCGCGACGATGGATGCTGCAAAAATACCTGTTTTAGCAAAGACCATAACTTGCTCATCCCCAAAACCCATTTCCGCAATAAAGATGGACATGGTGAAACCAATACCTGCTAGCATTGAAAGCCCTACGGCATGACCAAAACGCATCCCCTGCGGCAAAGTACCTA
Source organism: uncultured Francisellaceae bacterium (assembly GCA_964397555.1). Lineage (GTDB taxonomy): Bacteria > Pseudomonadota > Gammaproteobacteria > Berkiellales > Berkiellaceae > CAYNJF01. Next base: position 476 of record CAYNJF010000086.1, read on the forward strand.
GTTTTAATCGACAGACTAAATAGACCATTAAGCTTATCCCCACAAACTTACCCACAAGCAATGATGTAAAGATGTTTACGGTTATTTGATGCTCAAATGCGCGTGCAATGTTGTCGATGCTGATTGGTATTCCAGCATTGAGAAATGCAAAAATCGGTAAAATCATAATAAACACATATGGCTCAACCACGTGTTGTAATCGCCAAATCGGCGAAGAGGAACTCACCGCAAGTGATTCCACTTTTTGAATGATTTTTTGCTTTTTGGGGTCCTCAACAATCGTAGTTTCCTGGTTTAACTCTTTCGTTCGAAGATCCTCAGTCAATTGCTCTACTTTTTTGGTAAATTTTCTTGGACCTGTTTTAGGTCTGGCCGGGATCGTCAAAGCAACCAAAATGCCCGCCACCGTGCCGTGCAAGTTGGATTTCTCAATAAGAATCCACGTCAGAATCCCGATAAGCAAATAAGGTAAAAATTTTCGTACCCCTGCCGCATTCATTAAAGTCAGTGTGACTAGAGAGGTCGCGGCAAGAAGAATATAAAAAGGATCTGGAAGTTGAGTGTAGAAAACAGCTAAAACCGTAATAGCGCCAATGTCATCAATGACGGCTAAAGCCGCGATGAAACTAAAAAGGCTAGGAGGCAATCTTGACTTAAGCAAAGCAAGCGCACCCAGCGCAAAGGCTGTGTCGGTAGCAATGGGAACTCCCCAACCTTGCATGTCGTATTGATTGGGAGATAAATAGACATATAAAAGAGCAGGCATAATCATGCCACCCAAAGCAGCAAATACTACCGTTGAACGCACAGACTTATCGCTAAGCTCACCGGCAATGAACTCTCGTTTAACCTCTAGTCCTAGCAAAAAGAAGAAAATGGCCATTAAGAAATCGTTTACAAAGTGCTTAAGAGACAACGTTGGGAGAAATTCACCCACTTTTATGCCCAGCTTGAATTGCTGTACCGCCAAATAGCTCTCAGGAGAACCAAAGGTTACCCAAGCCATGGCAACGATGGCGGAAAAGACAAGGAGTATGCTTGTGGTGATTTGATTGCTTATAAAATCACCTAGCGAGGAAATGGGCCCCTCTAATTTATTCTCAAGGGGAGTTTTATAACGATGATGATTTTTTTCGCCTTGAGGTGGCTTGAAAATATTTTTTTCACTCATGGTTTAATATTGGTGCTAAATAGCTTTAAAGAGTCACTAAAAAACATCTAGCCATGATTGTCTTTTTTATGCAAGGTTTTGTAAGTTTATTGATTAACTTTAAAATATTTTCTGATGTGGTATAATGTGCTGCAAAATTTGCTTACCAAGGTCATTATGAAGAATACACCTCTAAGTATATGCAACGAGTTTATTCAGCCAGGCGAAAAAGCGAACTTAGCCCTCCAGATGCCTGATTTGTATTCGTGCTCTCCCCTATACATGCCCATCAAAGTCATTCATGGAAAAAAGTCAGGACCTTGTTTGCTGGTTTTCTCAACCATTGATGGGAATGAAATGAATGGGCTGGAAATTGTCAATCGTTTAATAAAATCGTTAGACAGTGATGCCATCAATGGCACGATCATCGCCGTGCCTGTGATGAACATTTACGGGCTCACCCATTTTCCGAAGATACTGCCATCAAGCAACTCGTTGTCCGATTGTTTCCCTGGCTCAGCCGATGGTGATTTCGGTGAGCGTATTGCTCACATCCTCACCCATGAATTAATCAAAAAGGCGGACTATTGCATCGAACTTGATACTGGTGCTTTGAATCATAATATATTGCCCCAAGTCTATTGCAACTTTAACAACCGTAAAACCAAAGAACTCGCCAAGTCATTTCAGGCCCCCGTGATTACCAATGTGAGCCTTGAGGGAAACATGTTCCGTCAGACAACCGAGAGCTTGAACATCCCTTTGCTTGTCTATCAAGCCGGTGAGGCGATGCGTTTTGATGAAAACGCAATCGCTTTGGGGGTCAATGGCATTTCCAACATTATGAAGACGCTTGATATTTTACCTAAAGAAGATCCGATCGAAGAATTTGATCCCGTATTTTCTCAAGATGAAGATTGGATCAGTGCCCATCGTGGTGGCATTTTACATGTGCACATCGAACTCGGTCAAAAAGTAAAAAAAGGCGAGCGTTTAGGCACTATTTCTGATCCATTCAGCGCTGACATAGGTGAGCACGTTTGCGCTTTACAAGACGGTGTGGTGGTAGGCATCAATACGACACCCCTGATTCATGAGGGGTTATCCATATTCAAAATGGCTTCATTCATTGATTATTCCAGAGCGGAAGATGCCATTGAGTCTTGGGAAGAGCAGCAACAAGATGCATAACCCATGAGTGAACAATCTAAAATATCAGTTCGAGGGATCACCGTATGGCTAGTCTGCGCGATCTTTTTTACCTACGAATTTTTACTAAGAACGGTGCTAGGGACGTTTCAGCACCCGATTATGGCGGATTTAAATCTTACTCCCCTTTCTTTCGCCCTGCTTAGCTCGACAGCATTCATCGGCATCTACGGCCTCATGCAGATGCCTGTTGGGTTTATTGCCGATAAGTTTGGTTTAAAAAAGTCGCTTTTGTTCGCCGTTATCTTGTGTGTTGTCTCCACCTTATTTTTTGCCTTCACGTATGAGTTCAAATTTGCGGTCATCGCTCGAATGTTAATGGGATTTGGAGCCTCTTTTGGCTTCATCTGCTTACTTGTGTCGGTCTATGAGTGGATGCCAAGCCGGTTTTATGGGTTGTTTATTGGACTCTCCCAGTTTATTGGCACCCTGGGCCCTATGATCGCCGCAGGCCCATTCAATGAGATGGCACAAAATGGCAGCACCGATTGGCGCACCATATTTTTAGGTTTGAGTCTATTTGGTGCGGCTTTGGTTATCCCGGTTCTGTTCTTTGTTAAAAACAATCAACAAAACATGGGGGGCTTTAGGGTATTAAGTCGAAGTATCCCCGTAGTCTCAAGCCTTAAAACCATTTTGAAGCAAAAACAGATGTGGTGGATTGCTATCTACTGCGCTCTCGTCTTTTTTACCATCGAATATCTATCAGAAAACGAAGGAAAAGCTTACATCGAGCTTTTAGGCTTTAGTTCAAGCTTTGCCTCCTACATGATTACTGTGGGTTGGTTGGGCTATGCCATAGGCTGTCCTTTGTTGGGCTTTATCTCAGATTTACTGAAACGTCGAAAACTGGTCATGTTATTGGGGGCTGTTTGTTGCTTAGGGGCAATGGCAAGTCTTGTTTATGGACCGGCGACAAAAACAAGTCTGATGATCACTTTCTTTATGATTGGTGTTGGAGCAAGTGCTCAGAGCGTAGGCTTTGCCATCATGGCCGAACAATGCAATAAATACTATTTAGCGGCTGGTCTCGGTTTTAATAACGCGATGATTGCCTTTGTATCTTCAGTGAATGCTCCATTTATCGGTTGGCTGCTTGAATATCATGGACCAAGCCACGAAGTTCAGTTACCCGATTACGTGTTTGCCTTTAACTTTGTGTTAGGGCTCATCACGATTTCAATCATAGCCGCCATGTTTTTTATCAAAGAAACCTATTGTCGTCCTACCAAAGAGTTCACGGTGGTCACCAGCGGCTCTTAAATCTTTGACACTTAGATGCTTGGCTTGATGAGCACTTCTGGCTATTATAATCATGCCAGGGGTGCTCTTTGGAGCTGAAACGACTTGTCGAACCCTTATTACCTGATCTGGACAATACCAGCGTAGGGAGGTTACTTATGTTATCCATGTTCAGTCGTTTTACATCATCAGCCGCTTCGATGCGTGAAGCCGCAACAACTGTCGCAATCATTGGTAGCACAGCCGTAGCAAGTGCTGCCATCACTCATCATATGATTAAAGATAAGCCTACAGCCGAACAAGATATCTATTGGCGAAACTTTGGGGATCCTCAGCGGTGCCGGATTGACCTCGAACGCCACAGGCGTAATCGTGGCCCATAGACACTAGCGCTTTAGTTGATGGCATGCGCTAAGTGTTTGTTCAATTAGCCATGCCTCT
>CAYNJF010000087.1:0-4002 GCA_964397555.1 uncultured Francisellaceae bacterium
ATTGATGTTTTTGTTTGATAACTACTTGAATGCCAACATCGAAATAGTCGGAGATGAGGATATCATTGCCGATGAGCTCGAGCAGGCTGGCTTCGACGAACAAGATGTCTTTAAGGCTCTTAATTGGTTGGGCGCTCTTTCAGAGTTGTATGATGATGACTATCAAGTCCTTTTTGGGAATAATTCGAGTCGCATTCTTACCAAGAAAGAAAGAGCTAAGTTAGATACTCAGTCACAAGGCTATCTGTACGAATTAGAGGCTCATGGTGGGATTGATGCAGTATCACGTGAAATAATCCTTGAAAGTGCCATGGCAATTGATGTACAAACTCTGAGTTTGAAACAATTTAAACGCATTGTTGCCTTGGTGTTGCTAAATAACCCCAGCGCTGAGCAGTTAGTGGCTAGTGGTGAAGATCTTTTGTATCAAGAAGTAGGAGGTCTTACTCATTAGCGAGGCAGCTAGATATGAGTGAGGTCGCTCGTGAGCAATCGCTTGGTGATCGTAGAGTCACCTGGAAAAGCTAAAACCATTAAGAAATATTTGGGGCCAGGCTATCAAGTCATGGCCTCTTATGGTCATGTCCGTGATCTCGTCCCTAAAGAGGGGGCGGTCGATCCAAAGTCGGACTTCGCCATGAAGTACGAGACTATTGCTCGAAATTCAAAGCACGTCAAAGCCATAGCCGACATGCTGAAAAAGTCAGACGAACTCTTACTCGCAACTGACCCGGATCGCGAAGGTGAGGCAATAGCCTTTCATATCTTAGAGCTCATGAAAGAGAAAAAAGCGTTGAAGGACAAACCTTTCCAGCGCGTGGTCTTTCATGAAATTACCAAAACGGCCTTGAAAGATGCCGTCAAGAACCCAAGAGAGCTCTCCATCGATATGGTCAACGCCCAACAAGCAAGGCGGGCCTTGGATTATCTCGTGGGCTTTAATCTATCCCCTCTTTTATGGAAAAAAGTTCGCCCAGGCTTGTCCGCGGGTCGAGTTCAATCCCCTGCCCTTCGCCTTATTGTTGAGCGTGAGCAAGAGATCGAAGCGTTTGAGAAGCAAGAGTACTGGAGCATCGAAGCTCATCTTGAAAAAGAAGCCATTGAGTTTAGTGCGCGTTTGGTTGAATACAAAGGGGAAAAGTTAAAACAGTTCTCCATCACCGACGAAGCTTCGGCAACTCAAGTCAAAAAAGATCTAGCCAAGCTTGGAAAAGATGGCCTTACCGTCATCTCGATTGATAAAAAACAACGCAAGCGTAATCCTGCAGCGCCCTTTACGACCTCGACCCTCCAACAAGAGGCATCGAGAAAACTTGGTTTTGGTGCCTCAAAAACCATGCGTGTGGCTCAGCAGCTCTATGAAGGTATCGACATCGGACAAGGTACCGTGGGTTTGATCACCTACATGAGAACCGACTCGGTCACATTGGCGCAATCGGCCATTGATGAAATCCGTGAAGTCATCGCCAAGCGATATGGTGAAGCCGCTTTGCCAAAAGAGCAGCGAGTTTATAAGACAAAAGCGAAAAATGCTCAAGAAGCGCATGAGGCCATCCGCCCTACTTCCGCGATGATGACCCCAACTCAAGTCAAAGATGCACTGACTCCGGAACAATACAAACTTTATGACTTGATTTGGAAACGTACGATTGCATGTCAGATGATCCATGCAACCATCGACACGGTCGCGGCCGAGTTTGCCTGTGGTCCAGGCAATGTATTAAGAGCGAACGGATCAACCGTTGCCATTCCTGGCTTTTTGGCGGTCTACGAAGAAGGCTTAGACGACACCAAAAAAGAAGCTGAGAAAATGCTTCCGGTCATGAAAGAAAAAGAAGTGCTAGATCTCCAAGAGATCAAAGCCAATCAGCATTTCACCGAGCCACCACCAAGATATTCTGAGGCCACACTGGTCAAAGCACTCGAAGAGCATGGCATTGGCCGCCCTTCCACCTATACCTCAATCATCTCGGCGTTACAAAATCGTGATTACGCAAAGCTTGATGCCAAACGATTCAGGCCCACAGATGTTGGTCGAGTGGTGAATCGTTTTCTCACGCAGTACTTCACTCAGTATGTGGATTACGGGTTTACCGCCGGACTTGAAGATAAACTCGATGCCATCTCTCGAGGTGAGCAAGAATGGAAACCTTTGCTTAAAGACTTCTGGCATCCTTTCATTGATTTAGTGAAAGATACCGATCAAAACGTTCAACGTTCCGATGTGACCCAAGAAGCCATTGACGAAAAGTGTCCTCAATGTGAAAAGCCTTTGTCGATACGACTTGGTAAACGAGGTCGATTTATCGGATGTACGGCGTACCCTGATTGTGATTACACTCGCTCTTTGGATGAAACGCGTGAAGAGTCTCAAGCGCCGCAGGTCATTGAAGATCGCAATTGCCCAGAGTGTGAATCGCAACTGGTGATCAAAAAAGGCCGTTACGGTAAGTTCATCGGGTGCTCGTCTTATCCTAAGTGTAAGTTTATTGAGCCACTCGAGAAGCCCGAAGACACAGGCGTAGAATGTCCTGAGTGTAAAAAGCAAAACATCCTCAAGCGCAAATCCCGCAATGGAAAAATCTTTTTCTCATGTCAGGGATACCCCGATTGCAAATATGCGATTTGGAATGAGCCGCTTAAAGAGCCTTGCCCAGAGTGCAACTGGCCAATCACCTCCATCAAAACCACGAAGAGTCGTGGCACCGAGCGTGTTTGTCCGCAAAAATCATGTAAATTTGCTGAGCCTTATGAAACAGGCGCTGACTCAGAGGAGGAGCAAGGCTAGCGCCTTGCCCTCCCTCCCTTTCTATCATATGAGCGCATCAGCGCTCTCTCCTTCCAACGGCTGTAAAGGAGTCCTCAATGGAAGCATCATTTAGAACATTCTTAGAAACTCTGCAAAACGATATGATCCACAAGCTCGAAACTTACGAGAGCAAACCCTTTATGCGAGATGTCTGGAAAAGACCTGCTGGTGGCGGTGGAATAACAGGGGTGCTTCAAAGTGGTCAGATCTTTGATAGCGCAGGCGTGAATTACTCTTACGTGCATGGAGACGCCTTGCCAGGCTCGGCAACGGCTCATCGCCCAGAGCTAGCCGGTCGTAGCTTTAAGGCGATGGGGGTTTCCTCTGTGATTCATCCTAAAAACCCATTCGTCCCTACGGCCCATATGAACGTGCGACTATTCATGGCCGAAAAAGAAGGTGAGGCGCCGATTGCCTGGTTTGGGGGCGGATATGATCTTACTCCCTACTACTATGACTCCAATGATTGTTTATCATGGCACCAAGTAACGAAAACACTGTGTGATGGCTTTGACCCTCATGTCTATCCTAAGTATCAAAAATGGGCAGACGACTACTTCTTCTTAAAGCATCGAGATGAGCCTCGTGGGATCGGAGGACTATTCTTTGATGATTTAACGCCCGAAGTGTTTGGATGGGATTGGGAAAAATGTGAAGCGTTTGTCCAATCCGTGGGCCGTGGGTTCTTAGAGGCTTACCTGCCCTTGGTTAACCAATACAAAGACAAAGACTTTGAGCAAAAGCATGTTGAGTTTCAACACCTAAGGCGTGGTCGTTATGTGGAGTTCAATTTGCTTTGGGATAGAGGCACCCTGTTTGGTATTCAATCAGGAGGCCGAACCGAATCTATATTGATGTCATTGCCCCCCAACGTCTCGTTTAAATATGGGCAATGTGAGGCGCACAGCGCCCAGAATGAACAATTGGTGGCAGCGTTAAAAGAAAAAAGCTGGCTAACTTATCTTTAGAGGGTTTTAAAAACTCTGCTAATTTCAGCGTTTTTGGTACCCTCGAAAAAAACTTAAAAAAAATGAAAAAAAGTGAGGAGATTGGGTTGACACTTCTCAGGAATTGCGTAGAATTCACCCTCACTTGGCGACGTTATTGAAGCCGCCAAGATTGCTCTTTAAAAACTGAAAGCCATATATTTGTGTGCGGGCCTTGGAAGATAACTTTTAAAGGCCACGATGAAG
>CAYNJF010000088.1:0-3953 GCA_964397555.1 uncultured Francisellaceae bacterium
AAGCACTCATTGATGCTTGCAACAACCCTGAGATTCAAGCTTTTCTAACGGATGTTCGTGCCGATCTTAATAAAGACTATGAGTATTTTTGTGGGCAAAGAGATCAAAAAAGCCAAGAGCTGATGGCTATAGGGCCCAGAGAGGCATGGCTTGATTGCTGGACTCAGCATTTTCAGTGGAAATACGTCAACCTCATTGAATCACTTCATCAGGTCGACCAAATAACACAAAACGTTCAAGACCATGAGGTTGTGCTTGAGAGGCACAGAGGCTATCTAGCAGAGGGCCATAAGTATATCTCTTCTCTTATCCCACCCAGTCCCTCAAGAATAAGTCGATCAGATGGGAATAGTAGTAGCTCGGATTCAAACGAAGAAGAGATAAATGAGCTTATCAAAAACGCTATCGGTTGGGCTCAAGAAATACAAGGCGCGGATACACATCCCCATCTATCCCAATTAGATGGTCCTCAAGAAAACAAAAGTTACTTTCAATTGCGAAAAGCATCTAGTCGCTATGCTAAGGGTATGGAAACCCTTTACCTTAAATTCGATGAGATAAAAAGTGAGTCCTTCTTTAATTTGGATTTAGATCGTGAACAGCGCTCAAGATGCATTGAATTATGTGATCAATATATAAGCCAACTTGCTACGCACAAAGATGAGCAAGAACGGAAATATAGGGGGCGATGGTTCCCTCGTATAAGAAAGTCAGAACAGAAGCTCAAAGCCATTGAACAATCTCATGACTTTATTAAGACACTCAAATTATTAAAGCAATATGCCGCTTCTGATGATCCTAAGCAATATGATTTTGATGCACTGATGAACCATTTAGGCGAAGCAGGAGAAATTTGTCAGAGTGGACAATATGATCTTTTCTTAAAAATAATTGATTCATTGAGCCCCATCATGGCTTTGGTTCATATGGAAATAGATATCGAAGCTTTTGAAGATCCGGACGATGATATGGATGTTGATGCTCTTAGAAATCAAGCTCAAGCCATGGTTCATAGGATATCGCAGTTAAGAGATTTATTGTTTGCAAAAATGCGAGAGGCAACCGATTTTGAACAAGAAAAGTTGGTTGCTGTGTGCAACTCATTTGAGAATTTTGCGATTCGGTCAGAGCATACGCTTGGGGGGGCGCTAGAGGGGAATGCCCATGATTTGCAAAAGTACATGGATAAGCTTGAACTTGGGCTCGGTGTTTTTACCCCGATGATTCAGGCGCGCAAGGCTCTATTCAAATTTGACGAGCAACAAGAGCAGCTTGATGAGCTTTTAGATATCTCGATTGACCCTCAAAGTGAGGTGCCAAGCGCGCCAGAAGCCAGAGTCGGGGTCAGGCATGGTATTCGTTAAAGCTCGTTGAGCAACAAAAAGGTTTTATTGAACTAGTCTCATTTGAATTGAGATGTTCTTCATATCTAGTGTGTTCCAAGGTTCGCAAAAAATAATCCTCTCATGAAGTTTTCTCGTCTGGGCAATGGGTAATCATCACGCCAGCTCAAGAAAAGCTTAACTTACGACAAGAGGATTAGCTAACAAACTCAATGGGCAGTATTCTATTTGGAGCAATGAGCAGACGTATGACCATAACATAAGTGCAATATTGGCTTGTTAGGTATGGGTGAGCGAGGTTTCAAGTGCTTTGAGGGATAAAATGCATTAAGGCGTAGAATAAGTATATTTGCCACCCGAAACTTTTAGCGCTGAACTAAGTCATTTTAACGAAAGCATGTACTTTACTGGGGGCAGAGGATAGAATAATTCCCTTTTGTCAGTCGGTGAACATGCAGCTCGCATTCCAAGTGCTTTCATTGCTTAAAACCAATGTCTTCGTTTCTGGAGAACAGCTGGGACTCAAGTTGCAGGTGTCACGATCACGCATCCATCAAGCGATTACCGCCATAAGAGGTTGGGGGATTGGTGTCATTTCAGTGCCAAATTGTGGATATCGTTTAGAGAAACCCATTGAGATGCTCGATCAGTCGTCTATTTTGAGTACTCTACCTAGCGCGTGTACAAGCCATTTATCTGCTCTTGATGTCTTTTATTCGATACCGTCAACAAACAGCCAAATTGAAAAATCCCTTAATAGAGGCATTACCCCAGTTTATGCCTGCCTTAGCGAAACACAAACTCAAGGAAAGGGGAGGTTAAATCGGATCTGGGCATCGCCCATTGCCAGGAATATCTATGCATCGTTTTACGAGGTTTATCAAGCAAGCCCTCAGCTCTCATGCCTTTCCCTTATTATGGCTCTTGCTGTGATTGATGCCATTGAGTCTTTATGTGGTCCTTGCCCAGAGCTAAAAGTTAAATGGCCAAATGATATATGGTACTCTAATCATAAAGTCTGCGGGATCTTAATCGAGACCTTCGGGAGAAAAGACACAACTGATTTGGACTGCATCACCGGTATTGGGATTAATACGTCTAAAACCATGATTGAACACAAAGATAATCAACCTATCTCATTAGAAGAAATTTACCAAAAAACAGTCTCTAGAAACCAACTTGCAAGCAATCTTATAAGTAAGGTTGTCTGTTACTCGAACATGTTTAAAAAAGAAGGTTTCCAGTCTTTTCGAGAAAACTATCAAAGGCGATGTGCACTAAGCGGCCAAAAAGTCAGTGTCATCCAGTCAGGAAAACAATGGGAAGGAAAGTGCCTTGGTATCAATCAACAAGGTGCCCTTACAATACAATCAAACCAGGGGATATCGGCCTTGGTCAGTGGTGATATACAGGTTAGACCGAATGAAACTATTAGTTGATATTGGAAATTCAAGAATTAAGTGGGCTTTTTGGGACGGTGAGCGTATGTCACCGTTGAGTGCTGTCTCTCATCGAGAAGCCAACTTTGATAGGTTGCTCCATTACATCTGGAGAGACTTACCAAGACCAACCCAGGTGCTTGTCTCTAATGTGGCCGGCGAAGAGGTAGAGTCGGCCTTGCACACATGGACCGCAACCACTTGGCATATCGTCCCAACATTTATTGAGACCAGCGCCTTAGCGTTTGGGGTTAAAAATGGCTATGAACAGTTTGATAAATTTGGGGTCGACCGTTGGTTGGCACTTATCGCCGTTTACCAAGAATACGGTAAAGAGCACCCCGTGATTGTCATTGATAGCGGCACATGCATGACCGTTGATGTTCTTGATGCCGATGGGAATCATCTGGGGGGCTTAATGACACCCGGTATACACTCATCCAGAAGAGCATTAACCAGCTACACAGCCATGCCTGATATTCACGTACAAAGCAGTGCTGAAGAACATGATAGGTTACTGGCCATCAATACTCACGAGGGAATTATGGGAGGGACTCTATTTAGCTGTGTGGCTTATTTGGACCGCTTGATTGATGAGATAACCCTAGAGATGGGGCCAGAGGTCAAAGCCGTCATAACTGGGGGCGAGTCAGTTCAGCTCGCCAAGTTGGTGAAGCATCCACTCCAGGTTAAAGAGAATTTGGTCATTGAGGGGCTAAGCTACTTCGCTAAGCAAAGTGAGCATCAAATTAATAAGTTGAATGACTCATTTGTCGGTGATGGATATCCATTTGAGGTCGTAAGTAACCCTGAGTCCATGGCAAATTAAAGAATGGGAACACTTAAGAGAAAAATTTTCGAATAAATTACAAATTAAATGGAATTTTTCGCCAATGCATCGTTGCTTATTCACCCTACCGGGAGTAGAATATCGCAACTGACTGTGAGTTATCACAATTTTGTGGGTTATGCTGGAGTAGCTCAGTTGGTAGAGCAGCTGATTTGTAATCAGCCGGTCGCGGGTTCAAATCCTGTCTCCAGCTCCATTTATGTCAGAAATTAAGCTGCATTCTTTAGCTCTGGTAAATAAAACGCTGAATATGTCTAAATATTTGACATCAATCAGTTGCTTGAGCAGAATGTGGCCTTCGTATTCAGGAGGGGTTCCCGA
>CAYNJF010000089.1:0-3683 GCA_964397555.1 uncultured Francisellaceae bacterium
GTTCATGATATTGGAACTTTGAAGTAAGTAGTGTATCAGTGAATATTTGATTAAATGCCCTTCGGCGGTGCTTATGATGTCATCATGGCTTGAGTCTATGTATGACGGGGAGTTTTCATCCATAACGCCGTCCTCAGTGGTACTTTCATCACTCAACGGTATTAGAGTTAAACCTTCAAGTTCAGACCTTGTGAGCGCACCATTTGTCGGCTGCGGGTGAATCAAGACACTTTGCAAGTACTGATACGTGAGTTCCGATAAGTAAGGGCTTGGGGATTGACTCTTGAGATCTAAAGATTCTAAAAAGTTTCCAATGAATAAAGATTCATCCCCTTTCTGAGTTTCTTCATCATGTTCATTACGTGTCGCTTGGCCAGGATTACTTAACATGAGGTACCTTCCTTCAATGTTATTTTCTATAAATGGATAATTGAACCCATTATAACATGCCAGCTGGATAACTTATATTTTACCTGATGAAGCGATTGTATCTTTAGACAAAGAAAAAAATTGGTTGAGGTTTCTTTGGTTTATTGGTTTTTTTAAGCAGTTAAAATAAATGATACGTAGTTTATTTTTTTGGCGACAAAAGAGTTAATAGGTATATATACCTATTAATTTATGACGCTGGATTTCATTCATTGGGGTTGCTGCTTCGTTCATTTTGTAAACTCAGCCCAAAAAATTAACCATGCTGGGTGATTTTCAATAATCCTTATGCATACATTCCCATTGATTCATTTTCCTGTGATCAAGTGATTATTTTCGTGACATCATAGATAAGATTATTCGGTGAAAGATTGTCGTATCGTTTCATGTGCTTCACCTGGCGAGTTTTACATTGAAAGCATTCATCTTGTCTCAGATGAAGTCAGGTATGCTCAAAACAATGCGTATGCTCATGCACATACCACCGTCGTCACCACCTAAGGAGAGCAGCTTGTTGTGGCCGCGGTGGCTCTAAACTTACCATCAATACACTTTGACTAAGGGGTGTGTCCTCTTATTACGCCTAAAGCCGTGACATCATGACTGTGATTGACCTCTTTTGAAGCTTGCGTATGGTGAGCAAAAGAGGGGGTTATTGTTGGTCGAAGACTATAGCTATGGTGACTTTTCTCATGAATCCATAACCAGTCCTCAACTTCTGTTCTTGGATGCTTTAAGGGGGCATCATTTGGGTTCAAGTGATGTAGATGGATAGTGTAAATCTTTAAATGATTCCTCGCGTAGATCCTTAGCAATGCTTTACGATAGTCTTTTTTTGTCATCTCAGACTTTGCTCGCCTCAACATGTGTTGTATTTGCAGCTCATCTAAGCCGTGCACCCCTGTGCTTAAAGGTTCATTCATTTTTAAAAGCGCCGCCACCATGATAGGCTCATTAAGCAAAAAGATGGCGGTATAAAAGTTAGAAGCAGTCAAGCATTTTCTCATGCAGATAAAGGCTGCATCAAAGTCCACCTTAGATTCATAAGCTTCAAGACTAAAATCAGCTCGTACCAGGCGTGCATGAAAGTAAATCGACATGCCAAGAACTCGGGTTTTATTCTCACACTTATTCAGGAGTGTGTCGATAATGGAGGGAGTCATGACCCTTGCCCATGCAATAAGCATGGCCTTTTCTTCTGGTATTAGTTTAGATTGATTGACTAACAAATCAACGCATTGTTTATTACCAGATTCAATAAAATCAAGTAGTAAGCGTCTTTTCTCTACCAAGGTCATCGTACTCATTAAACAAGACTCTTTGAGGATGAGTATGCACAGTAGGTGATGTTGGTGCGCCATGGCATATCGAAGAAGCTCCATGCAGCTTTGCGCAGAATATTGATGCATGGCTTTTGAACTCATAAGCTCACCGTTTAAGTACATGGCGCCATGTAAGGCTTCCATCACGATTCTACTTTGATCGCGCTCAAGCAGCTGAATAAGCAATGAGGTTGGACAACATTTTGATTGATGTCGTAAAAAATACAAATACGCTCGAATAAAGGTCACGTTATCGTGTTCAAAAAGCCAGTGCAGTGTTTTGGGGATTAGGTGAGGGAGGGCGTAGGCATATAGATTCTCGATGATGACTCGAAATGATTTTAGCTCCTTGTTTAATACACATGCTGCCAAGGCTACATCCAAATGATAACCTAGCGTCGCTAAGCTTGTGTAAGGCAACTTTGCTAATGCTTTTGATTTTGCAGTTGACTCAAGTTCGTTATTTAAGACTAAATCAAAGGCCCTATGAATGCGTGCACGACTTGCCTGAGTATCATGCTCTGACATAAAACGCCCAGCCTTCCAGTGGAAGCTAAAGCATTCTGCATTCATGGCTTTTAGCCATTGCTTGAGGTTGTTTTTTGATTTGAGTTGACTTTGAAGAGCCAGACCTAAATACGCATGGTAAGCTTTCACAGTATCTGGATTAAGCTCAGACATGATGGGGGCAAGAGTGCTCATATTGAGTGTTAATGCATGAATAAGCGGGCGTACACTGCCAGAGCCTCGCTCTAACTCAGGTTTAAGCTTAATCTCAAAATCAATGAAGACTGGTTGATGGGTAAGGATAAAATTCATAGTGGTTGGAAACCAACCAAGCTCAGTTTTAGGCGACTCGCTTAGAATCTTTTCAAATGCCTCACGATCGAGACCATAGGTTTTGAGGATAGGACGAAGATAGTTTGGATTATCTGTTTTGATGGCGTCGACAATGGATTTAAGCATTTTTCTTATCTTTTTTTCTATCTTTGAATCATCCCTATCTTTTGTCAAGTCGTCTATAAGTCACGTACCTATTGACTCGCCCAAAAATATAACTGGGAGGGTTCAGCGACCAGAGAACTCCATCATTTGGTCGAGTCTCAATGGCTTTTCACTTTTTGCGTGTTATCAAGACTATTCAAACCGTGAGTCTCCATTCTCACAATGACGCTTTACTGTTTTGCGCATCCAAAACGTTGTCCTTAGCTTTAATCTCAAAGACAGTAAAAGCCATCGAAGTGTTGAAATCATATGGGTACGGATTGCCATGTAGGTCAATGGGGGTAAAGAGTTCGCTACCACGGAACAAGCACTTGAAACCTTTTTAATCATCTAATCGAGGCTAGTCGAGCGTTTCACGTTGAGCTATCTAAACGGAGTGAAAACCTGCCCTAACGCTCTATACCGCTTTAAAAGCACCCTACCTATCGGTTATCAGGCTTTTTGCAGAACGCTAGCGGGTGGAGGATTCAGGCCTTGTCACGCTCTCTACATATCTACGAAAAGAGGCATAAAAAACTTACGAATTATCAACAGGGTAGAGCCATTCATAAATAAATCTTTACTCAAGAAAAAATGGAAGAAATTGAGCAAACATAAGCTGTTTACCTAACAAATCAGATGTGTTTCAATGGATCAATTCTCAAAAATAATAAGAGATATGAGCAGCGAAGCCTGGATATATTTTCACCATAACTCAAAGTGTGAAGCACCCCGCTCACAGGTTTTTTCGTTGATTATGGCTTTTTTGACCTACTGCCAAATTGCTCTTATTACATCAAAACAGACTTACTTTTTTTCTTCTTACTTTCCTCATTTAAAAATTTTTATTCTACCCATGTGCCTTGCAAGGCCATCACTAGTTGGAGTCCAATATGAGCCGTAATTCCAATGATCGCATCAAGCTGAACAATGTATCTCAAGACGTCA
>CAYNJF010000090.1:0-3503 GCA_964397555.1 uncultured Francisellaceae bacterium
ACACCATTAAGTTTGACTACTAAGATTTTTTGCCAAATGACACGTTAGCAAGTGACTGAGTTATCAACTTTTTTCACTTGCAGCACTTGTGCCTTGGCCAATTTCGGATTGATAATAGCATTAACTCAAGCTAGTTTTATAGTTAGAACTTCAGTCAATGCAGACATACCGGAATACAAAGATGGATTATAAACCCAGGGACATGGACAGTCCTACTTATTCGAAATCTCGTGGTTCTAAACTAGTTAAGCTACTGGTTGTTTTTACCATTGTCGGCTGCTTTTTGGTGGGGTTTGTTTCAACCTTTAAGTTATTCATGCCAAGTAAAGCCACCAAGAAAACGGTCCAGCCCGGACTGAATCATGAGTTGGTGCTCCCTAAAATCGATGAACCCATCATTCCAGCCGAACCTTCTCGCATTGGTAGCTGGAAAGAGTTTGTTGTGGAGCCAGGCGATACCTTATCGACGCTGTTTTCCAAAATGGGGTTGAGCTCGAAACAATTACACACGCTTATCAATATTGATCACCACTCTAAGCAACTCTCTAACATCCATCCAGGCCAGCTGATTAAGGTCATGGTGGATGATTTTGGACAAGTTTTGGCACTTGAGCAAAAAATCAATCATGTGAAAACCTTGTTTATTGAAAAGACGGATAATCAGTATGTGGCTAAGATGAAGGAGCTGCCTACTGAGCATCGCGTCAATTTTGGCGCCGCGGTGATTGAAGACTCTTTATATATGGGCGGAAAAAAAGCCAACATTGAAGACAAAATCATCATGAATCTGGCTGAGATTTTTGCCTATGATATTGATTTTGCTCAAGATATTCGACCAAAAGATATGTTTAAGGTGCTTTATGAGGAGTCGTTTGTCAATGGTGAGAAAATAGGCGTGGGACCTATTCTGGCGGCTGAATTTACCACACAGGGTAAAACCTACAAAGCCATTCGTTATGAGAAAGACTCTGGTGAGTATGGGTATTACGATGCCAATGGAAATAATCTTAAAAAGGCATTCATCCGTACCCCGGTAAAATACACAAGGATTAGCTCGCACTTTGACTTGAATCGACGCCACCCTATTTTGCATAAAATCCGAGCCCACAAGGGGGTCGATTACGCCGCCCCCTACGGCACTCCGGTTAAGGCGACAGGCGATGGCGTGGTGAGCTTCATTGGGAAAAAAGGTGGTTATGGCAACACCATTGTGTTGCAGCATGGCTCGAAATACACCACCCTATACGCCCACTTGCAAAGCTTTAACAAAAAGCTTAAGAAAGGCTCAAAAGTGACTCAGGGCCAATTCATTGGCCGTATTGGAAGCTCTGGCTTAGCCACAGGCCCACATTTACATTACGAGTTTCGTATTCATGGTGTTCATCGCAACCCCGTTACGGTTGCCTTACCAAAAGCCGATGCCATTGAATCCGAGTTAAAACCTCAATTTCTTGCCCAATCAAAAAGCTTGCTTGATTTAATGGAATACCATGGCAAAGTGATGCTAGCTCAAACTGATTTGAAGTCGTAGGGTCTTATGTACATTGGATTACTGTCTGGGACCAGCGTTGATGGCATCGACGCTGCCCTTTGGGATTTCTCCTGTGGGGTTCGCCTTGTGGATACTTTAAGCTATCCGTTAGATCCGGCCATCAAAGACACCATCCTCAAACTTATCAATAATCCAAATTGCTCCTTAATTGAGCTTGGCCGCCTAGATAAGCAACTTGGGGTCCTTTTTGCAAAGGCCGCAGAGGCATTAATTGACCAATCCGGGGTTCAAGGTCAAGTCAAAGCCATCGGATGTCATGGTCAAACGCTTTGGCATCAACCTAACGATGGACCTGACTCAAGATTTACGATGCAAATTGGGGATCCCAACACCATCGCTCAAAGGACTGGTTTACCTGTTGTTGCTGATTTTCGTCGCGCGGATGTAGCGCTTGGGGGGCAAGGCGCTCCTTTGGTGCCAGCGTTTCATCAAGCGGTCTTCAAGAACGATTCTAGCGATCGCATTATTATCAACATTGGCGGGATTACCAACATCACCGTTTTAAAAAGAAGTGAACCTGCCTTTGGGTACGATACCGGCCCGGGTAATGCCTTACTAGATGGGTGGATTCAACGACATAAAGGAGTGGCCTTTGATAAAGACGGGCAATGGGCCAGCTCTGGAACATGTTGCCCTACTTTGCTCACCAAGATGCTAGAGCACCCATTTTTCTCCACCCCTTACCCAAAATCGACGGGTAAAGAGACCTTTAACCTGACATGGCTTGATGGATTAGCAACCGATCTGGCGCCTGAAGATGTGCAAGCTACCCTGGTGGAGCTGACGGTTCGTGCCTTATGTGATGAGATCGAAAAGCACATGGACCATGGTGAACTGTTTGTCTGCGGTGGCGGGGCTCATAACCAAGCCTTGATGGCTCGCCTCCAAGCTTTAAGCCCTTTTTGCGTGGCTGACACTGGCGCTTTAGGCATAAGCCCTGATTGGGTCGAGTCTGGATGTTTTGCTTGGCTAGCCAAGCTCCGTTTAGATGGCCAATTAGTTGAAATCGCGCAAACCACAGGCTCAGTGAAAAATACCCTGCTAGGGGGCATCTACCAAGGGGTCGCTTAAAAAGAGACTGAGTTGCCGCAACCACATACGCCTTTGGCATTGGGGTTTGACACCGTAAAGTGCGCCCCATAGAGGCCTTCTTGGTAGATGACTTGCGAGCCCTCTAAGTACTGCATGCTCATTGGATCAATCACCACTTTAAGCTTATCGACCACCTCGCTGGTTATGCCTTCTGGCAATGGCGTGTCAATCACGTAATCATCTTCTTCGGCATCACGCTCAAAGCTGAAGCCATATTGAAAGCCTGAGCAACCACCGCCTGTGATGTACACACGAAACATCAAACTTGGATCACCTTCGATTTCAATAAGGTGCAAGATGCGCTTTTGGGCGCCTTCGGTAATAACGATTGTAGGTTCACTCATGACAAGCTCAACTGATGGTTTTTAAATAATGTACCAAATATTCAACAAACTAGCTAGTTTAGCCCATGGAAACAATCCATGGAAACTCTTCTGAGCTTGCGGTTTGTTTTGAACTTTTGGGGTTCAAACTAATGAGGATACTCTCTGGCTCAAAGCCTTCGGGCACCGCAATTTCCCCTTCAAGCTGTTGAAAATAACGAACTTGATAAGGCTGGCCACCCACCCATTTGGGCGTGAGCTCCTCGAATGGGATTTGAATCATTTCATCGTCTTGGATCCCTTGCAAGGAAAGCACTAGCGTTCCCTGATCACTTCTTTTATGCGAAGAGAACTTAGCCAATAGAATCTCATAATGGTATTTACCAGACTGATGCATAGGAAATACCTGAACCGAATTAATATGAATGCCAACGGTTTGATGCTCGGGAGCCAAGATCTTTTTATAAAGTTGGTTTTCTTCGGTCAATTTAGCGTTGATGTCTTGGATTTTCGCCAACATGCTTGTTAAGGTTTGA
>CAYNJF010000091.1:0-3390 GCA_964397555.1 uncultured Francisellaceae bacterium
CTCAGCTTGCCTAAGTAAGTTAAACTAAACCGTCCAAGTTTTGGGGGTCAGTTCAAAGCAGGGCTTTTTCAATTATGCAGTGACTGAATCTACAGCACCGTTAACATAACCGTTCATGACGTTGGCAACTGCGCGAGAAGTTGCACCAACAACGACAGAGTTTACAATACGCTGACCGAATGCGCCTAAGTCAAAACCGACAACATCAAATGCTGGAATGGTGTTTACAGGACCACCAGACCAACCAGCAGCGCAACCAAGGACAGTAGCTAGATCTACGGCATTCCAATTACCACCAGACGCTTGAGCAGTTTCGATTGTGTTTAATTCACGCATGTTAATTCCCTCTAAAGGTTAAGTTTCTAACAACAAAAAACAACATCTAATAGTTTTTCACTAATGTTATAGCAGACTTCGATGCAAGAAGAGCAAACAAAATGTGTGCAATCCATCAGTTCTACAACTACTAGAATGTATACCAACACTGTCTTTATAATTTGTTTATGCAATCTACCCTGGTTTTTAAAGTACGTCAAAAAAAACCTCATAGTTGGGATTCTAGTTCGAATGAAAAATTATATTGATGAAAGTGTTTGGCAAACTTTAGATAAAAAAGCCTATAAAAACCTTTATCTACAGTCGATTAATGAACCCAAAATATTTTGGGAAGAACAGGCAAAGAAGTTCCTCACCTTTGAAAAAAACTTTGAAACATGTTTTGAAACTGATCTTAAAACAGGAAATGTTCAATGGTTTCTTGGTGGTAAGTTGAACGTCTGCTTCAATTGCATTGATCGTCATTTACCTACAAAAGCAAACGACACTGCGTTAATTTTTGAGGCGGATAACCCAAACGAATCATCCAAAAACTACACGTTTAAACAGTGTTTTACGCGTATTTGTCAGATTTCAAATGCACTCAAACAATTGGGAGTGCAAAAAGGGGACCGCGTTTGTCTTTATATGCCCATGGTGCCAGAAACACTTTGGACGATGCTTGCGTGCGCTCGCATTGGCGCTTGTCACTCGGTTGTCTTCGGTGGCTTTTCATCGAGTGCGTTAAAAGATCGCATCGATGATGCGAAAGCGAAGGTGGTCGTTACCGCACAAGTCTCAAATCGTTCGGGAAAAAAAGTAGCTTTGCAGTCACAAGTCGATGAGGCCATCAGAGAAATAAGTTGTGTGGAAAAAGTCTTGGTCCTGACCAATGATAGTGATCAAAGTTTTGTTTCTGATAAGACTTACCATAGTTTTCATGACGTGGTTGATTCACAAAGCACTGAATGCGAGCCTGAGTGGATGGATAGCGAAGATCCGCTTTTTATTCTTTACACGTCAGGCTCAACCGGAAAACCCAAAGGGGTGGTTCACACCCAAGCGGGTTATTTGTTGGGAGCTATGATGAGCTTCCGATACGTTTTTGATTACCAGCCAGGCCAGGTTTATTGGTGTAGCGCTGATGTAGGCTGGGTAACCGGTCATTCTTATTTGGTTTATGGGCCGCTAGGCATGGGGGCAACCACCCTTATGTATGAAGGCGTTCCAACCTACCCAGATCCGTCTCGCTGCTGGCAGGTCATCGATAAGCATCAGGTGAATATTTTCTACACAGCACCGACCTTAATTCGTGCTCTTATGAAACAAGGTGACTCGTATCTTAAAACAACCTCACGAGACTCGTTGAAGGTATTAGGCACCGTTGGTGAGCCAATCAATCCAAAGGCTTGGCTCTGGTATAAAGAAGCGGTTGGAAAAAACCAATGCCCCATTGTTGATACTTGGTGGCAAACCGAAACGGGAAGCATCATGCTTGCTCCACTCATTGGGATATCAAATCAAAAACCAGGGAGCGCAGGGCTTCCTATGTTTGGTGTCAATCCCGATATTTACCATCAAGATGGCACATCGTGTGAACCTAACCAAAAAGGCGCTTTAGTCCTTAAATCAGCATGGCCGTCCATGATGAGAACGATTTTTAATGATCAAGATCGTTTTATCTCGACTTATCTTAGTCAGTACGAAGGTTGCTATTTTACTGGCGATGGAGCGACCCAAGATGAGTTTGGTGAGTTTTGGGTGACCGGTCGTATTGATGATGTGATCAATGTTTCAGGACATCGCATTGGAACGGCGGAAGTGGAAAGCGCATTAGTGGCGCACGCGAGCGTGGCTGAATCGGCGGTGGTAGGGATCGAAGATGAGATTACCGGTCAACAATTGGTGGCCTTTGTTATTTTAAAATCGAATATCAATCAAAGTGAGAAACTCATTTTAGATTTACAACAAACGATTGTTGCTCAAATTGGAAAGTTTGCTCGGCCTAAAATGATTATGATTGCACGTGATCTTCCTAAAACTCGTTCAGGAAAAATCATGCGTCGTATTTTAAGAAAGATTGCCAGCGGACAATTCAATGAGCTTGGTGACACATCAACGTTAGCCGATCAAAGCTGTGTTTCTGAGTTGATTGAATCGGCAAAACAACTTCATGAAAAGAGTGCATAAAAAAACTGAATGATTTATCAGGTTGAGCTTTCCTAAAAAAGAAACTTGGATTAGTTTGTAAGCAATAGTTTATGACCATAAAATCTGCTAATCTTTGCAAATTAGGTAAACTGCGAATAGTAACTTTTAAGCTACTGAAGGATCGTAACGTTATTTTGGGACATGACTTATTGTGCTGTGAGAGTCATAGTTAGATTAGTCAAAGAAGAGGATTATCTATGAGTGAGACAAGGATTATCAAGAAGTATCCCAATCGTCGACTGTATGATACTGCAATCAGTAGCTATATCACTCTAGAAGATGTGAAGCGACTTGTATTAGATAACGTATCGATTCAGGTGATCGAGGCGCGTGGCAAAACGGATATCACTCATAGTACGTTGCTTCAAATTATCGTTGAGCAAGAAGAAAAGGGCCCGCCAATTTTTACAACGGACATTTTGCAACAAATGATCCGGTTTTACGGCAGCTCGATGCAGGGTGTGTTAAGCCGAACTTTAGAAGAGTCAGCGAAGTTTTATTCTGATCAGCAACATGCTCTTTCACAAGGTATGACCGATGCCATGCAAGAAATTGTTAGCAAAAATCCGTTGTCTTTAATTAGTGACTCAGCTCAGCAGGATTCACAATCTTGGCAAAAGCTTCAAGATCAATGGGTCAAGGCCTTTGAAGAGCCCAAGCCAGAGTCTGGTGAAGATAATCAAGACATTGCACGCGACAATTACTTCAGTTCTTAATCTTTCCGATTGACTTGGCTTTCAAGTTCAACGACTTGAAAGCCGAACATCATCATCATGAAACTCAATCCAATTAAATAACGTGATACCCGCTCATCGCGTTATAACTTCCTAGCTTAGGGGGCTATCCATTTATGAGTCTCAGATC
>CAYNJF010000092.1:0-3348 GCA_964397555.1 uncultured Francisellaceae bacterium
ATAACCTGCCCGAAAGTCCCCGCGCCCAACACATAGGCGCTGGATACCGGCTCATCTGGCGGCATGTAAAGAACAATGGCCTCACCATTCTCACAAAGCATGACATCCCAGTCTAAATCATCGTGCTCCGAGGCCAAAAGGACAAGGCGAGTTAAAGAATCTTTTACAAGAATGGAATGCTCTAACTGCTTTTTTCGGACCAGATTATACCCGGCTTGAGATAATAAGCGACCTGGCCTTCTGTCTTGTAAATCATCCCGAAAAACACGTAAGGGAATTCGCTCTTTTGCCATAGGCTTTACCTTAACTTCCTACCATATACCCAAGTATGTGTTCATGCATGTTCGTGAGCTCTTATGAAACCTCATGACAAGAAAAACCATGACACACTCATCACTTATCATGTTTTTCTCAATCAGATAGAGATACCCATCTAAAAAGCTTTTCTCAAAGCATCGACTTGGACAAAAACACATGAATTTGAGTACGAACGCCAACGAATAGTTCATTACTACGTTTTTCTAACGTTTTTTATGCGTAGGTCAACTTAAAAAAGACATAAACGGTACTTATGACAGAACGGTGGGGACTTAATGGGGTAATAAGTGCTCACAAAAAAGAGTATCTACGCGTATTGATATGACAACATACGATGCAGTCAACTTTTAACCGGTATTGTTCGACTTCCAAACATCCATGGTATCTTACTTTTGCTAAAATGTGGAACAATTGGGTTGGTTTAACGGTTGTTTGATGAGTACTACTGTGACTTCACCAAAAGGTTGACAAAATCATCAAATGAAATGGCTTTACTGAATAAATACCCTTGAAAAACATCACACCCTAAGTCAGCGAGTATATCAAGCTGCTCTTGCTCTTCTACGCCTTCAGCGACTATTTTTAAATCAAAAAATCTTGCTAATATGATCACGGCGGAAACGAGACTGTAATCGTCTCCCATTTCATGAAGGTTTTGAATGAAAGAACGGTCTATTTTGAGCTCGTGCAATGGGTATTTTTTTAGATTAACCAGAGAAGAATACCCCGTTCCAAAATCATCAATCGAGATTTTAGTCCCCAAATCTACTAATTGTTTTAATATCCCCTCTGTCAATTCAGGATCGGTCAATAATTGGCTCTCGGTCATTTCAAGCGTTAAGTTTTGAGGTTTGGTATGGTACGTCTCAAGTGTATGCGAAATGATTTCACATAGATTTGAGTTCTCAAATTGCTTGGCTGAAATGTTAATGGATATATCAAGATCAAATCCTTTTTCGATAAGCCTATTGACGTCTTCACACACACGACGCAAGGTCCAAGCTTCCATGGCAATGATAAGCCCAGTCTCCTCCGCTAAAGGGATAAACTTATCTGGGTACATCATTTGCCCATCCGGCTTTTGCCACCGGATGAGAGCTTCAGCCCCAAGCACTTTGCCTGTGGCCACATCTACTTTTGGCTGATAATACATCGAAAATTCATTATTGATGATGGCTTGTCTAATTTCGGACTCCAGCTTAAGCTTTTCATAGCTCTGGTTATTTAAGTCTTGTGAGTAAAATTCAAACCCACCAAGTCCTTGTTGACAAGCTTGATTGGAGGCATGAATCGATGCTTTTATCAATCGAGTTGAATCAGTCTCATCCTCGGGATAGACAGCAATGCCAACATTGGGCAACACCGATATGGGAGTGCCTTCAACGTTAATCGGCTGCCTCATGGCTTCAATGATTCTTTTGGTGATCGCGGCGGAATGTGACGGATCCTCAATATCCATACAAAGGACTGAGAACCCTTCTCCACTGGTTCGAAAAAGACTATGATGGACATCTTGATTTGATGAAGATAAAGCCAAACTATCGGTTTCACGAATGCACTTTTTGATTTTGACCGCAATTTCTTGGATCACATAATCGGTTGTTTTGTGACCAAACGCATCGTTAATATCATCAAGCTGACTGAAAAGGATGTGCAATAAGACAAATCCATGGTTTGACCGTTCTGATTGTTGAATAAGCCAATTCAAGCGATCAATAAACAAAGAACGATTCGGCAACTTGGTTAGATCATCGTAGTAAGCTAATTGATCTTGATACGCTTTTGCTTCAAGTGTATTTCGTATACGAAGTTGCAACTCACTGGTATCAACCGGCTTTGCAAGAAAATCCGTTGCCCCTAAGTCAAGCGCCCTTATTTTAGTCTCTGCATCAACGGAAGAGGTTAGAATAATCACTGGCAGACGTGCAAACTCGGGCGTCTGTCTTAACTCTTGTAAAATATCAAACCCTGAAACATCTGGCATAACCAAGTCAAGAATGACTAAATCCGGCATGTACTCGTTTATGGTTGCAATAGCTAATTTCGAGTCTTCAACGAGATTGAAATTTTGATAACCGACTTCCTGAAGGTGGATCTTCATGATTTCCATGGTGATGGCTTCATCATCAATCATCATAATATTGGCTTGATAGACAGAATTAAGATCAGAGCCCAATAAGCCTGATTGGCTAAATGATTTTTCATCTGAGTTTCGTCGCTCAGATGATGGTTGTAGGCCCTTACTCTTATTTGACATTCGTTAACTCAATACTGCAATATTATTCACTGTGCAAATCACTGTCTCCAGCACCCTTTCCTGATTTCAGCTCAGTGGACGGCTTAGATTCTGTCCCTTGCGCTTCATGAGCATGAAATCCCAAGTCCACTCTCTCTACTATCGACCGAATTTGCTTAAGTGTGACTGAGATTTCGTTGATATCCCCTGCTTTTGCCGCCATCTCAAGCTCGCTAGCCGGTTCATTGAACACATCATACCCAACGGTACCTCCCGCCCCTTTGAGCCAGTGAGCCAAGTCAGCAAGCCCTTGATGATCTTGTTTACTAAAGGCAACATCCATGGCATGAACTTGCTCTTTTAAGCGATCCACAAATCTTGCAATCAAAGCGGCAAATTTAGGATTAGTATGACCCAGTGTTGAAAATATAGGCGTCAATGCTTCAATTGGATTTTTCTGAGCATACTCGTCAGCTTCCCCCTCCAAAACATCAGTCTCAGACTCCATGGGTTGAACCTGCGTAATGCATTGAAGTTCACAAGTATGCTTAGAGTCTTTATCCTGAGTGTCTTCAGAACAGTATCCCAAATCAACTCTATCTATGATTGAGCGAATCTGTTTAAGCGAGACTGAGATTTGGTTAACATCACCCGCTTTTGCCGCCATTTCAAGCTCAGCCGCCGGTTCATTGAACACATCATACCCAACTGTTCCACCGGCCCCTTTGAGCCAATGAGCTAAGTCAGCAAGCCCTTGATGGTCTTGTTTACTAAAGGCAACATCCATGGCATGA
>CAYNJF010000093.1:0-3278 GCA_964397555.1 uncultured Francisellaceae bacterium
TTTGGTATCGCCATACTCAACGAGTACCGATCCCTCTGGATGACGGATGTAATGACGGGTGAATTTGATCTCTCTTAACTCGTTATTCTCTCTACCAGATGGACGCATACAAACCTCTTGCTTAAAAAATTGGGACCGATTATAACGAGATTTTCCCAGGTTGTCCTTTTTGCTCCATTTGGTGCAATTTACATAACTAACCTCTCACTTTGCACCTTGGGAACGCTCGAGCTAAACTGGGCGTCTTTTATTCCAAGGCGAGACAACATGGCCCATTCAATGACGGCTTTTGCCAAAGTGCAACTTAATCACCCTCAGTTTGAGGCCAACATGGAGCTACGCTCTGTGAACCATCGCTATTTGGAAGTGGCTTGTCGTTTACCAGAGCCCGCTCGACATCTGGACATTGCCTTCAAAGAACAGCTCAAAAAAAAGCTCTCGCGAGGCAAGCTAGAATTGAGCGTGCAAGTAAAATTGTCAGAGCAACAAACCCCTAAACCCAGCTTAAACGACGCACTGGCCAATGAGTTAATTCACCTGGCCCAGCAGCTCGAACACAAAGGCGTTCAAGGCGATCTTAAAGCCATGGATTTGATGCGTTGGCCCGAAGTGGTCAGCTTTGAAAAAGCGGACATTGATTTCCAAGCCCCTCTGCAAGCGCTTCTTGAACAAGCGGTAGGCGAGCTTATTGAGTATCGCCAGCGTGAAGGCCATGCCTTAGTTACCATCATTCAAGAAAAGCTGGCTTTGATGAGCACTCAAGTGGAAAAGGCCATTCAACTTTGGCCAAGCATTGAACAAGATTATCGCAATAAACTCACAGATCAATTAGAGCAGCTGGCGGTTAAAGTCGAAGCTGAACGCTTCGAACAAGAGGTCGTTTTGTTTTTGAATCGAGCCGACATCCAAGAGGAAATCGATCGATTGAAAGTTCACATCAAAGAAACTTCACGCCTCTTGGAGCAAAAAGGACCGATAGGCCGAAAGCTTGATTTTATGATGCAAGAGCTTAATCGTGAAGCAAACACCCTAGGCTCCAAATCATCGAATCTTGAATTGACTAATGTGGCCGTTGAACTTAAGGTGCTCATAGAGCAAATACGCGAACAGATTCAAAATTTGGAGTAATGGATTATGACGATGCCAGGCACCCTTTATGTCATCTCGGCCCCCTCAGGCGCCGGCAAGACCAGCTTAGTGCAAGCAATTATTAAGCAAGATGACAAAATATTGGTGTCGGTCTCTCATACGACCCGTCCTGCAAGAGGCCAAGAGCAAGAAGGTAAAGACTATCATTTTGTGGATCAATCAGCCTTTAATGCCCTAAAATCCGAAGGGATGTTTTTGGAGCATGCCGAAGTCTTTGGTCATATGTACGGCACATCTAAAATTTGGGTTGAAAACCAACTTAAAAATGGGTTTGATGTTATTTTAGAAATTGATTGGCAAGGGGCTCGACGAATCCGAGAATGGATGGCGTGTCAGTCAATTTTTGTGTTGCCGCCCTCGAGAGAGGCCCTTTTGTCCAGGCTTGAAGACCGTGGCCAAGACGATCCAGCCGTGATTAACCGTCGAATGCAGCAGGCAAGCAACGAAGTCTCGCATTTTAATGAATACGATTACGTCATCGTCAATGACGACTTTGATTTGGCAGTGAGTGATCTCAAGGCCATCATTCGAGCAAGAAGAAAGCGCATGCCGATGCAAAGAGAGCGTTGGGCCGCGCTAATAAGTGAGCTCACCGCTTAATAAATAATGTGGTTCATGGTATTCTAAAGACTTATATTTTGATTGATTTCGTTAGAGGATATACACGTGGCTAGAGTAACCGTAGAGGATTGTTTGGTGAAGGTGGACAACCGCTTTGATTTGGTTTTGCACGCGACCAAAAGGGCCAGACAATTGTTGATGACTGGAACAGAGCCATTGGTACCATGGGACGGCGATAAGGCAACCGTTGTTGCATTGCGCGAATTGGCTTCTGGGCAGCTTGATCCAGAGCGTATCGAAAGTCTTGAAAGGCCTGAAGAGCAAGAATCTGAAGGTGAGACCTCCCTCCCTACTGATCAAACGAATTAACGACGCATGTTCAACTTTACTGACTTGAGGGAACAATTAGCTCAGTATCTTGATCAAGATCAAGTTGAACAAATTTCGAAGGCCTATCTTCTCGCGGAGAAGGCCCATGAAGGGCAAGCCCGTTATACGGGGGAGCCCTACATTACCCATCCTGTCGAAGTCGCTCGTATTCTGTGCAACATGAACATGGACCACCAAACCATCACGGCGGCCTTGTTGCACGACGTCTTAGAAGACACCTCCATTGAGAAAACGGCTCTGGCAGAGCAGTTCAGTGAGAAAGTTGCTGAGTTGGTGGATGGCGTCAGTAAGTTAAAGCAAATTCGATTCGAGTCGAAAGAAGAAGCACAAGCTGAAAACTTTCGCAAAATGATGTTGGCCATGTCCCAAGACATTCGCGTCATCATCATCAAGCTGGCCGATCGCTTGCACAACATGCGCACCTTAGCGGCACTGCCGGCTCCCAAACGTCGACGCATTGCTTTAGAGACCCTTGAAATCTATGCCCCCATAGCCGGGCGTCTTGGGATCAACCAATTTAAGGTTGAGTACGAGGACATCGGCTTTGCCACGCTTTACCCCTTTCGCTACAAAGTCCTCAAAGAAGCAGTAAGAAAGGCCAGAGGTAATCGTAAAGAGCTAATCAGCTCCATCGAGCACAGCATGCGCCAGTCCTTAGTGGATGCCAAGGTTGACGCTCAAGTTTGGGGGCGTGAGAAACACTTATACAGCCTCTATAAGAAAATGCGACAAAAGAAGCTGTCGTTCACAGAGGTGTTGGATGTTTATGCATTTCGCATCATTGTCGATGACGATGATACTTGCTATCGAGTGCTAGGCTGCGTTCACAATTTATATAAACCGGTTTCAGCTCGTTTCAAAGACTACATCGCCATTCCTAAGTCTAATGGCTATCAATCGTTGCATACGACCTTGCTTGGCCCTCACGGTGTTCCCATTGAAGTGCAAATCCGCACTCAAGAGATGGATCGCATTGCCGAGAATGGCATTGCCTCGCATTGGCTTTACAAAGACATGGATGCAATTGCGGATGAAAAAGCAAACCACCGCACCCGCAAATGGTTAACCGGTCTTTTGGAGATCCAAAAGAACACCGGCAACTCTCTTGAGTTTATTGAAAACGTCAAAATTGATTTATACCCCGATGCGGTTTACTTATTCACCCCTAAAGGGTCAAT
>CAYNJF010000094.1:0-2923 GCA_964397555.1 uncultured Francisellaceae bacterium
CTATTTACCTCGTATTGAGATTCTGGTCGCATGATGGCAGCATCTTTAAAAAAGAACACATTGTACATCACTGCAATGTCACCTACGCGATAGCGTACTAAGTCAAAAGTAATGACAGGGCCATTTTCGGTGGAATCTATATGTGCATTTGTTGGGCCAGCATAAGGCTCGTAATAGTTGAATTCCTTTTGAAGTTTTCTGTAGCCAAATACATCAGCGATCAGAGTAATCTGACCTGAGCCATTCTTAGGGTCGTTTACTGGGGCATGCTCCCCGGACTCTACCACGTCCATTAATTTGGATCTTTCGGTATCAATCACCTGAACCTCCCCTGGCACCTCTTTACTATTTGAGCTGTTGATCAATCTAAACCACACATTCAAACGGTCATCTTCCAGCACAGTCTCTTCAATGTCAGCTTTTACAGCTACCTGTTCTGCTATAGTTTCCTCAATTTCTTCCGCAGTAGTTTCTTCTTTTTGATCAGGCTCTAATTCAGGTTCTGACTCTTCATCCATTGCTTCCTTACTATTTTTAAAGCGCTCAGCATATAAATCTCCCAATGGATTAACAATTTCTTTTTTCAGTGCAGTTGTCGCCTTTCTTGCCTTTTCTTCCTGTTCAGGGGTTAATTTTAATCTGGCAGTATTGGTTTTAACATGTACCCAGGTATCTTCAAAACCATCTTTCTCACGCATCTCACGCATCTTAACGAGTGCCTGTTTAAAACTCTCAGTATGATCTACGTACACGTAAATGAGCGATCCGCGCTGATTCAATCCAAACCTGGCCTTATATCCTTTGTCACTCACATACTTGGTGAATTTTACCGCATAGTCGACCTTAGACTTAGCGTAAGCTCCCACAACAATGGCATAACCCTGAGGAATATCCTCTGTTTGGGCATAAGAAATGTTACTTTTCAGGCAAACGACAAGGAATAGCGTGGTGATTCTCCACATGGCAATATTGGTTTTATGATTGATCTATGAAGTTAAGGAATATATTATTCTTCCAAAATTTCAATCTCAACTCTAACATTTTTATCAGCACTTGAGCCGTGCTTATCATAAATCATCTTTTTTCCACCCCAACCCTTGATCTCCATGCGATCTTCAGGTATGCCTTGCTCCATTAACCAGTGCTGAATGGTGTACGCCCTAAATTCGGACAGTTTCTTTGCACTCGCCTTATCTTCTAAGTGACTATCGTTGAGGCTGAAGAACTTCTTATCGTCAGGATCTAAATGCTTTACTACCCCATGAGAGTTCCCATTGGTATGTCCATGAATCATAATCCTCATCTTATCATTTTCGCGCATCATGTTAAGCAACTGATTTAGTTGAGGTACGGACTCCTCCTTCATTATGGCAGCATCAATATAGAAATATACCTTCCATAAAGTCATAACATCACCTTTGTTAAATCTTCTCAGCGGAAATTCAACCACAATGCTATCTCCCACCATTCTGATATGTTCTTTGTCATCAGATTTTAAAGGTTCATCCAAATCCAGTGTTCTCACTTCGGGCTGAAAACCAAAAATATCAGTTTCAAAACGCACCATATTTGTACCGTTATTTGGAGAATTCATGGTTATCAATTCATGTGCATTTTGATCTCCAATTTCTTTGTCTCGCTCTGCATCGAATACCTTTATATTACCTGATACTTCCTGCAGATCCGTAACATTATACGTATTAAAATACACCCAGAACTTACCTTCGGGTTTCACAACTTTAGGCTTTTCAGGTTCCTTTGGGGAATTCTCAACAGCTAATTTTTCAGCCGCCTGACGATTTTCGCGTTCAAATTCTGCTTCTTCTACATCATGAACTAACTTTTCTAGCACGTCTTTATTCTCGTTATCAGATGCAAGGTCATTCATTTTCAATTGATCCGATGGAATATGAAGGCAATTGAAGTTACCATTGTAAAGCCAGGCTTTACCCAAACCTGCAAATTGTTCTCTGATTTCTAATACCTTGCTTCTAATAGCCTCAACATCCTTTGACTCATCTATAAAGACATAAAACATATTGTTGGCCATATTTTGCCTTACCGTTGTATTAAGCGCCTTTTGTTTATAAAAAGCTGCAAATCGATCGGCATTTTGCTCTAACCCGAATGCCCCGATGACTGCATAACTTTTAACATTTTCTGGGATTTGACTAATGACAGATGTGGCCAATGTCAGACAAAGCAACGTATAAACAATCTTTCTCATAAATACTTAATTTATGGCTTTTACTCTTCTACAATTTCAACTTCCACACGAACATTTTTAAAAGCCTGGGTATCGTGTTTATCATAAATCATTTTCTTTCCTCCCCAGCCTTTGATATCTATTCTATCTTCAGCAATGCCCTGTTCCATTAACCAATGCTGTATGGTGTAGGCTCTATATTCGGATAGTTGCTTGGCGCTGCCGTTGTCCTCTTTATGATTGGCATTAAGGGAAAAGAAATTCTTATCTTCTAAATCCAGGTGTAATACTTTGCCGTGCGAGTTACCATTGGTATGGCCGTGTAGTTTCACCACGAGATTCTCATTTTCTTTTAACATATCAAGCAAAGCATTCAATTCATAGATTGACTCTGGCTTCATAATGGCTGCATCTTTAAAGAAGTAAACATTGTACATCACAAGTACGTCTCCTTTTTTATATCGCTCCAATTCAAAATCAACAATGATTGAATCTCCAATAGTATGAACGTATGCATTGGTCGTATCATTTACAGGCTGATCTAAATTGATTGTTTGCTGCACCTCCCTAAAACCAAAAATATTTGTGGACAATTTAACCATTCTAGAGCCATTTTTAGGGTCTTTTAACTCCACCACTTCGTGTGATTTAGCCTCTTTTAGCTGCTTTGCTCTGACAGGATCGATCACATTTACATTACCTTTAATTTCCTTAAGG
>CAYNJF010000095.1:0-2850 GCA_964397555.1 uncultured Francisellaceae bacterium
GCATTGGGGTAAAACAAAACTTCACCAAAGCGTTTGAGCTTCGTAAACGTGCAGCCAATTATGGGAACCCCAAAGCACAAGCGAAGTTGGGGCTTAGTTACCAAGAAGGGATTGGGGTGGCTCAAAACTTTGAGCAGGCCATCTACTGGAATCGTTTGGGGGCCACCCAGGGTGAGCCTCAAGCCCAATACAATCTCGCGGTGATGTACCAGCGTGGCCTGGGAGTTAAGACCAATCGTGTGCGAGCCTACTCTTGGATGGCCAAAGCCGCCGCAACGGGCCATCCACAAGCGATGGTGGCAAAACAGGCGTATGAACGTACTTTAACCATGTCGCAAATCACGCAAGCACAAAGGTTAAATCTTGACGAAGAAGTCCAACAATCAGGGATGTATAAATAAATCGAAGATATGGTACCATGAAAGCTGGATGATTAAATCACACTTAGTATTGTAGTCAAGTGATGGATGCGACTGAGGGATGGCACTATGGCGTACGACAATGGTGAATTTTATCAACCTACTCCAAAGGAAAAGGAAGTTTGGAAGGTTTGTGATGCCTTATTTAAGGAAGGAATACGTTTAACCTACGACTCTATTGGGCACCGATTGCTCGAACAAGGGTTAAAGCGTGGCTCCAACACCGATATATGTCGCTACTTAAACAGCTGGAAAAAACATCACTTCCCTGTCGTGCACGCAAATCCTACCCCTGTTTCGACGATTCAAGATGAACCTAAAAAGACGCCTAGCGAGGGTAGCTTAAAGCCTTATCTGGATATGCAATTTTCTCAATTGCAGTCTCAAATCAATAAGCTTAAAGCCTCGAAGTCGACCGTTAAAATCACTCCAAGTACGTCCAATGAAATCCATCAAGTGATACCAGTGCTGCTTGATATCATCAAGCGCCAACAAGGGCGAGAGACTCATTATCTAAAAGCGCTTGATCATGCCAAGGACGTTCAGTCCCTTTTGAAAAAAGAAGTGAGCAAATTGAATCATGAGCTGCATGATTTGGAGAAGACCTTATCGCTTTTAGAAGAAAAGCATTCCGAGTCCACGGAATTAGGGACAAGTCAAACGGATGATATTGCTCTAGAGGATCTGCTTGATCGTTAATCGAGATACGTAATTACCGAACCATCGTCGTATATTTATCGGCTCAAAGCTTTGCTTATAATAAACAAAACTCAACAACCAAGGAGTAGACATGAGTTTTGTTGACCATAAAACGATGATTGATACGGTTGAGGCTGTCTCCAACGGCCTTTCATGGATAGCTGATGTTGCATATCAGCTAAGCCTGTCGAGCTTAAAAGTCCTTGGGTCAGTCTTGGTTCAATCGGAGCAGATGAGTGGACAATTTTACACGGCCACCACTTGTTATGAAAATGAGCTAATCCAGCTTACTTCAGCCTGTGCCAATGTATCGACTCAATTAAATCCAAATCAATGGATCTGCACGACCGTGTTTGATTTATCGCACACCTACACAGGAAGCACTCACCCTATTCTTGATTTGATTCAAACTCAAAGCCCATTGAACCCATGCGCTGCTCCAAACTTAGCTCAGAATGATATTCTTGACATGGTGACGTCGAACTCAGGGGCTTATGTTATTGTTGGTGGGTTGGCGCTAACACTGATAGGAAGTCTTATCTATGCCTACACACAGTTTGATTCCGGTGATCCTGATATGGGCCCCCAGACAAAACAAGGTGAAAGCAAGACAGCGATATCACCAGCGCTTCAATTATCAAAAAGTAATCATGCTCGTGGGCAAGCGTCAACCAAAGAAGTCGACGATCGAAAACCAAACAACGTGGGCCGCTCAGAGGTGGTGTAAAGACACCTTAAGGTGTCTTTATTTGGTTGCAAGATTCATTGGGATTTGAACGGAGTAAACCCCTTTGGAGACAAAATAAATTGAACCTGCTTTGATGGCTTTTTTGATGACGTGGTGAGAGCTATCGCATTGTAATTTTGACTTAATTTTAGAGATATGAACTTCCACAGTACGATGTGAAATATTAAGCGCTTCACCAATCAATTTTGCTGTTTTACCTTGAACCAAATGAAACACAATTTGCGCTTCGCGTTTGGTGAGTCCAAGCTCGTTTTTGTAAGTTTTAATTAAGTTATCTTGCGCTTTTTCCGAGGAGAGCATGTGATTCTTTTTGGGATCAAGCCAATTGTTGACGTAACCAAAAAAGGTTTGGGTATTGACCTCAAAAAATACATTGAAGACCCCAATGACATTATTTTCCAAATCAAAAAAAGGCGACTTACATGCCATGGTTACTTTTTGATCATCTTCTGAAAAACAATTGGCACCAAACATCATGATTTGTTCACGGGTTTCTAAGATGTCATCATCGATGCTTTCTAAAACGGACTGATCTTCTTTGAGAGGCGTATTTAACTCATCAAGGCTTTTCCCTTTGATTTGGTCCATGGATTCATAACCAATAAGCTTAATATAAGCTTCATTGGCAGCTAGGTATCGGTGCTCACGATCAGTAATCATGCAATACCCAGGGATACGATCCATCATAAATTGAACATGCTTTTGAAACGAGTCCGATAACTGCGACATAGAAAACCCTTTTTCGTGTACTTTCTCTTTAGCGATACGTCTTCTTCTTATTGACTGGTGTGACGTAAATTTTGTTCATTATAAGAGAAAAAGGAAAAAATGCATCAGAAAATACGAAAAAAAGAGAATATTTACTTGACTTTATAATCAGTATTTACCCGTGTCTTCTACGTAAGGTTGACCTAGAACCAGCAGAATGCAAACCGGTTGCTCCCACCTCAGGTGGTGACTCATTGGCAGCTTGAGAGGCACTGT
>CAYNJF010000096.1:0-2761 GCA_964397555.1 uncultured Francisellaceae bacterium
GATATTGGACGCCCGTCATGATGAACTGCAAGCCCGCTATCATGAAGTACAACACAAGGACAGAACTGAGGCTGACATCTACCGCCAAAGGCTTGAAGAACTTCGTATACAGATGGACGAGCTCGACGAAAAACTGGCCTCTCAATTGATTAAAAGCCCCATTGAGGGCAAGCTTGAGCTTATCGGTTCCAGTGATTTACACGGCCGTTACCTTCAAAAAGGGAAAATCCTTGGTTACATAAGAAACCAAGAAAGCGCCAAAGTAAGAGTTGTAATCCCGCAAGGAAACATCGATTTTGTGCGCCATGATGTTCAAAGGATACAAGTACGTTATTCTGGCCATGGCAATCAAATCCTTGACGCAACGCTTATCGGGCAAACCCCCATGGCGTCTAACCAGCTGCCCAGCCCAGCATTAGGGGCCTCACAAGGCGGATTCATTCCCGTTGACTCTAATGACGAAACAGGCAGCACAACCATTGAGCCTGTCTTTCATTTTGATGTCTTGATTAGCAAAAAGACACATCACTATTACCCAGGCGCTAGAGTGCTCGTTAGATTTGAGCACCATTCTCAACCCATTGGGTTTCGTTTATACCGCCAAGTTAAACAACTGTTTTTAAAAACCATGAACGCCTAAGGGTATCCAATACCCTAATGAATCCTGCAATATTGTGCGATGCCGCACGTTGGCAGCTTATTTATTGCTGTTATTGGTCAGATATACAACTGGGTAGTCGTTATTTTGTCTAATCTTTATATAGGTATCCCTTAGGAGTAAAGGCACTGAATAGTTATTCAAGTGATGAAAGAGAGCCGATTCGTATGTTTTTGCAAAGACAGATCAAAGCACTCATTCTCAAATAAAGATAAAGCCATATGAGTAGTAAAGTCCCGGATTCAAAAAAAAGGCCAACTCAAGCCGTTGTGATGGAGCTGTTAGAGCCAAGGTTGCTCTTAAGCGCTGACGCTTTGAGTTTGGCAGGGCTTTCGGGAGCCGATTTGGGGGAAAAAGAAGATCCCTTTAAGCACACTGAGAATGGGTTAAATCTTGATCAACTTTCAAAATCCGATCACCCTCATCAAGCCGGGTATGACTCATTAAATCATTCATTCCAATCTTTTGGTGAAATCACCGATAATGCTTTGCTTTTACCGGAGATCCCTGAGGCCTCAAAAGATGGGCCAAATCAAATTATATTCGTTGATGAGAACACGCCGGATTACGAGTCCGTATTTGAACGCTTAAGTCACCAAGACGACCACAATGTTGTCTTTTATCTGCTTGATGCCCAGCAAGATGGCTTTAGCCAGATGACGCAAATTCTCAGTCAGTATCAGGATATATCAGCCATCCATATTGTCTCACATGGTGATGATGGACAAATAAACCTTGGCAACGCGCAGCTTAATAATCATACCTTTGATCAATACCATGATAATTTTCAACTCTGGCAACAATCACTGAGTCAAGATGCTGATATTTTACTTTATGGGTGTAATTTAGCGCAAAATGAACTTGGCCAGGTCCTTACCCAACGTTTGAGCATCGTTACAGGGGCCGACGTTGCCGCAAGTGAGGATTTAACCGGACATGCCACGCTTGGGGGCGATTGGGACCTTGAGTATCAAGTCGGTGACATTGAGACTGATTTAGTCCTTAATCAAGTGACCATGGAGGGTTGGACGCATACCCTTGGACCTGATGAGGTAAGTGGTAACTTTGTCCTCAACAGTGACACTTCAGGTAAGCAAAAAAATGTTCAAGTTGCGAAAAGAGATGATGGAAGTTTTGTTGCCGTTTGGGAAGATGATGACGCGGATTCCGATGGTGATGGTATTTTCATGCAGCGCTATGACAGCATCGGTAATCCACTTGGTGGACAGGTCCTGGTCAACCACACCGAAACAGATAATCAGGATGAGCCTGCCATTTCGATGAATCGAAACGGTGATTTTGTCATTGTGTGGCGAAGCGAAGAAAATGGAAACCGAGATATCTTTGCTCGAGTCTACAACGCCGATGGTAGTTTAAAAGCCTTTAACCAAACATCAGATATATCCGTCGAAACCTCTGATGATAATCAAGAAACTCCTGATGTCGTGATGGATGACTCAGGTCGATTTGTTGTGACCTGGGAGGGTAACAGAAATGACTTGGGCGACAGCGATGGCGTGTTTGCCCAACGGTTTGATGCTGATGGCACTAAAGTCGGTGATGCTTTTCTTGTTAACGACTCATTTACAAATCATGATCAACACAGCGCAAGTATTGCAACGGATCATAATGGTCATTTTGTGGTTAGCTTTACCGACGATTCAGCCGGTGATCCACGAGTTTCGGTAAATATATTTCATTGGGATGTCGATGATTCTCTCACGATGACCGGTAATTTTGTTGTCGATCCAGATTACGTTTGGAACGATAGCTCTGAGGTGGCCATGGACGCTTCCGGTAACTTTGTGGTGGTTTGGCAAGAATGGGAGGCCACTGGTAAAGGGAATCATTATGACATCCTCTACAAACGATTTGATGTCAATGGGAAAGCTCTAGATGCCGATCCAATCCTTGTGAACGCCATTAATTTTGATGATGAGGAAGAACACCCACAAGTGGCCATGGACCGAGAAGGAAATTTTGTGGTCACATGGATTACTGATCAGAGTAAAAGCAATCATGACGTTATGGCACGAGCTTTCTTAGCGGATGGAACGGCAAGCGGTGATGAGTTTCAAGTCAATACCTTTAATGAAAAGTTTG
>CAYNJF010000097.1:0-1758 GCA_964397555.1 uncultured Francisellaceae bacterium
TGACTGCGTCCAGGCCCTTGGTGAGGCGCTGCAAGGCAACCAGACCCTGACACAGCTAGATTTAACAAATAATTATATCGGTGAGTCAGGCGGCCAGGCTCTTGGTGAGGCACTGCAAGTCAACCAAGCCCTGACTCACTTGAATTTAGATTTAAACAACATCGGCAAGGCAGACCAAGCAGCTATGGAAGAAAAATGTCGCAGCAATCAATATCACACAGACCTTCTGCTTCGGGCTATCCGAATGGGAGAAGTCTTGAAGGTTAAACAGTGGATAGACCAAAATCGCTCTGTGAATCTCCAAGATGAAGCGCAGCAGACCCCTTTGCACTATGCCATGACTTTATCAGAGCCAACACGCAGGAAGATAACTCTGACCTTGTTACAAGGCGGTGCACGGGTGGATAGGCTTGATATAACAGGCCAATCGCCCTTACATCTTGCTCTCGCCCAGAAGCTCACGACACTCCTTCCCATGATGATAGCCCAAGTACGTTTGCCCAATTTACGTATGAGAACCCCTCCTCAAAATTACCTGGATATCGCTCTTCAACATCAACAACAAACCCAAAACGTTGATGAGAAAGCAAGTTGGAAGACTATTGTTAACGCCTTGCGAAAGAAAGGTGCTAAGACGACGCAAGCCTTGCGGAAAGGACAACCTCTCGAGACGACAAGCTCCCAGAAACTCGCCTCTGACACCGCATGTTTGCCAGCATCTCAAATGAGGAAAGTGCGTCCATAAAGGTGGAGAGGTGTCACTTAATAAAAAAGGGTCTAGACTAGCTTGAAGTTATTTTTCCAGAGCTTCCAAAGGACATTTCGTATGTCTTTTGAGTTTCTATGATTACATCTAAACTCACACGCTTTTCGAGGCAAAAAGCACTTATCCTCGGTCAGTCCATTAAATTTGGCAAGCCTTCTTTCGGCGAAGCTCCAGAAACGTTCAATGCCGTTAACATGGCACTTTCCCCGAGCAAATGCATCCTTTGAATGATACACACGATAGTGATCCTATCCATTGAGCATCCACCCATCATAAGCTTTCCATCCATCCGTATGGAGGGTGCTTCCCTCCAGGATTTTTCCCTGAAGAATGGGCATGAGCGGGTCTTTAGAGCAGTGCTCAACCACCTCCACGTGGACACGTCCATGCCGCTTTAAAAGACCCCATACAGGTGTCTTGCCTGCAGCTCCTCGGCCTCTTTTGCCCCGGATGCTCTTGGCCCCAAAAGAGGATGCATCCAGCGCCATGTCACCAGCCACAACACTCGAGTCCTTGATGGCAGAGGCTGCTATGATCCTACGAAATAGGTTGACATAACGATTCATGGTGTTGCGATTCATACCCAACAAAGTCGCTGTTTGGGAGGCCGTCATAGCCTCACAAAAGTACAGCCTTATTTTTTTTACTTTATAATCGCTTAAACCCTTGTTCATCGTAGCATTAAAACCTTTTTTAAAGTTTTATGCTAGTCTAGACCCTGCTTAATTATTTCTCACTTTCATACCCAAGAAAAGTTTCCATGCTGCTTTTCATGTATTGTCTGTGGGGATCGTATTCCCCAGAAGATAAACCAGAGCCGCTTTGCTTTTTGATCTTAAAAGGAGAGTAAAAAACCTAAGCGTGCAATGTGCTCTCTATTTAGTCTTTTTGAAAGGGTAAAGGTAGAGCAACTTGAGGAAGTACGATGGTTTTTGTTTCTGAAGTCATAGGCGCCATGATGGGTGATTCATCGATAAAAGGCCTATCTTGTG
>CAYNJF010000097.1:1768-2408 GCA_964397555.1 uncultured Francisellaceae bacterium
ACTGTTGGGAAAGCCGCATGTGATCGTATTTACTGTTGGTGACATGTAAACCTTGTTCTGGATTCATGATGATGGTCGGTTTGATGAAAATCATCAAATTCTTCTTCACTAACTGCTTGCTATCATAGCTAAAGAGTTGGCCAATCAAAGGCATACTCCCAATGAAAGGTACTTTGGAGCGAACCTTCTCCCAACTGTCTTGAATAAGACCGCCTAACACCAGTATCTTAGCGTTTTCAACCATGACATTGGTGACAATGGTTCTTTCAGATGTTCTAGGATTGCCCCCTGCACCTTGTGTCCCACTATCAGGAATCAGATTAGATAAAATATTCTCTATCTGCAGTTTAATTTCTTTAGAATGGGTAATTTGCGGACGTATTGTTAAAGAAAGTCCGACTTCTTCTCGATCGAAGGAGGTAAACGGATTACCGCCAGTGTTATCATTATTGGTCTGACCAATAGCAAACGGGACTTTTTCACCTACTTTAATCATCGCTATTTGGTTGTCAAGCGTCATCAGTGTTGGAGTGGAAAGAATATTAGCCGTTGTGTCCGTGGCAAGCATTTTGAGTAATACTCTTAAGTTAGCATGACGAAAAATACCTACCGATAAGCCACTGCCTAATGTGGGAAGATC
>CAYNJF010000098.1:0-2379 GCA_964397555.1 uncultured Francisellaceae bacterium
CCATTTTCTACGAGCACATCAATCTTTTGCATGACCTCACCACGCTTTTGCTGATCTAGGCACAACGTGGTGACTGGTTTTCGACCTGGAGGAAGCTCATCAATGATGGTTTGATCCAGATCGGCCCACTGAGTCATGGCAAGGGTTCTTGGAATTGGAGTGGCCGTCATGATGAGTTGATGGGCGAGTGTCTTCGTGCCCTTGGAGAGTAACTGTTTGCGCTGTTCAACGCCAAAGCGATGTTGTTCATCAATGATCATCAAGGCCAAATCATCAAACACCACGCTTTCTTGGAACAATGCGTGCGTGCCAACCACCATCAAAGGTGAATGTTGAGCAACGCGATCTAACGCTTCTCGTTTATCTTTGGCGCCAAGCTTTCCAGTCAAGGCTACAACCTCAAAGCCCAAGGGCTCAAGCCAAACCTGAAACTGCTCGACGTGTTGGTTTGCTAGAATTTCCGTGGGAGCCATCAAGGCCACCTGCTTACCATCGGCTAGAGCATTCAGAGCACAAAGCGCGGCGACCACCGTTTTACCCGAACCGACGTCTCCTTGAATCAAGCGCATCATGGGGTGGGTTTTTTGACAATCCTGGATGACGCTTTCGAGCGCTCGCTCTTGAGCTCCGGTCAAATCAAACGCTAAATTGGCGCGAAAACGCTGATGAAGCTTTGGATGATTCTTCAGTGAGGATGCTTTTTCTCTTGAAACCGCTTTTCGGGTTAAGCGCATTGAGATTTGATGGGTCAAGATTTCTTCTAGAGCCAGGCGAAGCCGTGCTGGATGGTTCGGCGAGCTTTCAGGGTTCATCGACTCAACCGAGGGTTTATGGATCATCAGCAATGCGCTTTGGAAATCAATTAACTTGTGCTGCTGGCATAAGCTTTTGGGCAAAATCTCCTCTACGTTCAAGCCGACAAATTCATCCAGCACTTGGTGAATGATTTTTTTTAATACACCTTGATGTAAACCTTGAGTGGTGGGATAAACGGGGGTGTACTCGGCGTCTACAGGCGCATGCTCATCTTTTAGAAATTGAATGTCAGGATGAACCATGGCTTTGTGAGGGCCTCGGGTACTCACTTCTCCAAAAAGTCTTAGGGTTTTTGCCTTTGAGAAAATCGCCTTTTGTTTTGGTGAGAAATGAAACATCACCAATTTGAGCAAGGTCC
Organism: uncultured Francisellaceae bacterium; assembly: GCA_964397555.1. Taxonomy (GTDB): domain Bacteria; phylum Pseudomonadota; class Gammaproteobacteria; order Berkiellales; family Berkiellaceae; genus CAYNJF01. The sequence continues at coordinate 1,175 of CAYNJF010000098.1, forward strand.
CATGATCATCGATGATGACTTCCATCCATGATTTTCGAGCGCGCATGACTTTGACCGATTGCACTTGGCCTTGGACCAGGACTTTGTCTCCAACCAGGGCGTCTTTTACGCTCACCAAATGCGTTCGGTCTTCAAAACGAAGGGGGCAGTGGAGGAGCGCATCAATGAAGGTCACCAAGCCAAGTTTGCTTAGCTTCTGCGCTAAGGCTGGTCCTACTCCTTTGCACTCAGTGAGCACACGATGATAGAAAGGATGCACGCTTGGCTGACTCAAGATTCGATTTTCTTCCTCATGATTCGAGTCACACTGGATAAGGCTCGAAGACGCCTCATGACTCGCGCCAAATGGGCACGGTTACGAACACTGACGACAAAGGTAATGGAGTTATGGCGTCCATCACGCTCATCAACCGTGACATTGACAATGTTAGAGTTGGCATCTGAAATGGTGTTCGCCAGGGTAGCCAGCACACCACGATCGTTCAGGACATCCACTTGGATTGACACAGGGAACTCCGTGTCCATATCCTTGGCCCACTTGACGTTTAGGCATTTGAGTGGGTCTTTGCGCATGCTGGCCACTTTAGGACAACTTTCGATATGAACCTCAACGCCTTTGCCTTTCATCAAACGACCGACAATCAAGTCTCCAGGAATGGGGTAGCAGCATTGGCCATAGCTGACGACCAAACCTTCCGTGCCTTGGATGGTCAACGACTCATCATGCTCACCTAACTCATCTTGCGAAAGCATGGTTTGAGCCACAAGCGGGGCCAGTCTTCGACCCAGGCCAACCTCTTCATACAAATCATCAAGCGATTCCACACTCATGGACTCAAGCAACAGCTTAGTCGTGTTCGCATCAAGTTCATCCAAATCAACTTCGGAGGTGGATAGGGCAACTTGAATAAGCCTTTTCCCAAGCTCTTGTGATTCTTTTTTCTCTTGGTTTTTAAGCCAATGACGAATATTCGAGCGGGCTTTACCGGTTACCGAAAAACTTAACCAAACTGGGTTTGGGTACGCGTCTTCGGCCGTGATGATTTCGATTGTTTGACCCGACTCCAAACGCGTGCTCAGCGGGGCCAATCGTCGATCGATCTTACAACCGACGCAAGTATTCCCAATGTCAGTGTGAACTGCATAAGCAAAATCAACCGCCGTAGCCCCTTGTGGCAAAGATAAGATTGACCCTTTAGGGGTGA
>CAYNJF010000099.1:0-2334 GCA_964397555.1 uncultured Francisellaceae bacterium
ACTCATAATCCTTTGGTCCCAGGTTCGAGTCCTGGTGGGCCCACCATTACACTCCATTCTCATTTTCTATCAATCTCGTCTTCATCGAGTTTATTTTTGTTGCACTACAAACGTTGAGTCTTTGACTCCCAACGCATGGCTTTATTCACTCAGCGCATCAAGCAAGTTGAGGGTAATGCCTGCGGAGATCTCACTGGCTACTTCGCCCACAAACGCTTGAAAATCAATCTGGGCGCTATGATCGGCTTTGTCCGATATGGTTCGTATCACGGTAAGAGGGATGTCATAATCATCACAGACCTGAGCGACTGCTGCTCCTTCCATTTCCACGGCTAGAACGTGTTGTCCATTCATACACAGTGCATCGCAAGCACTTTTCTCGCTGATAAACTGATCGCCACTGGCGACAACCCCACCCCTAACTTTGGGCGAATGAATCGAGAATTTTGATAAGCGCTCTTGACCTAGCTCAGACAAAGATTGATTGAAATAACGCTCACTGGCTTGCACAGCCTTATCGCCAAAAGCGGCATTTGTATGGAATAACGTAGTTTGGGTCAAAGGGATCTGAAACCGCTCGAAGATAGGCCTTGCATCCATGTCATGTTGATACAATCCTCGGGCAATGACCACATCGCCAATATTGAGCTTATCATCAACAGCGCCGGCTACCCCGGTGAATAAAAGATAATCAACATCAAAGCAATGGATAAGTGTGGTAGCCGTGGTGGCAGAGGCCACTTTACCCCATCGCGAAAATACCAGCACAACATCATGATCACCTAATGTTCCATGGTAGAAGGTTCGCCCGCCAATGCTCCTCTCCCCCCTAACATCCATTCGTTCCCTGATGTGTTGGACCTCTTCAAGCATTGCGCCCATAATCCCAATCTTCATTTGAACTCCTTGCTTAGCAACATGCCTCAATGTGCAATAATGATCATAGTGCCGGCGATATCCATCAACCTGGCCAAATATAAGTTGAGCAACCAATTTTGCTGTTGTCTCATTATACCTAAATACGGATTTCGATAAAAAAATACTCATGGAATAGAAAAGGAATTTGGCATGATCAAACACATACAACGTCTTGTTGCTCTAGGGATGGCTCTCGCTTTCACTGGGGTGAGCATCGCAGCCACCGAGGTCATGACGTATGAGTCTCAACAAGCCATGACCATCGAACAAGCCTTGGCTCGACTAAAAGAAGGCAACAAACGTTTTGTCGATGACACCATGCTTAATCGAGACTACATGGAGCAGGTCAAACAAAAAGCTGAGGCGCAATACCCCTTTGCGGTGGTGATTAGTTGTTTAGACTCGAGAGTGCCTGTCGAGGTTGTGTTTGATACGAACCTCGGTGATCTATTTGTTGGACGCATTGCGGGCAACTTTGTGACCACGGAAATGTTGGGCAGCATTGAATTTGCCACGGCAGTGGCAGGCGCTAAGCTCGTTGTGGTCATGGGGCATACCAGTTGCGGAGCCATCAAAGGGGTGTGTGATGAGGTGGATATGGGCTTACTCTCAGCAACACTCGCTCAAATCAAGCCATCGGTTGAAAACGTCAAAGAACAATTTGCGATGCGCTCATCTAAAAATGAAGACTTTGTGCACGCCGTCACGATTGATAACGTCAAGCGTACTGTTGAGGACATTAGTACCAAAAGTAATGTCATCCAAAATATGCTCATGGAGAATAAAGTCAAAGTCATCGGTGCCATGTACGATGTGGATACCGGGATTGTTGAGTTTCTGTCCTAGTGGTTAAGCGGCACCCCGGCTGGGGTGCCCACTCTCTTTCGCCCAAGATTACCCTATTCATCACAGCCTTCTCATCATCTAAACCCGTTTGTGGCCGATAGAAAACTTAGGTGCGTAAGCGCGTGTGCTTGCATGTAAATACAGTGCTGGCAATATTAATCAGGAGCTCTTCTCGTGAAAGTTTTTAGAATCACGACGCTAGTTATTCTTACTTTGGCAGCGGCTTTGTTTTTTAGCTTGAGCACAGCGATTGCACAAGAACCATCTGAAGGTGAGGCCCAAGAACAAACGCTTCCCATAGACGCACTAAATCGTGAGACCCCTCAAGGAAGTGTCAAAGGCCTATTAAATGCAATCTCTCGTGATGACATTGAACAAGCCGTTGAGTATTTTGACTTTCGCTCGAGTTCAATGAGCGAAACCAAACAACGGGCCTTCGTCACGACCTTCATTGAGTTGATGAACAATCATGGTACTTTAGAGGCTTTGAATGTCATCAGTTCAAATCCACAGGGCAATCTTCAAGACGGCAATCCAAGCGATCAGGAGCTGATCGGTCAAATCAAGGTA
>CAYNJF010000100.1:0-2104 GCA_964397555.1 uncultured Francisellaceae bacterium
CCTAATGAGTTTGAATCATTAAAAGACAGTCTTCCACCACATGTGGATGCACTCGTGATTGAGCAATTGATTAGCTCAACCTACGGTGACTATGCTTCAAGTTTGTCTTTGATCAATGCTAGAAGGATAGGGGCAGCGCTACTGGCTCATGCGGTTGGGCTTAGTAGTTGTATGATGCTGGATGATAATATTGAGTCATTCTCAAGTGTAGCTTGTAACTCTTTTTCTGCTTTATATGAGTTTTTAAAGAATACGCTAGATCGTAGTGTATGCCAAAGTGTCTCAACGTTTAGCCCCTATGAAAATGGGTTTCGAAGTAATATTGGTTCAAAAGCTTTCATGCTTGACTTTAAGCAAATCAAATCCAGATTAAGTAACCCTGAGGATATGTTTCAGCTTTTTTTACCGTCCTCGGTTAGTGACTGGTGGGGCGAAGACATCATGATGCAAATTATGCTGATGAAGCTATTCGGCGTCAATGCTCTAAAAGTGGCCGATAAAGGAAAGGTTGTCTTGCATCGTTCAGCATCGCATAGAAACCGATCAAAAGTCGTATTAAAAAATGCGCATTGTTGGCTTAAGCCAAAAAATGAACTTATCGAATGTTTTAATGTATCTGGGTTGTCTTCTTATATACGTGATGAGGTTAATTTTGCAATATCTAAGTTGGTTGAAGGGGTTCAGGCTAACATAAGCTTTCAAAATATGAGGATGAAGGCCATTTTGGAATTCAATCTATTTCAATTGCATGCAAACATCAATGGTGTGGACTATCCAACTGAAGTCATAAAACCTGCAATGATGCCATCAACATCAAGTCAATATAATCATGACTTCAATCAGTTGATAACCCATTGTTTGCCCAGCACCTTGTATTCCTATCAAAAGCAGGCCATCCAAGCGATTTTGAACTCTAATGAAAATCATCAGGTGGTGAAAATGGCGACGGGTACAGGAAAAACCTACGTTCAAATGGCTTTAGCGGATCGATTTGCAAAGGTGTATGCCAATGCTCCTATCATCATCGTTACACCCACTCAAGAATTGGTTAAGCAGTTTTATGAAGATTTTCAAAACTTCTTAAAAGACCCAAAAAATACTACTACGCTTAGGCCTCATGAGATCATCAAGGTGAGCGCTCGCCCTGAAGATCTGGATGTCAAACTTTTATCGTACAATAATTCTTTCCAAGAAAAACGATGTGTCCTTATTTTTTGCAAAGATAGCTATTACAACTATTTATCCAATGATGACCGTTTGTGTCCTCCGTTGATTATGATGGATGAATGTCATAAATATTCAAAAACGATTATTGAGTCGATACAAGGCAAAAATGAAGGCTCTCTTATTGTTAGTTTAAGTGCAACCCCTCCAAAAAAGATTGATTGTGGAGAAAGGGTGTTTACATACTCGAGGACCCAAGCGGTCAATGATAAAATAATTATACCGTTTATTCAGGATAGTCTTGGATGTGACTATTCGAAACAAAATGTTTTATCCTTAATGAAAGCTTTGCCAGAGTTGCTTAGCTCTCGATATCATCCATGTGGTTCACGTCTGTGTGATTTGAAAGGCATGATTTCTTTTTCGACAATCAATGAAGTTGAGCATGCGAAGGACTCACTTTCCAACGCTGGGGTTAAGGTATATGCGATACACAGCCGTTCCAATACATGGGTCCAGGATATTCAGGCGTTTAAAGAGAGTAAAAGCCATTGTGTAGCCCTGGTGGTGGGAATGCTTGGTCTGGGATATTCGGATCCGAGCTTAAATTACGTGGTGATGGCCAAATCGGCGGTCAACGCAGATATGGTGTCCCAGCTTGCAGGTAGAGTCATGCGTGGGAAATCGGGCATCGGTTATGCATTAACCTTTGATGATGCGAATACATCAAATTTTAAAAAGTTAAGAGATGAACAAGCGTTATCAGTCGCACATACAAACTATCTTAATCAACCAAGCATCCAACTTTCACCGAATGGATTTATAGAACAGACTTTGGTTATTGATGGTAGAAACGCACCTGAGAATGACCGTCAACTTCTATTTATGTATGGCAATGATATGAACTCTCAAAGCATGAGCTTTGTAGACAAGCCTGATG
>CAYNJF010000101.1:0-2013 GCA_964397555.1 uncultured Francisellaceae bacterium
AGTCGTCGATCATATCGTAAATTGGTTAAAAGAATATGCAATAAATGCTGGTGTAAAGGGCTTTGTTGTTGGTATTTCAGGTGGAATAGACTCCGCTACCACTTCAACACTTTGTGCTAAAACGGGATTGGATGTATTATGTTTAGAGATGCCTATACATCAGGCCAAAAGCCATGTTAGTCGGGCTCATGAGCATATTGCTCAACTTAAGAAACGCTTCCCAAATGTTAAAGATGCTAGAATTGACCTTACTCCTGTTTTTGAAGAATTTAAAACAGAAGTGACTCTTGAAGGCAAATCGGAAACGGTAGAGATGGCGCTTGCTAATACAAGAGCGCGATTGCGTATGACAACGCTATATTATCATGCCGGACTGCTTGGATTGTTAGTCGCAGGCACAGGTAATAAAGTTGAGGATTTTGGTGTAGGTTTTTATACCAAATACGGAGATGGTGGTGTAGATCTCAGTCCGATTGCCGACCTCTTAAAATCTGAAGTATATGAGATTGGGGAATATCTTGAAGTTCCTGAATCGATCATGAAAGCCGCCCCAAGTGATGGCCTTTTTGGAGATGCAAGAAGTGATGAAGATCAGATTGGTGCGTCATATCCTGAATTGGAATGGGCTATGGCTCAAAAAGATCTTGGTAAAACAGCTGATGATTTTAGTGGTCGAGAACGAGAAGTCTTTCAAATCTTCATGAAATTCAATAGAGGAAACCTTCACAAAATGCTTCCTATTCCAGTTTGCGAAATTCCTAAAAAATTAAAGTAATTATTACAATAATCGTGGTAATTTTCTTAACATATTCATTTTTTTCTTATTTTTGAAGCTACAAGTCTCCACTGTAGTGAGCATAGCTCATACTTAAAACAACCAACAAACTAACAACAACTAACTAACAACAACCAACTAAAAATAATATCATGATCAAGGTATTAGTAGTAGATAGCCATCCCATTGTTCGGAATGGGTTAGAACTCGTTTTCAGAAATCACGAACAGATCGAAGTCATTGGTTCCGTTGGAAGCGGTGTAGATATTTTCGAATTTGTACGACGAAATCAGGTAGATGTAATAATATCTGAAATCGATTTACCAGAGCTTAACGGAATTACAGCATTAAGAGCCATAAAGAAAGAGCATAGCGGAATTAATATCATTATGTTCAGTTATCATCCCGAAGAGATTTACGCCATAAGTACGATTAAAGCGGGAGCTTCAGGATATGTTTCGAAAAAAGAACCGATCGAGGTGATCGAAAAAGCAATCCTTAGGGCATCGCGAGGTGAATTACATCTCAGTGAGAAAATGTCTAAACATCTAAAATATGATGATACTAAAAAATCTCGCAGTCGAATTTACAAGAGATTGTCTACACGAGAAGTAGAAGTTCTGAAGTTATTGTCATCAGGAAAAAAGAATAAGGAGATCGCAATAGAATTGGGAATTAATGAGAAAACGGTAAGTACTTACAAAGCACGTTTGTACAAAAAGTTAAATGTAACTAACCTAATTGATCTGGTGAATCAAGGTAAGCATATGGACCTTACTTAGACTTTACTTCCAATCACTTTACCTAGCTTTCTAGAGAGCAGACTTTTTAGTCGGGCATAATCTGTAACATCCTCCAGAATTGTTTTTGAATTAGCATTTTCAAGCATGGTCTCATTCTTGAGTTCGTTAACTTTTTTATCAATCAAATAACACCTCAAGGACAGAATAGTTTGCGTTACATTTTGGGTGATAGTGTCTTTTTTCTCTTTCGTAATGATGTTCTTTCGTTCCCAGTCATCTAAACTATAACGTTCGTCATTCATCAAGATGTTGGTCACCTCTTCTGCCAGTTCCTGATCAAGCTTATTTATAAAACCACGTGTTGAAAACTCAGGGTCCTGATGAAGTGCATCAATAATAGAGTAATATAAGGTCTTAAATTTTACATTGGTAAATTGCATTTCATCATCTTGAAGATCAAGGTAGATTTTTTCAAAAACTTTGGCATTGTGAACT
>CAYNJF010000102.1:0-1978 GCA_964397555.1 uncultured Francisellaceae bacterium
TAAAGCCAGCTTAGAGCTCATTAAACGCGGTGTTGAGGAAATCATTCCTGAAAAGGAGTTGGTGGAACGTTTAGAAAGCGGCGATAAGCTTACCATTAAAGTCGGGTTTGACCCCACGGCCCCAGATTTGCACTTGGGTCACACCGTCCTCATTAATAAGATGCGTCATTTTCAAGAGCTTGGCCATCGCGTGGTTTTCTTGATCGGTGACTTTACCGCTATGATTGGTGATCCATCTGGAAAAAATGCGACCAGACCGCCCCTAAGCCGAGAGGACATCAAACGAAATGCTCAAACGTATGCCAACCAAGTCTTTAAGATTTTAGATCCGGATAAAACAACGGTCATGTACAACAGTGAATGGATGGATAAGTTCACTGGGGCTGATTTAATTAAATTAGCGGCTAAGCACACCGTCGCTCGCATGCTTGAGCGCGATGATTTTGGAAAACGTTATGCCAATCAGCAATCCATTTCGATTCATGAATTTTTATACCCACTTATACAAGGGTATGACTCGGTCGCGATGAAGGCGGATGTTGAGATTGGAGGCACCGATCAGAAATTCAATCTGCTGGTGGGGCGTGAGCTTCAAAAGCAAGAGGGGCTAACCCAACAAATCATCATTACCATGCCATTGCTCGAAGGCTTAGATGGCGTTAAAAAGATGTCTAAGTCGTTGGACAACTACATAGGCATTGATGAGAGCCCTAATAGTATGTTCGGTAAAATGATGTCTATTTCTGATGAGTTGATGTGGCGGTATTACGAGTTGCTAAGCTTTTTACCCAGCGACGAAATCGAACAGAAGAAAAAAGACTGTGAGCAAGGCGCTAACCCAAGAGACGCGAAAGTCGCCTTAGCTCAGGAGATCATCGAACGTTTTCATAATAAACAAAGCGCGCAAGAGGCCTATGAGCATTTTGTTAATCAATTTCAAAAACAGCAAATACCCGATGATATCCCTGAATGCACCATAGTTACAGAAGGGCCTATGGCGCTTGCCAATGTTCTCAAACAAGCAAATTTAACCAAGAGCACCTCCGAGTCACATCGCATGATCAAACAGGGGGCGGTAAAAATTGAGGGCGAGCGAGTCGAATCCAATTGCGAGCTATCCCCAAATGATGAGGTCACCATTCAAGTTGGAAAACGACGATTTGCTAAAGTTAAAGTAACTCAAGCCTAGTGTCGATGATCACCAATAAGAGGAATAAAAAAAAGGAGCTATGAAGCTCCTTTTTTGGTTTTAATCGGTTGCGTGCTTAACCACATCGAAAAACCCATGGTCAGCATGAAAGATAATAACCCCATCAAGACTACCGGCTGTGATAAGGGATTGGCTATGCCCGCAGGGGCAATCTCTGAGTCCATGTCAGACTCCATCAAATAAACATTGTCTATCCAATCAAATCGGTTTTCTTGAGAAGAATCATAAGAAGCACTGCTTTGAAAATGCGAAGCGATAGGGACAGCTGGGTTTAAAAAAACAAACAGCATGAAGACGATGACAAATCCTTGGTTCCATTTCATTAAGTATCCTCCTTTTACTACAAGGCTTTCTCAGCATCGTTCTTTCTCTTCGAAAGGTCAAGCGTTCACAAACAAATAAAGTAAAGCAGGCTCGAAAAGTGAGGCAATGAACTTAAAGTGGTAAAAGTTCTGTCTAGTTCAGCGTTATTGAAAATCCACATTTGATAGTTAGAAGATTTTAAATTTTTTTTAAAAAATGTCTTGACCTTCCAGCTGAAGTGCGTAGAATCTCCAGTCCTCGGCAGACAAAAACTTGCTGAGGTTGTTGACCCGACAATCCATGATAATAATAAAAAAATTCAGTGGGTTAACTATTTTAAGGGCGTTCAGAGAGCGCCCTGTTTCACGGAAGTGAATCGAATTCATGGTTTTTGTTCTTTAAAAATTGATAGCCATATATTTGTGTGCGGGCCTTGGAAGATAACTTTTAAAGGCCACGATGAAG
>CAYNJF010000103.1:0-498 GCA_964397555.1 uncultured Francisellaceae bacterium
TTTTGGGGTGCGTTCAATAAATTTTTCTGATTTCATCAAAGCGTTTTTAGCGGAACGCTCGATGCCTATCCCTAAGTTACGAAAACCTAGAATCATTAACGCCGCTGAAAAAAATTGTGGCAAGCCTAATGCTGGCAAAGCAATACTTAATATCGAAGCACCGTATGCCAAAATAGAACTGATGCTAAACAAGCTATCCATGGTAAACGAACGAGTATGCCGAAACGTTTTCCACGCGTGTTTGAAAATATCAAAACCTGCAACAATGATAATTGGTAAACTAACAATCGCGATGCCAATCAGTCCGGCTAAGGGAATGGTGACATTAAAAATGGATAACGCGAGTAAAGGCAAACCTGCCAAACCAGCCAAAATAGCACGGATCCAGTATTTGCGTTGGCTTTCTGATGGCGTATGACTAGCAAGCTCATGATGGCTTTCTTCTTGCGTATAAACATTAATAATAGAAAACGTACTGGGCTCATGCCCCACTTCCTT
>CAYNJF010000103.1:508-1961 GCA_964397555.1 uncultured Francisellaceae bacterium
TCTAGTTCAACATTATCAGGAAATTCTAAAGTGATGGTTTGGGAACTGACGTCGGATTGGATTTTATCAATGGTAAATTTGTTACTGCCTTTCAAAAAACTTTCAATGATACCAGTGCAAGAAGCGCAAGTAATTGAAGGAATTTTGATTCGGACTTTTTTCATAGTTCGCATTTTTAATCATTGCGAGTAAAAATGCAAATGCTCTATCGCGAGAGGTTTAGGCAGAAGAACAGTTAACTAATTGATTCAGTTCGTTAACGCTCTCGGCAACATTGCCGCGCAACTCATCTGACACGGGGCATTGGAAAAATAGGCCCTGTTTTTTGAACATTGTATTGCGGACCAATAATGCCAAACCATAAAACACACCTAACCCGGTGATACCTAGAAAAACATTGGCGGCTAGGTAACGAGCATTTCGGTTCAAAGCCAGTTTATCGTGGGCTTGTTCAAGCAATTTTGCGCATTCTTGTAAAGCACCTTTATCAATTCGATCTAAGTCTAATTGATTAGATTCGTTCGACTCGCTGGGTAAGTGTTTATCTAATTCGCTAAGAAGCGATTCTAAAGTTCCAACTTTGTCATGCCCAGTTGATTTTATTTTTTCATAATGACGTCTGAGTTTTCGAGTGTTTGTGACGATCATGCGACCAAATCGTTTAGCTTGAACAAAGTCACTGATTTTACAACAACGTTCAGTGGCAGACTCGACCAGCTGTAAAGGTTCATCATTAGGCGTGACGGCTCCAATTGGAGAGAGAGAAGGTTCAACTCCCTCTGCTATTTTTTTAAACCCTTGGATAGCACTTTCAATATCTAATCGCTCATAAACGACCTTTTTGTTAATAGAACATAAAAGCTCTTTCAGTGTTGTCGCTTCTTTTGACATTCCCCCCTCCAATCTGCAAGCAGCCTGAAACGCTTCTACCATTGAAATTTGTTTAGAAGTTTGTTGGAGCTTAATCATCAGCTGTTGTACTATGTGTGTATTTCTGTGCACATGCCCACTCGTAGATAAAATAAAGTCCAAATAAACTTTGTTATTAATGAATGAGACGAATAATTGTTCGTAACGAATATCGTCATCTATTACTGACCTCAACTCTTTCATCTCTTGCACAGAGCGTACAAACGTATCGCCCCATAAATCAGCAATGATACGCCCGACCGACCAAAGGTCACTACGATTATCAACGCTGACTTCTTTATCAGCAAACAGTTCGGGAGCACGGTAGAGTGGGCTGCCCGCACTAGTGGTTGGTTGTGAACCACTTGAAAAGCAAAGACCAAAATCAATGATTCTCACTTTATATTCCCCATGAGGCTCTCTAGCAACCATGATATTGGCAGGTTTTAGATCTCGATGCACAAGCCCCGCGTCAACGAGCTGAGTTTTATAAGCTTCAAGCAATGCTATCGAGAGTTTTATTCGCTCATAGGGAGTGAAAAGT
>CAYNJF010000104.1:0-1937 GCA_964397555.1 uncultured Francisellaceae bacterium
ATGTAACAGATGCAGTAATTGAATTGCACAAATACTCTAAATACTATGTGCGATTAACGCTCAAAAAAGAGACTGACACCACAATTGCCAGCCTATTCAAGGAAATACGTAAGCTGAAAATAGATACTTCGTACCCATTTTTATTGGCCGTTTATGGTGATTATGAAGAGCAGCTGATTAACCGTGATGAGTTTGTGTCAATTATCAGATTAGTGGCCAATTATGTATTCAGAAGAGCTGTTTGCGGCATACCAACTAACAGCTTGAACAAAACCTTTGCAACATTATTCAAACGAGTAAAACGTGAGACTTATTTGGAATCGGTTCAAGCTGCATTCCTACTTATGGATGGTTACAGACGTTTCCCGAATGACATTGAGTTTAAGAAAGAGCTACAGATAAAAGATGTATACAATTTCAGGTCAAGAAACTACCTATTAGAATCGTTGGAAAACTTCAACAGGAAAGAGTTGGTAAACGCTGAGAACTGCACAATTGAACATATTCTACCACAGAACCAGAACACACCGATAAAATGGCAACAGGAACTTGGTGAGAATTGGGAGAAGATAAAAGAGAAGTATCTGCACACAATCGGAAATCTATCACTAACAGGCTACAATTCTGAATTATCAGACAGACCGTTCAGCGATAAAAAGACCATTGAAGGGGGATTTAATACAAGTCCTTTATTTCTTAATGAATCGGTCCGAGTTGAGCCAACCTGGAATGAAACAGCAATAAAGAACCGAGCAGGTAAATTGGCAGATAGAGCCATAAAAGTGTGGAACAGACCAAACCTTGATGAAACCAGACTTGATCTTTACAAAGAGCCTGAAAGCTCTAAAGAGCATGCTGTTTATGATATAGCTCACTATGAACATTTACAAGGCGACATTCTCAACCTTTACTACGCTTTAGAGAAGAGAGTATTGAATCTTGACGCAAGCGTCAGAGTTGAGTTTAAGAAGCTTTATATAGCGTTTAAGGTTCAGACTAATTTCCTTGATGTTGTGCCGCAAAAGAAGCGATTGAGATTATCATTAAATATCGATTACAGCTCTATTACAGACCCTAAAGACTTATGCAAAGATGTATCAGGTTTAGGAAGATGGGGCAATGGAGATGTAGAAGTTGGCCTTCAATATTATTCTGAGATTGATGACATAATGGAATTGGTTGTTCAGGCATTTGAGGAACAGGTTGAGTCGGTTTAAGACACTTTTTTAAGACTAAAAAATCATTAAATCAATCAGTAAGCTTGAATGAAGAATTATATGAGGCAGGTTTTAGTAAAAACATAGACCAAATGAAAGTTCGATTATCACAGCCGCAAAGAATAGTAGTAGCCATAATTTACTTAGCTATATTAATCTTAATTTTCATTTTTCTTGGTGGCAATTTAAAGTCTCTTGCTCATGATGTATCTAATGACAGAAGTCTTTGGTTTTACTCTGGGGCCCTGTTAATTGTTTTAGGCAAATATGTTGCAGAGCCTTTTTTCACAAAACCCACTGATTCCATAGCAAATTCTCTTGCGGTAATAATTGCATTAATAGGAATAGACGATAAAAGCCAACTGTTTGCTTATTCATTCATTCTTTGGTTTTCAATTTCCATTTTGGCATTATCGCTTCTCTCTGTGGCGTTTAAGGATTCAAACAAAAGTGAAGCAAAATGGGTGTCTAGGAACGCCTATTGGACTACTATTAATTTGGGTAGTAGTAAAGTCATTTTTTCTATTCTATTTCTATCGTCAATATATTCTTTCTTAGCCAATATCCCTGAGCCTGATATTGTTGGCTTCATCGTGCTCATTACCTTCTGGATATGTATTGTATTTTTTGATGTGATAGGAAAGGCAGTTGAGTTCTTTGGAAAATTCCTTGCCGCAAATAAAGAGTCAAATTATGAACTGGGCAAGGCAATAGGATGTG
>CAYNJF010000105.1:0-1910 GCA_964397555.1 uncultured Francisellaceae bacterium
GCAATCAACGACAACGCTAGCTAAAACCAAACCTACTACGCCCCAAACACCTGAATTACGTCATGAAGCGGTTAAAGTAACGTTGCAAAATGGTTTGATTGTGGATGTACCCATAGACTCCTCTCATGCCTCCTTGAAATCACTAATGGAGGTATTGCAGCAATGTTAGTTGTTCCAGATAATAGCTCAATTTATTTACGCCTTGAACCAACGGACATGAGAAAATCCATCAATGGCCTAAGTATTATGGTGGTGGAATTGGTTAAACAAAATCCTCAATCAGGACATTTGTTTTTATTTCGTAACCGTAAAGGCGATAAAATGAAAGCCCTGCATTACGAGCAGAATTGCTTCACGCTATGGTATCGACGGTTAGAAAAAGGTAAATACATATTTCCACGCAACGCTGAAGGTGTGATTGAATTGGATAAGCAACATTTTGCCTGGCTTCTAGCCAGTGATAAATATTCTAGATGGGATGCTTTGCAGCAGCAAACGTACAAGAATTATTTTTAAAAAAATAAAGTATTTAAATCTATTATTATAGTGTTTTTGCTCTACTTTATGAGTGAACTTTGTTATAATACAAGCATGAAAACAAAGACTGAATCACATAATAAATCCATTGCTGAATTAAAAGATTTAGTGGCAAACCTGCAACAAGAAAAAGAAATACACGCCGTCGAAATTGAAACAAAACAATCAGAAATCCTCAAGTGGAAAGACAAATACTATACGCTGCTTGAGCATTTCAAATTAGCTAGGCAAAAACGTTTTGGCTCATCCTCTGAAAAATCTCCAGAGCAAATTGAATTATTTGATGAAGCTGATGCACCTGTGGCTGATGAATTCTCTGAGAATGACCTAAAAACCATTACCGTGCCAGCCCATGAGCGCAAGCAAAAAGGCCAACCAAAGCGTGTGGCTATCCCTGAACACTTTGAACGTGAGCGTATTGAGTACGACATTCCTGAAGAAGATAAAGTGTGTGATTGTGGCTGTCAAAAGCACCGCATCGGAGAAGAAGTCTCTGAACAAATGGAAGTCATCCCACCTCAGTTTAAAGTGTCTCAACATGTGCGGCCTAAATATGCCTGCAAAGCTTGTGAAGAAGGCGTGAGTATTGCACCTATGCCAAACTTATTTTTACCTAAAAGCATGGCTGGGCCTAGCTTAGTGGCTTATACCCTCATTAATAAATATGAAGACCATTTGCCTTTGTATCGCCAAGAAGCTATTTGGAATCGACATGGTTGCAGATTACCACGCAATACTTTATGTGCTTGGGTGATGGCGGCCTTCGAGCGAGTTGAACCCTTGTTGCGCTTGCTTAGAGAAGACATTATACATTCTGGTTATATTCAAGCCGATGAAACCACGGTTCAAGTCATGAAAGAGCCAGGACGGCGCAATCAAAAAAGAAGCTATATGTGGGTATATCGTGGCAATGCCCCCAATTACACCAGTATTTTGTACGATTACCAAGAAACGCGTGAAGCGAGACACCCTAAAGAGTGTTTAAGCGGCTTTAAAGGCTTTTTGCAAACGGATGGTTACAATGGCTATGATTGGGTCGATGATGAAGCTTTCATTATCCATTTAGCGTGCATGGCTCATGCCAGACGTCCCTTTGCCAAGTTACTGAAGTTAAGCAAAAGTACGGGGCAATCCGATGTGGCTGTAAAACTGATAGGTGAACTCTATCGGATAGAATCTAAAGCACGTGAGCAACAACTCAGTCATAAGCTGCGGTATGAATTACGCCAAAAAGAATCAAAGCCATTGCTTGAGACTTTAAAAGCTTGGTTGGATAAGATGGCCTTGAGTTCGCCACCGAAGAGTGTATTTGGCAAAGGCATTACGTACATGTTGACGCGTTGGTCAGAGTTAACGAATTTCTTACAAGATGG
>CAYNJF010000106.1:0-1819 GCA_964397555.1 uncultured Francisellaceae bacterium
TCTAGAGAATGAAGCTTCCAGCCGATAATATTCATATCATTTGCGTTTTTAGCTAAATCCAACCGTAACAACTGACGTTTAAGTTTTGTAGCATGATGCGGTTGAATGCCAGCTTTTGAGCCAGTATTAAAAAATTGTTCCAGCCCTTTATGTTTAAATGTTTTTATCATTTACATCCTTACTGTAACGCGTAACGTTACACTTGTCAATTTGATTATCTTCTGTTGCTAATTGGCAATACGATTGCAGACTGTTTAACGCCAAATTGCCCTGTTATATAGTCAGTAATTTTTTGCATTGGGATTCTCAGTCTTTCTACATCTGTAATGATGTAACCTGCCGTCACATCATTTGCCATCTTATGATTGAGTAATCTTTTGAGCGCATACATGGATATATCCAAGCTTTCAGCAATGGTAATAAAAGTGCGTCTCAAATCATGACAAGAAAACTTAACTCCACTTTCTTGTACTACTTTTCTAATTTGCTTTTTGGGGTCTATGAGATGACCTGTATTCATCTCATTAGGAAACACATATTGCGTTTGCGCGTTTTCCTTTCTCTTGGATAATAGATCATATAAAAAGTCGGTTAACGGTAAGGTGTGATCAGTATGGTTTTTAGTATCAATGATGACCATTGTTCTATCTTTGAGATCAACACGATTCCATGTGAGCTTTGCAGCTTCTGATCTTCTTAAGCCAGTAAATAAAAGTAGTAGTAAAAAGTCTCTGATGACTTCTCTATTGGGTGCAATTGAATCATTGGTTAAATTCATCACGGCTTTATACCAAGGTGCAAGATCATAATGTTTGATTAAGGTATTTCTGCGATCTTCGCGATGCCAAGCTCTGAGCTGCGTTAAACGATTAACAGGATTTTGTCTGAGGAATGATTCTCCGTTATTATCTTCATACTTCACTATGGCGTAATTCAGAATAGCTCTTAAGTTACGCATTGTTTTGTTCGCACGTGATGGACTGAATTTAGACAGTTTACGAAAGCGCGCTTCAACCATGTCTTTGGTGATCTCAATAATCGGTTTGTTTAACCAATCACCAAGATAGCAAGTCAGCGTTTGCCGATAATCTTGAACTGAACTTGGCTTTAGATTAACTCTTAATTCAAGATAACTTTCCAGCACTTCTGATAATGTCACCAGCTTTGCTTTTCTGGCTCTTTCAATATCATGCGGATTTTTACCTTCGGAAATGTCAGAGAGTATTTTCTTAGCGCGAACTCTAGCTTCATCAACACTAATGACATTATGTCTGGCAATTGTTGCTCTAATCGTTTTGCCTCGCAGCTTACTCTCGGCGATATAAACTTTGACTGTTTTACTAGCTCTTAATCCGAAACCTTTTAACTCGCTATCACGATAAAATTTTTGTCCAGATGGCTCGAATGGAATTTTTTCAATAAATGCTTTTGTCAGCTTTTGCATAACTATGTCCTATCTCTATTTTCTCGTTAAAAATTTGTAGCCAAATTGAAGCCCAAATCGAGAAAATTTACGTAAAACACAGTTTAAGTATTTCAAACTATTTAACAAGTATTTTCATTTAAAATCATATACTTATCAAACAATTTCAAGTAACATAAAAGAGGTTAAAACACCCCCTGATGCCGTTCATAATGCTGGGGTCGTGGGTTCAAGTCCCACTTTCACCACCAATATAGACGCCCCTTTCGAGAGATTGGGGCGTTTTCTTTTCTATTCGCTTATGCGCTCACTAGCTAAATCCAGCATGTCACCGTATAATAGAAGCTTGATTGAAAAATCAAATCGCCTTGGGGTGGCTTTTTGCCTGAGATCTCT
>CAYNJF010000107.1:0-1750 GCA_964397555.1 uncultured Francisellaceae bacterium
TCATTTGTTTAGCTAACTCATATTCTTTTTCAAAAGGCATTTGTAACTGAGCCAGCATCTCAGGGATTGCTGTTGCCCAACTTACATAGTAATACGCAAGAGCCTGATAGCCTGTAAATGACTTGTTTTTGATAGATGGAATTGAATAGCCATCTTTTTTAGTGTCAATACCACTCATTCCCAAAGTGGCAAACTCAAAAGCTAGTTCTTTTATTTTTGGTTGACCCATTGGTTTTAAAAATTCTATTGCTCCAACCATGTACATAGCAATCGAAAGATTAATCTTTGATGACTTATGGTTATCCAAGAACTTCTTCATTTTTCGTTCTTTGGAAGGGTCTCTGGTCTCCAGACCGTAGGGGTCATTTTCTATTTCAGAAAGAACATCATCAATGGTTTTCCGTCTATGCTCATCTTCAGGCACAAGTTCAAAGTAGGAGTCTAACATTAAGTCCTCTCCCCAATGTTGCACTAACTCATATTCTTCACCTGGGGCTTTATTCTCTCTATACTCCAAAAATTCGCTATATAATTCATTTGCTTGGTTTAATTCCAGTATTGAGGGATTATGGTCATGTATAATGGACCCCTAATATAGGACAGGTAGTTAAGTTAGAATTTACGATTAACTTTAATACCTGATTATGAGACAAAGACGACGAAAATTCAGTTCAAAGTTCAAGACTAAAGTAGTCTTGGAAGCACTCCAGGAGCGTTCTACCATCCAAGAGTTAGCCTCTAAGTATGAAGTACATGCGAATCAAATTAGCATGTGGAAAAGACAGTTTCTAGACAATGCGGAAGCTGCTTTTGAGGGAGGCCCTAACACGGATGCGGAACGTTTAGAGGCTGAGAATGAACAGCTTTACAAAAAGATAGGCAAACTTCAAGTGTCTGTTGACTTTCTAAAAAAAAATCTGGGAGAGAGCTGAGTCTGCATAGACGACGCAAAATGGTAAGTCCAGAAGATAAAAGCTTAAGTCTTTCGCAGCAATGCGAGTTACTTAGCATACATCGTTCGGGACTTTACTACAAGCCTTGTGCTATCTCATCGTTGAACCTACACTTGATGAAATTAATCGACCAAGAGATCTTTGATAAACCCTTTTACGGAGTTAGAAGGATGACGCATCATCTCCGTCGTAAAGGCTATATGGTCAATCGAAAGCGTATTCAGCGGCTCTACAGGTTGATGAATATACGTGTGATTTATCCCAAACAGACAAGTAAACCAGCAAAAGGACATGCCATTTACCCTTATTTGTTGAAGGGGCTCAAAATAGAAAGGCCAAATCAAGTCTGGGCAACAGATATTACGTGGATCCCAATGAAACAAGGTTTTATGTACATGATAGCAATCATTGATCTTCACAGCCGTTTTGTAGTCAACTGGAGTATCTCTAACACAATGGATGCACAATGGTGCGCTGATGTGCTTAAAGAAGCCATTGAGAGCCATGGTGTACCTGAAGTGTTTAACACAGATCAAGGAAGCCAGTTTACTTCTCATAGCTTTATCAACACACTTAAAGAAAACAACATCAAAATATCGATGGATGGCAAAGGAAGAGCCATTGATAACATTTATATCGAAAGACTATGGAGAACCATAAAGGAAGAATACGTTTACCTCAACCCTGAAAATGGCGGGCTCAACCTATACCGAGGAACACAGAAATACATGAACTTCTACAACAACGAAAGATTATATCAGTCATTAGGATATCTGACTCCAAGAGAATTCTACAAA
>CAYNJF010000108.1:0-1158 GCA_964397555.1 uncultured Francisellaceae bacterium
ATTGGCACCGCCGTTATGTTTTGGCCAGTTCGTTCGGATTTATCACTGGCGATTCCAGCGATTGTCGGCAGTAGTGTGGTTTTAACCATCTTTCTATTGCAAGCACCACGTTTGATCATCGATAATGCTCGTGGTTGAAAAGGAGTTTCAGATGCGTTGTTGGAAATTTATCGGTCTTAGCCTAATTGTACTTTCACAATTTGCGTTTGCTAATCAAAAAATCACCCTCGCAACCAGTGCTTGGGAACCCTACGTCAGTGATGACCCGGCTTATCATGGTTATGTCTACGAAATCATCAAATCGGCTTACGATGCTGAGGGCTATGATGTTGATATTCGCTTTATGAGCTGGGAAAAAGCGTTACGTGCCGTGCGTTTAGGCATTGTTGATGGCATCTTCCCAGAGTATTACTCGAGTGACCGCGCCAAAACCATGGTCTTTTCACAACCTTTCTCTGGAGGCCCGATTGGTTTTTACAAACTCAGTGGTAGCGAAGTGAATTTCCCCACTGACGATCCAACGGCCGCACTCAAGAAAACCTTGCAGTCAATGGATCAATATCGGTTCGGTGCTATCAAAGGCTACACGAATATACCAGCGTTTGATCATGCTAAAAATTTAAAGAAAGTGATGGTCAGCAGTGACAAAGAAAACTTGGAACAACTCTACTCCGGCCAAGTCGATTTAATCATCATCGACAAATTCACCGCAGATTACTTGCTCAAACACGAACTACCCTGGAACTACCAAATCAAACTCAGTTTCATGCCCCCGGCATTAGGGTACAAAGAATTACACCTGGCAATCAAAAAGAACCACCCAAAACGGAAAAAACTCTTAAAAGCCTTCAATACCGGCCTGCACAAAATCAGCCGTAATGGTTTGCTAAGTCAAATTATAGATCGAGATGCCGTACTGTCAGGCGAACAAGTCGCTTAAGATCGAACTACCTAGATTGAAACGTTCGAGACACCCATGAACTACAGATACAACTAGCAAGAGAAGAAAATAAACAATCGAGCTGAATAAATCACGTCAAGCTTTGCCGGCAAGGCCAAACAAAAAAAAACCGCGGATACTATTCCGCGGTTCTTATTTACAGGCTACATCTACTACTTGGAGTCGTTACGCTACCATGTCTATCAATTGATAACCGA
>CAYNJF010000108.1:1168-1619 GCA_964397555.1 uncultured Francisellaceae bacterium
AACGTGCGTGGCCCATTTTTTCAAACTGGGTCTTGTCCAAACCGAAGCATTTGCTGCTGATTTAACGTCGACTTCACTGATATTAAGTACTTTTGCTGTCACTTCTTGAGGTTTTGTCGCAACTTCGTAAAGTGGCTCTTCTCCGTAGAAGCCAGCCCACCAGCCTTGCGCCCAATGATCTGACTCGATACTACCTTGTTTATATGGATTAATGTCCTCAACTTCTCCCGACATTGACGCATCATAGCCTTCTGCCCATACGTCCTCGAGATTTGGACTCTCAATATTTAATTTCAACCGCAGTTGCGGCAAAATTTGGTATTCACTTTTCATCTCCGTCCCCCTTGTGTATCCGTCCTTGGTACCACAAATATTAAACACTGAACTTCAGTATAGACTAAGGATCAGATTTTGCTAGAAAAAAATAATTTTTTTTCTCTTGTTTTTCAAT